>DAIUEV010000015.1:0-64183 GCA_036844945.1 Acidimicrobiales bacterium
GGCGGGGCCGGGCCTGATTCGGAAGGGGCCCACGACGGCCCCATGCCTCGGCGAGGTGACCCTGCACCGTCCGTCCGACGCTCGCCCGGGCTCGGTTTGTTCGTCGGGGGCAGCGGAGGGGGCTCCGAAACCGGGAATTGCTTGACCTTCACACGGTGTGAAGGCGTATCAATGGTCGTGTCATGTTGAACATCGGAGAGTTCGCCCGGCTCGGCCAGATCTCACCCCGCATGTTGCGCCACTACGACGAGATCGGACTCCTCAATCCCGATCGGGTCGACTTGGGAAGCGGTTACCGCCTGTACAGCGTCCATCAACTGGGGCGACTGCACCGCATCGTGGCGTTGCGCGACATGGGCTTCGGCTTGGAACAGATCCGACAGGTTCTCTCCGAGGAGATCACCGTCGAGGAGCTTCGCGGGATGCTGCGGATGCGCCACGCCCAGATCGAGCAGACCGTAGGAGAGGAGCAGGAACGCCTTCGGCGGGTCGAGGCGCACCTCCGAGCACTGGAATGGAGTGACACCGTGGAGCTGCAGGACATCGTCATCAAGCACACCCAACCGGTCCGCGTGGCCCAGTCCACGGCACGCGGGCTGACCCACGACGACATCGGGGCGGCCTTCGGGCGGCTGATGCCCCAGGTGATCTCCCACCTCGAGGCCGCCCACGCCAAGCCGGGCATCTCGGTCGCGGTCTACGAGGACGAAGGCGGCACCGTCGCAGAAGGCGAGATCGTGCTGCACGCCGGTTTCGACATCGGTGATCAGGAGGTACCCGACTCAGAGAATGTGCGCGTCATCGAGCTCCCGGTGATCGAGGTCGCGTCCGCTGTCTACCGGGGAGGTAACGACGGCATCATCGCCGCCTGGGAGGCGCTCGTTCGCTGGATCGACGACAGCGGCTACCACCTCATCGGCGACTGCCGGGAGATCTACCACGAGTGGCACGACGACGACGAGTCCGCCAACGTCATGGAACTTCAACAACCGATCGCGCGTGAGAGAGCCGGTTAGGAAGGGTCCGCGCACTGGGAGCGGCCCGACATCGCGGACTGTCGGTGGCGGGTGGGCGGTGGGCCTTGGTGCGAGCGTTCTCAGGCCCGTCGGGCCACCGCTGCCGGTGTGGCGGCCGCCACCAGGCTCGAGAACAGCGTGAGATCCTCGTCCATCTCGGGATGCCACTGGACCGCGATGAGGTAGCGGGAGGAGGGATCTTCGAGGCCCTCGACCGTGCCGTCGATGGCCCACGCGCTGGCGACCAGGCCGCTTCCGACCCGGTCGGGCGCCTGGTGGTGGTGGGTCGGGACGTCGAGCTCCTCCCGTCGGACGATCGCCCCGAGGCGACTGGCCGGGTCGACCCGGACCCGATGGCGGCCATAGACCCCGGGCACCGCCATGTGGTCGGGGTCGGCCCCGAGGTCGGGCAGGTGCTGGTGCAGCGTGCCGCCCCGCCACACGTTCACCACCTGGATGCCCCGGCAGATGGCGAGCACCGGGAGCCCGCGTTCCTCCGCCGCGTCGAGGAGGTCGAGCTCGAAGCGGTCGCGCGTCGGGTCGGGTCGCTGGGCCCTGGGGTGGCGTTCGGCCCCGAAGAGCCCCGCGTCGACGTCCACCCCGCCGGTCAGCATCAGCCCGTCGATCCGCTCCGCCAGCGCGTCGGCGATGCCGGCCACCGGCGACAGCACGACGGGGACCCCTCCCGCGTTGGCCACGGCGTGGATGTAGTCGGCCGGGACGAGCGATGCGCGCTCCTTCCACACCCCGTAGCTCGCGACCAGCTCGCCCGCGGTGATCCCGATGACCGGTCGCCGCCCCGCCCCGCCGGGTGGGTCAGAGGGGGGTGACGTAGGCACCGTGGATCCCGCCGTCGACGAGGAAAGTGGAGGCCGTGATGAACGACGCATCGTCGGACGCGAGGAAGGCGGCGGCCGCCGCGATCTCCTCGGGCTCGGCGAAGCGTCCCATCGGCACGTGGACCAGCCTACGGGCGGCCCGCTCGGGGTCCTTGGCGAACAGCTCCCGCAGCATCGGGGTGTTGACGGGGCCGGGGCACAGGGCGTTGACCCTGATCCCCTCCCGGGCGAACTGGACGCCGAGCTCGCGGGACATGGCGAGCACGCCGCCCTTCGACGCGGTGTAGGAGATCTGGGAGGTGGCCGACCCGAGCACGGCGACGAAGGACGCGGTGTTGATCACCGACCCGCCGCCCCGCTCGAGGAGGTGGGGGATCCCGTACCGGCAGCACAGAAAGATGCTCGTCAGGTTGACGGTCTGGACCCTGGCCCAGGCGTCCTCCTCGGTCGTGAGGATCGAGTCGTCCTCGGGCGGGGAGATGCCGGCGTTGTTGAAACAGATGTCGATTCCGCCGTAGGTGTCGACCGCCCGCTCGTACATGGCCTGCACCTGCGCAGCGCTCGTGACGTCGACCTGCAGGCCGATGCCCCCCACCTGCTCCGCCACCTCCGCCGCCCCCTCGGCCACCAGGTCGGCGGCGACGACCCGGGCACCCTCGGCCGCGAACCGCAAGGCGCTGGCCCGGCCGATCCCGCCGGCCGCACCGGTGATGACCGCGACCTTCCCCTCCAGCCTCGCTGTCACCGTCTCTCCGGGGTCTCGGCCGTCGGCGCGTCCTTGACGGGTGTCGGGCTCCTCACAACCGCTCGAAGCCTCGGAAGCGCTCCCAGTCGGTCACCGTGGACTCGAACGCGGTGAGCTCGACCCCCGCCATGTTGACGTAGTGGTCCACCACCTCGTCGCCGAATGCGATCCTGGCCACCTCGCTGTTCTCGAAGAGCCCGGCCGCCTCGCGCATGGTGGACGGGATGCGGGCGAGATCCGGGTCGGCGTAGGCGTTGCCGACGAACTCGGGCTCGAGCTCGATTCCCTCCTCGATCCCGTGCAGCCCGCCCGCCACCAGGGCGGCGAGCGCCAGGTAGGGGTTGACGTCACCGCCCGGGACCCGGTTCTCTACTCGGAGCGAGTCGCCGTGTCCCACCACCCGGAGGGCACAGGTGCGGTTGTCGTTGCCCCAAGCGACCGCGGTGGGGGCGAAGCTCCCTTCCGCGAAGCGCTTGTAGCTGTTGATGTTGGGCGCGAGCAGCAGGGTGAGCTCGGGGAGGGTGGCGAGGAGCCCCGCCATGAATCCGGCGAACGCGCCGTCCGGCCGGCCGTCGTCGCCGAGGCCGAAGACCGGCCGGCCGTCGGTGTCGCGCAGCGAGAGGTGGACGTGGCACGAGTTGCCGGCGCGCTCGTCGAACTTGGCCATGAAGGTGAGGGCCATTCCCTCCTGCGCCGCGATCTCCTTCGCTCCGGCCTTGTAGACCACGTGATCGTCGGCGGTGCCGAGCAGTTCGGCGTAGCGGAACGCGATCTCGTGCTGGCCGGGGAAGCACTCGCCTTTGGCGGACTCCGGACGCAAACCGGCCCCTGCCATCTCATTGCGGACGCGGCGCAAGAGCGGCTCGATGCGCCCGGTGCCGAGCAATGAGTAGTCGACGTTGTACAGGTTGGCCGGAACGAGGTCGCGGTAGGCCTTCTGCCATGCTTCCTCGTAGGTGCCGCGGAACACGACGAACTCGAGCTCGGTGCCGGCGAGGCCGGTCCAGCCGCGCTGGCGCAGCCGCTCCACCTGGGCCCGCAGGATCTGGCGGGGGGAGGCCACCACCGGCGAGCCGTCGGCCCACTCGAGGTCGGCCAGACACAGCGCGGTGGCCGGGTGCCAGGGCACGCGGCGCAGGGTGGCGAAATCCGGCTTCAGGGCGAAGTCCCCGTAGCCCCGCTCCCACGACGACATCGCGTACCCGTCCACGGTCCGCATGTCGACGTCGACCGCCAGCAGGTAGCTGCACGCCTCGGCGCCATGCGGGACCACCTGGTCGAGGAAGTAGGGGGCATGGCAGCGCTTGCCCTGGAGCCGGCCCTGCATGTCGGTGAGCGCGAGCAGGACCGTGTCGATCTCGCCCTGTTCGACCAGATGGCGGAGCTCATCGAGGGAGAGGGCGCCCCTTGGTTCGCTCATGCCGGGAGCTCCGGCGAGACGGCCTCGAGCGCGGTCCGGTCGCCGGGCGCCCGGGGGCCACTGCACCACGTTCGGGCCGAGGGCGGGCGACCCCCGCCCGAGCACACGAAGACCACATCCACCCCTTCCCTGGTGCACGAAGACCAGCAGGCGGCGCCGGGCCCTGTCAACCGGAATTGGGCCGCGACCAGGTCGAGGTGACGTCGCGGTGGTTGACGGCCGGGTCCGTGGTGGGGGAGAATGTCGGTCCCATGCGCCCCACCGACGCCCGCGTAATCATCATCATGTAGGCACGTGCCCCCGGTACGTGCCTGCCCGACCGTCCACTTGGTGGGCGGTTTTTCATTTTCCGGACCGGTCCGAACACCCGATGCAGCACACTGAAGAGAGCCCGATGCGTCAGCACTACGACGACGAGCGCCCGCCGAGCGTGGGCCCGGAGGCCGCCCGATGAGCGGCCACGCCGTCGCGGTGATCGGCGGGGACGGGATCGGGCCCGAGGTGCTCGGCGAGGCGCTGAAGGTGGTCGAGGCGGCCGGCGTGGCGCTCACGACGACCGACTACGACCTCGGGGCCGCCCGGTACGTGCGCACCGGCGAGGTGCTGAGCGACTCGGTCCTCGACGAGCTGCGGGCACACGACGCGATCCTGCTCGGCGCGATCGGCCCTCCGATCGGCGACACGACGGTGCCGCCGGGGACGCTCGAGCGCGGGCTGTTGCTGCGGCTCCGCTTCGAGCTCGACCTCTACATCAACCTGCGCCCCTTCACCGGTGCTCCCGGCTCGGTGGCCGACGGTGCCGACTTCGTGGTCATCCGGGAGAACACCGAGGGGACCTACGCCGGCGAGGGTGGCTTCCTCCGGAAGGGGACCCCTCACGAGGTCGCGACCCAGGGATCGGTGAACACGCGGATGGGGGTCGAGCGCTGCGTCCGGTTCGCCTTCGATCTGGCTGAGCGGCGCCCGGGCCGCCATCTGACCCTCGTGCACAAGACCAACGTGCTCACCTTCTCCGGGGACCTGTGGCAGCGGACCGTGGCCGAGGTGGCCTCCGAGTACCCCGACGTGGCCCGGGACTACCAGCACGTGGACGCCGCCTGCATCTACATGGTCGAGCGCCCCCGCGCCTATGACGTCATCGTGACCGACAACCTGTTCGGGGACATCCTCACCGACCTGGCCGGAGCCGTCTGCGGAGGCATCGGGCTGGCCGCCTCGGCCAACCTCAACGCGGCGCGGACGGGGCCCTCGATGTTCGAGCCGGTGCACGGGGCCGCCCACGACATCGCCGGCCAGGGCGTCGCCAACCCGCTGGCGGCGATCCGGTCGGCCGCGCTCATGCTCGACCACCTGGGCGACACCGACGCGGCCGCCCGGATCGAGAAGGCCGTCGCCGACTTCGTCCTGAGTGACCAGCTCTCCCATCCCCCCGCCGGGGCCGAACGATGGACCACCGTCGGCATCGGCACCGCAATCGCAGAAAGGCTCTGAGATGCCCATTACCCCGACCGAGAAGATCTGGATGGACGGCGAGCTCGTCGACTGGGCCGACGCCAAGGTGCACGTGCTCACCCACACCATGCACTACGGCTCGGGGGTCTTCGAGGGCATCCGCGCGTACAAGACCAGCAACGGCGTCGCGGTCTTCCGGCTGCGAGAGCACATCGAGCGGCTCTTCGCGTCGGCCAAGGTGCTCATGATCGACGTTCCCTACAATCTCGAGCAGCTGATCGAGGCGACCCGCGAGGTGGTGCGGGTGAACGGGCTGCACGACGGCTGCTACCTGCGGCCGCTGATCTACCTCGGCTACGGCGAGATGGGGCTCAACCCCCTGCCCTGCCCGGTGAACGTGTCCATCGCGGCCTGGCCGTGGGCGAGCTACCTCGGCGACGAGGGCATCGCCAACGGGGTCCGGGTGAAGGTGAGCTCGTGGCAGCGGCACGATCCGAACGCGGTGCCCACCGCGGCGAAGAGCACGGGGATGTACCTCAACTCGTCGTTGGCCAAGGTCGAGGCACTGAAGGCCGGCTACGACGAAGCGATCCTGCTCGCCCCCGACGGCCATGTGAGCGAGTGCACCGGCGAGAACGTCTTCATCGTGTGCGGCGACCGGCTGATCACCCCGCCCGCGTCGGACGCCGGCGCCCTCGACGGCATCACCCAGCGCTCGGTCGAGGCCATCGCCGCCGACCTGGGCTATCCGGTGACCCACGAACCGATGATCCGGACCGACCTCTACCTGGCCGACGAGGCGTTCCTCACCGGGACCGCCGCCGAGGTCGTGCCGATCTGCGCCGTCGACGACCGGGAGGTCGGCTCGGGCCGGCCGGGCCCCATCACGAAGGAGATCCAGTCCACCTTCTTCGCCACCGTCCGGGGCGAGATCGACCGGTACAAGGACTGGCTCGACTATGTCGACTGACCACGGGCGTCCCGGCCATGGTCACGGGGCCGGGGCGCACGACTTCGCGATGCCCCGCTGGCCCGACGCGGTCGACGTCTTCGACACCACGCTCCGGGACGGCAGCCAGCAGGAGGGACTGTCGCTCACCGTCGACGACAAGCTCCGGGTCGCCGAGCAGCTCGACCACCTCGGGGTGGCCTACATCGAGGGGGGCTGGCCCGGGGCCAATCCGAAGGACGACGAGTTCTTCCGCCGCGCGCCGACCGAGCTTCGCCTCGCCACCTCGACGCTCGTCGCCTTCGGTTCCACCCGCCGGGCGGGCGCCGCGGCGGACACCGACGACACTCTCCGCAAGCTCGTCGAGGCGGACACCTCGACCGTCTGCATCGTGGCCAAGTCCTGGGACCGCCACGTCACCGACG
Source organism: Acidimicrobiales bacterium (assembly GCA_036844945.1). GTDB lineage: Bacteria > Actinomycetota > Acidimicrobiia > Acidimicrobiales > RAAP-2 > Palsa-461. Next base: position 6,847 of record DAIUEV010000015.1, read on the forward strand.
CGCTGCGCACCGACCTCGATGAGGCGGTGGCGATGGTGGCGGACTCCGTCGACTTCCTGCGCCGGCGGGACAAGCGGGTCTTCCTCGACGCTGAGCACTTCTTCGACGGCTACCTGCACAACCCCGAGTTCGCGCTCCGGGTGTTGCGGGCCGCCGAGGAGGCCGGAGCCGAGGCCCTGGTGCTCTGCGACACCAACGGCGGCACCCTGCCCCACGACGTGGCCGCCATCGTCCTCGATGTCAGGGCGCGGATGGAGGCCCAGATCGGCATCCACTGTCACAACGACACCGGGTGCGCGGTGGCCAACACCCTGGCGGCTGTCGGCGCCGGCGCCACCCACGTGCAGGGCTGCGTCAACGGCTATGGCGAGCGGGCCGGCAACGCGGACCTGGCCGCGGCGATCCCCGACCTCACGCTCAAGCTGAACGTGCGGACCATCCCGCCCGAGCGGCTCGAGCGCCTGACGGCGGTGTCCCATCACATCGCCGAGTTGGTGAACATCGCCCTCAGCCCCCAGCAGCCGTACGTGGGGACCTCCGGGTTCGCCCACAAGGGGGGACTGCACGCGAGCGCGGTCGCTCGTCGACGCGACCTGTACGAGCACGTGTCGCCCGACCTGGTGGGCAACGGGATGCGGGTGGTCGTCTCGGAGATGGCCGGCCGTTCCACGCTCGCCATGAAGGCGACGGAGATCGGCCTCGACCTCGACGGCGAGGTCCTTGGGCGGGTGCTCGACGAGCTGAAGCGCCTCGAGCATGAGGGCTACCACTTCGAGGTGGCCGACGGCTCGCTCGAGCTGCTGCTGCGGCGGGCGACCGGATGGGAGCCCGACTACTTCTCGGTCGAGTCGTTCCGCGTCATCACCGACCACGGCACCCCGCCGGGAGCGCCCCGGGGGCAGGCGCCGGTGACGACCGAGGCCACCGTCAAGGTGCACGTGGGGGAGGCGAGGATCGTCGCCACCGCCGAGGGCAACGGGCCGGTCAACGCGCTCGACGCGGCGCTGCGCCAGGCGATCGGGCCCCACTTCCCCGCCCTCGCGGGGATCCACCTGACTGACTACCGGGTGCGGGTGCTCGACACCGGCCTCGGTACCGGCGCGGTGACACGAGTCCTCGTCGACACGAGCGACGGGGAGGACACCTGGACCACCATCGGCGTGTCCGAGAACATCATCGAGGCCAGCTGGCAGGCGCTGTACGACTCGATCGTGCTCGGCCTTCTGCGCGCCTCGGCCGCCTGACCAAGGTCCGGGTCGGTCCCAGATCGGGCATTGAGGGACCCCGACCGGGGCATCCACGCGCGGGGCGGTCGGGCCGCGTTGCCGTAGCGTCGTGACGGTGCGCTCGCGGGCCGACCGGCAACGGCAGCTGCCCGCGGCCCCGCTCCTCGCCGGGAGGGTCAGCCCGGTCGTCCCCACCCTGCTCGGCGCCGCGTGCATCTCGTCGTCGGCGATCGTCTCCCGCCTGGCCGACACCAGCCCGGGCACGACGTCCTTCTACCGATGCCTCCTCGCCCTGCCGGTGCTCGTTCCCTTGGCGGCCGTCGAGGCGCGGCACCGGGGGACCCGGCCCTGGCGGGTCCGCGGCCAGTCGTTCCTGGCCGGCGCGTTCCTCGGGGTCGACCTCGTGCTGTGGACGCACGCCATCTACGACGTCGGGGCCGGGATCGCGACGGTGCTCGCCAATCTCCAGGTGCTGTTCGTCACCGCCATCGCATGGGTGCTGCTTCGGGAGCGACCCCACGCCCGGTTCCTGCTGGCGCTGCCCGTCGTGGTGGCCGGGGTCATCCTGCTCGCCGGCGTCGAGGGCCATGCCGCGGCCGGCTTCCACCCGGTCTCCGGGGTCCTCTACGGGGTCAGCGCCTCGGTCGCCTATTCGGTGTTCATCCTGGTGTTCCGGCGGAGCACCGAGCGGGGGCCCCAGGTGGCCGGCCCCCTCGCCGACGCCACCGCCGGCGCCGGCCTGGCCGCCCTCGTGTTCGGCCTGGCCGTCGGCCAGATGCACTTCTCGCTGTCCTTAGGCGCGTTCGGGTGGCTCGTGGTCCTCGCGCTCACCAGCCAGACCCTCGGCTGGCTGCTGATCACCTCGTCGCTGCCCAGGCTGCCCGCCGCGCTGGCGTCGCTCCTCCTGCTGTTCCAACCGGCGGCGTCGATGGTGCTGGCGGCCGTGGTCCTGTCCCAGCGGCCGCGCGCGCTGCAGGTGCTCGGGGCGGTCCTCGTCTGCGGCGGCGTACTCGTCGCGGCCCGGTCGAGGTCCGACCCCGAACTGGCGGGGACCGGGCCGACGCCGGGCTAGGACGGCCCGCGCGACGCTGTGTCCCCGGCCGCCCGCCGGGCGAGCAGGAGGTGCCGATGCCCGAGCCAGTGACCACGACCGACCGGGGGGCGGTGCGCGGGTACACCACCGAGCACGGCGTCGCCTTCCGGGGGATCCCCTATGCGAAGGCACCGTTCGGGCCGAGGCGCTTCGGCGCCCCCGAGGTGCCCGATCGCTGGGAGGGGGAGCGGCCGGCGACCGAGTCGGCCCCGACCGCGCCGCAGCCCGAGTCCGGCTTCACCCTCATCCCGGAGCCCACGATCGACGGCGGCGACGCCCCGGAGTGCCTGTCGCTGAACGTGTTCACGCCGGACCTCGGCGCCGCCGGGCTCCCGGTCCTCGTGTGGATCCACGGCGGCGGCTTCACGACGGGCACCCCGTCGAGCACCTGGTACGACGGGGACCGCTTCGCCCGCGACGGGGTCGTGGTGGTGAGCGTCGGCTACCGCCTCGGGGCGGAGGGCTTCCTCCACATCCCCGGCGCGCCGCCCAACCGCGCGGTGCTCGACTGGATCGCCGCGCTCGAGTGGGTGCAGCGCAACGTCGTCGCTTTCGGCGGCAACCCCGCCCGGGTCACGGTGGGCGGGCAGAGCGCCGGCGGCGCGGCGTCCCTGCTGCTCGCCACGTTGCCGCGGGCGAAGGGGATGTTCCGGGCCGCCCTCCCCATGAGCGGCTCGGTGTTCCCGGCGCCCTCCGAGGACGCCGCGCTCGAGCTGACCCGCCGGGTGGCCGGCCATCTCGGTGTGACCCCGGACCGCGCCGGGCTGTCGGCCGTCGACCCGGTGGCGCTGGTGGCCGCCCAGACCGCCGCCACGGCGGGGGAGGGCGAGTCGGCCGTCCGAGCGGGACGCGGGCTCCCGTTCTCCCCCTTCGTCGACGGCGAACTCGTGCCGGTCCGGCCGATGCGGGCGGTGGCGGCCGGAGCGACCGACGGGCTCGAGGTGCTGATCGGGACGACGGCTGAGGAGTTCAACGCGATGGCCCGGATGGCCCCGATGGACGACGATGCGGCCGACTCGGCGCTGCGGGGCATGGGACTCGACGACGCCGGGGTCGCCACCTACCGGGCCGGGGCTGCGTCACCGGGCGACGCGATGGGCCAGGCCGTCACCGACCGCACGTTCAGGGTCCCGGCCCTGCGGGTCGCCGAGGCGCGCCGGGCTCCCACCTACCACTACGAGTTCGCGTGGCGCTCGCCGGGGCTCGGCGGCATCGGCGCGGTGCACTGCCTCGACCTCCCCTTCGTGTTCGACGTGCTGCACGACGAGCACGTGGCGGTGGTCGCCGGCGAGGATCCGCCCCAGGACCTCGCCGATGAGATGCACGCCGCGTGGGTGGCGTTCGTGGCCGAAGGGTCACCCGGCTGGGAGCCGTTCGGCGAGGGCCGCGAGACCATGGTGTTCGACTCGACCTCGAAGCTGATGACGGACCGGCTCGGCCCGGTCCGGTCGCTCTGGCCATAGGGCTCGGCGGAGCGGGGGGCGAACCCCCGCCCAATCCCCGCAATGGAACTGTCACCAGGAAGATTCTGCGCAACACCTGTAGCATCGGCCCGGCTATCCCAGACCTTGGGCCCTGACATCCACAGGCGGCACGGCCATGAACCTGGTCGATCTCGACTCGGCGACCCGGGCCCACATGCGCACCGAGGTGGAACGGGATATCTCCTCGGGGAGGCTGTACCTCAGCGATCGTCTCAACAGCGCCGGCCTGCGCGAGTATCCCGGTTTGCTCCTGGAGGCGATTGACACGGGGACTCCGTCGACCCTTGCGACGGTCATCCGATCGCGCGGTCTTTTGAACCGAGCCGAGACCGCCCTCAAGGGCCGCCCCCCCGACGTGGTGCCTCCGGAGGCGGCAGTCGCCATCGCCGAGGGCGAGTTCAATCGGTTCTACATGCGTGGGGTGTGTGCCCGGGCGATCGCTGCCGGTGTGCAGACCGTGGAGGTGTATCAGGCCCGGACCACCACGGACCCGCTGCCCGAGTCGACGGCGTTGGTCGGCCGCCGGCTCGATGCCCGGGGACTGCTCGACGACCTTCGGAACCACGTCCTCGTGGACCGGGCGCTCGGGTTGCCGATCGGGGCCGACTCTGGGCTGAGCGTCTGGTTCCCGGGGCCCGCCTGATTGCGCCTCCACCGGGCGGGCCTGCTCAGGCCTCCCGGGTCGGCGGCCCGGCCGAGGTGTGCCTCGTCCCCTCGGGGTCGACCGCCCATGTCGGCGCCCTCTCCCACTCCTCCTCGTAGACGAGCTCTCCCATCGGGCGGCGGCGGACCGGCCCGTGTGCGCCCACCGGCCGGCCGAGCGTGATGGTGGCGGCGATGAAGACGTGGTCGGGGAGGCCGAAGAGCTCGCGCAGCTCGGGTTCGGCGCCGAAGTGGAAGCCGGTCATGACCCCGCCGTACCCGAGCGCGCGCGCCGCCAGGAGCAGGTTCTGGCACGCCGGGTAGACCGAGGCGCCCTCGAGCGGGTGCGGGGCCCGGTAGCGCACCAGGCAGGGCAGGATCAGAACCGGCACCCGCTCGAAGTGGTCGACGTACTCCTGCATGGTCCGCGCCGTGCGCGCCTTCGGCGAGTCGGCGACCGCCCCGGTGCCCGAGTCGTAGGAGTCCACCTCCCGCTTGGCGCCCCAGATGCGGCGGGCCGATGCCGCGATCAGCGCCTTCGCCCGCACGGCCTTCGGGCCGTCGGTGAGCACGAGCAGCCGGAAGGGCTGCCGGTTGGAGCCGCTCGGAGCCCGGGTGGCCGCGAAGAGGATCGCCCGGAGCGCGTTCGTGGGCACCGGCTCGTCGCGGTAGCGGCGGATGGCGCGGGTGGAGGCGATCCCCTCGAGCAGCCCGACCGTGTCGGCCGGCAGCGCGTCGTCCAAGGCCTCGGTCACGGGCCCGTCTCTCCCTCCCGGTCGGTCGGGACCGACCCTCTCGGTCACTCCAGCCCCTCGGGCGCGCTCGGCTCGCCGCCGACGGATCGCCGCATCGCCGCGTGGAGCGCGTTGGGGGTGAGTATCCCGACATAGCGGTCACCGTCGACGACCGGCACCCACCGCACGTCGTGCTGCAGCATCTCCCCGAGCGCGGCGCGCAGCGACGTCCCGAGCGGCACCTGCACCCCGAACTCGACCACGTGGTCGGCGACCGCGCCACCGCGGCCGGGGTCGAGGTCGATCCAGCCGAGGAGGTGGTCGGCCGCGTCCACCACGAGCGCCCAGCGGCTGTCGGCCCCGGCCGCGAGCGCCCTCGCGTCGAGCATGGAGACGTCGGGGGGGACGGCCGGCGGGTGGAAGAGGTCCTCGGTGGCGATCGCGGTGACCCCGAGGCGGCGCACCCCCCGGTCGGACCCGACGAAGTCGGCCACGAAGGGGGTCGCCGGACGGCCCAACACCTCGGAGGGGGTGTCGTGCTGCTCCAGCACGCCCCCCTTCGACAGGACCACGATGCGGTCGCCGAGGCGGGCCGCCTCCTCGATGTCGTGGGTGACGAACACGATCGTCTTCTCCAGCTCCTGCTGCAGGTCGAGCAGCTGCTGCTGGAGCCGTCCCCGGGTCACCGGGTCGACCGCGCCAAAGGGCTCGTCCATGAGGAGTACGGGCGGGTCGCCACCGAGCGCCCGGGCCACGCCGACCCGCTGGCGCTCGCCACCGGAGAGCTCGTGCGGGTACCGGCGCCCGTAGCGGTCGGGGTCGAGGCCCACCAGCTCGAGCAGCTCGTTGACCCGCCGGTCGATCCTCGAGCGGTCCCAGCCGAGCAGGCGGGGGACCGTGGCCACGTTGTCGGCGATGCGGCGGTGGGGGAAGAGACCGCCGTGCTGGATCACGTACCCGATGCCCCGGCGCAGCGTCACCGGGTCCATCTGCAACACGTCGGTGCCGTCGATGAGGATCCGGCCGCCGCTCGGCTCGATGAGCCGGTTGATCATCCGCAGGGTGGTGGTCTTGCCGCAGCCCGACGGCCCGACCAGCACGCATAGCTCGCCGTCGCCGACGCTGAAGCTGAGCTCGGCCACCGCGACCGAGTCGCGCCCGTAGCGCTTGGTCACCCGCTCGAGCGCGATCACCACCGCCGACGTTACCCAGGCGTCGGTGTCCACCGGCTCCGTACCCCGGGCCCGCGTCACCGCCCCCGGTAACGTCGGGCTCGTGCTCCTGGCGGGCAACCCGTTCTTCCGGTGGAGCTACGTCACCGGCCAGTGGGGCCAGATCCAGGCCGACCTGGTGCAGCACATCGAGCTGAGCCTTATCGCGGTGGCGATCGGCGCGGCGATCTCGGTGCCTGTCGGGGTACTGGCCTGGCGATACCGGCTCATCCGGGCGCCCGCGTTCGGGGTGGCCAGCGCGCTCTACATCATCCCGTCGTTGGCGTTGTTCGCGATCCTGGGCGGCATCACCGGCTACGTCCCGCCCCGCTCGTGGGTGACCGCCGAGGTCGCGCTGGTCGGCTACACGCTTCTGATCCTGATCTGGAACACCGTGGCCGGGCTGAACGCGGTGCCGGCCGACGCGCGGGAGGCGGCGACCGCCCTCGGCTACTCGCGCCGGGCCGAGCTGCTCCGGGTCGACCTTCCCCTCGCCCTCCCGTACATCTTCGCCGGGCTGCGGGTGGCCATGTCGACGGTGATCGGGCTGGTCACGGTCACCGCGCTGATCGGGCTCGGTGGGCTCGGCCAGCAGATCACCTACGGCTTCAACATCGCCTACAACACGCCGATCATCGTGGGGCTCGTGCTCTCGATCGCCCTCGCGGCGGTCGCCGACCTCCTCCTCGTCGGCGCGGAGCGCCTCGTCGTCCCGTGGTCGCGCGGGATCCGGCGGGCCCGGAGCGAGGGCTGAGCCGTGTCCTTCCTCGACCGGCTGTTCCACTGGTTCACGACCTCGGCCTACTGGAGCGGGACGGGCGGGATCCCCGTGCTGTTCGGCCGATCGCTCGAGCTGAGCGCGGCGGTGGTGGTCACCGCGCTCGTGCTCGGAGGGGGCCTCGGACTGGTGCTCGGCCACACCGGCCGGGGGGCGCTGGTGGCCGTCAACGCGGCCAACGCCTTCCGGGCCGTGCCGACCCTCGCCCTCCTCACCCTGCTCGCCATCCAGCCGTCGATCTCGCTGCGCTGGGACGGCTTCCTCGCGTCGTGGATCGCGCTGACCGTGCTCGCGATCCCGCCCATCCTCACCAACACCTACGTCGGTATGCGGGAGGTGGACGCCGATGTGCGCGACGCCGCGCGGGCCATGGGGCTGCGGGGCGCCAGCATCCTGTCGAGGGTGGAGGCACCGCTGGCCGTCCCCTTCGTGATGGCCGGCGTCCGGACGGCCGCGATCGAGGTCGTGGCGACCTCGACCCTGGCCGCCTACGTCGGGTACTCGGACCTCGGCACCTACGTGCTCGCCGGGCTCAACACCCAGAACACCGTCGAGTCGGTGGCCGGGGCGCTCCTCGTGGCGGCCATGGCCGCCCTCGTGGCCGGCGTCCTCGGAACGGCCGGGCGGCTGCTCACCCCGCCCCCGCTCCGGCGGGAGCGGACGCTCTCGCTGGCCGGTCGTCCGGCCGGGTGGTGAAGGCACGCCGAGGCCAAAATCTGATCAAATACCTCGGGATTCCGTCGAAGTTTCGAAAGGCACCGGTCGCGGAATCGTCATAGTGCGCTAGACCCCTCTCCCAACTGGTCCCTTCAGGAAAGGCGAACCCGATGTCCCGTGTCCGTGTCCTCCTCGCCGGCGCCGCGTTGCTCGCGGCAGCCGCCGGCGCGCTGGCCGCCGCCCCGGCGGCGTCCGCGGCGAGCTCCAAGCCGAGCATCGTGATCGGTTCCACCAACTTCGAAGAGCAGGCGATCGTCTCCAACATCTGGGCGGACGTCCTCCGCAAGGCGGGCTTCACCGTCACGGTCGAGCCGGCCCTGGGCACCCGGGCGATCGTCGTACCCGCCATCGAGAAGGGGCAGATCAACCTCGAGCCGGACTACGCCGCCTCTCTGCTCGGCTTCCTCCACGGCGGCAACCCGCAGAAGGCCGGCGACAACATCACGACGGCCATCCCGGCCGACCAGCGGGCGCTCGCCCCCTTCGGGGTGACGGTGCTGCCGGCCTCGAAGGCGCTCGACACCAACGTGTTCGCGGTCACCAAGGCCACGGCGAGCAAGTACCACCTGACCACGCTGTCCAGCCTGAAGCCCTACGCTTCCAAGCTGACCCTCGGCGGGCCGCCCGAGTGCCCGACCTTCGCCGGCTGCGAGCCGGGACTCGAGAAGGTCTACGGGCTGCACTTCGCCGGCTTCAAGTCCCTCGACGAGGCCGGCCCGCTGAGCGTGGCCGCGCTGAAGGGCGGGGAGGTGCAGGTGGTGGAGCTGTTCTCGAGCGACGGCAACGTCGTGTCGAACAACTTCGTGGCCTTGACCGACAACAAGCACCTCGAGGGGGCCGACTACATCGTCCCGGTGATCCGCAAGTCCGTCGACACCGCCCAGGTGGCGAGGCTCCTCAACGCCATCGACGCCAAGCTGACCACCAACGCCATCTCCAAGCTGAACCTCGATGACACCGCCAAGCAGGAACAGCCGCCTGCGGTCGCGCAGGCCTGGCTCAACTCGGTGGGCGGCTGATCCCGAGACGCTGACCCTCCGCCCCGGCCGACGCCGGCCCGGGACGGGGGCCTACAGTCGGCCGACCGGCGGCGAGGGAGGCACGTGGGGCGGCCCACCACAACCGAGACGGCGGGCGGCGTGGCCACCATCACGCTCGATCTGCCGGAGAAGCGCAACGCGCTCAGCACCGAGATGCTCGACTCGCTGGGCGACGACCTCGCCGCGGCGGCCGACGACCCCGCGGTCCGGGTGGTGGTGCTCACCCACACCGGGACGATCTTCTGCGCCGGGGCCGACCTCTCGGTCGCGGCGGCCACCGCCGCCCGCTACGACATCGCCGGGATCCTCCGGCTGGTCCAGGACATCGGCAAGCCGGTGGTCGGACGGATCGCCGGGCAGTGCCTCGGTGGCGGGGTCGGCCTGGCCGCGGCCTGCGACATCTCGGTCGCGGCCACCGACGCGCGCTTCGCGTTCAGCGAGGTCCGGCTCGGGGTGGCCCCGGCCGTGATCTCGGTGGTCTGCCTGGCCAAGATGCGCCGGGCCGAGGCGGCCGAGCTCTTCTTGTCCGGGGAGCGGTTCGACGCGGTCCGGGCGGCCGAGGTCGGGCTGATCACCCGGGCGGTGGGGGCGGCCGAGCTCGACGCGGCGGTCGACGAGGTGGTGGGCCGGCTGCTGCTCGGGGGCCCGGGCGCCCTGGCGGCGGTCAAGCGCATCCTGGCCACGGTGCCGGCGATGGGGCGAGACGAGGCGTTCGCGTGGGCGAGCGAGCTGTCGGCGACGTTGTTCGCCTCGGACGAGGCGACCGCGGGCATCGCGGCGTTCCGGGAGCGACGGCCCGCGCCGTGGGCGGAGCCGTGGCCCTCCTGATCGCTCAGACCGGCAGCACGCCGTGGCGCTTCTGCACGGCGCCGCGGTCGGCCGGGTCGGCCGCCGAGAACCGCCCGATCAGCTCGCCGCGCAGGGCCTCGAAGGGCACCACCGCGTCGACGACGAGATCGCCAGCGAGCCGGTAGAGGTTCACGTCCTCCTCGTACTCCCGGCGCATCCGGGCGACGAAGGCCGCCCGCTCGCCCTCGTCCTCGATGGCGGCGATCCGGTTGGCGTAGACGGCGTTCACGGCGGCCTCGGGACCCATCACGGCGATCTTGGCCGTCGGCAGCGCGAGGGTGGCGATCGGGTCGAAGGCCGGACCGCACATGGCGTAGAGGCCGGCGCCGTAGGCCTTGCGGACGACCACGCAGATCTTGGGCACGCTCGCCTCGGTGACCGCCGCCACCATCTTCGCCCCGTGCCGGATGATGCCCTGCCGCTCGACCTGGGTGCCGATCATGAACCCGGGCACGTCCGCCAGGAACAGGAGCGGCACGTTGTAGGCGTCGCACATCCACACGAACCGGGCGGCCTTGTCCGCCGAGTCCACGAACAGCACCCCGCCCTTCATGGCCGGGTTGTTGGCCACCACCCCGACGACGTGGCCGTCGAGGCGGGCGAACCCGGTGATGAGCTCGGTGGCGAACAGCGGCTTGATCTCGAAGAGGGTGTCGGCGTCGAGCAGGCCGTCGAGGAGAACGTGCATGTCGTAGCCGGCCGCGTCGTCTTCGGGCAGGTCGGACCGGGTGAGGCTCCGCGACGCGGGCTCGGGGGCCGCCGCCGGCGGGACCTGGCGCCAGGAGCCGGGCAGGTAGGAGAGGAGCGTGCGGGCCTGCTCGATGGCGTCGGCGTCGTCGGTGGCGAGGTTGTCGCCGCACCCCGACACCGTCGCGTGCATCCGCGCCCCGCCCATCTCCTCGAGCGTCACCCGCTCGCCGATCACCTCCTCGGCCATGCGGGGCGAGCCGAGGTACATCGACGCGTTGGATTCCACCATGATCACCACATCGCAGAACGACGGGATGTAGGCGCCGCCGGCCGCCGAGGGCCCGAAGAGGCAGCAGATCTGCGGGGCGACCCCCGAGAGCTTCACCTGGTTGGAGAAGATGCGGCCGGCCCCCCGGCGACCGGGGAACATCTCGACCTGGTCGGTGATGCGGGCGCCGGCCGAATCGACCAGCCACACGATGGGCAGCTCGTTGCGGAGCGCATGCTCGGTCATGCGGACCATCTTCTCCACCGTCCGGGCGCCCCAGGACCCCGCCTTCACGGTCGGATCGTTGGCGATGACACAGGTCGGGCGGCCGTCGACCCGGCCGAGGCCGGTCACCACCCCGTCGGCGGGCAGGTCGGGCGCGTCGGTGTTGGCGAGCAGCCCGTCCTCGACGAAGGTCCCCGGGTCGACGAGCAGCGCCAGGCGCTCCCGGACCGGGAGCTTCCCCTGCTCGGCCAGCTTCTCGGCGCTCCGGGCGAAGTTGCCCGCGACGGCCCGGTCGATCCGGGCCGAGAGCTCCTCGGCCTCGCCGCTCATCCGACCGGGAGACCCAGTCCCCGGGCGATCACCAGGCGCTGGATCTCGCTCGTCCCCTCGCCGATCTCCAGGATCTTGGCGTCCCGGTAGAGGCGAGCCACCGGCGACTCCTCCATGAACCCGGCCCCCCCGAACACCTGGGTGGCGACGCGGGTGGCCGAGACCGCCGCCTCGGTCGCGTAGAGCTTGGCCATGGCCGCCTCCTGGCGGAAGGGCTGGCCAGTGTCGCGGCACCAGGCGGCCTTGTAGGTCAAGGTGCGCGCGTTCTCGACCGAGACCGCCAGGTCGGCCAGGGAGAAGGCGACCGCCTGGAACCGGCCGATCGGCCCGCCGAAGGCGTTGCGCTGCTTGGCGTAGTCGAGCGCGTGGTCGAGGCACGCCTGAGCGCAGCCGACCGCCAGCGACGCGATCGCGATCCGGCCGGAGTCGAGGATCGACAGGAAGTTCTTGTAGCCGTGCCCAGGCTCGCCGAGCAGGCAGTCGCGGGGCACGTGGCAGTTGTCGAGGGCGAGGTCGTGCGTGTCGCTCGCGTGCCACCCGAGCTTGTGGGGTGCCGGGAGGACGGTCAGGCCGGGAGTTCCGGCGGGGACGATGAACGACGAGATTCCCCCGTCCTCGGTCTTCGCCGTGACGGTGACGAGGGAGGTGATCGGGGTGCCCGAGTTGGTGATGAAGGCCTTGGCCCCGTTCAGCACCCAATCGTCACCGGCCTCCGTCGCCCGGGTCCGGGTCGCGCTGGCGTCGCTGCCGGCGTCCGGCTCGGTCAGGCCGAAGGCCGCCAGCGCCCGGCCCGCCACCAGGTCGGGCAGCCACCGGCCGCGTTGCTCGTCCGTGCCGAAGCGAAAGATGGGGGTGGCGCCGAGGCCGAGTCCGGCCGACAGGGTGATCCCGACGGACTGGTCCACCCGGCCGATCTCCTCGATGGCGAGGCACACCGAGAGGAAGTCGCCGCCGCCGCCACCCCACTCCTCGGGGAAGGGGAGACCGAAGAGCCCGAGATCGCCCATCGCGTGCACGATTTCGACGGGCAGCCGGCCGTCGCGGTCCCACTCCGCCACGTGCGGGGCGACCTCGCCGAGCGCGAAGTCGCGCACGGTCTTCTGGAAGGCGAGGTGCTCGTCGCTGGGCCGGAACTCCACGGGCTCTCCTTAGCGATCCCTAAGGATACTATGACCGCGTGAGCCCGTCGCCCGCCGCCGCCCGCGCCCGCCCGCGGGGCTCGCGACGGGCCGACTTCCTCCAGGTGGCGGCGGAACTGTTCGCGGAGCGCGGCTACGGGGGGACCTCGGTCGACGACGTCGGCGCGCGGCTCGGCGTGTCGGGCCCGGCCGTCTACTGGCACTTCGACTCGAAGGAGTCCCTCCTCACGCTGATGCTGTCGGACATCAGCGACCGCCTGCTCGCCGGCGGCACCCGCTGCATGAAGGAAGCGGTCAGCCCGGCCGACGCGCTGGTGTCCCTCCTCCGATGGCAGATCGAGTTCGCACTCGGACACCCCGAGCTCATCACGGTCCATGCCCGCGACCTTGCGCACGTCCCCCAACCGGCCCGACGGCAGATCCGCCGGACCCAGCGGCTCTATGTCGAACAGTGGGTCGACGCGCTCGGCGGCATCGCCCCGGACGTGTCGCCGGAGCTGCGGCGGGCCGCCACCCATGCGACGATCGGCCTCATCAACTCGACGCCCTACCTCGGGGACGGCCTGTCGCGCACGGCGAAGGCCGCCCTCCTGGAGCGCATGGCGCTCGCCTCGCTCCGCGGCGCCCTGGAGGGCCCCGGTGCCTGAGATCGCCGTGGCGATCCGCGAGGTGGGTCCCCGCGACGGCTTGCAACGCGAGGCCCCGGTCGCACCCGAGCAGCGCCTGGCCCTGATCGGGGCCCTGGCCGCCGCCGGCCTCGGCGCGATGGAGGTGGCCGCCTTCGTCTCGGAGCGGGCGGTGCCGGCGATGGCCGGCGCCGCGCAGGTGGTCGCCGGGCTCCCCGCCGGATCGGGGTGCACGTGGTGGGCGCTCGTCCCGAACCTCATCGGCGCCGAGCGGGCCCTCTCGGCCGGGATCGAGCACGTCACCGTTACGGTGTCGGCGTCGGAGGTGTACAGCCAGCGCAACGTCGGGATGGGCACCGAGGAGTCGGCCGCCCAGGCGATGTCGATCATCCCGGTGGTCCCGGAGGCCGACGTGGTGATCTCCTGCGCGTTCGGTTCCCCCTACGAGGGGGACATCGACCCCGAGTCGGTGGCGGCGCTGGCCGGTCGGTTCACCGGGGCCGGCGCGAGCGTGACCCTGGCCGACACCACCGGCGTCGCCTCGCCCCGCCGGCTGCGCGACGTCCTCGGCCTGACCGGGACCGGGGTCGGCCTGCACCTGCACGACACCCGGGGCAGCGCGCTCGTGAACGCGTATGCCGCCATCGAGCTCGGCGTGACCCGCTTCGACACCTCGGTCGGCGGCCTCGGCGGTTCGCCGTTCGCCGACGACGCCGGCGGGAACCTCGCCACCGAGGATCTCGTGCACCTGCTCGACGACATCGGGTGCCTGACCGGCGTCGACCTCGAGCGCCTGGTCGACGCGGACGAGATGCTGCGCGAGCTCCTGGGTCGGCCGCTGGCCAGCCGGGTGGCCGAGACCGAGCTGCGCCGTCGGGCGAAGTAGCGGCCGCTACCGGTCGGGGAGCTGGGCCCGGTTGCGCTGCATCACTGCGTCGCGCCGGGCGGCGAGCCCGGCGAAGTCGGGGGTCACGCTGCGGGCGATGTCGAGCTCGATCGCGAGCGCCTCGCCGAGCGTGGTCGCCGACCCCTCGGCGTACATCCGCTTCAGCGCCTGCATTGTGGCCGGATCGGTCTCGGCGATCGACTGGGCCAGCTCCATGGCCCGCTCCATGAGCGTCTCGTGCGGCACCACCTCGGTGACCAGTCCGAGGCGTTCGGCCGTGCGCGCGTCGATGGCATTGCCGGTCATCGACAGCATCCGGGCGTTGCGGAGCCCGACCCCGCCGGGCAGCCGCGCCGTCATGCCGCCCCCCGGGAGGACCCCGACCCGGGCATGGGTGTCGCCGAAGCTGGCCTGCTCCGACGCGATGAGGAAGTCGCAGCCGAGCGCGATCTCGAGCCCGCCGGTGTAGGTGGCGCCGTTGATGGCGCCGATGATCGGCGTGCGCATCCTCGACGAGCGGGTCACCCCGCCGGCCTCCAGTCGGGAGAAGGTCGTGCCGGCCCTGAGCGCGGCCTCCTTCAGGTCGACCCCGGCGCAGAATGCCGGGTCGGTCCCGGTGAGCACGACCACCCGCACCTCGTCGTCTGCGTCGGCCCGCTCGAGCGCCCCGAAGAGCGCCCGGGACAGTTCGGTGTTGAGCGCGTTGCGCTGGGCCGGCCGGTTGAGCGTGAGCACCCGCACGTGGCCGACGTCGGACTCGAGGAGCACGGCGCCATCAGCGGTCCCGGGGCTCACAAACGGAGCTTAAGCCGGCGCCGGCCCGGGCGTCGGCGGGCCGGGACGGCGATTGCCGCCGTCACCGCTCGACGCGCACCGGCGCTCTGACGAGGAACTCGTCCTCGGGCGCGACCTCGGTCGCGCGGCCCATGACCGCGCCGAGGAGCCCCGGCCCGGGCCGCTGGGGCGAGCGGATCCCGAGGATGGAGATCACGAGCGCGCCGAGGGCGATCCCGGCGCCGACCTCGAAGGCGGTCGTGTACCCGTGCGTCGTCGCGATCGCCGTCGTGAGGTGGCTGGCGCGTCCGTGCGCGGCCTCGATGAGGGTGCGGGCCCTGGACCGGGCCGCGTCGATCGCCACGGTGGCCAGGATCGCCAGCCCGAGCGCGCCGCCGACCTGCTGCCCGCTGTTGAGGAGGGCCGAGGCGAGACCGGTCTCCTGGGGCCGGACCCCCGAGACGGCGGTCAGGGTGAGCGACACGAAGCTGAGCCCCATCCCGAGCGAGATCAGGAGCAGGGGGAGCAGGATGTCCAGGTAGGTGCTGGTGACCGTGAGCCGGGACAGCCAAAAGAGCCCGGCCACCGCGGCGGACGGGCCGACGAGGAGGGGCAGGCGGACCCCGATCCGGCCCACCAACTGGGACGCCACCCCGGCGGCCACCGCGATGCCCGCGGCCATCGGGAGGAAGCCGACGCCGGTCCTGATCGGGCTCCAGCCGAGGACGTTCTGGAGGAACTGGGTCAGGAAGAAGAACATCGAGAACAGTGCGGTCCCGATGCACAGCATCATGGCGTAGCTCGATGACCGGTTTCGGTTCGAGAAGATGTCGAACGGCATCAGGGCGCCGACGGTCCGCTTCTCGATGGCCACGAAGGTCGCCAGCAGGACGCCCGCGAGCACGAGGGGGACGACGGTGCTCGTGCTGCCCCAGGTGTGCTGGGCCGCGTTGGAAAGGCCATAGACGAGCGAGAGCATTCCGCCCGTCGCGGTCAGCGCGCCCGGGATGTCCAGGTGCCCCCTCGAGGAGTTCGACTCGCTCAGGATCCGCGGGGCGAGCAGCAGGATGGCCGCGCCGATCGGGACGTTGACGAAGAAGATCCAGCGCCACGAGACGTAGTCGGTGAAAACCCCACCGAGCAGGAGCCCGACCGCGCCCCCGGCCGAGGCCATCGCCGCGTAGACGCCCATGGCCCGGTTCCTCGACTGGCCCTCGGGGAACGTGGTGGCGATCAGCGAGAGCGCGGTGGGGGCTGCGATGGCGCCGCCCACTCCCTGGAAGCCCCGCGTGACGATCAACCAGACGTCCGAGGTGGCCAGGCCCCCGAAGAGCGACGCCACGGAGAACAACCCGATGCCGGCCATGAACATCCGGCGCTTGCCGAAGAGGTCCCCCGTCCGGCCGCCGAAGAGGAGCAGCCCGCCGAAGGTGAGCGAGTACGCGGTGATGATCCACTCGAGATTGGCGGTCGAGAAGTGCAGGCTTCGATGGATCGTCGGCAGGGCGACGTTCACGATCGTGGCGTCGAGCATGATCATCAGCTGTGCGCCGCAGATCAGGGCGAGGGCGAGTCCCAGATGCGTGCCAGCGGGATGCTCCCGCCCTTCGGGCACCGCAACCCGCGCCATGTGTCCTCCTCTGAATCTTCCTCGTGGTCGGCAGGTCGCTTCGATCAGACGACGCACCCGGTCCACTGCTGAATCCGGAGCCCGTCCTGACAGATCCGTTGACCGAGACGGTACCGGGTTCATCCGGCGACCCGTTCGGCTCAGGTCATGGACCGCTGCGCACCCGGTTGCCTCGGTTCGAGGCCGATCCGGTACCCTGACCCCGCAATGGCCCAGCCCACCTTCGTCCCCATCACCGAGGCCGACCAAGTGAGGACCGCCAGGCGGCTCTCGGTTCCGGGACACTGGGTGGCCGACCGGCCCGCCGACCTGGCCGGACCGAACCGCCCGACCGGGGTGCGCCACGGCACCCCCGGTCCCGACCAGGGCTTCGCCCTGCGCCTCGTGCACCGCTTCGAGGACCGCCTCCAGCTCACCCCCGCCGAGTCCAAGGAGGACGTCCTGTACGGTGCGGCCGTCCTGGCCAGCAAGCGGGCCGGGCTGCTCGGCCGGGCCCCCTGCATCTACGACCTGGACGCGGTCTTCGCGTTGTTCGGGTTTCTCGTTCCCGCCCCCCCTGCCGACCTCGTCGCCGAGCGACGCCACCTGTTCGCGTCGGCGTCGAGGGACTACGTGGCCCAGCGGTCCCTCGTCGATGCGGTCCCGGACGCGACGCTGCTGCTGGCTCCCGAACAGCTCGCGGCCCGGGTGGGCGAGTGGCAGACGCTGCTCGAGCGGGCCCCCTCCCCGGGCGAGCCCCCCGCGCTGGCCTAGCTCGACCGCACCTCGTCGGGCCGGAGCGCCTCGCGGTCGGCGGTCGGCGATCCAGGCGGCTCGACGGCCTCGGCACGCCACGCGCTCCAGCGGCGGCGCACGACGACCAGCAGCGCCAGGCCGCCGACGGCCAGCGCGATGCCCGCGATCTGGACCAGGAGCGAGCCGAGGTGGCCCTCCTCGCCGAGCCAGAGATGCTCGTCGAGGAACCGTTCGATGCCCCACAGCAGCATCCCGACCGCGAGGACCGCGCCAGGCGGGTACCCGGTGCGGGGCGAGCCGTCCGGCCACCGGCGCAGGCGTCGCTCGAGTGCGACGAGCACCGCATAGATGCCGGAGTCCTCGATGGCCTGGAAGATCGGCACCGGGAGCCGCCTGCCCGACTGGCCGGCGTAATACATCCCGAACCACTGGTGGGTCGGATGCCCGCCGCCGGCCTCCATGAGCTGGGGGCCGAGCAGCCGGCCGACGGCCCAGGCGGCCATGAGGACCGGTGCGACGATGTCGAGCGCCTCGGTCATGGAGAGGTCCGGGCAGCGCCGGTGGGTCTGCCAGATCCCGGTCGGGACGGCGAAGAGGATGCCGCCGAAGGACGACAGGCCGCCGTGCCAGATCGCGAACACGTCGCCCGGGTTGGCCTCGTAGTAGGAGAGGTTGGACAGGATGTGCAGGGCCCGGGCGCCGACCACCGCGGCGACGATGACCCAGAGGAACATCCCGCCGACCCAGTCGCTCGCGTACCCGCGGGCCCGCAGCCGGCGGCCGAAGTAGGCGTACGCGAACCAGAACGCGATCGCGAGCCCGATCCCGTAGGTGTGGACCTCGAGCGGCCCGATGTGGAAGGCGACGGGGATGGGCTTCATCGGGGCAGGGCCCCAGTATGGCCGGGCCGCTCGTCGGGCCCGGGGCGCGCTCTACGGCCGGCCGGCTCCGACGAAACCGTCACCGAGCCGGAGCGGGGTGATGTGGACCACCTGCCCGGTCGTGGGTGCTTCGATCATCTCGCCGCCGCCGACGAACATGGCCACGTGCTGGTCGCCGCCGGGGCCGTAGAAGAGGAGGTCACCCGGCTCGAGGTCGGACACCGGCACCCGGGCCGTGTCCTCGTACTGTGCGCCCGAGTAGTGGGGGAGCGACACGCCGGCCTGGCCCCACGCCCACGCGGTCAGCCCCGAGCAGTCGAACCCGTGGCCGGGCGATTCGCCGCCCCACACGTACGGCACGCCGAGCTGGGTCTCGGCCGCCGCCACCGCGACGCCGCCCTGGCTGTTGGGCGGCGGGGGCGGGAAGCTCGCGCCGTTCGCCAGCACCGCCTGGGTCTGGGCGGACTCCGAGGCGTTGGCGGACGCCTCGGCCGCGCGCTCCAACACGCCGAGCTCGCCCTTCACCTGGCCGAGCTGACTGTTCAGCTGCGCCTGCTCCGCATTGGCCTGCTGTTGCGCGGCGAGGGCGGCGTTGACCGCCGACTGGGCCGCGCCCTGCTGGACGAGGAGGTTGGCCTTCTCGGTGTTCAGCTGGACCTCGGCGCTGTGGAGGTCGGCCACCTCGACGTTGAGGTTGCCCGCCGCGATCTGGCCGTACTCCTGCTGGGCGGCGTACGTCCGCTGGTTGCCCGAGAAGAGCGGGTTGTTCTGGGCGGCCGAGCCGTCGGAGATGTAGGCGTCGATGGCGGCCGAGCGCAGGTGGACCTTGTCGGTGGCCACGTGCTGCTGGTCGCTGGCGATCTTGGTCCTCGTGGCCGCGATCTGGCCGTCGATCGAGTCGAGCTGGTTCTTCGCCTGGTCGTAGCGCTGGCCGAGGGCGCCGATCTCGGCGCTCGTCGAGGCGATCTCCTGCTCGAGGTGGTTGGCCTGGGACTGCAGCGAACCGATCGTCGCGCCGTGCGAAGGACCGGAGAGCGCGAGCGCCGGGACGAGGGAGAGGGTCGTTGCCGCGACCACCGCCAGAGCGGGTCGCCTAGAGCGCCAGAGCCGGGACAGGCTCGGGCGGGACCGCGGTTCGGGGTGGGCTGAAGCCCCCTCGACGTCAGTCACAATGCGCAACATCTTGACGAACGCACTCGCGCGGAGCAAACACCCACACTCCCCGGTGGGCCCGATTCTGTCTCGAGCGGCCCGATTTCCCAGCAAAGTCCCAGCCAGAGGGCAATCTTGGCGACTCTGTGACGATCTCGTATCGAGGGGGCCGTCCTGTGTCATCTCGAGCGGGAAGCGGCCCTGAGCAGCCCGTTACCATCGGGGACATGTCCGCCCGGTCCCGCGATCTGCCCCGCCGCTCGTGCCTGTCCACGCCCGCCTCGAGCGAGCGATTCCTCGCCAAGGCGCCGACGGTGGCTGCCGACATGACCTTCCTCGACCTCGAGGACGCGGTGGCCCCGCTCGAGAAGGTGGGCGCCCGGGCCAAGGCGGTCGACGCGATCAAGAACCTGCCCTGGGACGACCGGGTCCTGTGTGTGCGGGTGAACGCCTGGGACACCAAGTGGACCTACGGCGACGTGATCGAGGTGGTGGGCGGGGCCGGCGAGCGGCTCGACGAGATCATGCTGCCCAAGGTGCAGTCGGCGGCCGAGGTGGTGGCGCTCGACCTGCTCCTCACCCAGGTCGAGGAGAACGCCGGGCTGCCGAGGGGACACATCGGGATCGAGGCCCAGATCGAGACCGCCCGCGGGCTCATCAACGTCGACGACATCTGCGCCGCGTCGCCGCGGCTCGAGACGATCATCTTCGGCCCGGCCGACTTCACCGCCTCGATGGAAATGCCCGTGCTGACCGGCGGCGTGCAGATCCCCGAGTACCCGGGCGACCACTTCCACTACGTCTTCTCACGGATCCTGATGGCCGGCCGGGCCAACGGCCTTCAGGTGATCGACGGCCCGTTCCTCCTCGTGCGCGATTCGGACAAGCTGCGCGACTACGCGCTGCGGACCCGGCTCCTCGGCTACGACGGAAAGTGGGCCCTCACCCCCGACCAGGTCACCGTGCTCAACGAGGTGTACTCGCCGACCCAGGAGCAGTTCGACCGGGCTTACGCCATCCTCGACGCCTACCGCACCGCGACCGAGGTGGAACGCAAGGGCTCCGTGATGTTCGGCGACGAGATGATCGACGAGGCCAGCCGGAAGATGGCGGTCAAGTTCGTGTCACGGGGCGAGCGCGCCGGGCTGCGGCGCTCGGAGGCCTGACCCTCAGCCGGCGTTCTCCAACAGGCGCCGCGCGATGACCCGGAGCGCGAGGGTCTCGTCGGCGCCCTCGAAGATCGACAGCACCCTGGCGTCGACGAAGTAGCGGCTCACCGGGAACTCCTCGGCGTAGCCCATGCCGCCGTGGATCTGCATGGCCTCTCTCGTCACCCACTCGGCGGCCCGGCAGCCGTAGGCCTTCACCATCGAGGCCTCGAGCGCGCCCTCCCCCTTGGCCATCAGCCGGGCGACCCGGTAGGTGAACTGCCGGATGGCCTGGATGGTGGCGGCCATCCGGGCGAGCTTCGCCCGCGTCAGCTGGTACTCGAGGATCGGGGCGCCGAAGACCTTGCGCTCGGACGCGTACGAGCGCGCCGCGTCGTAGGCGGCCTGCATGACGCCGAGGGCGCGGGCGGCCGTCTGCAGCCGGCCGTTCTCGAAGCCCTGCATCTGGAGGTAGAAGCCCTGCCCGATGCCGCCTTCTCCGCCGACCAGGTGGTCGTCGGGCACGAACCAGTCGTCGAAGGAGAGCTCGTAGGAGTGCATGCCCCGATACCCGAGGGTGTCGATCGGTCGGCCCTCGAGGCGTCCGGACCCGGGGCCGTCCTGGGTCAGGACGAAACCCGTGCCCTCGGCCCTGGGCTTCTCGACGATGAACATCGACAGACCGCGGTGGGCCTTGGCGCGGTCCGGGTCGGTGCGCGCGAGCAGCATGAGCACGTCGGCCCGGGCGGCAAAGGTGCACCAGGTCTTCACGCCGCGCACGAGCCAGCCCCCGTCGCTCTTGGTGGCCGCCGTCACCAGACCGGCGACGTCGGAGCCGAAGTCGGGCTCGGTGACCGCGACGGCCGCCATGGTCTCGCCGCTCGCGAGCCTCGGCAGCCACTCGCGCTTCTGCTCGTCGGTGCCGCCCTTCAACAGCGCCCGGGTCAGGATCTCGGGCCGGGTGATGAGCGACCCACCGAGGCCGAGAGAGCCCCAGCTCAGCTCCTCGGTCGCGACGACCATGCCCATGTAGTCACTCTCGGTCCCCGAGGCGAACCCGCCGAACTCCTCGGGCACCGACAGTCCGAAGCCACCGAGCTCGGCCAGGCCCGAGATGATCTCCTCGGGGACGTCGCCGTTCGAGCGGTGCACCTCCTCGGCGTGGGGCCGGACCTTGTCCTCGGCGAACCGGTGGAAGGTCTCGCGCACGAGCTCGAAGTCGTCGTCCAGATGCGACGGCCCGGTCTCGCCGCACAGGCCGGCGAGGAACCCCGGGGCGCGGAACGCGGCAAGGAACGCCTCGGCCGGCGCGGCCCAGCCCGGCTCGACGCCCCACCCGGACTCCCGGCCGGCCACCCGGGTGGCCAGGTCGACGAGCGCCTCGGCGACGAACGCACACGTGAGGTCGCGCTCGATGTCGCCGAGGGTGCCGTAGTCGAGCATCGAGCGGGCGACGATCGCCGCCGACGCGGCGTGCGCCAGGTCGTAGGCGACGACCTGCTCGGCGTCGACCCCTCCGCGCTCCTTCACCGTCGCGGCGGCCCGCTCGACGACCGATTCGGCGATCCCCACCGCCGCGCTCGCCGCGGCGAGCGGATCGGCAAGCCCCTCGGTCGGCACGGGTCGACCCTACCCGGGGCCCCTGCGGCGCCCCACCACCGTGACCAGGGGCGGGAGCACGATGGGGTCGTCGCCGGGGTCGACGCCGGTGAGCGTCTCGAGGTAGTCGCGCACCGGTCCGGGACCCACCCCTGCCGGTGCCTCGGCCCACGCGTCGACGAGCTCCAGCCCGGCGTCGCGGGCGAGCGCGGGGAGCAGCGCCCCGATATCGGGGTGGCGCGCGTCGGGCATGGACAGGGGCCGGCCGGCGATGCGGCCCGCGGAGGTCACCGGCTCTTGCGCGACGACCCACCCGTCGGGTCGCACGGCCTCGGCCATCTTGCCCATCACCACGGCCGGGTCGAGCACGTGCAGCAGCAGGAAGCGGCAGAACGCGAGGTCGACGGCCTCGGGGAGCCGCAGGTCCTCGCCCGCTTGGGTGATGGCGAGGACCTGGCTATGGGTGGCGGCCGCCCGGGCCACCTCGTCCCGGGCGAGCGGGTCCGAGTCGACCGAGTACACGCGGCCGGTGTGGCCGACCACCTCGGCCAACGCCACCGAGACGTCGCCCCCGCCGGCCCCCACGTCCACGCACCGCCACCCCGGGCCGATCCCAAGCCGCTCGAGCGCGGTCGCGAGCGGCCGTCGGTAGACGTCGTCGCGTAGGCCCTTCAGCTCAGCCATAGAACGCTGCGAGTCTCCCACGGGGCAGGTCGGCTGAAATCGGTAACCTGCTGCGACGTGAACGTGACCATGCTGCTGTGCGACGCCGCGCAGGTCGCCGACGGCAAGCTGTACATCCTGGGCGGCGGGTGGAGCATCACCGGTCCCGACCCGGTCCCCTCGGCGGTGGCGCTCAAGATCGAAGTGGACTGGCACGAGGCGGACGTGGCCCACCACTGGGAGCTGTTCTTGGAGGACGCCGACGGACGTCCGGTCCTGATCGAGACCCCCGAGGGCCACCACCCCGTCGAGGTCCGTGGCGAGTTCACGGTCGCCAAGCCGCCCGGGATCCCCGAGGGCTCGCCGATCGACGTGGCCCTGGCCGTCAACCTCGGACCGATCCCGCTGCATCCCGGGACCCGGTACAGCTGGCGGCTCGTCATCGACGGCGACGCGTTGCCCGGAGCGTCGCTCGGGTTCACGACCCGGCCCCGGCTCGAGCAGCAATAAGTTCTCGGCATGGCACCGCCCGTGAGCAGCCGCTCGTGACCAGCTATGACCGCGCGTTCGGGCGGTACTTCGAGGACTTCGAGGTGGGGGACGTCTACCGGCACTGGCCCGGCAAGACGATCACCGAGTACGACGACCACCTCTTCTGCATGATCACGATGAACCACCACCCGCTGCACACGAACGCGTGGTTCGGCGAGCACGAGACCGTGCACGGACACAACGTGGTGGTCGGCAACCTCGTGTACTCGCTCGCCCTCGGGATGAGCGTGCCGGACGTGAGCGGCTCGTGCATCGCCAACCTCGAGGTCGAGTCGCTGCTGCACAAGAACCCGACCTTCCACGGCGACACCATCTACGCCGAGACCAGGGTCCTCGACAAGGTCGAATCCAAGTCGCGCGACGACCGCGGCATCGTCACGGTCGAGACGAAGGCCTTCAACCAGCGCGGCGAGGAGGTCTGCTACTTCCGGCGCAAGGTGATGGTCTGGAAGGCGGCATCGGCCCCGCCCCGCCGGCGCCCCTACGACGACGCCTGGGGCTGACCGCACCGACCCGGACCCCGGGTTCGCCGCCGCGGTCCTCGAGTGGGGTCGGCCGCTCCGGCGCAGCTTCCCGTGGCGCCTCACGAGAGACCCCTGGCACGTCCTGTCGAGCGAGGTGATGCTGCAACAGACCCAGGCCCGGCGGGTGGTCGAGCCCTACCGGCGCTGGGTGGCGCGGTTCCCCGATCCCCCGTCCTGTGCCCGGGCTGGCCCCGCCGAAGCGCTGCGGGCCTGGGAGGGCCTCGGCTACAACCGCCGCGCCCTCAACCTGCACCGGGCCGCGGTCGAGATCACCGACGCCCACGGCGGGGTGGTGCCGAACGACCGGGTCACGCTCGAGTCTCTCCCCGGGGTCGGGCCGTACACGGCGAGGGCGGTCATGGTCTTCGCGTTCGAGGCACCGGTCGGTGTGGTCGACACGAACGTGGCGAGGGTCCTCTCCCGGGTCCGGGGCCGCCGCCTCGGCCCTCGAGATGTCCAGGAGCTCGCCGACTCGTTGGTGCCGCCGGGCGAGTCGTGGGCCTACAACCAGACGCTCTTCGACATCGGGGTGCTGCACTGCCGGCCCCGCACCCCCGGCTGCAGCGGGTGCCCGCTGCGCGGGCGGTGCGTGTTCGCGCGCTCCGGACCTGCCGCGTCCGATCCCGGGGCCCCGGTCAGGCGCCAAACGCGCTTTCACGGCTCGGACCGTCAGGGCCGGGGCCGACTGGTGGCGGCGTTGCGGGACGGCCCGGTCGAGTCGGCCGAGCTCGCGGCGGCGGCCGGCTGGCCCGACGACCCGGCGCGGGCGGCGATGGTGGCCGGTGGGCTGATCCACGACGGGTTGGCCGAATGGGAGGGCGACCGCCTGCGCCTGCCCTGAGCGGGATCACCCCCGGGGGTCGTGGTCGAGGTCGTCGTGCTGGTCGTCGAGGTCGAGCTGGTCGACGTCGTCGTGCTCGCCAACCAGGGAGAACACGGCACCGCAACGGAAGGCCGGGGGGCGGGACCAGGTGGCATCATGGCTTCGACGGGCGACGCAGGTTGGCGGAGGTTGCGACAGTGAGCGAAACATCGGCACCTCACAGCGGGACCATCACGACGCTCGATGTGGCGGTGGTCGGGGCGGGGTTCGCGGGCCTCTACGCCTTGCACCACCTGCGGGGGCTCGGTCTCTCCGTCAGGGTGTTCGAGGCCGGGAGCGGCGTCGGGGGGACCTGGTTCTGGAACCGCTATCCCGGTGCCCGCTGCGACGTCGAGAGCGTCGACTACTCGTACTCGTTCTCGAAGGAGCTCGAGCAGGAGTGGACCTGGACCGAGCGCTATGCCGCGCAACCCGAGATCCTGGAGTACCTCAACCACGTCGCCGACCGGTTCGACCTGCGCCGCGACATCCGGTTCGACACCCGCATCGAGCGAGCGTGCTTCGACGAGGGCGAGGCCGTCTGGGAGTTGACCACCGGCTCCGGTGAGGTGGTGAGGGCGACCTTCTGCATCATGGCCACAGGGTGCCTCTCGGAGCCGAAGCTGCCCGAGATCGAGGGGGTCGAGACCTTCTCCCGCCCCACCTTCCACACCGGTCGCTGGCCGCACGAGCCGGTCGACTTCACCGGCCAGCGGGTCGGGATCATCGGAACCGGATCCTCCGCCATCCAGTCGATCCCTCACATCGCCCGGCAGGCCGCCCAGTTGGTGGTGTTCCAGCGCACGCCCAACTTCTCCGTCCCGGCGTGGAACCACCCGCTGGAGCCCGAGTACGTGACCGAGGTGAAGGCCGACTATCCGGCCCGTCGTGAGCTGTGTCGCCAATCCCACGCGGGCTTCCCGGTTCCAGCCACCGAACAGGCGGCCAACGCGGCGAGCCCGGAGGAGCGGGCCGAGCGCTACGAGGAGCGGTGGGCCGACGGGGGGCTCGGGTTCCTCGGGTCGTTCTCCGACCTGCTGGTCGACCCGGCGTCCAACGAGACGGCGTGTGACTTCCTGCGCCTGAAGATCCGTGAGAAGGTCCGCGACGAGAAGACCGCGACGGTCCTCAGCCCGACGGACTACCCGTGCGGGACGAAGCGGCTCTGCGTCGACATCGGTTACTACGAGACGTACAACCGCCCGAACGTCACGCTGGTCGACCTGCGGACCACCCCGATCGAGCGGATCACCGAGGACTCGGTCGTCACGACGGAGGAGACCTTCGAGCTCGACGCGCTCGTCTTCGCAACCGGGTTCGACGCGATGACCGGTGCGCTCGCCCACATCGACATCGAGGGAACCGGCGGGAGGACCTTGCGCGACAAGTGGCGTGACGGCCCCCGGGCGCACCTCGGGCTCACGGCCGCCGGGTTCCCCAACCTGTTCATGATCACCGGGCCGGGGAGCCCGTCGGTGCTGAGCAACATGGTCGTCTCGATCGAGCAGCATGTCGACTGGGTGGCCGACTGCATCGTCCACCTCCGCGCCGAGGGATTGCGGCGCATCGAGCCCACCCCCGAGGCCGAGGACGAGTGGGTGGCCCTCGTGTCGGCGATGGCCGACTTCACGCTGTTCCCGAGGGCCAACTCCTGGTACCGGGGAGCGAACGTCGAGGGCAAGCCCCTGGTCTTCATGCCCTACGTCGGCGGCGTGTACACCTACCGGCAGCACTGCGACGAGGTGGCCACCAACGGCTACGCCGGCTTCACGTTGAGTTGAGGAAGGACCGATGAGAGTCCCGCTCACGATCGGAGACTTCCTGGAGCGCGCCGCTCTCGTCTACGGCGACCGGCTCGCGGTGACCGACGAGCCCGACGCCCACGGTTCGCTCGGCGAGCTCACCTACGAGGAGCTCCACCACCGGGCCCGCGCGATGGCGGTCGGGTTCGACTCGATGGGGATCGGCGCCGGCGAACGGGTCGCCCTGGTGAGCCCCAACTCGGCCAGGTTCCTGGCCGCCTACTTCGGGGTGAGTGGGTTCGGACGGGTCCTGGTGCCGATCAACTTCCGGCTCACGGCCGACGAGATCGGCTACATCGTGGAGCACTCCGGCGCGAGCGTCGTGCTCTTCGACCCCGAGCTCGACGGGGTCACCGGGCGCCTCACCTCGGTCAGGTGGATCCGGCTCGACGGGGTGCAGGACGCCGAACTGTTCGACCCCGAGATCGGCCGACGGCGCGACCCGGCCCCCTGGAAGGCCGACGAAGAGGCGACGTGCTCGATCAACTACACCTCGGGCACCACCTCGCGGCCGAAGGGGGTCCAACTCACCCACCGGAACTGCTGGCTCAACGCGGCGAGCTTCGGCTGGCACCTGGGCGTCTCGGACCGTGACGTCCTGCTCCACACCCTGCCGATGTTCCACGCCAACGGGTGGGGCATGCCCTACGCGGTGACCGCCATGGGCGGCCGCCACGTGGTTCAGCGGAAGATCGACGGCGAGGTGATCCTCTCGCGCATCGAGGAGTCGGGCGTCACGCTGTTGTGCGCGGCCCCGGCGGTGGTGGCGAGCATCCTGGCCGCCTCCGAGGCCCGACGGGCCGAGGGCCGGCCGCTGCCGCAAGGGCCGGTCCGGATCGTCGTCGCCGGGGCGCCGCCGCCCTCCAAGACCATCGAGCGGGTGGAGGAGGAGCTCGGCTGGGAGTTCGCCCAGATCTACGGGCTCACCGAGACCTCGCCCCTGCTCACCATCAACCGGTCGCCGGCCGAGTGGGACGCGCTCGACCCGGCGGAGCGGGCCCGCCGCCTCGGCCGGGCGGGGGTGCCGGCGGTCGGGGTCCGCATGGCGGTGAGCCCCGAGGGCGAGGTGCTGGCCCGGTCGAACCACGTCTTCGAGGGGTACTGGCAGCAGCCCGACGAGTCGGCCAAGGCCCTCGAGGGCGGCTGGTTCCACACCGGCGACGGCGGCTACGAGGACGGGCCGTACACGGTGATCACCGACCGGAAGAAGGACGTGATCATCACCGGCGGCGAGAACGTCTCTTCGATCGAGGTGGAAGACGTCCTCTACCAGCACCCGGCGGTGGCCGAGGTCGCCGTCATCGGGGTCCCCGACGAGAAGTGGGGCGAGACGGTCCTCGCGCTCGTGGTGCTGCGGGCGGGCGAGGAAGCCTCCGAGCAGGAGCTCATCGAGCACTGCCGCAACCGGATGGCGCACTTCAAGGCGCCCCGGACGGTCGAGATCCGCCAGGTGCTGGCGCGCACCGCCACCGGGAAGCTCCAGAAGTACAAGCTCCGCCAGCCCTATTGGGAAGGCTTCGAGCGCCAGGTCAACTGAGCGCTCCGGCCCGGGCTCAGGTCCGGGCCCGCCCGTAGTCGTCCTCGAGCCGCTCGATGTCGTCCTCCTCGAAGCTGGACCCGTGCTGGACCTCGACGAAGACGAGGGGCACGACGCCGGGGTTGGCGACCCGATGGGCGCCGCCGCGAGGGATGTCGATCGCACTGCCTACGCCCACCGGGTGGTCGGTGCCGTCGAGGGTGACGACGCCTTCGCCGGCCACCACGAACCAGTGCTCGGAGCGGTGGGCGTGGCGCTGATAGCTGAGGCGCCGTCCGGGTTCGACCGTCAAGCGCTTCACCTTGTGGTCGGGCTCGTCGGCGAGGACCTCGAAGCCGCCCCAGGGTCGTCGCTCGCCCGCCACCCCCTGATTCTGGCCCGCGCCGACCTCCACCGACCGGTCGCGAACGGGGAACGTCGTCTATGTGAAGTCCGGGCGTCGTGGGTACGATTCGGGCGGTGGAGGTGACGTTCTTCGGAGCCCGCGGCTCGTGCCCCTGTGCCGGCGAGGACTACCGCCGGTACGGCGGCAACACGGCCAGCGTGCTCGTCCAGACCGACGACGACGAGATCATCGTCCTCGACCTCGGCACTGGGTTGCGGGCGCTCGGCGCCCATGTCTCCTCCGACCACCCGGCCGGAGGTCCCCCGGTCAGGGCCACCGCCCTGCTCACCCACCTCCACTTCGACCACATCCTCGGGCTCCCGTTCTTCGGCCCGCTCCGCCACGAAGACTCGGTCATCGACGTCTACGGGCCCCGCCAGCAGGAGGGGACGCTCGCCTGCGTCCTCGGGGAACTCGTCCGGCCGCCGTTCTTCCCCATCCCCCTCGGCACCCTGCTTGCCGACTTTCGGTTCCACGACCTCACCGACGGCGACCACTTCGCCATCGGCAATGCCAAGGTGCGCACGCGCACCGTGCGGCATCCGGGAACCACCCTCGGCTATCGCATCGAGGCGGACGGGCAGTCGGTCGCCTACGTCCCGGACCACCAGCAACCGCCCGATGGCGAGCCCTTCGACGAAGGCGTCCTCGAGCTGTGCGACGGCGTCGACCTCCTCGTGCACGATGCCCAGTACACGGCCTTCGAGCTGGGCCACAAGCCCACCTGGGGCCACTCGACCGCCGACTTCGCGGTGGAGCTCGCCGCTCGTGCCGGGGTTCGCCACCTGGTGTTGTTCCACCACGACCCGTCCCACGACGACGACGCGCTGGACCAGATGCTCGAGCGCGCGGCGGGGCTCGCGGGCCCCCGGGGGCTCACCGTGAGCTCCGCCCACGAGGGCGAGACGGTCGTCCCCGGCCGGCACTGATCTCCGGCGCCCTCTTCTTCGCACGGCCTTGCCCCAGATCGTCCCCGCGGAGGAGATCGACGGTGTCGTCGTCGTCGAGCTCGACGTCCACCGAGACCCGCGCGGCACCTTCGTCGAGCCGTGGCGCAAGGAGTGGTTCCCCGGGCGGCCGGACATGGTGCAGGCCAATCACTCCGAGAAGGTGGAGGGATCCCTCGTCGGGCTGCATTACCACCTGAAGCAGTCCGACTACTGGTACGTCGTGGCGGGTGAGGCGAGGGTGGTCCTGCACGATCTGCGGACGTCCAGCGCCACGACCGGCGCGACGATGATCCTCGAGCTGAGCGGCGCCGTCCGGCGCGGGGTGTACATCCCGCCCGGGGTCGCCCACGGATTCGCCGCCCACACCCCTCTGACCCTCTGGTACATGGTGGACGGCTACTACGACCCGGGCGACGAGCACGGGCTGGCCTGGGACGACCCCGAGCTCGGCATCGACTGGGGCGTGAGCGATCCCGTGGTCTCCGAGCGCGACCGCGCCAACCCCAGATGGGCGGACATCGCCGCCGAGGTGCAGCCCGTCTGACCCGCCCGTTCCCCGGGCCGAGGCCGTCGGCGGGGGTCTGGGCCGTATTTCCTGTTGAATTGGGAAATGGTGTTCATCGCGGTGCTGGTCGGCGTGGCCGTGCTGGCCGGCCTGGCCGTCTGGGCCTTCCGCCGTCGCGGCTCCGACGAGATGCACTCGGTGGCCGGGTACCAGCAGCGCCTCGAGCGCCTCGAGGAGGTCCGCCGGCGCCAGGTCGGGTCGGTCCGGATCATCGGGGGGAGCACCCCGGAGGGGGACCAGCCGACGGTCGGCGAGGACGGACGCATCCAGATCACCTCGTCCCCCTCCCGCCGGGTCATCGACGACACCAACCAGCTGCCGGTCTACGCCGAGCGCGGGGCACCGTCGAACTACCGCCGGGGGCGCGACACCGCGATCGCCCGGATGAGCCACCGACCCCGCCGGCTCGGCGCGCCCATCGCCGCCGCGGTGGCGGTGGTCATCCTCGTCACCGGGCTGGCGCTGGCCGGTGCCCACTCGCGCACGCCGCACTCCACGACGACGACCACCACCTCGCGCACCGGGGGGGCCGGCAAGAAGAACGAGACGACCACCACTACTACGGCCAAGCCGACGACGTTCACTGCGACCTCCACGAGCGGGTCCGACGCCAACTACCAGCTGCCGTTCGCGAGCTACACGGTCATGTTCACGGCGACCACCGGTGACTGCTACATCGAGGTCACCAACGCCAACGGTCAGGTGCCCTATGCGTCGGTCCTGCACGCCGGCCAGACCCAGCAGCTGACGCTGACCGGGAGCAGCCGGATCGACCTCGGCGCCCCCTCCTATGCCCAGGTGCAGGTGGACCGCACGCCGGTCACCTTCCCGTCGCCCGTGCCGGCGCCGCTCGTGCTGGTCCTGAATGCGGCGCCGTCGGGCTCGACATCCTCCACCACGACCTCGACGACCTGAGATTCCACTGGCGGGGCGGCTGCCGGGGGACCCGGTGCGGCGACCGCCCCCCGGGTCCTCGGGGCCCGTCGACCCCCGATTTAGGACCGGTTCGGCGGGGCACCGTCGGGTGCATCGGCCCTGTTCGGAAGGGCGTTCCGGTGGTGACCGGAAGTTGTTACTATCGAGATAGGTGATATTCCCGGTCGGCCGGATGTCCCGGTTGCCTCGAAGGGAAGCACGGAGTCCCCATGGCACAGACGGATCTCGACCTCGACCGATACCAGCTGGGCTGGAGCGACGAGGAGGACTACGTCTTCAAGCCCAAGAAGGGCCTGAACCAGGACATCGTCCGCGAGATGTCGGCCATGAAGAAGGAACCCGAGTGGATGCGGGACTTCCGGCTGAAGTCGCTCGGGCGATTCGAGCGCAAGCCGCTGTTCCCGCTCTTCCGGGGCATGGGCGACCGGATCGAGAAGGATCTCGCCGGCCTCGACTTCTCGAACATCTACTACTACGTGAAGCCGACCGAGGGTCAGGTGAAGGACTGGAACGACCTCCCGGACTCGATCAAGAACACCTATGAGCGTCTGGGCATCCCCGAGGCCGAGCGCAAGTACCTTGCCGGAGTGACGGCGCAATATGAGTCGGAAGTGGTATTCCACCGCAATCGCGCCGACCTCGAGGCCCAGGGCATCTTGTTTTGCGACATGGACTCCGCGGTGCGCGAGCACCCCGACATCGTGCGGAAGTGGTTCGGGACGGTGATCCCGCCTAACGACAACAAGTTCGCCGCGCTGAACTCGGCGGTGTGGTCGGGCGGGTCATTCATCTACGTGCCGCCCGGGGTCAAGGTCGACATGCCCCTGCAGGCCTACTTCCGCATCAACACCGAGAACATGGGCCAGTTCGAGCGGACGCTGATCATCGCGGACGAGGGTGCCCAGGTGCACTACATCGAGGGCTGCTCGGCGCCGGTCTACACGAGCGACTCGCTGCACTCGGCCGTGGTCGAGCTGATCGCCCTGCCGGGCAGCCGGATCACCTACACGACCATCCAGAACTGGTCGAACAACGTCTACAACCTCGTGACCAAGCGGGCGCGCGCCGAGGCCGAGGCGAGGGTCGAGTGGATCGACGGCAATATCGGTTGCCTGGCTCAGGGGTCGAGAGTGACCACCCCGGGTGGGGTGAAACCGATCGAACTGGTGAGCCCGGGAGAGCAGGTGCTCTCATTCGACGACACGGGTGGTGAGTTGTGCTTCCGAACGGTTACCGCGAAGCGCTTCTCCGGTCACCAGCAGGTTCGGGAGGTCCGCGTCGGCACCCGTTGCCTGCGGGTCACCGACAACCACCCCTTCTACTCCTACCTGTATGACCCGCAGCAAGCGAAGAAGACCGGCCGATACACCCTTGGGTACGTGCGGGCCGATCAGCTCGAGAGGTCCATCGTCCCCATCACGTCGATCGATTATGGCCATCCTCACAAGCTGGAGTTGCCCGAGACGACGACAAGGTTCACCGGGTCCAACCAGCACACGGCGTCCTTCGAAAGTGTGAGGGCTCGACGGGTGCGACTCGCGCGGATCGAAGAGACGACAGACGATCTCATGTGGCTCTTCGGGTTGTTCGTCGGTGACGGGTCCATCGATCGGGTACCGGCCCTGAATGGCGGGTCTCGCTGGGCCCACGTCACGTTCTCGGTGCCTCGTGGGGACCGCGCCCGGGCCCGGTTGGCGGACGTGATGAGCCGCGTCCTGCCGGCCACCGTTCCTGGTGAGCGGGCGGACGGGGTCACGCTGCGCTGGTCGTCGGTGGAGCTGGCCGACTTGTTCGAATTGAATGACTTCTCGACGGGCGCGCACACCAAGCGGCTGCCATCGTGGGTGCTCGATCTCCCCGAGAGCCAACGTCTCTCGCTGGTCGCCGGCTATCTGGATGCAGACGGGTGTGCTCCGAAGGGGCGTCGGGGGTTGAACATCAAGTCCGTCAACCGACCTTTGCTCGAAGACACTGCTCAGGTCCTCACGTCCCTGGGCATCGTGTCACGGATCTACACCGAGTACGACGAGGACCGTGAGGTCCAGATTCTCGACTACAAGGCGATGGCTCGGGGGAGTCACCGACTCGAGTTTCGTGCCGACCAGCGCCTCTTGGATCGGGTCAGTGAACCGTTGCGTCAAGCGGCGGACTCGCCGAGTCCCGCTTTGCAGTCGTTCCGTCGTGTGGCTCGCTCGCAAATCGTCCTGCCCGAGAGTGTCGAAATTCGTAAGGTTGAGGTGGGAGAGCACCTTGCAGCCGTTCCGACCTGGGATATCGAGGTCGAGGGGACCGGCAACTTCGTGTGCGAGGGCTTTATCGTCCATAACAGCCGCCTCACGATGAAGTACCCGTCCGTCTACCTCATGGGTCCGAAGGCCTCCGGCGAGGTGCTCTCCGTCGCCTACGCCGGCCCCGGCCAGCACCAGGACGCCGGGGCGAAGATGGTGCACGCCGCCCCCGAGACCACCTCGACCATCGTGTCCAAGTCGATCTCCAAGGGCGGCGGCGCCACCACCTACCGGGGCAGTGTGCGCGTCGACAAAGGGGCGACCGGGGCCAAGTCCTACGTCCGTTGCGACGCCCTGCTGCTCGACGAGCAGAGCGTCTCTGAGACCAAGCCCTACATGGAGGTCGGCGAGCGTGACGCCAGCATCGGGCACGAGGCGACGGTGGCCAAGATCGGCGACGACCAGCTCTTTTACCTGATGAGCCGGGGCCTGTCGGAGTCTCAGGCGATGGGGATGATCGTGAACGGCTTCATCGAGCCGATCACCAAGACCCTGCCCATGGAGTACGCAGTCGAGTGGAGTCGCCTGATAGAGCTGCAGATGGAGGGCTCGGTCGGCTGATCCGGTGTCACCGCGGCGCCCGTCGGGTGGCACGATGGTGCCGTGCCGATGCGCGAGGAGTGCAAGCACTTCCAGAGCCGGACCTACGCCTCGGGCGAGGTGGCGCGCTTCTGCGTGCTCGGCCTTGCCCCCGAGGCGCCCTGGCGCTGCCCCGACGACTGTCCCCGCTACGAGCGTCGGATGGCCGACGTCGGCTGGACCCACGGCAGCCTGATCTCGCCGCCGATCGAGGACGAGCCCGACGTCCCGGCCGTCGACATGGCCGGGGTCCTCGACCAGGCCGAGCAGGTCGTGAACGACATTTCGGCCGACGCGCTGGCAGAGGCCCGGGCCCGCGACGCGCGGGAGAACCGGCGCCGCTGGTTCCGGCGGCGCTGACCCCAGCCGGCCGGCGACACCCGGCCGGCCCCAGAGCCGAACGTGCAACACCTCACCGCTGACGCGTCGGCCGCGCTGGGCGGCCCTGGATGGCTCACGGCCCGTCGGATGGAGGCGGTCGAGCGGCTGGCGTCGATGTCGCCGCCGACGGCCGACGGGTCCGAGGTGTGGCGCTACTCGCCGATCGACCGGATCGATCTCGACGCCTACCGGCCCACGGCGGCCCCGCCCGGGCCGGCCCCCGACGGGGCCCTCGCGTTGGTCGCCGAGTTCGGCGACGGACCGCACGCCGTCCTCCACGACGCTCGGCTGATCGCTCTCGAGCGCGGCGGGCTCCCCGACGGCGTCACGTTCGGCGCGCTGAGTGACCTCGAAGCGGCTCCGGAGGGCCTCGGGGAGCTGGTGGGCGCAGCCGACTTCTTCGTCACGATGAACGACGCGTTCGGCCCCGATGCCCTGGTCGTCGAGATCCCCGCCGGCCTCGAGCTCGACCGGCCGGTGGTGATCGTCCACTGGTGCGATGCCGGCCAGGCCGACGGCCCCGGGCCGGCGGTATTCCCACGCAGCGTGGTGCGGCTCGGCGCCGGAGCGTCCGCCGAAGTGGTCGAGGTCGTCGCCGGCCCCGCCGGTCCGGGACGGCCGCTCGTGGTCCCGGTGGTGGAGCTGGTGGTCGAGGACCGGGCGAGGCTCTCCTACGTCGTGGTCCAGGACCTCGGCCCGACGGCGTGGCACCTGGCCCGCCTCGGCGCGACCGTCGGGGCCGACGCGACGCTGCGCAGCTTCACCGCGGGCCTCGGGGGCGACTACGACCGGTGCCGGGTCGACGCGGCCGCGATCGGGCGGGGCGGCTCGACCGAGCTGACCACCGTCTACCTCGGCTCGGGCGACCAGGTGCACGACGTGCGCACCCTTCAGGACCACGTGGCCCCGCGTACGACGAGCGATCTGTTGTGCAAGGGGGCGGTGGCGGAGCGGTCGCGGTCGATCTACACGGGCCTCATCCGCGTGCGCCACGGGGCGGTGCGGGCCGACGCCATGCAGACCAACCACAACCTCGTGCTCGACGAGACCGCCCACGCCGACTCGGTACCCAACCTCGACATCGAGGAGAACGACGTGCGGTGCAGCCACGCCTCGAGCGTGGGCCCGGTCTCCGAGGACGAGCGCTACTACCTCGAGTCGAGGGGCATCTCCCCGGACCGGGCGGAGCGGCTCATCGTGCTCGGCTTCTTCGACGCCATCGTCGAACGGGCCCCGGTCGCGGCCGCCCGCGGGCCGCTGCGGGCGCGCATCGGCGCCCGGCTCGGCGACCTCCTCGGGCGGGGGGACGGCCGTGGCTGAGCGCGCGGTGGTCTGCCGGCGCGACGACCTGGCCTCCGGTGAGGCGCGCCGATTCGAGGTGGGCGGCGTGTCGGTGGCGGTGGTCCGGATCGGCGACGACTTCTACGCGCTCGGCGACCGGTGCAGCCACGAGGACACCTCGCTGTCCGAGGGGGAGGTGTGGGTCGACGAGCTCGAGCTCGAGTGCCCCCGGCACGGGAGCACCTTCGACCTGAGGACCGGCGCGCCGTGCTCCCTCCCGGCCACCACGCCGGTGCCGGTCTACGAGGTCGAACTGTCCGGCGACGACGTCGTCGTGGTGGTCGCGTGACCGCGGTGGCC
Organism: Acidimicrobiales bacterium; assembly: GCA_036844945.1. Taxonomy (GTDB): domain Bacteria; phylum Actinomycetota; class Acidimicrobiia; order Acidimicrobiales; family RAAP-2; genus Palsa-461. The sequence goes on from DAIUEV010000015.1 coordinate 42,369, forward strand.
CCCGACACGCTCGTCATCTCGGGCTTGACCGCCGAGCTCGGCGGGGTGGAGATCCTGCACGGCATCGACCTCGAGGTGGCGCCGGGCCAGGTTCACGTCGTCATGGGGCCCAACGGCTCGGGCAAGAGCACGCTCGCCCATGCCCTCATGGGCCGGCCGGGCACCACCGTGACCGGCGGCCGGATCTCGATCGGTCCGACCGAGCTCACCGGCCTGCCGAGCTGGCGCCGGGCCCGGGCCGGGCTCTTCCTCGCCCTCCAGCACCCGATCGAGGTGCCGGGCGTGCGGGTCGAGGACGCATTGTTCGAGGCGCTCGCCCCGGCCGGCGAAGAGCGTGGTCGCCTGGCCGCGGCCCTCCGGGAGGAGGCCGACGCCATCGGCCTCGACCACCGGTTCCTCGATCGGGCGCTCAACGTCGACCTCTCGGGCGGTGAGCGCAAGCGCAACGAGATCCTCCAGATGGCCGTCGTCCGGCCGCGCTTCGCGGTCCTCGACGAGATCGACTCGGGACTCGACGTCGACGCCCTCCGGGCGGTCGCCCGGCGGATCGAGCGCGCCACGTCGGAATGGGGGCTCGGGGTGCTGGCCGTCACCCACTTCCGGCGGCTCTTGGTGGAGCTCGACGCCGACCGGGTCCACGTCATGGTCGGTGGCCGGATCGTCGCGGACGGCGGGCCGGAGCTCGCCGACGAGCTCGACGCGTCGGGCTACGGCGCATACGCGCCCGGGACCCCGCCCCGCCCGGGCGCCGGCCGCTAAAAATTTGCTAAGAGACCCGGCACCGTGCCGGTGACCCCGCGAGCGCCCGGGGTACCTTAGGAACATGGCCAGTGGTCGTTCCTCTGGCTCGTCGAGACGTCCGCCCGGTGGCAACGACGCGCTGCGTCGCCTCGCAGAACTCGGCGATGGCACCGCCACCGCGACGCGTCCGCGCGAGGACGGGGGGACAGCGAACGAGGACGGGCTCCGGGCCCTCGGCGACCGGATCGGCGGCGGCCGCACCCGCGGACGCGTCGACGCCCCGCCACGGACCACCGGCCCCGCCCACCAGCGGCGCCGGCCCCGCTGGAGCCGCAAACGCAAGGTGCTCACCACGCTCGGCCTGGTGATCGGCCTCATCGTCGCCCTGGTCGGCGGGGCCTACCTCTACCTCCAGTACGAGTGGAGCAAGGTCGCCAAGGTGGCCTGCACGTCCTGCACGGTGCAGGCGGCATCGGCCATCGCGCCGTTCAACGTGCTCATCATCGGCTCGGACACCCGGGCGGGGAACGCCGGTCAGGCGGCCAAGTCCTTCGGCACCGCCTCGCTCAACCCGGGCCAGCGCAGCGACACCATCAAGATCCTGCACGTCGACCCGAAGGCCGGCACCGCCGAGCTGCTGTCGATTCCCCGGGACACCTGGGTCGAGATGTCCGGCATCCCGCAGAGCACCGGGCTCGCCGGGGCCGAGAAGATCAACACCGCCTTCAACGGCTCGGGGTCGGTCGCCTCGGGGATCAACGCGCTGACCGCGACCATCCAGAACACCTTCGGGATCCCGATCAACCACACGATCGTCGTCGACTTCCAGGGGCTAATCGACGGGGTCGGCTCGGTCGGGGGCGTCAGCATGAACGTGCCCTACCCGGTGCGCGACTGCAGCGAGAACGGCTGCTCCACCGACAACTCGGGACTCAAGATCCTGACGACGGGGTGCCAGGTGCTGAACGGCAACGAGGTCCTGGCGCTCGCCCGGTCCCGCTACTTCCAGTACGACGACCCCTCGGCGGGCGGCTGGACCTACGACCCGACGAGTGACATCGGCCGGATCGAGCGGCAGAACCTGGTCATCGAGGCGCTCATCAAGAAGGTGGAGTCGACCTACAACCCGCTCACGCTCCGGTCGTTCCTCGACTCGGTCGTCCACGACATCACCGTCGACAACAAGCTCGGCCTCGGGACCATCTACGACCTGGCCACCCGCTACCACGCCTTCTCGCCGTCGCGGCTCGTCAACTACACCCTGCCGACGACCCCGGGGCAGAACGGGGGCGGCGACGTCCAGATCGTGTCGGAGCCGGCCGCCCAGCAGATGCTCACCCAGTTCCTCGGGACCGCACCGAGCGCCCCGGCCACGCCCCCGCTCGACGTGAACGACGACCCGCTGTCGGTGACCACCACGACCATCGGCGCGAGCACGAGCTCGGGGGCCACCACGACCACCACCGCCGTGCCGGTCGACACGATCCCGCCCTTCGACCCGACCCCCTGCTGAGGCCGCCGGTGCCGGGACGCCGGCGCCTGCTCGCGCTCGGCGTGCTGTCGGCGTCACTGGCCCTCCCGACCGCCACCGCGGCCGGAGTGGCGACGGCGCGCTGGGGTGAGCGGCACCGCCCCGAGGTGGCCCACCTCGGGGCCGACCTCGCCCGGGCCGAACGGGCCGTCGCCTCGCTTCGGGGGGCGCCCAGCCAGCAGGGCCTGCAGTCGGCGCTCGAGGCGTGCTCGGCGCTCGGCGCGACCGCGGCGCGGGCCGGGTCCTGGAAGCCCCCGGCCGCCTCCGCACGACATGCACTGGCCCGGCTCGTGTCGCGAACCGGGAGCTACGTCCGCACCTGCCTCGGGGTCGCGTCGGTCACCACCCCGGGGGGCGCCGCCGCCTCCTATGCCGCGCTCGGGGCAGAGGGGCGTGCGGCGTCCGCCGCCTACTCGTCGTTCCGCCGGGCGCTCCGCTGAGCGGCCCCGACGCGATCAGGACGCCTCGGCCGCCACCTCGTCGAGGCCCTGGGTCAGGGCGTTCCAGCTCAGGGTGGCGCACTTGATGCGGACCGGGAACTTCACCACGCCCTGGAGGGCGGCGAGCTCGCCCATGGAGGAGAGGTCGACCGGCTCGGGCTCGGCGGGTGCGTCCTCGGTGCCGGTGGTGCGGTCGTCGTCGGCGAGGGTGGCCTCGTGCACCGTCATCATGGTCTTGAAGGTCCGGATGAGTTTGCGGACCTCCTCGATCGGCTGTCCCTTGACGGCGGCCGACATCAGCGAGCCCGAGGACTGGCTGATCGAGCACCCCGACCCGGCCACCTTGATGTCCCGCAGCTGCCCGTCGGCCACCTCCAGGCTGAGGACGACCTCGTCGCCGCACAACGGGTTGAACCCCTCCACCCGGTGGGCCGGCGGGACGGGCAGCTCGCCGCGGTTCCGGGGCGAGCGGTAGTGGTCGAGGATGATCTCGCGGTAGAGCTCTTCGAGGTCGGGCATCAGGCCTGGTCCAGGGCTCGAACGGTCACCCGAACACTGTACCGACGTGTCCCAGCCCTTCGATCAGGGTGTCGATGTCGGACTCGTCGTTGTAGAGGGCGATCGAGGCGCGCGCGGTCGCGTTGACACCGAGCCGTCGCATGAGCGGCTTGGCGCAGTGGTGGCCCGGCCGCACGCACACCCCGAACTGGTCGAGCACCTGCGCGAGGTCGTGGGGGTGGACGTCGCGGTAGGCGAGCGAGAGGACGCCGCCCCGGTCGCCGCCGGCCGGCGGCCCGTAGATCCTGAGGTCGTCGCCCAGCCGGTCGTGGAGCGCGTCCATCGCGTACGCGGTGAGGAGCCGCTCGTGGGTGACGATCTGCTCCATCCCGATCGCGGTCAGGTACTCGACGGCGGCGGCCAGGCCCACCGCCTGGGCGATGGGCGGGGTGCCGGCCTCGAAGCGCCACGGCGGCTCGGCCGGGGTGAAGTGGTCGAGCGCCACGTCCAGGATCATCCCGCCGCCGCCGAGGAACGGCGGCATCGCCTCCATGAGCTCCCGGCGTCCCCACAGGACCCCGATGCCGGTCGGCCCCTGCATCTTGTGGCCGGAGAAGGCGAGGAAGTCGGCCCCGAGGGTCTTCACGTCGGTGACCTGGTGGGGGACCGACTGGGCCCCGTCGACCACCACGATCGCGCCCTGCCGGTGGGCGGCCTCGGCCAGCGCCGGCACCGGGTTGATGGTCCCGAGCACGTTGGACATCGCGCTGACTGCCAGCACCTTGGCCCCCGCCAGCGTCCGCTCGAGGTCGGCGAGGTCGAGCCGCCCCTGGCCGTCGACCGGCAGGTAGCGCAGCTCGAGGCCGACCGACTCGGCCAGCATCAGCCAGGGGACGAGGTTGGAGTGGTGCTCCATCTCGGTGAGGACGACGACGTCTTTGGGGCCGAGGTTGGTGCGGCCCCAGCTGTGGGCCACGAGGTTGAGCGCCTCGGTGGCGTTCTTCGTGAAGACGATCTCGCGTTTGGGGTCCGGGGCGCCGATGAACCGCCCGACGGTCCGGCGGGCGCCCTCGTACAGCGCGGTCGCGCCCTCGGCGGTCGCGTAGACGCCCCGGTGGACGTTGGCGTGGGTGGTCTCGTAGTACTGCTCGATGGCGGCGAGCACCGCCCGGGGCTGGAGCGAGGACGACGCGGAGTCGAGATAGACGATCGGATGGCCGTGGACCGTCCGGGTCAGCAGGGGGAAGTCCTTCCGGACGATCTCGGTGTCGAGCGGGTCGCGGCTGCTCACGGGGTCCGCCACGCGTCGTAGCCGCCCGACTCGATGCGGGCCGCCAGCTCCGCCCCGCCGCTCTCGACGATGCGGCCGTCGATCATGAGATGGACCCGGTCGGGCACGAGGTCGCGCAGGATCCGCTGGTAGTGGGTGACGACGAGCACCCCCATCTCGGGGCGGAGCCCCCGCACCGTGGTCACCCCCCGCCCGACGACCCCCAGCGCGTCGACGTCCAATCCCGAGTCGGTCTCGTCGAGGACCGCCACCTCGGGGTCGAGGAGGGCCATCTGGAGGATCTCGTTGCGCTTGCGCTCGCCGCCGGAGAACCCCTCGTTGAGGTAGCGCTCCCCGAAGGCGGGGTCCATGCCGAGGCGTTCCATCCACTCGGTCATGGCCACCCGGACCTCGAGGACCGAGATGTCGGTGCCCTGGCGGGCCGACATCGCCTGGCGCAGGAACTGGGTGACCGAGACCCCCGAGAGCGCCTCGGGGTACTGGAAGGCGAGGAACAGCCCGGCCTTGCCCCGCACCTCGGTCGGCCAGCTCGTGATGTCCTCGCCCTTCAGGCGGATGGCGCCCCCGGTGACCCGGTAGCCGGGGTGCCCGAGCAGGACGTTGGCCAGCGTGGACTTGCCGGCCCCGTTCGGGCCCATGAGCGCGTGGACCTCGCCCGGGAGCACCGAGAAGGTGACGCCGCGGAGGATCTCGGCGCCTTCGGCACTTACCCGGAGGTCGTCCACCTCGAGGAGGGGGGAGGGGGTTCCCACGATCAAAATCTTACTACTTTGGTCAACTTTCCCGACCGGGACCTCTGGTGCATGTCGCCCCAGGTCAGGACCCTCACCAGCCCCGGTCCACCCACTCCTGGAGGCTCGGGGACTCGGCTCCGATCGTGGTCGAGGACCCGTGGCCGGGGAGCACCACCGTCTCGCCCGAGAACCGGGCGAAGAGGCGCTGCTCGATCGACCGGATGATGGTCGGGAAGTCCCCGCCCTCGAACTTGGTGTTGCCGGGGCCGCCCGGGAACAGCGTGTCCCCGGTGAGCAAGAGGGGGGTGCCCTCGACGGCGAAGCAGATCGACCCGGGGGTGTGGCCCGGGGTGGCGATCGTGCGCACCCGCAGCTTGCCCACCTGGAGGACCGAATCGTCCTCCAGGATGAGGTCGTAGCTCGGCAGCATGGCGGCGTCCGCGGCGGTCACCGAGACGCTAATGCCGGCGTCCCGGACGGCCGGGACCGCCTGGATGTGGTCCCAGTGCCCGTGGGTCTCGACCACCTGGTTCACCCCGAGCCGCTGGCACACCTCGAGCAGGGCCTCGTGCTCGTTGGCCGCGTCGACCAGCATCGCGTCGCCGGTCCGGCGGCATCGCAGCACGTAGACGTTGTTGTCGATGGGGCCGACCACCATGCGGTGCAGCTCGCAGGCGGCGTCCTCCCAGATGCGGACAAGTTCGGGCACGCCCCCAGGATCCCACAGCACCCGGGCCCGTGAAATCCCCTGATCGGGTGGATCGAGGGAGGGGCGGGCGGTCCCTGGAAACGTTCCCGTTGTCGGTGAAACCCCGATTCTGGTAAGAAACGCAGGCGACGTCGGGGGCAAGTGTCCTGTCGACGTGTCGGGCCCGTGCCCGGTCGCGATCACGAAGAAGAGAGAGCCGCAATGAACTTTGCCTTCAGCGAGGAGCAGGAGGAGCTCCGGAGCGCCGTCAAGCGCTTCCTCCAGGAGAAGTCCCCCGAGACCGAGGTCCGGCGGCTCATGGAGACCGAGGACGGGTACGACCCGGCGGTGTGGTCCCAGATGGCGGACCAGCTTGGGCTCCAGTCGCTGACCATCCCCGAGGAGTACGGCGGGTCCGGGTTCACCTATGTGGAGCTCGTGGTCGTGCTCGAGGAGATGGGCTTTGCCCTCCTGTGCGCCCCGTTCTTCTCGACGGTCGCGCTGGCGGCCAACGCGCTGCTCACCTCCGGCGACGACCAGGCCAAGAAGGACCTGCTGCCCGGGCTCGCCTCCGGCGAGACCATCGGCACGCTCGCGATCACCGAGGACAACGGCCGCTGGGACTTCGACGGCATCGCGCTGCAGGCCACCGAGTCCAAGGGGAACTGGACCCTCGACGGGCACAAGTCGTTCGTCATCGACGGCCACAGCGCCCAGTTGATCGTGGTGGCGGCCCGCACCGCCGCGGGCCTCAGCCTCTTCGCGGTCGAGGGCGACGCCTCCGGGCTGACCCGCACCTCGCTGCCCACCATGGACCAGACCCGCAAGCAGGCCCGGCTCGTCTTCGAGTCCACCCCGGCCCGGCTGGTCGGGACCGACGGTGGGGCGGCCGACGGCCTGACCAAGACCCTCGACCTCGCCGCGGTAGCGCTCGCCGCCGAGCAGGTGGGCGGGGCCCAGCACTGCCTCGACAGCTCGGTCGACTACGCCAAGAACCGGATCCAGTTCGGGCGGCCGATTGGCAGCTTCCAGGCCATCAAGCACAAGTGCGCCGACATGCTGCTCGAGGTCGAGTCGGCCAAGTCCGCCGCGTACTACGCCGGATGGGCGGCGGCCGAGGACTCCGACGAACTCCCGGTGGTGGCCAGCCTGGCCAAGTCGTACTGCTCGGAGGCCTACTTCCACGCGGCCGCCGAGAACATCCAGATCCACGGCGGCATCGGGTTCACCTGGGAGCACGACGCGCACCTGTACTTCAAGCGGGCGAAGTCCTCCGAGCTGCTTTTCGGGGACCCCGCCTACCACCGCGAGCTGCTCGCCCAGCGGATCGGGATCTGACCCACCCAGTCGTCGCCCGCCTCACGCCACCGGTCCGGTGACGTGAGCGGCCAGTGGTCCGAGACGGCCGGCCCCTCCGGGACGCTTCGCTTCTACGCGGCAGGTGGCTCGCGAGATGGGACCGCGCCACTCCTGCTCATCTGCCCGGAGCTGCCCTCCGTCGAGGGGGCCGGCGCCGACGTTGCCCTCCCTTACGAGGCGGTGGCCGAGCGGGTGGCCCAGGAGTCGGGCTGGCGGGTCCTCGCCGCGATGTTCCGGGGCCTCGGCGGGTCGGCCGGCAGCTTCTCGGCGGCGGGCTGGCTCGACGACGCGACCGCGCTTGTGGACGCCGAGATCGGGGTGCGGGCCGGGCTCCGGGCGGCCGGGTTCGGCCTCGGCGGGGCAGTGGCGCTGGCCCTCGCGGCGCGCGACGAGCGGGTGCGTGGGGTGGCCTGCTTCGCCGTGCCGACCGCGCTGGCCGGGTGGGGGAGCGACCCGGGGGCGCTGGCCGAGCGGTGCCGGTCGGCGGGGGTGATCGAAGCCGGGTTCCCCGCGGACCCGGCGGCCTGGGCGGCCGAGCTCGCCCTCCTCGAGCCGGCGACGTCCGTGTCCCGGCTCTCCGGGCGACCTCTCCTCGTCGTCCAGGGCTCCGAGGACAGCGCGGTGGCGCCGGGCTCGGCCGTGGCGCTCGCCGATGCCGGTGGACCGGGGGCCGAACTGCGCATGGTGCTCGGGGCCGGGCACTGGCTTCGCGCCGACCCGCGGGCCACCGCCACGCTCATCGGCTGGCTCGAACGTCAGTCCTGAGCGACTCCCTCGAGCGATTCGGCGATCGCGTCGGACAGGGCACGGGCCGCCCGCTCCGGATCGGCCGCCTCGGTGAGGAAACGAACGACCACGAAGTGCCGGGCGCCGGCCGAGGCGAGCTCGCCGACGGTGGCCGGTGTCACCCCGCCGGTCACGAACACCGGCCAGGGCGATCGGGCCGCCGCGGTCGTGAGGTAGCCCAGGCCGGTCCCGGCCCGCCCCGGCTTCGTCGGGGTCGGCACGACCGGCCCGGCCGAGAGGTAGTCGACCGGCTCGGCCAGAGCGCGCTCGAGGTCGTCGAGCGAGTGGGTCGAGTGGCCGATGATGGCGTCGTCGCCGAGCAGGCGGCGGGCCAGCGAGCACGGGGCGTCGTCCTGGCCGAGATGCACGCCGTCCGCGCCGACCTCGAGCGCGAGGTCGGGGCGGTCGTTCAGGATGAACGGGACCCCGTGGGCCGAGCACACCTCGCGGGCCAGGCGAGCCCGCTCGAGCAGGGGCCGCGCCTCGAGCTCCTTGTCTCGGAGCTGGACGACGTCAACACCGCCGCGGATGGCGGCCTCGAGGAAGAGCGCGAGATCGGGGCGGTCCGCGGTGCAGAGGTAGAGCCGGCGGCCGGCGATGCCGACGTTCACGTAGCCGACTTGGCGGCCGCCTTCATCTGCTTCTTGAACTCGCGCACCTTCGCCAGGCTCGCCTCGCTCACGATGTCGGCCACCGACCGGAAGGAGCCGGGCTCACCGTACGGGACTGACGCTTCGACCCACCCCTCCGGCCTCACGCGCAGCTGTTTGCCGAGGAGCGCGGCGAAGATGCGGGCCTTCTGGTCCCCGAAGCCCGGAAGCGACTTGAGGCGGGCGACAAGCTCGTGGCCGCTCGTCACCCCCTTCCACACGTTGGCGGCGTCGCCGTCGTACTGTTCGGCAATCTCCGCCGCCAGGGCCTGGACCCGCTTGGCCATCGACGCGGGATAGCGGTGGATCGAAGGCTTGCCGGCGAAGGCAGCGGCCAGCTTCTCGGGGTCCATCGACGCGATGTCGGACGCGTCCAGCGGCCCTCCCAGCCGACGTTCCAGCTCCCGGGGGCCGCGGAAGGCCCACTCGAGCGGGACCTGTTGGTCGAGCACCATTCCGATGAGCAAAGCGAAAGGGCTCTCGGTGAGGAGCCGGTCCGATTCCGGGTCCTGCGCCAGCTGTAGCGCCACTACCTGGGACTTTGCCATGGGCGAGAGTGTACCGGGCCCTCGATCGGCTGCTGCTATCGATGATCGTGATACTGAGCCGTCGATTGAGGTGCTTCGGTCCGGCCGAACGCATCTCACCACGAGGTTCGTCACGGCTTTCGTGCAAGGTCCGGCTGCTTCAGCGCGAACCAACTCTCGTCGGCACCGCTGGCCCATCAGAAACTAAGGCCATCGCCGTGTCGACGATCCAGGCTTCGACCTCGTCGAAGGCCCAGCCGTATTCCCCGCCGAGGGTGCGCCAGGTGGCCGGAAGCGACAAGAAGCTCAGGACGTCCGCGGCGTGAGCGAGGGGCACTGTCGTTTTGACCTTTCCGAGCGACTCGAGCCTCTCGACCACGATTCCACAACCGGCGCGATGGATGACCATCCCCTCCTCCCAGGCCTCGGCGGCAACGGGCTCGAACGGTGCGGCCGACTCGATCGCGAACATCAACTCCCCCGAGGTCTCCAACAGTCGCCTGACCCCAGCAACAAAGCGAGAGATCACTTGTCGTGCATCGCTGATCAGCTCGAAGGGTTCCCGCATATCCTCCGGCACCCCGGCGGCGACGGGGATCATCTTCCGCAGCTCGCCGAGGATCGCCGGCTTCGTGCCGACGCTCACATAGACGGTCGGCAATGCCACGCGTGCTGCGGCAGCGATGTCGGCGACGGTGGTCCGCGCATAGCCGCGCTCTATGAAGAGCGCCCGTGCCGCGTCGAGGATCGCTTGGCGCGTCGCCTCGGCTTGCTCCTGCCTGCGCTCCGAGTGGTACTTGGCCCTTGACACACCTCGATACTACAGTGTTACTATTCATTAGACGATACATCTTACGATTTGGAGGTGCCGATGGCACGCTTCTTGGTGGCGACCTACCCAGGCCCCGGGCACATCGCACCGGCTGCCCCGGTGGTGCGGGAGCTCTCGGGGCGGGGCCATGACGTGCGCTGGTACACCGGGTCTCGTTTCGCCGAGGTGGTTGCCGACGCCGGTGCGCGCTTCTGTCCAATGGCCAAGGGCCTCGACTGGGACTACAACGACTTGAACAGCTCGTTCCCCGGCCGTGCCGACCTAAAGGGGCTCAAGCAGGGGCAGTTCGACCTGATCGAGATGTTCGTGCGCCCCCTCCGTCACCATGTGCCCGCTCTCGCGGCCTTGACCAGAGAGGAACCCGCCGACGTATTCGTCTCGCACACCATCTTCTACGGCGGCGGGTGGCTGCACGAGATGGGGGGGCCGCCGAACGCCATGCTCGGCGACACCTGTCTCACCTACCCGAGCACCGACGTCGCCCCCTGGGGGATGGGATTGCCACCACGGGGCGGCTGGACCGGCCATCTCCGCAATCGAGCGCTTGGTGCCATGAGCCGGGCCGTGTTCTTCGCTCCGGTGGCGAAGGCGGCGCGAGAGGTCCGTGCCGAGCTTGGCCTTCCTCCCGTGCCGGTACGGGACCTCGGTTTCGGCCTCTCCCCGTACCTGCATATCCAGCTCTGTCCCCGCGGCTTTGAGTACCCCCGCTCCGATCTCCCCCCCGAGGTCCACTTCGTCGGCGCCCCTCTGCCGGCGCCGCCAGCAGGGTTCGCGGACAACCAACCGAGCTGGTGGCCGAGGCTCTCCGAAGCAAAGCACGTCGTCCTCGTCACCCAAGGGACGATCGCGACGGACCCCAACGACCTTCTCGCTCCGTGCTTGAAAGGACTCTCCGGCCACGATCTGTTCGTGGTGGCGACCACCGGTGGTGCCGACCCGGCTGTACTCGGGGACCCACCCGCCAACGCCGTCGTCGAGAAGTTCGTTCCCTTCTCCGCTCTCCTGCCCCACGTCGACGTCATGGTCTCGAATGGCGGCTTCGGCTCCGTCCAATTGGCCATCGCCAACGGCATCCCGATGGTGGTGGCCGGCACGAGTGAGGACAAGAGGGAAGTGACCGCACACGTCGGCTGGTCGGGCATCGGGATCAACCTTCGGACGAGTCGTCCCTCACCCGCCGCCATCGCTGACTCCGTGGGGAAGGTGTTGAACGAGCCCAGGTTCCGTGAGCGGACCCGCGCGCTCCAGGCGGAAACGAAGGACACGAGTCCCGCCGGAAGAGCGGCCGACCTTCTCGAAGGTCTCGCCGTCAAGGGGGCCGAGCCGGTTCGCAGTCGCGACACCCGATGAGCCATTAGTCAGACGCGCCTTCTCGCCTGACGCCGCACGCCGGCCCGCGTCCAAGTTGCGCCGACCACCGATTCGGCGCCCGGATCCCAGGCATGGGCTCTCGCTCGTATGCACCGCAGAACAACCATTCCGGCCTCGACCTCGACGGTCGACGAAGGCTGTCCGCCGCGCCAGATCGACGGATTGGTGGCACCTTCCCGGACAACGGGGCAGCCTGCTTCCTATCGCGAACACGGGGAGGGTACGCGCAAAGTGCCGGTTGTCGACGGTGTCGGTTCGTGGCTAGGCAATCGTCCCAAACGTCGGAGCAGCACCCGCTGGCCTCGGACTTGAGCTCGAAGTCGGCGGGAATAGGATCTTCGCCTTGAGTTCAGTATGTGAGGCCACCGACATACGGTCAGCGAGCCCATACCCGGGCACGGCCCCCTTCGGGCGATGTCTGACGCTTGTACCGACAACCAGAACCCGTCATTCATGGACCCGACTAAGGAGGCAGGCGGCGTGGCGAACATAGAGGCAGGGGCAGTCGCCGAGTTGCAGAGGAACGTCAGCGGCACCGTTGCCGAGCCTGGACAGGCGGGCTACGACAGTGCCATCAACATCTGGAACGCAGCTTGTATCCGCCGCCCGGCGGTTGTCGTCAGCTGTACCAGCAGGGAGGACGTGGCCGCGGCGTTGGCCTTCGCCCAGGAGCACAGGCTCGAGGTCTCGGTTCGCGGTGGCGGCCACAACTACGCAGGCTTTGCCCTCTGCGAGGGCGGTCTCATGATCGACCTCACGCCGATGAAGACCGTGACCGTCGATGCAGAGTCCCGTACGGCTCGGTGCGGAGGCGGCACGACATGGGGGGAGTTCGACGCGGCCACCCAGGCCCACGGGCTGGCGACACCGGGCGGTTTCATCAGTCGGACCGGGGTGGCTGGCCTGACCCTGGGTGGTGGTTTCGGCTGGCTGACCCGCCTGGCCGGACTCTCGGCGGACAACCTGATCGGCGCCGAGGTGGTGACCGCCGACGGAAGGTTCCTACATGCGTCGGACACGGACAATCCCGACCTTCTGTGGGCCCTTCGGGGCGGTGGCGGGAACTTCGGAGTGGTGACCGAGTTCGAGTTCCGCCTCCACGCCGTCGGGCCCATGCTGCAGCTGGGACTCTTCTTGTTCAGCGCCGACCAGGGTCGGGAGCTGTTCCAGTTCGCTCGGAGCTACGTCGAGACTCTTCCCGACGAGTGCGGAGTATTCATGGCCGGGTTGAGCGCGCCCCCCGAGCCCTTCGTGCCCACGGAGCTCCACTTCAGCCCCGTCTACGGGCTGCTGGTCGTGGGGTTCGGGGACGAGGAGCAACACGCTCGGCTCATCGCGCCCATCAAGGAGGCCTTGACGCCGCTGGTGGAGCTGGTGACACCCATCCCCTATGTCGGCCTCCAGCAGATGTTCGACGGCTCGGCCCCTTGGGGAATGCACAACTACGAGAAGGCCGTGTATCTCGCCGAGTTGAGCGACGGCGCCATCGAGGCCATCCTCGAGCACCAAGCCCGGAAAGTGTCACCGCTGTCGTTCGTGCCGATCTTCGTTCTAGGGGGTGCCTACCGGACGGCGGACGGCGACGCCGGCGCCTTCGGAGGCAGCCGGGAGTTCCGTTACGTCGTCAACGTCTCCGGCACCGCAATGTCACCCGATGACTATGACAGCGAGCGTTCGTGGTCCCGCGAGTACTGGTCAGCGCTGGTCGAGCACGCCGTCGGTGTCGGCAGCTACGTGAACTTCATGAGCGAGTACGAGGAAGAGCGCGTCCGCAATTCCTATGGAGCCAAGTACGAGCGGCTCCAGAGGATCAAGACCACTTACGACCCCAACAACATCTTCCATCTCAACCAGAACATCCCTCCAGCGCGGAGCTAGCCCCCGGCCATAGGAGCTGCCTCGGCGCCGGACACGGCATCGTGAGCGTCCCCTGAAGCGTTCCCCGCGGCGCCCCCGCGAGACGGTTGGATGACTCCCTGGAGACGAGAGAGAGGTCGTTGCGAGCCCCCTGGCTCCCTTCGATCCGTCACCCATCCTCCGTTGCGGCACGCAGGATGTGCGACGACACCGATGCATGACTGGAGCCAGGGTCCCGAAGGGTTCCTAAGAAACCGTCGCCCCCCTCAGCCTCCGACGATTCGAAACCCGGCGGTGACCGCTGAAAGACCCTCCGTGCACCAGAGCAGCGAGCACCGCCGGATTCAGCGACCTCGGACCCAGTCCGACGTCAACCCGTGTGGGAGCGTCGGTCCATCGCTGCGCTTCAATTTCGTCCCAGAGAGCTGGATCAAGAATCGTGGCCCGCTCCTCTGCGGGCAACTCGTAGAACAGAACCCAACGGCCCAGGGCCTCGTCGAAGTAGCACGCCTCCTGCGGTGCCATGTCCCCCTCCAGGGCCCGACCAAACATCTCGAAGTCGTGCCTCAGACAGCACCAAGCCCAGCAATAGGGGTACTCGCTCGCCATGTTGCACCTTCCGCTTTCGACGGTTAAGTGAACAATGAGCCATTTCGCTTGTGACAAAACAGCCGCGCAACCTGTTGAAATGCGTGAGAAATTGCCTCGATACCTGTGTAGAAGGTTGTGGACAACGGGGGAGGGGTGGTTACGTGATCGGCCCGGAGCCGGGGTGGCTGATCGCTGAGCGCCGCTCACTGAGTTCCCCCGGGGGGTCGAACGGCAAAGGCCTTCACGCTGGGACACCGGGGGAGCGGAGGCGCTCACGGCGCAACCCTTGGCGGAGGTAGTCGAGAGAGCGGCCTCGTATCCTCTTTGACATGACCGTGCCGACCGACCCCTTTTCTCTCGTGCGCCCAGTTTGGCCACTGTCGGACCGGGGCCTCGGACAGCGGCTGATCGACCTGGCCCTGCTCCCATTCATCGCCGGGCAGCAGCCCTTTGCCCGCCAGGCGTCGTTCTCCGACTTCGATGCCATCGACCCCTTCATTCCCTCCGACGCCGTCGTCGACTGGGAGTACGACCAGGACGGGGGGGAACATCATCGGCTGGTCCACGGGGATGGATGGCGGGTCCACCTGCTGCTCATCCGGCGCCGGCCAGAGGTGCAGGTCCTGATAACCGCCGAGTCTCCCGAACTGGCCGAAAAGGTGCTCGCGGAGATCCGCGGTGGCATGCCAAGTCCGAGCGAGCCCGGGGAGCAGGCACGAGTGAGCCTGTGGAGTGCTGGAAGTACGGGATCACCCACGCGGTACCGACGTTGGATGGAAACGCCCCGATGGTCGGGCATCGTCCGGAACTATCCGCCCGACGTCGGCCGTGCTTTGACCCGGGTCATGTCGATGGAGCAAGCCGCCGAGCGGGGTGGCAGGCTCATCTTGTGGTACGGGGAACCGGGGACCGGTAAGACGACGGCCGTTCGCGCTCTGGCCCGGGAGTGGATCCGGTGGGCCGACTTCCACTTCGTCCTGGATCCCGAGGAGTTCTTCGCCGGACCCGACTACCTGATGCACGTGGTGACTGCGGAGGACCAGTGGTGGGAGCGGACCACCTCGAGCCCAGACCGCTGGAAGGTCCTTGTCGTGGAGGATGCCGACGAGTTGATCAGAGCCGACGCCCGCCGGTCGGCAGGAGCATCGCTGGGGCGCCTACTCAACCTGACCGATGGCATTCTCGGACACGGCATGCGCGTGCTCCTGCTCCTGACCGCCAACGAGCCTGGACATGGGTTGCATCCAGCGGTCGTGCGCCCGGGCCGTTGCCTGGCCGACGTTCAGTTCGCCCTGTTCACCCGGACCCAGGCCGCCGATTGGTTGGCGGGCGCCGGCAAGCCACCGTCTCGGGACAGCACCCTGGCCGAGCTATACCGCCTGCGAGGCGATGTCGACACCATCGCTACACCGCGATCCGCGCCCGGTGGATCCGCCTATCTGTGACGTGACCAAACCGCGTCACCCAACCTTTTGGGTTGCCATGAGACCGCCGAATCCACGACAACGCGTCTGGAGAGCTGCCGGCCTGACGGCAGCAACTGTGCCGACTGATGTCGAACGGTCATCATCGCCCGGCTCGGTCAATGGGCCAATACCAGACAGGGGCGGCCGCGACCGGATGAGAACCTGACGTCTCGAGCACTCGGAGCGCTGGACCATGTCGAAACGAGTACGATAGAGAGCGCGAACAGTCCGGTTTTCACGCAGGGCTGTCGTCGTTGCTGGTTGACGCTAGGTCTCCCGCAAATGGTTCGTGCGTGGAGAAACGAGGCAGCAATCATGGCCACAGGCACCGTGAAGTGGTTCAACGCCAGCAAGGGATACGGGTTCATCACCCCTGACGACGGCACTGCCGACGTCTTTGTACACTTCTCGTCCCTCGAGGGCTCGGGCTACCGAGAGCTCACGGAGGGGCAAAAGGTTGACTTCGAGACCGAGCAAGGACCCAAGGGTCTCCAGGCCAAGCGCGTTCGATCGCTCTAGGGGCCACATCTCTGGAGCAACTTGACTTGGTGCTCGTTGCTGCCAGTGATGGACAGTCAGCCCCTTTCCACGCGGGCCAAATGATCGCCCGATGGCCGATCTAGACCCGTTTTCGACCGCCGATGACGGATCGAAGTCATGTTGTGTTGGGCGGTCAGATTTGGGCGTGCGGTTGGAGCCCCACATTGAGATCGACGTATTCGAGGTGCGTGAGGCGCCGGGCCTACGGCTCGGTCACACTCCAGCCCCGACGCCGAAGCTCAGCGGCGAGCTGCTCAGCCGGCATAAGGCGTATCGCGTGCTCAAAGGCAGACAGCTTTGCCGTTGGTACAGCGACGAGGGGGCTTCCGTCGAACTCGGCTGCCTGTAGTCGGTCGATGAACGAGGACGCCTCGTCCCGAGTGAATTTGCCAGCCGCCTGGCGCTGAGTGAACCCCATTGGGCCCCGGGCCTCGCGGAAGTTGGCGTAGCCGCAGTTCTGCAGGCAGGCCAGCAGCTCCTGGATCTGCCTCGACGAAGCCGGCGGACCCGATTGTTGACCGAATGCCATGACCTCAGTCTTGTCGAAGTGGTCGGCCAATCTCGTCATCCAGGGGTATCCGCGCCGGGTCTTTGACGGCTTGCCGGACCGAAGGATCGTTGCGCTGAGCAATCCAGACGGTTCGTGCAAGTGGTTGAGGTGGAGCGGCTCATCGTCAGCGAGCTTGAACTCCGATCAGGCTCGGGTGCTTTGACCTCGAGCCCGCACTCCTCATTGCGGCTCCTCCGACGCGAGTCCGGCGGCCCCCGTCACTCAAAGGCATCATCGGATTACGATCGGATGTGTTGACGGCTGAAACGGGATCATCATTCGTCAGCATCGTGATTGGGGGTCGAATGATCACCATTCGGCAGTTGTGGCGTTGCATGGTGTCATGCCTCGCTCTCAGCGTCCCGGTGATTGGGCTCGCCTCTGGGGTGTCTCAGGCTGCGACGGGACATCTCACTCAAATCGGCACGGTGACGCCGCCGAACTTCGGGCTGTCCGATATCACGTGGTTCGGTACGCCCTTTGGGAAACCAACCGTCTACGTCGCAGAGGGTGCCATCGACGTGGTGAACGCGAAGACCGGCACCTTCATCGGTGCTATCGGCCAGGGGGATTTCAAATCCTCCACTGCCGCCACTTGCGGAGCTATCGGTGGACACGGCCCGAACGGAGTCCTTTCGTTGACGGTGGGACGCTCCAATCAAGTATGGGTGGGGGACGGCAACAGCACCGTCAACGTGTACACGCTGAGCTCACCGGGTTCGGGAGCACTCGCCGCGACGATCGCTACCGGCGGTCAATGTCGGGCCGATGAACTGTCGTACGATCCGGTCCACCACTTGGTGCTCATTGCCAACCCGGCCGATTCTCCTCCGTATGTCTCGTTCGTTTCGGTCCATCCGAATCCGAGCGAGGATGCCATCGTTGGGAAGATCTCATTTCCGAACGCGGCGGCGGGACTCGAGCAGTCGGTGTACGACCCCAAGACCGGCGAGTTCTACCTCAATGTCGTCCAGAGCTCTGCGATGGACCCTGGTCTTGGAGCGGTGGCGATCATCAATCCCAAGGCCAAGACCGTGGTTGGCTCGTATCCGGTTGCCGGTTGTGGCCCCACCGGTCTGGCCCTCGATCCGGCGATTCAGCAGGCGCTGCTGGGCTGCGGCGCGGGAAACGGGCTCATGGTCATCGACCTGCGTACCGGCGCCATCACCCACACCCTGGCTGGGCTACCCGATGCGGACGAGGTCTGGTTCGATCCGGCCACCGGGGACTTTGTCGCTCCTGGTATCGGCGGACCGATCTCGGTCATCTCGGCCCGCACTGGCAGGGTGGTGAGTCAGGGCTCCATCACAGGCTTCACCCATTCAGGCGCAGCCGGTGCTGGAAAGATCTTCATACCTGTGCTCGCCAAAGGCATAGACATCTTCAGCATGCACTAGGCGGAGGGTTCGACTCGGTCCGCTCCAGCCGCAAGTACCTGACGTCGCCGAACTGTTGGACTCAGCGCTACCCAACTGTTCGGGTATTCCTTCAGTCGGATGACGCCGTGCGCGAGGCCAGGCTCATTACGCTGACGAGTTCGGATCCACTCTTCTTTAGACGGGCCGAAGAGCGGTAGCCAAGATCGACGTCCCGAGCTTGGGATCGAAGCGCGCCCACGGTGGATTGCTCTCGGGGGACATGCGAGAACGGATCAAACGAGAAGACTCGCATGGCGTTCCGATGGGTGATTCTGACGACGTCCTCGTCCGGAAGTCCCTGGAGATGGTTCGCCAAGATCTCGGGAGACTCCGGCCAGGTTGAGTCCGAGTGGGGGAAGTCACACTCCCAGGTGATCATGTCGAGGTTGAGCTTCTCGCGGGACTCAAGGCCGAAGGCGTCCTCGATGAAGCAGGTCAGGATTCGGTCGAGGAAGACCTCGCTGGGCAACTTGTCGCCGAAGTCCTGGTGCGTCCAGGCCCGGTGGTGCCGGTAGACGTTGTCGACACGCTCGAGGAAGTAGGGGATCCACCCGATTCCTCCCTCACTCAAGGCGAATGTGATCTCGGGGAACTTGCGGAGCACCGGCGACCACAGCAAGTCCGCCGCTGCCTGGACGATGTTGATCGGCTGAAGGGTGATGAGGGTATCGATGGGCGCTTCGATCGACGTCACGACTACCTGTGACGACGATCCGATGTGCAAGCAGATCACAGTGTCCTCGTCGCTGCAGGCTGCCCAGAATGGCTCCCAATGGGCGCTGTGGAAGGAGGGATAGCCGAGCTTTTCGGGGTTCTCCGAGAACGTGACCGCGTGGCACCCCTTCTTGCTCATGCGGCGGACCTCATCGGCCATCTCGTCGACGCTCCACATCGGAGGCAGTGACAGGGGGATCATGCGTCCTGGGTATGTTCCGCACCACTCGTCGACGTGCCAATCGTTGTAGGAGCGCAGCACGGCCAGAGCCAGGTCCTTGTCGTCTGCGCGAGCGAAATACTGACCGCAGAACTGTGGATACGACGGGAAGTTCATCGAGGCCAGCACCCCGTTCGCGTTCATGTCCCTGATGCGCTCGTGAATGTCGAAGCATCCTGGGCGCATCTCGTTGAATCGGGTTGGCTCGAGGCCGTATTCGTCAGGCGGACGGCCGGCCACAGCATTGAGCCCTACGTTGGTCGCCTGCTGGCCCTCGAAAACCCAGGCATCGGTCCCGTCGTCCTTCGTAGTGACCCTGGGCGCCCGTTCCTTGTACTTGGTCGGGATGTGACCCTTGAACATGTCCGGGGGTTCGACCACATGGTCGTCGACAGAGACAAGGATGAGATCATCGATGTGCATGGTCTGCTCCCGTGGTTTGGTCGCCTCGCGGGCGAAGAGTACTAGAAGGGGCATCGAGAGCGTGGCGTAGAGCAGGGGCTCCGCGGGAGACCAATCCTTTCGAACGCTTCGCAATGGTCATGGTCTCACGGACTTCGTTCCTCGCATCGCTACCCAGGGAATCAACGGAAGGCCGGCATCACCTCCTCGGCTATCCAGTGGAGGCTCTCAAGGTGCTCAGCGAGCGATGTCGACGGCGGTGCGGGCACCGATGTCCACGTGACACCCAGATCCTGGAGATGCCCGATGGCATCGATGACGGCCTGTTTGCCGACAGGCATCGGACGCCCAGCGGAGCCGTCCTCGAGCGGGCGGTGGTCCTCGGACACCGCGAGTGTGCTCAGTGGCATCGCCACATCGAACGCCCGTGTCCGGGCCTCGAATTCGGGGAGTGAGCGGATGTACTCCATGCACGCGGGGAGCTGATCGGGGGTGACGAGCCACGGGTACCAGCCGTCGTGGCGTGCAGCCCGGCGCATTGCCGCACGAGAGTTGCCGCCGATCCAGATTGGCGGGTATGGCTGCTGGACGGGCTTGGGTTCGAACGCGACGCGATCGAAGTCCACGAAACGACCGTGGAACGCCGGCTCGTCGCTCGTCCAGAGCTCGATCATGGCGGCAAGATACTCATCGGTGATCTGACCGCGCTCGTGGAACGGGACCCCGAGGACTTCGAACTCCCGCTCTGCGTGTCCGACTCCAATCGAGGCGCGGACCCGTCCTCCAGATAACAGGTCCAGCGTCGAGACGGCCTTGGCGAACACGACCGGGTCGTGGTACGGCAGGACGATCACGCTCGAATCAACGATGAGGTGCGACGTGGCTCCAGCGACGAAGGCCATGGCGGTGAACGCATGTGTCCAGAACGATCCCATGAGCTCGACCATCTCCAACGGCATTGCAATGTGTTCTGGGATCGCGATGGAGTCGAAACCGAGTTCATCAGCAGTCCGAGCGACCAGCTGAAAGTCCTCGGTTCGCATGGTCTTTTCCCAGTCGCGGACGATGGGTGGGTAGCGCGTCAGGCCCGGCAAACCGGTTGAGAACTTCATGGTCTGAAGCCTCCTGGCGTCACCATCACGCCGTCAAGGACGGACCCTCAGGAGCCTCGGTCGGACCCACGGCATCGGACCCTTGCGGATCCGAAGCTAAAGACGGCTGATGCTTGAAAAGTCGCTAACCAGCTGCGTTTCGGTAGGCCCTTTCTGGGACCTGGGTTTGCCCAACAGCCGTCGTTAGTGCCTTGGCAATCGGGAAGTAGAGCGACTGCCTCCAGCTCTTGCGATAATCGGCTGCGACGTGCCAGGGAGTGACGTCGGCTCTCACGCTGGCAGTGGGTCGAGTCAAGATCGCGTCATTGCAAAGCCGTGAAGGGGGACCCTTGGAGTACAACCCGTTCGCTCGCGAGACGCAGATGAACCCATATCCGGTCTACCGATGGCTGCGTGACGAGGCCCCCGTCTACCACAACGCCGAGATCGGGTTCTACGCGTTGTCTCGCTTCGACGACGTGTTGCAGGCGCACCGAGACGCCGGCACGTTCATTTCCCGTTACGGGCCCCAGATCGAGCGGTGGGACGGCACTGCCGACGTACTTATCGCGACCGACGATCCGGATCACGGATGGCAACGGAAGCTGGTATCACGCCTGTTTACCCCTCGGGCGATCAACGCCCTTGAACCCAAGGTGCAAGCGATCGCAGCCGGCGTGCTGGACGAAGCACGTGAACGCGGTGAACTGGACGTCGTCATCGACTTCTCGGGGTACCTGCCGATGATGGTCATCGCCGAGATGCTCGGGCTCCCCCAAGAGGCTCGTGGTGATCTGCGACGGTTGTCGGACCGAATGCTCGATCGCAGCGACGCGGACGAGACTGGCGAGCCTGCAGCGGAGGCGACGGCCGCGATTCTCGAGGCTCACACGATTCTCGAACAGATTGTCGAAGAGAAGGAAAAGAGCCCGAGCGACGATATAGCGTCGCTCCTCCTCACGGAGACTGTCACCGACGAGGAGGGCGTCGAACGCCGACTCAACCGAGTACAGGTTGTCTACCGTCTGATGGAGCTCATCGCTGCCGGACATGAGACCACGGCGAAGCTGATCGCGAACGGGATCGTCGCGCTGACGTGGTATCGGGACCAGCGAGCCGAGCTCGTCGCCGACCCATCGCTCATTCCCCAGGCGGTCGAGGAGATGCTCCGCTGGGACCCACCGTCGCACTACCAAGGTCGGTGGGTTGAGCGAGACGTGACGCTCCACGGACTGAACATTCCGGCTGATTCCCGCGTCATTCTCGTGACCGGCGCGGCCAATCACGACGAGCGCGTCTTCGAGGAACCAGAGCTCTTCGATATCCACCGCAAGATCGAACGCCATGTCGCGTTCGGATTCGGCATACACCTGTGCATTGGAGCTGCGCTGGCTCGGCTCGAGTCACGAATCGCGTTCGAGGAGTTGCTTCGGCGCTACCCGAACTACGAACTCACGCAGCCGATACGGCGTGCGTACTCGAGCAACGTCCGCGGCCTCTCAAACCTCCCCATTGTGC
>DAIUEV010000016.1:0-43414 GCA_036844945.1 Acidimicrobiales bacterium
GTCTCGTGATGTCACGCCCTGCGGAATCGCTTCGGGGTCGGGCGCCCGGACCCGCCTCGCTATGGGAAGGCGGCGCGTAGACGCGTAAAGGCGGTGGCGAGCTCGCTGGCCCATGGCCAGGTCTCATCGAGCCGCATGATGAGGTCACGCCCTCGGTGGACGAGGAGGGCGGCGACGTGCAGGACGCGGTAGCGCATCGTTTTCGGTTCAGCCTTGGCCAGCGCGCCGTCGAAACAGGTCATTTGGCTCCAGGCCAAGAGTGCGCCCGCGATCACCGACACCGCCACCCAGGCCTCGTTGGCGCAAAAACCGTCGAAGGGCAGGTTGGCCAGTCCGCACGCCTTCCAGCATCGCACCCGGTCCTCGACCCGGGCATGGCCGCGGTGGCGCAGTTCGAGGGCGGCGATGTCGTCACCTTCGGTGTTGGTGATGAAGCAGGTGTAACGCCACCCGGCATGGGTGTCGAAGAGCGAGAGCTGGGCGCCTGGGTGCGGGCGCTCCCGGCGACTGATCACCCGCATATCAGTCGGCCAGCCCTTGAGCTCGCAGATCTCGGTCAGCTCGATGACCTCGGCGCCGTCTCTTATCCCCCCGCCGAGCTCGGTGGCCCTCAACCAGTCCTCCTCTTGGGCGAGCAAGAGGGCGTCCCGCACAGAACCGCTGATGGGAAAGCCAATCGAGTAGTCGAAGTTGGCGATGCTGAGAGATTGGACGAAGCGGTGCGAGGCCCCGGCCGAGTCGGCCCGGACCAAGATGGGATGGACCACCAGGGCGGGGTCGTCATCTTCTTCGTGGCCGAGGGCGTACTCGGGCGGTACCGAGCGGACCACCTGCTCGAGGAGTTCGAAGTGGTCGTCGGTGTTCCCCGGGGCGGCGTTGCCCGGGCGAAGCATGGCGCCCAGGGGCTCCTGGTGCTGTCACACCAGGCGCCGAGGGGGTTGAACCCCGAAGCCGCGTTTATACGTGGCGGCGGCGTCCTCTTTTTCTGAGGACACGTTGACCAAGGTGGAGTCGAAGTCCCAGATCATCGGGCCGACGGGTGGCTCCGCCGCCCAGACGCGCTCCCGGGCGGTGGCGAATGCGAGCGGGATCGCCCGCAGCTCGAAGACGGTGGTGGCGTGCACGGCCCGCCAGGCTGTGGCGACTGACGCCACCGGACCGAAGAGGTCTTCTTGTTCTTTCAACGCGGCGATGTCGGCCAGGCAGTCCGCGCCGTCGGCGATGGCGACGGCCAGATGGGTGAGCACGACACCGGGATCGTGGGTGTGCCAGGAGATCCCACAGTCCTCCATGGCCTCCGACATCGCTTCGGTCAACCCGCTGCGAGCACGGGGGAGGCGAGCCATCGGCCCCGCGCCGGCGTGGCTGACCAAGTTCTTGGCGTCGGGTATCACTTTGGCGCGACGGACCGAGCGACTACGGTCCACTTTCAAGGAGCTCTCCTCCTGGTGGATTGTGTTGCAGTGGTAACAACCATTCTTCCAGGAAGGAGAGCTTTTTACGCGGACGCGCGCATTACCCGTTCAGTGATCGGACCAATTATCGAAGCTAGGCCCTTGTCCATTGTCCGATACACCTCTTCCGGCGCGCCAGCCGCTTGCCATAGAACACGGGGCTTTACTCGGCTGTTTCGACGTTGCCGAGTTCGTGGGCTGCTCAATAGAGCTGGCTACGAAGTCAATTGTCGGGGGCGTCTCAGTGAAAGCTGTCGTAGAGTTCACTGAGGAGTCGCGCAAGCCGGGCTTGACGACCGGGCGATCGACCTGCGGCCCACGGAAAGGACTATGACCAACATGACAAATCCGGAATTGCCGGGGTGGCTTAGTCCGAAAGGGGCGGAGGGGTGGAGTGCTACGAGGATGAACTTCCCGCCACCTGATCTCTACGCTCACTTGATGAGCCATGTGGAGGCGGAGCGTGATCTGCTCGAAGACTACAGCGCAGCTGCAAAGAAGAGCCCGTCGAAGGCCCTCAGCTATCTGATCAACCTCCTCATCGAAGATGAAGTTCGCCACCATCGGATCTTCACGGAGCTCGTGGAGTCGGTGAAGGCCAAGGAGAAACAATGGGAAGAAGGACATTGGAGCGAAGGAGACACCGTCATCCCGCGCAATGATTTTTTCCAGTTGGACCAAGGCGACCAGAATGCGGTCATCGATCTAACCGAGCAGCTCATCCAAAAGGAGCAGCAGGATGGGCATGAGCTTGAGCGGCTCCAGCGTGAGCTGCGCGACGTCAAAGACACGACCCTTTGGAGCCTTCTGGTCGATCTGATGGAGCGCGACACCCAGAAGCACATCGCCATTCTTCGGTTCGCCAAGAAACATGCCGGGCGGCGAAAGCGTTGAGTTGGCTCCTGTGGTCCAACGCGACCCAGATGGTATTCCCAGAATATGGCTCCCTCCCGGGAGGAGGCCGGTCGCTCCATTGATTTCGGGATGTCACGCCCTGTGGAATCGCATAGGGCTCGGCGCCGGGACTCAGCCCACTATCAGGAGGCAGCGCGCAGGGGCGTTTAGGCGGGCAGCCCGCTCGCCCAAGGCCAGGTCTCGTCGAGCCGCTTGATGAGGTCACGCTGGCGTTGGACGAGAACAGCGGCCACGCGCAGGACGCCGTAGCGGATGATCTTGGTCTCGGCTTTGGCGAGCGCACCGTCGAAACATGTCATCTGGCTCTAGGCCAGCTACGCTTACTCTTTCAACGCCGCAATGTTGGCCAAAGACTCCGCACAGGGGGGGTCGGCGATGGCCGCCGCCAGATGGGTGAGCACGACAGCGGGATCATGGGTATGCCAGGAGATCCCAGATTGGACCGTCGTTTCCGACATGGCCTTGGTCAGCCCGCTGCGATCAGCTAGTTCGGCTAAAAATGCGGCACCGGTACGCCTGGCCACCCGTTGGGTATCACTTTGGCTTTGGCGCGACGGACCGAGCGACTACGGTGCACCTTCAAGGAGCCTTCCAGTTCTGGCGTGAGTGTGTATTAAGCGACAAACATTCCTCCAGCGCGGAGGGCTTTTTACGCGGACGCGTACCGTTCGTTCAGGGGCCGGACGAATTATCGAGGCTAGGTTCGCGAACCGAGGAAGGCAAACCGTGGCCACGAAAGCCTCAGAGTCTCCCTCCATGCTTGTGATGAGCGTCGAGTTGCCCGCATCGAGATTCGACACAGCGCTGCCCCCGCCGGCGCTGCCAACCGATTGACGCAGAACGCGCCCTACGCGAATCTCTCCGGTGCCGCAGTCTGTCCAGCCGGCGGACCTGGGGCCAACCGAGCGCTGGAGGCAAGTCGATGAGCGAGAACAGTGACAAGTACCGGCGAGCCATCGACGGCTTCTCGGCGGTCGTCGAGGCCGTGCCCGATGAGAAATGGTCGGCAGTCTCACCGTGCGACGGGTGGACGGCGCGGGACATCGTGGTACATGTCGCCGGCGGGATCGGACGGATCTACGGAGCGGGCAACATCGGTGAACATGCCGATGCGACTCCGAAAGATGACGAGGACGCCGTGGCCAGCTACGTCGCGGCTCGAGACGCAGCCCTGAAGGCGCTGACCGAGGACAACCTGGCCAAGGTCGTCCAGGGGCCGATGGGCGAGATGCCTCTGGACCAGGTCATCGGAATGTTCATTGTCCCGGACGTACTGATCCACAGCTGGGACCTCGCACAATGCGCAGGCAATCCCGTGTCCCTTGATGAGGACCTGGTCAGCGAGACGTACGAACGCCTCCTCCCGCTCGACGCGATGATCCGAGAGACCGGGGTGTTCGGCCCCAAGGTCGACCCGCCGGCGGATGCCGATCTGCAGACGAAGCTGATGTGCTTCACGGGTCGCCGCGTGTAGCTCCTCGTCGCCCGGGGCGCTCTCGCGGCCCGCTCACTACGATCCGGACGATGTGGCAACCCGCGCGGGTGCCGAAAGCGGGGAGTGAGATGAGCGCAATGCCGAAGACCACCCTGCAGGACCCCGACTACGACAAGCCCTTCATCGACATCGACGAGTGGCGTGACGCCCCCGTCCGCCACCGCTATGTCCACGGCGGGTTCGAGGAAACCGACCTCAGATTTTCGTTCTACTTCCCGCCCGTCGAGCGATATGAGGGGCGCTTTTTCCAGCCGATCCTGGCGGTGTCGGGAACCGAGAACTTCTTCGGCCAGGGCATGCGTGCGGGTATGGGCGGTTCGATCGACTTCGCCGTCGACAGCGGTGCCTACATGGTCGAATCCAACCTCGGCCGCTTCACGCCGTTCCCGGGTGCAGACGCGACGGTGACCGGTTTCAGGGCCAGCGCCGCCGCCGCCCAGTACTCGCGCATCCTCGCTGCCGAGATGTACGGGGAGCATCGACCCTACGGGTACTGCTTCGGCGGGAGCGGCGGCGGATTCAAGACCATCAGTTGCATGGAGAACACCAACGTGTGGGACGGGTGTGTGCCGTTCATCATCGGGAGCCCCCAGTCGCTCCCGAACGTGTTCTCCGTGCAGGCACACGCGATGCGGATCCTCTGGGAAAAGTTCCCCCAGATCGTCGACGCGATCGATCCCGGTGACAGCGGCGACATGTACGCGGGCCTGAGCGCAGAGGAGCGCGAGGCGCTGGCGGAGGTCACCGGCATGGGGTTCCCACTCCGGGCCTGGTTCGACGTCAAGCGCATCGCTGCCGGAGACACCGGGGTCTGGTCGATGCTGGGCGACAACATGATCAAGCTGGACCCCGAGTACTTCGAGGACTTCTGGGCCGTGCCCGGCTACCTCGGTGCTAACCCGACCGAGTCGCTCCGGGAGGCTCGCGTGCAACACAAGACCACGGTTCTGAAGCCGATCCTGGCCGAGGAGGCCGAGAAGCACGGCATCGGGACCGGTGTCGCGATCTTCCGGACCGACGCGATGGCCAACATACCGGTGGCGCTGCAGGTCGACGAGCTCCCCGACGCGATTCTGATGGGTGCCATGTTGACCGTCACGAGCGGCAAGGCGGCCGGCCACAACTTCTGGGTAATCGGCACGCATGACGACATCGTGATGACGGGCCAGGGCGAGGCCCAGTTCCAAGGGCTCTCGGGCATCGCCGCCGGGGACGAGATCCTGATCGACAACTCGGTGTACCTCGCGTTCCAGACCTACCACCGCCATCAGGTTCACCCGGACTACCGGGTGTGGGACCAATTCTTGAAGGCCGGTCAACCCATCTACCCCCAGCGCCCCAACCTCATCGGCGCGAGCATGGCCATGCCGGGATCGGGTTCGATCCAGAGCGGCCGGTTCGGCGGGAAGATGATCGTCGTCGAATGCCTGATGGACGAGGCGGCCTACCCGTGGCAGGGAGCCTGGTACGACGAGCTCGTCCACAAGGTCCAGGGAGCGGCGGCCGACGACCGTTTCAGGTTCTGGCTGGTGGACCACGCAATGCACCTCGCCCCGTCCGTCGGCCCTGACGAACCGCGGCCGGTCCGGACGACGCGCATCGTCAACTACGGAGGTGTCCTCGAGCAGGCCCTGCGCGATGTGGCCGACTGGGTCGAGCACGGCGTCGCGCCACCGCCCAGCACCAGCTACGAGATCGCCGACGGCCAGGTGATCGTCCCCGAAGAGGCGGTGGAAAGGAGAGGCATCCAGCCGACGGCGACTGTGCACGCGAACGGGCGAACCCGGGCCGACGTGAAGGTGGGCGAGGAGGTTGAGTTCGTCGCCTCGGTCGTGGTTCCGATCGGCGCCGGCACGGTCGTGGCTGCCGAGTGGGACTTCGACGGCTCGCGCGAGTACGCCGAGAAGGCGAGCGGCCTCGACGGGTCGTCGTCCCGGGTCCATCTGCGCACGTCGCACGCCTTCAGCGAGCCGGGCACCTATTTTCCAGCCCTTCGCGTCCGCAGCCAGCGGCAGGGCAACACGGCCAAGCCGCACGCCCAGCCCCAGAACCTCGGCCGGGTCCGGGTGGTCGTGGGGGAGTGACGATCCGCCGACACCCCGGCTGACGCGAGGGGGGGCCGACACCGGAACGGGATCGGGGGCCGGGCCCCGGAGCGAGAGCCGCCTCGACGGCGGGTGCGGAACGCGGCCCGATCCGGCTGCCGCCACCTTCGGTCCCACCGACCGTCGCGCTCGGCTACCCTCAGCAGGGCGACTCAGGAGGAAAGATGCTGCTCGAACACGTGCAATTCGAGGTCGAGGGAAACGTCGGGGTCATCACGCTGGACCGGCCCGAGGCGGCGAACGCGCAGAGCCAGAAGGTGCTGATGGAGCTCGACCAGGCCTGGAACGCGGCCGACGAGAACCGGGAAGTCAAGGTCATCGTCCTCCGCTCCAACGGCAAGCACTTCTCGGCCGGACACGACATGTCGGGCTCCGGCGGGTCCACGCTCAACCGGGAGATCCCACTTCCTGACGCCCTGTATGACTGGGAGACCCGTGGCTACCTGCACTACGCCAAGGCCTGGCGCGAGGTCCCGAAGCCGTCGATCGCGGCCGTCCAGGGCAAGTGCATCGCCGCCGGCCTGATGCTCTGTTGGCCCTGTGACCTCATCGTCGCCGCCGACAACGCTGAGTTCTCCGACCCGGTCGTCTACATGGGCATCTGCGGCGTGGAGTACCACGCCCACACCTGGGAGTTCGGGGCCCGCAAGGCCAAGGAGCTGCTGTTCACCGGCGCGTCGATCACCGCCAAGGAGGCCGAGCAGATCGGTATGGTCAACAAGGTCGTCCCGTTGGACGAGCTCATGCCGGCCACGATGGAGCTGGCCGAGCGCATCGCGAAGCAGGACAGCTTCGCCCTGCGGATGGCCAAGCAGGCCGTCAACCGCACGCTCGACATCCAGGGATTCAAGGCCGCGATCGACTCGTGCTTCGACATCCACCACTTCGGCCACACCCGTGCGAGCGTCGTCACGGGCGGGACTCCCTCGCTCGCCGGGCTCGCCTCGATGAAGGACCGGGGCAAGGGCTGAACCCCGGCGACGGGGACCGCGCCAGCCGTGCCCGTCGACCTCGGTCTCACTCCTGACGGGCGCTGGGACGTCCAGCCCCCCGAGCTGCTCGTCGCGGCCCGGGACGCCGGTTTCGCAGCGGTCGGCGTCGCTGCCGGACAGGCGGTCAGCGCGGCCGCGGCGTTCAAATCCACCGGTCTCCGCTGTCACGAACTGCTCGCCCTGGTCATCACCGACGACCACGACAGAACCGAGTCCTTCGCCGCGAAACTCGCCGAGGCCGCCGCCACGGTTGGCGCCGAATGGGTCCTGACGGTGTTCCAGAGCGGGCTCGGCTCCGAGAGCGCCGCCTCGATCCGGCGCTGCGCGGCGATGCTCGCCGAAGCGGATACGAAGATGGCCGTCGAGTTCAGCCCGCTCGGAGCCGTGCCGACGATCTCGGCGGGCCTCGAGGTGCTCGCGGCCGTGGGCGCCGAACGGGCGGGGCTGGTCATCGACTCCTGGCACTTCTGCCTCGGTGCCAGCACCTGGGCGGATCTGGCGTCGGTGCCGTTGGAGCAGATCGCCTATGTGCAGTTCTCCGACGCGTTGGCACCGTCATCCGATCCGCTCATGGAGCAGACCTTGCACCGTCGGGCTTTGCCCGGCGAAGGGGTGCTCGAGCTGGACCGGTTCGCATCGACGCTGCTCGGACGAGGATGGGAAGGGCTGGTGAGCATCGAGGTGCTGAACCGCGACCTGCGGGAACTGCCGATCGAGGAGTTCGCTCGGCGGGCGGCGCGGGCGTACGCGGGGTACTGGTGCTGAGGTGCCCGTGCGGGGCCGAACGCCGGCGGTGTCGCGCGGCTGGTTTGGCGGCCGGCGGCTGCTAGTGAGCGAGGCCCGGCACCGGGCGGCGGCCGTCCCGCACCGCCGCGGTCAACACCCCGATCGCCCAATCGAGCGCCAAGGTCGCGTCGTCGGGACCGAAGTTCCACCCGTCGGTCAACCGCTCGAAGGACAGCACGCTCCACAGAACGTCGAAGATGGCCGCGGCCATCTTCAGCTCGACGTCGGTCCACTCGGAGGCCGCGGCGCGCACTGCCGCAAGAAGCGCGCTCTTGCGCCGTTCGTCCTCGGCGATGAAGGTCGGATCGGCGGGGCGGGTCGGCGGGACGACGAAGGCGGACAGCGACGCGAACACGCGTGCGGCGACCTCGGGGATGCGGTCGATCGTGACCCCCTCGTAGGTCACGCCGGCCTCGTGCTCCAGGCGCCGCATCACCGCGTCGCGCAGGTCCCGCTCAGTGGGGAAGTGGCGGTAGACGGTTCGCTCGCTCACCCCGGCGCGCTCGGCCACCGCCCGGAACGTCAGGTCCCGCCAGTCCCATCCCGGCAGCGTGTGGACGATGGCGGAACCCGCCGAGACGATCCGCTCGCGGGTCGAGGCGACCTGCTGGCGCCGGACCGGGCTGTCGTAGGGCCGCTTGGTCCGTCCGGTCGCGGGCGCCCGGGTCGTCCCGGTCATGTTTGCGTCACCATACTGCCGCCAAATATACGCCGAGGACTTCTGCCTCTGTCGACGGATGGTCTTCGGGTTTCAGAGTCGAGATATGAAGGTTTTCCGCAGACCCTCCATCCTCGCCGCACTCTTTGGGGCAGCGCTCATGATCGCAGGATGCGGGAATGCCACGTTGTCTTCGACGAGCAGCACCACAACAACCCGTACGCACAACTCGACGACATCCACAGGTCCGTCACCCGAGCAGCCCGACACGGCTGTCTGGCCGTTTGCTGCCGAAAGCACCGGCTATTCCGATCCGGTCAGCACGGCCCGATCGTTCGCGGTCACTTTCCTCGGCTTCGTCGACCCGGTCGTCGGTGCCTTTCAACAGGCTGACAGTCGCTCCGGCGAGGTCCCTGTGCAGGCGACCTCCACGGGTCCCGTGACCACGGTGATCGTACGAATGCTCACCGCCGACAACAGCTGGTGGGTGCTTGGCGCCTCAACCCCGAACCTCCAGCTGCAATCGCCTACGACGTTGGAAGACATCAGTTCGCCAGTGATGCTTTCCGGTCAGAGCACCGCCTTCGAAGCGACGGTCAACGTGCAGATCCGCCAGGACGGGGTACTGGCCCCGGTCAAGGAGGCCATCGTCATGGGCAGTTCGAACGGCGTGATGGGTCCGTTCTCCGGCACGGTCGACTTCGCCAAGCCCACTGCCAAGGCAGGTGCAATCGTCTTGAAGACCATGTCGGCCAAGGATGGCAGCATCTTGGAGGCCAGTGTCATCCGCGTCAGGTTCTCATCCTGAGTTGGCCGACATCCCCGATCGGCGAGCGGAGCCGACACTTGAGGAACGTGGCCCGACACCACCACTCCGGAACATTGTCTGACGTTCGACCGACATGCCCTTGATTCGCCGCCCTTCCTGGCGGTGGCGTTCCGGATCGACAACCACATGAGCGTTGTTGGCGTGGCTGCTGAATGGATCCTTGACCCAGAGTGACTTTTGACCCTGGCCTTCGTCTTCCGTGGCAATCAGCATGGCCAGAGAACCGCGCCGATCGGTGAGTTGTCGGTACTTGTAGAGAGGATTGCCGTGATGAAGCCCGCGCCGAACTTCTCTGTGATCGGTCATGGTACGACGTCATTATCGGTGACCAGTGGCGACCGGGACCGCGCTCTCGTAGATGGCTACATCGGTGGAGACAGTGAGGCATTTGCTGCGATCTTCAATGACCACTACGAAGCCCTGTTATCCCAGGCCCATCGGCTTCTAGGACCGTTCGGGCAACCAGAGGACGCTTGCCAGGAGACCTTCAGGAGGGCGCTCCAGGGTATCCGGCACTTTGGTTCGACCGGTGAGTACCGAGTCGGGGCTTGGTTGAACACCATCCTCCACCACGTGTGCATCGACGAGCGGGCAAGAATCGGGCGTGAGCGCGCTCTCGCCCAGGCGCTGTACTTCCAGCATCAAGACGAGGTCGACCTTGCCGAACAGGTCCCCGAACCCGGACATGTGAGAGCAGTTGATGCGGCAATTCGCCAACTGCGGCCGGAACTGCGTAGGGCGCTCCTACTTCGAGAAATCCATGGATGGAGTTACGCACAGGTGGCGGTCGCCGAACACATCTCCGAGGACAATGCTCGGACTCGTGCGTACCGAGCGAGAAGGTTCGTCCAGCGTCAACTGCCGGCTTCGGTCCTGCCCCCAAGGACGAGTGCGAGGCGTGAATCGAATTCGAAGAGAGTCGCCTGATAGCGCGATTTCTCGACACATCTCGCCGCAGACCGCGCGCGAGAACCCATGACCACTTTCGGCGGTGGTCTTCTCGGGTCGCTGGCCAGGTGTATTTTGGTCATCTCCCGCCTTGACCAGCGCAGCGTGGGTGAGTCCATGTCTGAGAGCACCTCGGCCTTATGCCCCGGGAAACGAGGCTTGATTTGACGAGCAGCGTTGTCGGGGGCGGGCCGCCCGCCACCGCGTGTCCTGGCCGGACATGACCAGCGTCGTCCTGTTCAAGTTCCACCAGTCCTTCGACGTCTGCCGCGAACGGGTGGCGATGCTCCGGTCGTTCAATCCCAATATCCCCGTCCATGCCCTCTACGGCGGGCCGGCCGGCGGCCGCGCCGCGGCCCGGGCGGCGCTGGGCGACCTCGCGGTCGACATCCAACAGGCGCCGGATCGGGGCGCGGATTGGGCATGGTTGCACAACGACCTCATGACCAAGCAGTGGTATCGCACCCACGGTCGGGACATCGAATTCGACCGGGTCTACGAGTACGACTGGGACCTGCTCACCGCGGCCCCACTGAGCGACATCTATCCCGACACCGCCGACGACGAGATCGCGCTCTGCGCCGCCGTGCAATTCACCGAGGAGATCGAGCAGCGTTGGGTCTGGACGAACCGGAGCGAGTCCTTCGCGCAGTTCATGGCCTACATGGGCGACACCTTCGGGCTGAGGTCGCTCCGTTGGGCGTCCCTCGGTCCCGGTCCGCTGCTGTCGCGTGCGTTCCTCGAGGAATTCTCGAGAACCGAAGACATCGAGCTCGTCCACGGCGAGATCAGCTACCCCGCGTACGCAGATGCCCTCGGGTTCCGGGTGGTGAACAACAACATGCGCAAGTCGTTTCTCGACCGCAGCGAGGATCGCTATTTCCACTGCGAGAGGGGCGAGATCCCGTTCGAGACGATCGCCCGGGAGCTCGTGAAGCCCGACGGCCGGCGCGCCTTTCATCCGGTCAAGTACCTGGTCGCCATGCACGAGTGGCGCGCCGGTCCGGCCTGATGTCGGTTCGACGGGACCGCAAGGCGCCCGGGGTGACGCGTGTTCGAAGAGGCCCGTTGGTACGATGACTCACCGTGAGTGGGCGCGCCGGCCGCGGTCCGTCACAATCAGTGGCGACGGCGCCCCGGAGCGAGGAACGCCTCCGCGAGCTCGGTGAGCGGGTCCGGCCGGCCGCGCCGAAGCGACGGGCCCAACACGGCGCTCCCCGGCGGACCTCGAGGCGCGTCAGGCGCCGACGGATTGTTGCCGGTGTCCTGGTCCTCGTCCTTTTCCTTGTCATCGGGGGAGCGGGGTACCTCTACTACATCACCCATGACCTGAACCGGGTCCAGGTGAAAGGGCTCGCGGCGGAATTTTCCAGCGGAGCCGAGGCCGGCACCGAGAACATCCTCATGGCCGGATCGACTTCACGATGCGCGCTCAGCGTCCAGAACCCCGCTTATGGCCTCTGCTCTCAGGGGGTGAACGGCGTGAACAGCGACGTCATCATGATCCTGCACGTCGACACGACCCACCATCGTTTGGCGCTCCTGTCGATTCCGCGGGACCTGTTCGTGCCGAACGCCCGCGCTAGTGGGGCAAACAAGATCGACACGAGCCTGTACCAGGGACTCTCGCAAACCGTGGCGGCGATCGAGGAGGACATCGGGATCCCCATCCAGCACGCGGTGTCGCTGAACTTCGACCAGTTCGCCAACATCGTCGACGCACTCGGGGGCATCAACATGTCGTTCCCGATGTCGGTGTTCGATGCCGAGTCGGGGCTGAACGTGCGGGCTGCCGCGTGCGTGCACCTGAATGGGACCCAGGCGCTCGAGGTCGTCCGCGCCCGCCACCTCCAGTACCAAGGCTCGAGCGCGGACGGAGCCAACGCGTTCGGGTGGCCGCAGGAGAGCCTCAGCGACCTGGCGCGGATTCGTCGCGACCACGAGTTCCTTCGCGTGCTCGCCGGCGCCGCCGCGAAGACCGGTCTCGGGAACCCGATCCGGGACCTCGACCTCCTCAACTCCTTGAAGAGCGACGTGAGCTTCGACCAGTCCTGGTCGGTCAACGACATGGCCCACCTGCTCTTCGATTTCCACGGGGTGGACTTCAACGCGGTGCCCCAGCTGACGCTCCCGGTCGGGGTGGTGACCGACCCGGAGGGGAGCGGTGGAGACCTGCTCTACCAGGGCGGCAACTACGGCCAGGTCGAGTTCCCGGCGACGGCGCCGGACCGGGCGGTGATCGACCAGGTGCTCGGCATCCGGTCCGACATCGACTCGATGACCGGCCGGAAGCTGCCCCCGGCGTCGTCGGTCTCGGTCTCGGTTGTCAACGCCACCGGCATCTCCAATCAGGCGACCGACACCGCCAGCGCCCTCGAGGCGCAGGGATTCCGCATCGCCGGGGTGAGCGACGCGAATTCGGCTGGCGACGTGAGCGAGACGGTCGTGTACTACGGGTCGCGGGCGCCGGCGGTGGTGGCCGCCGCCCAGGCGGTCCTCTCCCGCCTGGGCGGGTCGGTGATCATGGCGTTCGATCCCGCCGAAGTCACCGACGGTGCCGAGGTCACGGTCGTGACGGGGAGCGCGTTCACGGTCGGCGCCCTCCCGGCGGAAGGCACGGGTCCGGCCCCCACGACGACGACGGTGCCCGCGTCGAGTGCGATCGCCGCGCCGAACGCACCGACCACCGGCCTCGAGCCTTGGGATCCGAGGGCGTGCTCGCCGGGCGTGACCCCGACCGCCCCGGTCGCGAACGAGACCTGACCTGGCCATCCCGCCGGTCGGGGCACCCCCAAGCGGCTGATTCGCCCCCCATTAGGCTCGGGACCGTGTCGCGAGCCGACGAGATCGCCACCCAGGTCGCGGCGGGACGCGACGAGATGGTCGACATCCGTCGGGCACTCCACGCCCATCCGGAACTGTCGTTCGAGGAGTCCGAGACCACTGCGCTGATCGGGGAGCGAGCCGCGTCGATCGGCCTGGTCGAGGAGCCCTGCCCGACCGCCACCGGCGGTGTCTTCTCCCTCGACGGTGGCCGTGCCGGGCAGACCATCCTCCTGCGGGCCGACATCGACGCGCTTCCCGTCCAGGAGGAGCACGACCTCGCCTTCGCCTCCAGGGTCGAAGGTCGCATGCACGCCTGCGGCCACGACATCCACACCGCCGCGCTGCTCGGCGTGGCATCGGCCCTCACGGCTCGGGCGGAGGACCTCGGCGGTCGTTTCATCTTCGCGTTCCAGCCGGCTGAGGAACTGGTGTCGGGAGCCCAGGCGATGGTCGACGGGGGGCTGCTCGAGCGGTTCGAGCCGGCCGCCACCATCGGCTGCCACGTGGCCAGCGCCCTCCCGACGGGCTTGGTGGCGGCGCGACCCGGGCTCCAGATGGCCGCAGTCCGCGGCCTCCGGGTCAGCGTGCGCGGATCGGGCGGTCATGGTGCGCTCCAGCCGCGCCGGGGCAACGTCGTGCTCGCGGTGTCGAGGTTCGCCGACCAGATGGACCGGGCGGTGGCCGACCTGTCGAGCGACGGGACCGCCTGCGTCTGCAGCCCCGGCAAGGTGCAGGCGGGGACCGCGCCGAACGTCGTGCCGACCCGGGCGGAGCTCCTCGGGACCCTGCGGTTCTTCGAGCCCGACCAGCTGGCCGAGGCCGAGCGCCGCCTCCTGGCGCTCGCCGAGGAGGTGTCGGTCGAGTTCGACGTCGAGGTGTCGGTCGAGCAGACCTACCGGACGGGTGCCGTGCGAAACGACGCCGGCGTGACCGAGACGGTGCTCGCGGTGGCCCGGCGGGCGCTCGGGGAGGGTCAGGTCATCGCGGCGGGGAGCCCCATCGCCGCGAGTGACGACGTCTCGGTGTTCCTCGACCGGGTCCCGGGCTGCTACTTCATGGTCGGCGGCGCCCTCCCCGACGGGACGAGTGGCCATCACCACAGCCCGGCCTTCCGGGTCGACGAGGCCTCCCTCGGCGTGGCCGCCACCGTCCTCGCGACGTCGGCCGTCGAGCTGGCCGAGGCCGCGGGGTAGCGCTATTCGATCGGCTGGCGGGCGATGGCGGGCGGCTCGCGCCCGGCCAGCAGCCACCCGGCCGCCGCCGCGACCAGTGGCATCCCGACCAGGATGATGAGGAGGTTGGTGCTCGGCACGTTCCCGAGCGCCGAGAGGCCGCCGTTGAGCGAGCTGTTCCGTAACCACGCTGCCGTCGCGAGATAGCCGCCCGCCGTGCCGATCACGGCCCCGAGGAAGGCGAGGGCGCCGGCCGTCGAGCCGGTGAGGACCCGGCGGGTCCTCGAGCCTGCACCGGTCGCGGTCAGGGTGCGGAGGTCGCTCGCCGTCTCGCTCCGGATGAGGCCCACCGTCATCGCCAGGATGGCCAGGGCCAGGACCACGCCGAACACCGTTGCCCAGTTGATGATCTCGGACGAGTTCGGGGCATCGTTCTTGGTCTCGACCGACATGCCGGCCAGCGCGGCGGTCTGCTGAGCGTCGTGGATCTGGGTGGCGCTGAGCGGCCCGGTGGTCTCGATCATCCAGCCCGCGTTGCTGAGCTGCAGATGCAGCGAGCGCACGGCGTGCTCGGTGAGCACCGTGTTGGGCGCCGAGGTGCCGGCGGGAAGCGCGCTCACCTGCTGCATCGCCGGATTGGCCAGGCATGACGACTTCGGGCACGCGAAGGGGTTGGGGCCGGGCCGGCCGGGGGCCAACCCCTTTGAACCGAAGGCGTCGCCGTAGACGAGCTGCATGTCGGACATGCCGGCGAGGCCTGGCCGCACGGTGAGCACCTCAGTCGACGCCTCGATCGTCGAAGGGGCGATCCCGAACGCCTGGAGCAGTTGCGGGGTGGCCACATAGAGCTGGCCGTTGAAGTTGCGGCCGGGCCCGGCGTGCTGGAGGTTCGCCGACGTCGAGTCGAGCTGGAAGAACTCCCGGGCGCCGAGCTCGGTGGCGATGGTCCGGGCGCTCCTGGCGACGTCGTCGGTGGTCGCGACGCCGAGAGGGCCGCCGGAGCCGTTCGGCGTGTACACGATCAGCTGGTCGGACGCCAGATTCGGGCCGGCATAGTCGAGCACGTTGCCGTAGCGGGCGGCGGCGGCGACGGCGACGATCACGGCGATCAGGACCCCGAGCGCGACCGCGGCCAGGGCGGTGCTCGACCGGGAGCGGTAGCGGGCCAGGTCCCGCAGCGCCAGGCGGAGTCCGATCGGGGCCCGGCTTGAGACGCGTGCGAGGGCCGAGACGCACAGGGGGGCGAGCAGGATCACGGCGACGATCAGTGCCACGAGCCCGAAGATCAGCTCCGGCATCCCGCCGCCGTGGGAACTGGCCCCGGAGACCCCCAGCAGGAGGATCGCCGCCACGATGGCCAGCACGCCGGGCACGATGGAGCGGTGGGCCGGCTTCGGG
Organism: Acidimicrobiales bacterium; assembly: GCA_036844945.1. Classification (GTDB taxonomy): domain Bacteria; phylum Actinomycetota; class Acidimicrobiia; order Acidimicrobiales; family RAAP-2; genus Palsa-461. The sequence goes on from DAIUEV010000016.1 coordinate 15,579, forward strand.
CTGGGCGGCCGTCCGGAGAGCGCCGTCACGATCGGCACCTTGGCCATGGCCCGTGCCGGCCGGGAGGCGGCGAAGTAGGTGGCGAGCACGGCGAGCCCCATGGACGGGCCGATCACCGCCCAAGGAAGGGCCCACAGGCCGATCAGGTGGTGGGAGCTGGCCTCGACATGGGGCCGGTAGGCCAGCCACGCGAGCACCCCGAGCACCGCGCCGAGCAGCGTCCCGACCACCCCGACGACGACGCCGTTCATCCGGACGACCAGGCGGATGTTCCGGTCGGTGGCGCCGAGCGAGCCGAGCATCCCGATCGAGCGGAGCCGCCGCTGCGCGAGGACGGTGAACCCGCCGACCGCGACCAGGGCGATGAGGAGCATCCCGAGGGTGGCGAGGGCCATCACGATCGTTTCGGGGTTCAGTGGGTTGTTGTTGGACACCGAAGACGGCGTCACCACGTTGGGCCCGAGTCGAACGCCCGGGGGCTTATCGAAGAGCACCGTGACCTGGGTCGGGGCGTGCACTTGCCCGGGGATCACCAGCGCGAACGCGTCGAGGAGGCTCTGGGGGTTCTCGACAATCCCGACGACCCGTCGGCTTGTCCCTCCCTCCGAGAAGGTCCCGCCGAAGTGAAGCCGGAACGCCGCTGCCACCCCGGCGGTGACGGCCACCTGCGACGTCGTCGTCGGGTAGCGGCCGGACACGAGCGCAAGCATCGGCTGCCCGAACGCCCCGTGCGGATTCTGGGACCGGAGGTCGTAGGCCTCGATCGTTCCGGGGATGATGAGCGACTGGTTCTCGATGACGTCAACCCGGCCCACCCGGTGCTCGACCGCCGCGATCTGGTGCGCCAGCGCCGGGCTCGGCCCGAGGGTCACGAGGTCCTGGGCGGTCCCGAACCCGGCATTCTTTGGCGGCGGGCTGTTGGTGGCGGCGGCGGCGCCGATGACGGTGGCCGCGACGGCCACGACGATGAGCGCGAGCACCAGCAGCTGCTGCCGCCATTCGCGGCGGAACAGTCGCCAGGCCCATCGGGTCATGGCCCGGCGGCCCGGTCGACCGCCGTTGTCGGGCAACCGCTCGGCTGCGGAGAACTCACGCGGACGGGTCATGACGGTCATGGGTTCCGCACGTCCTGGAGGAGGGCCTCGGGGCTCGGAGGCGGAATGGTCTGGTCGACGATGCGGCCGTCCCGGAGGAACACGACCCGGTCGGCCCAAGAAGCGAGCTGGGCGTCGTGGGTCACCACGATCGCCGCCAGCCCGCGCTTGCAGGCGGCGAGGAACATGCGCATCACGGCCTCGCCGTTGGTCGAGTCGAGGGCGCCGGAGGGCTCGTCCGCCAGCACGAGGTGGCGGTCACCCACGACCGCCCGGGCGATGGCGACCCGCTGGCGTTCCCCACCCGACAGCTCGTCGGGGAAATGCCCGGCCCGGTCGGCCAACCCGAGGTCCTCGAGGGCCTGTAGTCCTGCGACCCGGGCCCGCCGGGCGCCGACGCCGTCGAGTTCGAGCGGGAGCGACACGTTCTCAACGGCGGTGAGCCCGGCGAGGAGGTTGAAGTCCTGGAAGACAAACCCGACGGTTCGCCGCCGCAGTCGCGCCTTCTCGTTGCGGGACAGCGACGAGAGCGGCTGGCCATCGATCAGGACCTCGCCCTCGGTCGGCTCCTCGAGGCTTCCCGCGATGGTGAGGAGCGTCGACTTTCCCGACCCGCTCGGCCCCATGACGGCCACGAGGCCGCCCCGGTCAACCGACAGGGTGATGTTGGAAAGAGCATGGACCTCGGTCTGGCCTTCGCCGTAGGACTTGGAGACTTGCTGCAGTTCGAGGAAGCTCATCGCCTCACCGCCAATCTCCGACGTAGTCGGGGGACGCTGGTATCGGGTTCGAATGTTTCGAGAGATGCGCGCTTCAGCCGGCCGTCGACCGCGTCGAGCCACCGAATGACCGAGTCGAGCCGGAACAGCTCGGCATCGACGACGAGCGCGAGCGGGAGGTCGAACTCGGCCTCGTCCTCCTTGAGTCGCGTCCACTGCTGCATGAGCTCGACCAGGTAGCGGCGGTGGATCTGGAGGACGTCGCGGACGTCGATCCCCGGCAGGGCCAGGGCCACGAGCACCTTGATGACCAGCTCGTCGCGCGGGGGCGAGGTCAGGTCCGGAGGGGTGCGTAACCAGGCGAGAAGCTCCCGCTCGCCGGACGGCGTGATCCGGAAGTCCTTTTGGGCCCCCTCGGCGCCGTCGTCGGCCGATTCGACCATGCCGTCGCGCTCGAGCCGCTGGAGCGTCGTGTACACCTGGCCGACGTTGAGCGGCCAGACGTCCCCCGTGCGGACCTCGAACTCCTGCCGCAGCTGATGGCCGTACTTGGGCCCCTCACTGAGGAGGCCGAGCAGGGCGTGGCGAACACTCACGCAACTGCCAAACTCGAGAGCATACTGAGTATACTATCGAGTTTTCCCTCGCTGTCAAACGTCTCCTCAACCCCGATCCAGCGGGGGTGCGCCGGGCACTGAACGTGCTCGACTGGCATCCCACCGCAGGGCTTGGCGGTGGGAGAGTGTTTTGAGCACCGGCGGGCCAAGAGCTCGGGCCAACAGACCGGGCCGGGAGGGCACAGATGGCAGTCGCGTCACCCACCGCAACGCATCCGAACCGGCTCGTGGAGGCGTTCGTGCGGCGCCAGCTCCGGCACTACCCGCGGACGGCGGCTCGCTACGGGTACCTGGCGATCGTGGTTGTCACCACGATCATGCTCTATTACCTCTACTACGTGGAGGGGGCGGTCCTCCCGCTGCTGCTGCCCTCGTACCACATGTCGTTCCAGTACTTCCTGTACGTGATCGTGGTGTCCAACGCGATCGGGGCGTTCACCGCCTTCATCGGAGGGCTCTCCGACGTGATCGGTCGGGCCAACCTCACGATCTACGGCACCCTGACCGTGGCGCTGGTCCAGCTGGCGGCCATCCCGAATATCCACTCGAAGTTCGGCTTCGCCATCGCCTACTCGGTGATCGGGTTCGCCGAAGGGGTCATCCTCGTGTCGACCCCGGCTCTCATGCGGGACTTCTCGCCCCAGGTGGGCCGAGGGGCCGCCATGGGCTTTTGGGCGCTCGGGCCCACGATGGGGGCGCTCACGGCCAGCCTGGTGGCCACCCATACGCTCCCGCACCTCGCCCCGTGGCAGGACCAGTTCGTGATCTCCGGGATCGTGTGCATGGTGGTGGTGGTGGTCTCGTTCGTGTTCCTGCGCGAGCTCTCACCCCAGCTGCGCGACCAGCTCATGGTGTCGGAGCGGGAGCGGGTGCTTGTGGAGGCGCGGGCGCTCGGGATCGACGTCGAGAAGGAAAGCCGCCACCCGCTGCGGACGATGCTCCGGCTGGACCTGTTGTCCTCGTCGGTGGCCGTCTCGGTCTTCCTGCTCTTCTACTACGCGTCGGTCAGTGTCCTCACCCTCTACTGGGTGGTCGTGTTCAGTCGTTCGACCCCCGACGCCAACGCCATCAACGTGTGGTACTCGGCCGTCCTATCGGGCGCCCTGGTGCTCTTCGGTGTCCTCTCCGACCGGCTCCGGGTGCGCAAGCCGTTCATGCTCGTGGGGGCGATCGCCACCATGGTGATGATGGTGTTCCTCATCCTTCAGGTCGACGACCCACACGTGGGGTACTACTCGAACGTCCTGATCGTGGTGCTCCTCGCGATCACCATCGGCTGCGCGTACTCCCCTTGGATGGCGAGCTACACCGAGCAGATCGAATCGCACAACCCGGCGCTCACGGCCACCGGCCTCGCCATCTGGGGATGGATGCTCCGGATCGTCGTGGCGATCTCGTTCCTGGTGCTCCCCCGAATCATCACCACCTCCACCACGCTCGTCGACAACCAGCAGGCGGCCGGGGTGCTGCAGAGCATCCAAGCGGCGGTTCCCTATGCGCCGGGCGCGAGCGGATGCGCCACGAAGTCGGCGCCGTCGAGCGTGCTTGCCGGTCTCCAGTCGACCGGCGAACCGGGGCCCCAGACGCTCGGGAAGCTGATCGCCGCCTGCGACCGGACCCACAACCTGGGCGACGCTCTGAACGCCGTCGGCGGCCTCACCAATCCCCAGGTGCTGGGGCTCCTTGCCTACAACCCGCTCGCGACGGCGATCTCGAACGGCCATCCGGTGAGCAACGCCGAGATCGCGGCCAAGGTGGGGACGCACTCGCAGAACCTGGCCAATCTCCTTTACACGGAGAAGAAGGTGCTGCCCGCCGCCAAGGCCTCACCCGGTGAGTGGAAGCGTTGGTGGGAGGTCTGCATCGGCGGTCAGGGCGTGTTCCTCCTCCTGGTGTTCGCCATGCGGGGCCGTTGGAACCCCCGGGCGGCGCGGCGGGACTTCGAGGCCCACGAGCAGTTGGTGACCGAGGAGCTGGTCAGGCTCGCGGCGGCCGAGCCGGCCTCGGCGGGCGTCAGCTGAAGAGACCCTCGCTCATCGCTTCGGCCACCGCGCCCTCGTCCATGCCGAGGAGCTCGGGGTAGATCTCGAAGTTGTGCTCGCCGACGTACGCCCCGGCCCTGCGGTAGGGCTCGAGATCGGTGCCGCTCCAGAGCGCCGGGAACCGGTCGTGCGGGCGGGTCCCGAATGCGGGGTGGTCGAAGGTCTGCCAGAAGGCGCGCGCCTCGAGGTGCGGGTCCGCCATGAGGTCGCCGGTGTGCTGGACCTTCCCGGCCGGCACCCCGGCCTCCTGCAGGCGGTCCTGGGCCTCGTCGGCCGAGACCGACGCGACCCACCGGCCGACCAGCTCGTCGACCTCGTCGGACCGCTCTCGCCGCGCGTCCAGCTCGGCCAGGCGGGGATCGGCCTCGAGCCCGGCTTCCCCGACGAGCCTCGCCCAGTCGCCGTCGTCCCGGCACGAGACCGCGAGCCACTCGCCGTCGGCGCTGCGGTAGCACTCGTTCGGGACGAGGAGCCCGAAGGGGTCACGGTTGCCGATCGGGTGGGCTTCCCGGCCGTTGCTCATGAAGTCGGTGAGCGCCGGGCCGATCAGGTAGCCACCGGTCTCCATCTGGGAGATGTCGACGTGCTGCCCCTCGCCGGTGTGGTCGCGGTGCTCGAGCGCGGCGAGGACGGCGAAGCCGGCGGACAGACCGGCCGCGATGTCGTTCAGCGAGTAGCCGGGACCGAGATCGCCGCGACCGGGCGGGTTGGAGAGGTAGGTGAGGCCGCAGAGCGCGTGGATCGTCGGGGCATAGGTCACGAGGTTTGACCACGGGCCCTCGTGGCCGCAACCCGACATGGTCACATAGACGAGCCCCGGATTCGACTGCCGCGCCTGTTCGTAGGAGAGCCCCCAGCGGTCGAGCACGCCCGCGGAGAAGTTCTCGATCAGGACGTCGCTCTGCTCGATGCACCGGCGCACGATCCCGGTCGCCCGCTCGTCCTTCATGTTGAGCGTCACCAGGCGCTTGGACCGGTTCCAGACATAGAAGTACGGATGGCTCGGGTCGTTCACGACGGTCGCCCGCTCGGTGGTCTGGAACTTCACGATGTCGGCGCCCAGATCCCCGAGCAACCGGGTGCACACGGGCCCGGCCAGGACGTGGCTGAGGTCGAGGACGCGCAGGCCGTCGAGGGGCTTGGCCGGGTCTCGGGACAACACGGGTGCCGGCGGGCGGGGCGCCGCCCAGCGCTCGAGCACCCGTTGGGGATCGGCGTCTTCGGGGGGCGCCGGCGGCGGGGCCGGAGTGGCCCCGAACCGGGCCACCGGGCCCGGGAGTACCACCGCCGACCCGCCCCAGTCGACCGACCGGAGGAAGCCCCGGAACTCGTGCTGGGGGTTCGACGCCACCTGCGCCACCGTCTGGACCTCGGCAAAGGCGATGTGGCGCGCCTGCGCGCCCTCGAACAGGTCGCCGGCATCCTTGGTCGCAGCGAAGCCGGCCACCACATCCATCAGCCGCGGAAGCTGGGTGAGCAGCTCCTGGGGTGGGCGATTGACCAACTCGAGCGCCGGCTCGAACCCCTCCTCCACCATCCAGCCGAGCAGCCCAACCCCGTTGGGGGTCGGGGTGACCATCTCCCAGCCCCGCTTGGCCGGAACCACCTTGTAGGCGCCGATCCAGTGCAACGACCCCTGGCGGGGGGCGATCTTCGGGTAGGGGAGCAGGTCGTCGAACCAGTATTGGAACAGCAGCTGCTCGACCGTCGTACACACGACCTCGTAGAGCGAGACGTCGACGTGTTGCCCGTGCCCCTCGCGCCGGGCCGCCCGGACCGCCGCCAGGCCGCAGTTCGCGGCCATGAACCCGGCGAAGTTGTAGGTCTGGCGACCCCAGGGGTTGATCGGCTGATCGGGCAATCCCGAGAGGGACAGGACACCGCCCAGCGCCGAGGCCACCAGATCGCTCGTCTGCCAGTGGCTCCGCGGGCCGGTGCGCCCGAAAGGCGTCAGCGATACCTGGACGAGGTGCGGGTTGGCCGCGAGGAGGTCGGCGTGGTCGAGGCCGCGGCGGGCCATCGCCCCCGGCGGCTCGGTCTCGATGACGAGGTCGGCATGCTCCGCGAGCGCGCGATAGGCCGAACCGCCCTCTTCGGTGTCGAGGTCGATGTGCAGCCGCAGCTTGCCGCCGTCGTACCACCAGTCGAGGAGCCCGCCCAGAGCGGCGGCATCGGCCGACCGCATCGGCGGCCCCGATGACCCCCGCCCGACGCGGGCGACGGTCGCCCCGGCCTCGGCAAGCAGCTTCGCCGCGAAGCGGCCGCTGTCGTCGGTGAGGTCGATCACCCGGAGACCCTCGAGCGGGCCACGTGCCATGGCGTCCTCCAGTGGCGAGACGCTCAGATTAGGAGCCATCGCTCGAGGGACGCCGGTCCGCCGCCGACGCCGAGTGGAGCGGATTCCCCGACGCTGCTAACGCGGGGACTGTGGAGCCCGACACCCCTCGTCCCGCCGCTCCCGATCCGAGCTGGTTCGACGATGCCCGGGTCGGGATGTTCGTGCACTGGGACCACGCCAGCCAGCAGGGGCTGGAGCTCTCCTGGCCCCTCGTGGGCGGGGTCTTCGCCCTGCCCCGTTGCCAGTCGGTCGGCGTCGAGCAGTACCACTCGTCGGCCGCCACCTTCGATCCGACCTCCTGGGACCCGGTCGAGCTGGCTCGGACGGCCCGGCGGGCGGGGATGGGGTACGTGGTGTTCACCGCCAAGCACCACTCCGGATACGCGATGTGGCACACGGATTGCTCGGACTTCTCGATCGAGCACTCTCCCTATGGCGCCGACATCGTGGCCGGGCTGGTCGAGGCGGTCCGGGGCGAGGGCCTGCGGGTCGGCATCTACTTCTCGCTGTCGGACTGGCACCACCCCGACTACCCGGCGTTCACCGAGGCCGACAAGCCCTATGTGGTGGGGGCCTCACCGCCGCGGCCGAACCCGGGGGCCTGGGCGCGCTATCTCGAGTTCATGACGGCCCAGCTCACCGAACTGCTGACCCGCTACGGCCGGATCGACGTCTTGTGGTTCGACGGGGGCTGGGAGCGTCCCGACTGGGGGGCCGAGCACCTCGAGGAGACGATCCGCGGCCTGCAGCCATCCATCCTCATCAACGACCGGCTCCCCGGGGTGGGCGACTTCGCCACCCCAGAGCAGTTCGTGCCCGACGAGGCGCCCGCCGGGCGCTGGGAGACCTGCCTGACCATGAACGAGAGCTGGGGGTGGAACCCCGACGACGAGGAGTACAAGTCGGGCCGCCAGCTGATCCACACCCTGTGCGAGGTCGCCGGCAAGGGCGGCAACCTCCTCGTGAACGTGAGCCCGAAGGGCGACGGCTCGCTCCCCGACCCCCAGAAGGAGCGGCTCGAGGCGCTCGGGACCTGGATGGCGGCCAACGGTCGGGCGGTCAGGGGCACCTCCCCCGGCCTGCGGCCGGCCCAGTTCTACGGCCCGAGCACCGTGCGCGGCGAGACCACCTACCTCCACCTCCTCATGCGCCCCTACGACAGCGTCGACGTGCGCGACGTGCCGGTCCGCAGGGTCCAGGCGGTACGCGAGCTGGCGTCGGGCCGCGCCCTCGGCTTTCGAACCCGCACGGGTGTGATCGAGGGGTTGCTGCCGGAGCCCCGCGGAACCCTCACAATCGAGGTGCCCGCCGACGTCGTGGGCGACGACGCCACGGTGGTCGCGATCGAAATGGGATGAGGAACCGAGTGAGGCGGCCAGCCGCGGCACGGGTGTCCGAACGCCCGACGACCCGGCCGACCTGCTGAGAGGCGCCACCCGGAGTTCGACACCGGGACGTCGATCGATTGGGCGTGGTTGTGCCCACCGGTGTCCATTCCCGGCGCGCTGACCGCGTCGTCGTCCGGACCAGGCGATCGATTCGTCCGTCGGATACCGCAGAGCTCCGGGAGCGACAGAGAAGGCGGCTGGCTAAATTTCGGCAGTGATCGGCGTTGGCGAGCCCAAGCGGTGACCGATGGCGCGCGGCGGGCACCACCGCCGACCGGGAACGACGTCGAGGGCGCCGCACCGAGAGACCGATGACGGGCGACCGACCGCCGGTTCGTTATGCAATGTCGGGTGACGTGAGCATCGCCTACCGCGTCATGGGTGAGGGTCCACTCGATCTCGTGTGGGTCCACGGACTGGCAGGCAACCTCGAGGCAGATTGGGAAAGCCCATTTCTCGTCCAGCTCTTCGAACGGCTCGCGTCTTTCTCGAGGCTCATCAGCTTCGACAAGCGAGGCGTCGGCCTCTCGGATCGTAACGTCGGCGCTCCGACACTCGAAGGGCGAATGGATGACGTCCGAGCGGTCATGGACGCAGTGGGTTCCGAGCGAGCCGCGCTTCTCGGTCTGTCTGAGGGTGGTCCGATGTGCATTCTCTTTGCCGCCACCTATCCAGAGCGAACACTGGCACTCGTCCTCTACGGTACGTTGGCACGAGTCCGACGCGACGTCGACTATCCCTACGGCAACGAAGAGGCGTTCGACACGCTGTATCGGATAGTTGATCAGGGCTGGGGAACAGGGGAGTCCTTGTCGGTATTCGCGCCGAGCCTTCTTGGCGACGAACGGCTCCGTGAACAGATGGGCTATGAGGAGCGGACGTCGGGCAGCCCGGGAACAATTCGAGCCTTCCTGGACACACTGCTCGGCATCGACGTGCGCCCCGTGCTGCCGACCATCTCCGTGCCGACACTGGTCCTGCACGGCAGGGATGACATTACGGTCCCAATAGGAAACGGTCGCTGGTTGTCCGACCACATCGAGGGTGCTCGCTTCGTCGAACTGCCCGGTGAGCACCTCGCCTTCGCCTATGAGCCCCGTTTCTCCGATGAGATTGAGGAGTTCCTCACCGGTGACCGTCGCGCACCAGATCTCGAACGGATGCTGTCGACGATTCTCTTCACCGACATCGTGGCCTCCACCGAGCGGGCCGCGGCCATGGGTGACCGTCAATGGCGTGATCTCCTTGAACTGCATCACAGTACGGTGCGACATGAGCTCGCCCGCTTTCGGGGAAGAGAAGTCGACACCGCTGGCGATGGTTTCTTCGCCACCTTCGATGGGCCGGCTCGGGCGATTCGGTGCGCAATGAGCATCTGCCGTCATGTTCATGAACTCGGCATTGAGATTCGCGCCGGCGTTCACACGGGCGAGGTGGAAGTGACCGATCAGGGAGTTGCCGGAATCGCCGTGCACATCGGGGCCAGGATCTCCGCTCTCGCTCAGCCGAGCGAGGTCCTGGTCTCGAGAACCGTCGTGGATCTGGTCGCAGGATCCAACATTCAGTTCGAGGATCGAGAGATCCACCGACTGAAGGGAGTGCCTGGAGAGTGGCAGCTATTTGCTGCCCACGAATAGCCAGGTCAAGATCCGGCAGCTGCCGAATCCGTAACCGTTGAAACTGAGCCCTCCGTCACACCGCGGTGCATCGGCAGAGTTCTTCGAACGGACCAAGGGTCGCCGAGCGCGGCGCTGGTGCGAGGTGAGCCGCTAACCCTGGTCGCCAGGTCCGCTCGCATGCTTCCCATGCCCGGGCGGACCGGGAGTCGGCGGGGGGGCGGTCGTGGTCGTCGTCGCGATGGTCGGGGCGCGGAGCGTCGCTGCCAGTCTGGACACGTCACCGGCGAGTATCGACGCCTCCCGTGGCGCGATCGTGCCGTTGGCCGCGCCCCCGGCCACCGAGGAGTCGATCATCCCGAGGTCCGGGCCGATCGCAGCGGGGCCGCCGTCACCGTCGACCGCGGCCAGCAGTTGGTCGACCTCGCCGAGGATGCCGGCGGCGGCCGACGGAACCACCGAGTGCGCACCGACCCCGGCCTGGACGTCACGGACGAGCGCCGCGGCCGCATTGGCCACGGTCGGCTCCGGCGCGGCTGGGCGGTGCACAGAAGGACGCGTCGCGGCGGCTCCGTGGGGGGCCGGCCCGGTGGGCCCCGACAGCGCCCAGGCCAGGAGACCCAGCACCACCATGCAGGCGAGGATCCCGGCGCCCATGCGCTGCCACGAGTGGCGGGTGGCCCGGACAAGGGGAGGCGCCGCCGTGATCCTGGTCGCGCCGGCGCCGGTGTCGAGGCGGGTCGATGCCGGCACGGCACCGTCGACCCTGCCGTCCGGCCCGGCCGTATCCTTCCCCCCGCTCGCCCGCCATCGGGCCGAGAACCCTGGCGCGACGACCATGCCGGCCACGTCGGCTGCGGTCGGTCGACGCGAGACGTCGTCGTCGAGCATGGCTGCGAGCAGGAGCCGCCACGGACCGGGAAGGTCGCCGGGGAGGCGCACGCCGTCATTCAGCCGTCGCGCCATCACCTCGCCAGCGGTGCCGGCGAACTGGGTCCGCCCGGTCAGCCCCTCGAGCAGGACGAGGCCGAGCGACCAGACGTCGGCAGCGGGGCCGACCTCGCGGTCGTGCAGCTGCTCGGGCGCCATGTAGGCGGTCGTGCCGAGTGTGGTGTCGGTGCCGGTCATCGACGCCTGGTCGACGAGGCGGGCGATCCCGAAGTCGGCGAGCCGCACTCTCGAACCCGGGCCCAGCAGCACGTTGGCCGGCTTCAGGTCCCGGTGCACGACCCCGCGCCCGTGCACGTACGCCAGTCCCGAGCCGAGCGCCGCCCCGACCGTCGCAGCCTCCGACGGGAGAAGGGGCCCCCGGCGCAGTCGCGCCGCCAGCGTCGGTCCCTCGACCAGCTCGGTCACGAGGTAGGGGCGACCGTCGTCGACCCCGGTCCCGAGCAGGCGCACCAGGTTGGGGTGCTCGAAGGACTCGAGCGCCGCCGCCTCGCGGGCGAGTCGTCGGGCCAGCGCCGGGTCCGAGGATCGGAGGAGCTTCACCGCGACGGGTCGACCGCCGTCGAGCTCGTCGGTGGCCCGGTAGACGTCGGCCATGCCGCCCTGCCCGAGCCGGGGCCCGAGCCGCCAACGACCGCCGACGGTCGGCCCGAGGTGAGGGGTGGTCGCCGGGGCGTCGCCCGCGACCGTTGGGGACCGAGTCTCGGTCATCTAGCCGGAACATACCCACGGCGCGGGCGGGTGATGCCTGGCTCTCTCTCTGAAGTCCCTGGTCGAGGCGTTCTTCCCGGTGCCATGCCCGGTGGCTCAGCCGGACCGCCCGAGTCGGCGGGAGAATGCGCGGTGACCACCGTGCAGATCCGGGACGCCGACCGCGCCGACGAGGAGGTCCTGCGGGGCCTGTTCCGCCGCTCGGCGCTGCACTACGAGGAGAGCCGCGAGGTCCTGCTCGCCCACCCCGAGACCCTCGAGTTCTCCCTGCCCGAAGCCGAGCGCGCGACCACGCGGGTGGCGGTCCTCGCCGACGGCCGGATCGCGGGGTTCGCCACGCCCGTCGTGTCCGACGGGTTCATCGAGCTCGACGACCTCTTCGTCGAGCCCGAGTTCATGCGGCAAGGGATCGCGACCGCCCTGAATCTCGACGTCGTCGAGGTCGCCCGCCGGCACCACCTCGCTCGCGTCGAGGTCACGGCGAATCCGCACGCCCTGGCGTTCTACGAGCATGTCGGGTTCGTCGCCGACCACCCGGTTGAGACGCGGTTCGGGCCGGCGGTGCGGATGCACCTCGCCGTCGCCTGAGGCCGCTCAGCCCGAGTCGAACATCGGAGGCAGCGCCTTCGGCCACTGTCCGAGGCTGAAGCGCTTCCCGCCGAAGGCGACCACATAGGTCCCCATGGCACCGTTGATCTTCGAGGTGCCGTTCGCGTTCCACCACACGAACCGGGCGTCGACGCCGGCGGTGTGGTCGCCCGCGCCGGCCGTGCCGTTCGGGCTCGAGTTCCAGCTCCACTTCCCGTACTGGTAGAGCGGCGCCCCGAGCGGCGGGATCGCGTGCAGACCACGGGCGAGGCTCTCCGGGGTGAGATCGGGGCCGGCCGCCTGGAGGGCGTCGAAGATGTACACGAGCGAGGAGTAGGCACCGTCGGTGCCCTTCGGGATCGTGTGCCCGGTCAGCTTCTTGTACAGCTTGCCGGCCAGTGACGACGGGCCGGTCGTCTCGGTCGGTGGCGACAGCTCGCTCATGCCGAACAAGTGCCCGGAGACCTCGCTCGGGACGTCGAAGGTCTGGACCGCCTGGTCCTCGTCGGTCAGCGCGGTCCCCTCGAGGAACCACTCGGGGCTGAAGTCCTCCGTCACCGCCGCCTTGGTGAGCAGACCCGCCGAGTAGGGGTCCGAGCCGATGATGACGGTGGTCACCCCTTCGGCCTTGAACTGGACGATGGCCTGCTGCGCCGACTGGGCGAAGGTGGCGATGTCGGGGCTGTAGGTGTACTCGACGAAGTCGCTGAGGGAGAGGTGGTACTTCTTCGTGACGATCTTGGCGAAGTTCTCCGCGCAGGTCTTGTACGCCGGGACGTCGGGGAAGTAGCTCCCGAACTTGCGGGTTTCGGTGCGCAGGGTGGGGTCCCCGGCGTAGGTCGCCTTCTTGTTGGCGAGCATCGTCGCGACGACCTCGGCCTCGTTCGAGCTGATCCGCGTGCAGTCCTGGGTCAGGGACCAGACGTAGGGGTTGAGGGACTGGAAGGTGCCCTCGTTGTAGTAGCCGTCGCCGTTGAACTCGACCAGGTGGTCTTGGGCGGCGCATTGGGAGAAGGGCTGGGACCCGCCACCCATGAGTCCGCTCTCCCCGAAGGCGTGCACCTGGTTGACGATGGCGGCGGCGTCGGCACAGGCCTGGGCCTCGCCTTCACCCAGGGCCTCGGCGGTCGAGTCGGCGGTGGTGTTGTAGGGGTCGAAGACGACGTGGCGCCCGTAGAGGTCGTACACCTTGTTGAAGTAGTTGATGAAGACCTGGGCCACCTGTTCGGTCACCTGGGGGAGCGCCACCCCGGCCTCCCGGGCCTCGGCTTCGGCGAGCTGGAGGTTCGGATTCGTCGGGAAGGTCCGGGTGGCGAGCGTGATCTGGGTCGCGGTCACGCCGGGGGAGGTGGCCCCGCCGTTGCTGCCCGTGAACTTGCCGATGCAGGGCACTGCGTACGCGGACGCGAACTGCGGGGTGCCCGCGCTGCACGCGGTGCCGCTCACCGTTTTCCCCGAGCCCACCTGGATCGACCCGGTGGCCGGGTACTTGTAGGGATACGGCCCCTCGTCGGCCGGGCCGTGCGTGGACAGCAAGAACCCGTCGGAGGCAGTCGCGCCGGCACCGCCGGCCCCGAGGGTCAGGGCGGCGAGTGCGACGCAGAGGGCCAGCGGCCCACCCGAGTGCCGATGCCGTCGAACCCCCACGACGCGCGTGTCCATGGCTTCCCCCCGACTGACCGACCGGCGCGGACCTGCCGGTCGACCCCCGCCGTCCGGCGGGTGGGAACGTTACCGCTGCGGTTTTGGCGGCGCCTCGGTCGTGCGGTCGCCGGGTCGACGGTGCTCAGTCAGTGGCCCGGATGTGGTCCCAGATCATGTCGGCCCGGTCCCCGCTGTCGAGGACCACCGAGGCCGGGTGGTTCTTTTCGATGTGGCCGATGAGCCCGTTGTAGACGGAGTAGCCCACGAGCTCCTGGAGGCGCCGCGGGAACCGAGCCACCAGTTCCCGGGGGAGACCCAGCTGCTGGTTCTCCTGTTGGCGCAGGAAGCCGGCGCAGTAGTTCATCGCGATCCCGACGCGCCGCTCGCCGGTCCGGTTGGCGCCACCGCCGTGCCACAGGCTCCCGACGAACACGAGGACGCTGCCCTTGGGCATCTCCGCGGCCACCGTCTCCACCGGCTGACCCGGATCCGGAGGGCGGTCGAAGAGGTGCGATCCGGGGACCACCCGGGTGGCGCCGTTCTCCTCGGTGAAGTCGGTGAGGGCCCACATGGTGTTGCAGATGATCTGGGGGTGGGGCCGCGGGAGCGGGATCATCTGGTCGTCGGAGTGCAACGGCTGGGCTCGTTCGCCGGGGCCGATGGCGATCGAGGAGAGCGACGACACGAGCAGGCCGGGATCGAGGACCCGTTCGACCACCTCGAGGACCCCCGGGTAGACGGGGACCTGTTCGTAGAGCGCACCGTGGGCGAGGAGGTTGTAGATCCGGGTGGTGCGGAGCCCCTCGAAGAGGTTGTCGGCCGGCACGATCCCGAGCTTCTCCTCGAGGCGGCCGAGGTCGGCCGCGAGGGCGTCGACCAGTCCGGGATCGAGGACCCCCTCGAGCACCGTGTAGCCGTGGGTCGTGACCTCGGCCACAGCGTCGTCGAGAGTCATCACCATGCCGGGCGATCCTAGGTGCACGCGTCCGGGCCCGACCCGCTGCGGCCCGGCGGCCGACGCGGACCACGGTTTATGCTCCCGCGGTGGCTGACCCAGAGACCAGGTTGCGGCGTCCGACCGCAATGGACGAGCTCTTCGTGCACCAGCTGCCAGACCTCCTGCCCAACGTGGCCCTCCGGAGCCCGTTCTGGCGCGAGAGTTATTTCTTCGACATCCACGAGCCGTCGGCGTCGGGCGATGTCGTGTTCCTCACGATGGCGCACCACCCCGCCCACGAGCGGATGGATTCGCTCCAGATGGGAAAGGTGAATGGGGTCCCGGTGATGGGCTTCCTCGCCCGGCAGTACGACGGCGATCCGCACACCACCGACGTGGGTGGCGCCCGGGTCGAGGTGGTCCGCCCGTTCGAGGAGCTGCGGCTCGTCACCGACCCCGACAAGGCCGCGATCGGGATCGACCTCACCTTCTTGGCGCGGACCGAGCCGTACTGCCTGCGCCGGGGGATGATGCGGGCGGGCGACGACGTGGTGTGGGACCAGAGCCACATGTTCCAGTCGGGCACCTACCACGGGACCTACTCGGTCGGTGGCACGACCCGTGAGGTGGACGGTTGGGTCGGCCAGCGCGACCACTCCTGGGGGATCCGCGACCACGGTCGCTGTCCGCTGTGGCTGTGGTTCCAGATCCAGTTCGAGGACGGGTTCCTCGGGATCTGGCACTGGGAGCTGCCCAACGGGGCGACCGTCTTCAGCGACGGCTGCTTCGCCGGCACCGACCGCAGCGACCCGGTGCCGATCGTCGGGTTCCACCACGAGATGGGATGGGTCGGCGCAGACGGCGCTCCGGCCGCGTACGGCGAGCACGGCGAGGGGGTGGCCGGGCTGTCGGGCACCTGCACCTTCACGCTGGCGGGGGGCAGGCGGATCACCGTCGAAGCCGAGGGAACGTTCGACCGCCCCTACGAGCCGTTTCACCGCGGTGGGCTCAACCAGATGCGGGTGCGGGCCGACGACGGGCGGACCGGCACCGCCATCTACGAGGTGACCGGGGCCCGCCACCACCACTTCTTCCCCGACGCGGTGGTGGACGGGGTCCTCCCGTGGTGAGCGGCGACCGACGCGCGGGGTGTTGAGCGTGCCGGAGGTCGTCGGCGGCCCCGACCGGGTCACCACGACCTGGCTCACCGAGGTGTTGCGAACCGACGGGGCGATCGGTCCCGATACCGAGGTCGTCGGGGCGTCGGCGGCGGCCATCGGGACCGGGCAGGTGGGGGACAACTTCCGGTTCGCGCTCGACTACGACGGGCCGACCGGACCGGCGAGCGTCGTCTGCAAGTTCGGCTCGTCTGATCCGGCGAGCGCCGCCGCCGGGGTCTCGATGGGCCTCTATGAGACCGAGGTCGCCTTCTACCGCGAGCTTGCCCCCACCCTCGACGTGTCCCGGCCCTACTGCTACTTCGCGGCGGTCACCCCCGGCACGGCCGACGCGGTCGTCGTGCTCGAGGACCTCGCCCCGGCGACCCAGGGCGACCAGATCGCCGGGTGCGACCCCGCGCAGGCCGCCCTCGCCGTCGAGGAGGCCGCGAAGCTCCACGGGCCGCGCTGGGGCGACCCGACCCTCGCCGAGCTCGGGTGGCTGCGGCGCGAGACCGGAGGCGGTCTCGGGGCGATGCTCCCGTTCATCTGGGACTCCTTCGTCGAGCGTTACCGATCGACGCTGGACCCCATCACGCTCGAGACCGGCCTCGTGGCCGGCGAGCTGGCCTCCATCGCCGACAGCCGCGCGGGCCGGCCGAAGGTCCCCGCCCACTCGGACTTCCGCATCGACAACATGCTGTTCGGGACGGCCGAGGGCGGACATCCGCTGGCGGTGGTCGACTGGCAGACGGTCCAGCTGGGTGTCGCGACCCGCGACGTCGCCTATTTCTTCGGGAACGCCTTCGAGCCCGAGGTGCGCCGGGCTTGCGAGCAGGACCTGGTCGCCAGTTACCACCGCTCCCTCGTCGAGGACTACGGGGTGAGCGACTACCCCTTCGACGAGTGTTGGGCCGACTACGTGAGCTTCAGCTACTCGAGCCTGGTGATGGCGGTCTTCGCCTCGATGGTGGTGGGGCGGACCGACCGGGGCGACGCCATGTTCATGGCGATGGCCAACCGCTCGGCCCAGATGGGCGCCGACCTCGACGCCCCCTCGGTGATCCGCTCGGCCTGATCCGACTCAGCGTCCGACCGGGGCGGTCGGGGTGAACTTGACCTTCAGGTGCTTCACGCCGCTCACGAGTGGGGGTCCCGCCGCCGCGACCAGGTACTCCGGCTCTCCGACCGGGTGGATGTCGGGCAACCGCGCGAACAGCTGGCGGAAGGCGATGCCGAGCTCGCGTCGGGCCAGATGGGCGCCGAGACAGAAGTGAGGACCGGGCCCGCCGAAGCCGACGTGCGGGTTGGGGTCACGTCGCACGTCGAAGCGCTCGGGCTCCGAGAAGACCCTCGGGTCCCGGTTGGCCGCACCGTAGAAGAGGATGAACTTCGTGCCCTCGTCGAAGTGCTCACCCGAGATCTCGACCGGCTGGGTGGCGGTCCTGCGCATGAACACGACCGGCGACGCGTAGCGCACGATCTCGTCGACCGCCGTGGCGGTGACGCCGTCGGGGTCCTCCTGCCAGATCCGGCGCTGATCCGGGTTGTCGCCGAGGATCGACATCCCCATCGAGGTGGCGGTCCTCGTGGTGTCGTTCCCCGCCACCGCGAGGAGGATGAAGAACGGGCCCAGCTCCTCGGGCGCCAGCCGCTGGCCGTCCACCTCGGCGTGCACCAGCGCCGAGGTGAGGTCGTCGGTGGGGTTCTTCCGCCGGTCGTCGGCGAGCTCGTTCATCAGCCCGACGAGGGTGGCCCCCGCGCCGAGCAGGGTCTCGAACGGATCGCGGTCTCCGAAGAACTCGGAGTCACCGGCGCCGAGGATGATGTTCGACGCGTCGAGGACGGTCTTGAACTCCGAGCGCGGGATTCCCATCAGGTCGCAGATCACGAGGAGCGGGAACGGCGCCGACAGTGCCTGGACAAGGTCGACCTCGCCCTTCTCGCATATGTCGTCGATCAGCTCCGAGCAGATCTGCTCGACCGAGTCGACGAGCGTGGCCAGCCGGCGAGGGGTGAAGGCGCTCCCCACCACGACGCGCTGGCGGGCGTGCTTGGGGTCGTCCATGGCGATGAACGAGCCGAAGTACTCGAGCGCCTCCTGGGGAAGGTCCTGGATGGCGGTCGAGCCCTGTCCGGAGCAGAAGATCTGGGGCTTCCGACTGATCTCGGTGAGTTCGGCGTGCCGGATCACCGAATAGAACGGCGTCGATTCGCCGAGGAAGTTGTACTCGATCGAGCAGGGGACGAACGCGCCCTGCTCGCGGAGCACCGCGAAGTCGCCCATGCGCTCGTTGAGGGGCCGGCGCCAGAACTCAGGATCGCTAATTGCGAGTCCGCTGCCAGAGACGAAGGTGGTCATTGCGAGCCTCCTCGGCGGGCCGAAGCGTCCGGGCCGACCCGGGCAGGGTAGCCCGGGCCCCGTCGGGCCGTCACAACCCGTCCCCGCGCCGCCCCCGTGCGCCCCGGTCCCCGACGCGCACCGGCCCGGGCCGGGTGGCCCGGGCCGGTGCCCTGGGGGAGGGAGCCGGGATCAGCTGCCGGTCGAGCCCGAGCTTCCGCTCGACGTCGAGCCGGAGCTCATCCCCGGGCAGTGTCCGCCGGGCATGGTTCCCGACGCGCCCGCGGGCGGCGTCGCGGTGTTCGCTGAGCCGGTGTTGGCCGAGGATCCGGTGCTCCCCGACGAGCTCGAGCTGGACGAGGTGCCCGAGCTCGTCGAAGAGCTCGCGGCGGGGGTCTGGGTGCTCGACCCGCTGGTGGCCGCGAAGGCGACCGAGGTGCCGACTCCGACGAGCGTGCCGGTGAGGACGATCCCGGCGAGCAGCTGTTTGGTTCGCAGTTTCATTCTTGGACTCCGTTCGTGTCTTGGTCCGTGGGGGACCCCGTGATCGTGCGCCCGGCGGCCGCGGGCGCCCTGTGAAATGGGTCAACCCGGAATAAGAAGAACGTGGCGATCCCGTGAACACTCGTCACCGGTCGCGGTGGCGCCACTCAGCCACCTCTCGGCCCACCCACAGGAACCAAGGCCACCACGGCCCCGCGCGATCGGGATCTCGAACCGTGGTGGTCACGAGACGGCGACCGCGTACACGTCGATCACTGTGTCGACGGCCGCAACGCCTTTCGTAACACGAACTTGAGCCCCGACCAGGTGGCGTCGACTGCGCAGACCTTCACGTCGACCCAGCCCGTCGGAAGCACGACCTCGCGGATCACCTCGTCGCTCATGTCCGACGGCACGCCTGACGAGCGCTTCGGCCAGGCGATCCACAGCACACCCTGTGGGCCCAGCGCGCCGATCAGCCGGTCGATGTTCCGCTCGAGATGGGCGCGCTCGGCCACGAATCCGATGAGCATGTCGGTCTTCCGGCCGGAACGGAGCCCGCGGTGGATGGTCACGTCGGGAAGGTCTTCGAGCAGCGCGGTGGCGTCGTCCGGACCGTGCAGGAGCGTGACCGACATGCCGGGACCGATACCCAGCTTGCGGGCGAGCGCAGCCTTCTGCTCCGAGGCTCCCGGCACGGACACGAGGGCGGAGTTTCCCATGGCGGTCCTCCGAGCTCAACCGTGACCGACGGGCGGTGCGCGTCGCCAGTGGCGGGGGGCATGCCCGGTCGTGTCCGGCGTGGTCAGGCGAAGGACCACCTCGTGGGCGAGCCGGTGAAGTCGGCGGACGCGAGTGCGAAGACCCGCTCGATGGTCAGGGCGAAGCAGCTGTTGTGTGCGGGGTCGAACATCTCCATCCCGTAGTCGGTGCCGTACTTCGCGTTCTCGGCGTCGAGCATCCCAACGAGCGCGTCGACCGAGGTGATCAGCTCGACCGTCCCCTCGGCGACCACCGGCTCGGCCGGGTCATCGGTGGCCAGGCTGCAGAAGGGGGAGGCGCGCAGGTTCCTGGCCTTGCGGGACCCGTTGGAGCTCGAGAACCACAGGCGTTCGTCGTGCAGCACCGCCCACACCGGCATCACGTGCGGCCGGCCCTGCGGGGTCACACTGGCCAGCCAGTAGTCGTGCGAGCGGGCGAGGCGCTCTTCTGCCCACCCCCAGTCGAGCAGGCCGGTTCCCTCGGTCGGTCCGAGCGTCCCGTACCCGGGCATGTGCGGGCGCGACGCCTGTGTCGGTTCCATGGATCCCTCCGTCCGTTGGCCTCGGTCGGAATGTAGCGAGGGGGTGTCGCTCGGGCGCCGGGCTGCAGCATGCCTCGATCGCCAGCCGGCCCGGGCTTTGGGTCCGCCGCCCGCGGGTCAGGGCGCGGGCGTGGTCGGAGCGCGGAGGTGGGTGTCGAAGAACGCCACGATCCGCTGGCGGGCGTCCGCCGCCTCCTCCGCCCGGAACCCGGACTTCATGAGCAGCTTGCCGAAGACGACGATGTATATCGGCACCTTGTCGTGCTGGCCGGCGTGGTCGTTGAGGAAGGAGTGCCCCGCCTCGGGGTACTCCTTCACATCGTGGGGCACGCCCGCCTTCTCGAGCGCCGCCTCGAGCTTGGCCGCCGCTCCCCGCAGGCTGCCGTCGCGGCCGCCGTAGGAGCCTATGACGGGGCAGGCGCCGCGCAGGAAGTCGGGGTCGTAGGCGTACTTCGGCGCCGACCCGTAGTTCACGCTCGAGGCCGAGAACCCGTGTCCGGGGGCGAGCAGAAGCGCGAACCCGCCGCCCATGCAGAACCCGATCACCCCGACCGTCCCGGTGCAGCCGTCCTGGGCAGCCAGCCAGCTCCGCACCGCGTCGATCTCCTCGAACGACCGGCCCCGGCGGGCCCGGATGTCCGAGAACACCGATCGGATGCAAGTGATCGTACGGCCCCAGTAGAAGAGGTCGGGCGCCGCCGCCACGAACCCCGACTCGGCCAGCCAGTCGGCCTGGGCGCGGTGATCGCTCGTCATGCCGAGGGCGTCGTGGATGACCACGACCCCCGGGGCCCGTTCGCCTGAGGGGTGGGCGATGTAGGTCGGCATCTCCCCGTGGGGGGTGCTGACGGTGATTGAGGGCATGGGGTCTCGCCTTTCCGGTCGCGTCGTGGCGAGCCGTCAGTATGGTCCGAGAGGCTTCCCGTAGACCGGGCGACCTACCGCTGCGCCGCCCCGCTCGCCGACCTCTCGAGGATGCGGTCCAACGGGGCGGAGGGTGAGGCCCGCCCCGGCGTCATTTCGCCGACGCGATCGAGTCGACCTCGGCGACCTCGGCGGGGTTGAGCACCCACTCGCCGGCGGCCGCGTTCGCAGCGATCTGATCGGGTTTGGTGGCGCCGGCGATCACCGACGCGACGTAGGGCTTGGCCGCGAGCCACGCGATGGCGAGGTCGAGGACGCTGTGCCCGTGGTCGCCCGCCCACGCGGTGAGGGCATCGACGACGTCGAAGTTCTCGTCGGTCAGGCTGCCGGCGGCGCGATCCCCCCAGCGCTGCAGGCGGGTGCCCTCCGGTGGCGCCTCGCCGCGCCTGTACTTCCCGGTGAGCAGGCCGCTCGCCAGCGGGAAGTAAGGGAGATAGCCGATTCCGAGCGCCTCGCACTCGGGGATCGCCTCGTGCTCGTCGTCACGGTGCAGCAGGTTGTAGTGGTTCTGCACGCTCACGAACCTCGGCCCACCGTCCTGGACGGCGGCCTCCGCCTCCCGGAGCATCTCGGCGGTGAAGTTCGAGCAGCCGATCTCACGGACCTTGCCCTCCGCCACCAGCTCGCCGAGCGCGCCCAGCGTCTCGGCGATGGGCGTGTTCGGGTCGGGGCGGTGCAGCTGGTAGAGGTCGATGTGATCGGTGTCGAGCTTCTTGAGGCTGCGCTCGACCGCCTGCCTCACGTACTCGGCGCTGGCGCCGCCCTTCCCCTCGCCCATCGGGCTGCCGAACTTCGTCGCGAGGATCACCTGATCGCGACGCCCCTTCAGCGCCTGCCCGATCCGCTCCTCACTTGCGAGGTAGCTGTCGGCGGTGTCGAAGAAGGTGACCCCGGATTCGATGGCTCGGTCAACCACGGGCCCGACCGCGTCGGGTTCCATGCCGAAGCCGAAGTTGTTGGTGCCGAGCCCGACGACCGTGACGTCGAGGCTCCCAATCTTCTTTGTCCTCATGCTCCCGTGTCTATCAGCTGGCCGTCTCGGGGTTCCCCTCACGATCGGGGACACGGCCTCGACCGTGACGAGCGGCGGCCGGGCGAGGCCAGCCCGACCGGAACGCGGTTGGAAAGGCGCCGCTCGATCTCCGACTCGCTCGCCAGACCCGCGGTGATCGTCTTGTCGCCCACCATGGCGATGAAGGCGAGCTCGAGGTCGACGGCCGCCGGGTACCCCAACCGGACGAGCGCCTCGGCGCGGACCTCGACCAACCCGGCGTCGCACCCCCTCGCCCGACCCCTGCCCGGCCAAGGTGGTCGAACGTCCAGGGTCGAACATCGCGGCGAGGGCGGCCAGGCGCGGTCGGCCGGGTCGGTCCGGTTGGCCGGGAGGCACTCCCCCTCGGCCACGGCCCTGCGCCATCGGAGGCTGGCCCGCCCGCTCCCGAGGGCCTTCACAGGCGGCGCACAGCGGGCGCACATCTCCTTGGGAGCCGTGGGTGGCAACCTGAGTGGCGGGAGGACCGCAATGACCTTCACCCCACGCAAGCAGCGCATCCTCGTCGTGGATGACGAACCGTCGATCGTCGACTCGGTGGCGACGTCTCTCCGTTACGAGGGGTTCGACGTCGAGCAGGCCACCAACGGCCGGCTCGCCCTCGAGGCCGCCCAGGAACGGACGCCCGACCTGATCGTGCTGGACGTCATGCTGCCCGACCTCGACGGCCTCGAGGTCACCCGGCGCCTGCGCCACGCCGGGCTCCGGGTGCCGGTGCTGTTTCTCACCGCTCGCGACGCGCTGGAGGACAAGGTCGCCGGACTCACCGTCGGAGGCGACGACTACGTCACGAAACCCTTCGCGCTGGTCGAGCTGATCGCTCGCGTGCACGCCATCCTCCGCCGGGCCGGCGCGGAGCCCGAGGCCGAGGGGATCCTCCGGTTCGCCGACCTCGAGCTCGACGAGAACTCCCACGAGGTGACGCGGGCCGGGCACCCGATCCGCCTGACCGCCACCGAGTTCAACCTCCTGCGCTACTTCCTCTTGAATCCGAAGCGGGTTCTCTCGAAGGCCCAGATCCTCGACCATGTCTGGCACTACGACTTCGGCGGCGACGGCAATGTCGTCGAGACCTACGTGAGCTACCTGCGCAAGAAGACGAACCGCTACGGTCCGCCGCTGATCCACACCATCCGGCTCGTCGGGTACTCGCTGCGCGAGCACGACGGCGGATGACCTAGGTGTCCCTGCGGGCCCGCCTCCTGCTCGCGCTGGGGGCGGTGGCGATCACGGCGCTGGCGGTGGCCGACGTGGCGATCTACTCGTCGCTGCACGCGTCACTCTTCAACCAGGTCGAGCAGTCCCTCAGCCAGCAGGCGAACCAACTGCTCTCGGCGGGCCCGCCCCAAGGGCAGGGGTTCGGTCCCGGTGGCCCGTTCGGCGGGGACCGCAACCTGTTCAACCCCAACGCCTGCCCCGGGTCGACCTCGAGGGGTGGCCCCCTCATCCAGAGCCCCTTCCTGGCCCACGTGGCGATCGGCTCGCCGGTGTCGTCGGACGAGTGCCCGGCGATGGTCGGGGGCCACAGCTACCTGCCGAAGCTGCCGAAGACCTTCAGCGGGTTCACACCGAGCGCGGGCGGCACCGAGGTCACCTACCTGACGGTCCCCTCGGCCGGGAAGGGCGGCCCCGACTTCGAGGTGCGGGTCGTCAAATTGCCGAACGAGACCGAGCTCCTCGTGGGCACGCCCATCACGGACACCGAGAACACCCTGCACCACCTGTTCTGGATCGAGCTCGGCGTGACCCTGGTCGCCGTGCTGGCCGCGCTGGCGGCGGGCTGGTGGCTGGTGCGGCTCGGGCTCCGGCCGCTGACCGCCGTCGAGCGGACGGCCGAGGACATCGCCGCCGGCGACCTGCAACAGCGGGTGCCGCACGAGGACGACCGCACCGAGGTCGGCCGGCTCGCCAAGGCGCTCAACGTCATGCTGGGTCGGATCGAGTCGGCCTTCGCCGCCCGGGTCGCCTCGGAGGAACGGCTCCGGGCCTCGGACCGACTCCTCCGCCAGTTCGTCGGCGATGCCTCCCACGAGCTTCGGACCCCGATCGCGGCGGTCTCGGCCTATGCCGAGCTGTTCGAACGGGGCGCCGCAGGCAACGAGGCGGATCTCGCCCGAGTGATGGCGGGGATCCGTTCCGAGACGGCCCGCATGGAGCGACTGGTCGCCGACCTCTTGACCCTCGCCCGGCTCGACGAGGGCCAGCCCATGGAGCACACCGCGGTGGAGCTCGTCACGCTGTGCGCCGAGGCGGTCCAGACGGCGCGCACGGTGGCCCCGGAGTGGCCGATCGCCCTCGAGGCGTCCCGCCCAGTCGAGGTGTCGGGCGACCCCCACCGGCTCCGCCAGGTGGTGGACAATCTGCTCTCCAATGTCCGCTCCCACACCCAGCCGGGGACTCCGGCCCGGGTGGTGGTCGACATCGAGGGGGACGAGGCGGTGGTCGTGGTGTCCGACCAGGGTCCCGGGCTCCCCGCCGAGCAGGCGTCGCGAGTGTTCGAGCGGTTCTTCCGGTCCGACCCCTCGAGGTCCCGGGCCCACGGCGGGGCCGGGCTCGGCCTCTCGATCGTCGAGGGCATCGTCGAGGCCCACCACGGATCCGTCTCGGCTTCGAGCGCACCGGGGGCCGGGATGACCATCACCCTGCGCCTGCCCGTGCTCTTCGACGAAACGAGCGAGCCGGGGGAAGCCGGCCCCGACGACGGAGCCGAGCCGGCGCCCGACGGCGCGGCGCTGCCGACGTGACCCGCTCCCGAGCCGGCCGCCGGCTCCTCCAGTCCGCCCGGCGCGCCGGGTCGCGATTCACAGACGGCGCACAGCTGGCCCCGAGCCACGCCGAAGACGGGTCCCCCACGATGGGGGCCATGAGCGTCATCGAGCTGAGCAGGCCGTCGGGACTCGTCGACCACGAGGTGCCCGACGTGGACATCGTGGTGCCCGTCTACAACGAGGTGGCCCAGATCGAGTCGAGCGTCAGGGCGCTGTACGACTTCGTGAACCGGGAGTTCCCCCTGACTGCGCGGATCACCATCGCCGACAACGCGAGCACCGACGGCACCTGGGACCGGGCCGTGGCGCTGGCCAACTCGCTCGTCGGGGTCCGCGCGCTGCACCTCGACCAGAAGGGCCGTGGCCGGGCCCTGCGCGCCGCCTGGAGCGCAAGCGACGCCGCCGTCGTCGCCTATCTCGACGTCGATCTGTCGACCGGGCTGGACGCGCTGCTCCCGCTCGTCGCGCCGCTCGTCTCGGGCCACAGCGACGTCGCCATCGGGACCCGGCTCGCCCCCGGGTCCCGGGTGGTCCGCGGGCCGGTTCGCGAGCTCATCTCGCGGGGCTACAACTCGCTCCTCCACCTGACCCTGCGCGGCCGTTTCAGCGATGCCCAGTGCGGCTTCAAGGCGCTCCGACGCGACGTGGCCCTCCGGCTGCTGCCCCTCGTGAGGGACGAGGAGTGGTTCTTCGACACCGAGCTCCTGGTGCTCGCCCAGCGCGTGGGCCTCCGGATCCACGAGGTCCCGGTCGACTGGGTCGACGACCCAGACTCGCGTGTCGATCTCGCCCGGACGATCCGCGACGACCTGCGGGGGGTCTGGCGCATGCTGCGCCATCGCGACACCGGCACGGGCGCCCCCGGGAACCCCCAGGACGAGGCCACCTCGGCCGAGCTGTTGCGTTTCGCCGGGGTGGGCATCTTCAGCACGCTCGCCTACATCGCCGCGTTCGCCCTCTTGTGGCCGCTCGTCGGCGGGTATGCCGCCAACGCGCTGTCGGTGCTCGGGTGCGGACTGGCGAATGCCGCGGTGCACCGGCGGCTGGCGCGACGGGGCGGTGGGCCGGGGCCGGCCCGCCGGGCCATGCAGACCTCGGCCCTGCTCGGGGTGAGCCTGGCGGTTACCACCGCGGCCCTGGCGATCGCGCTGTCCGCGGCCCCCCGGTCGCTGCCGATCGCCCTGGCCGCGGTCACGGCGGCCAACGCGCTCGCCGCCCTCGTCCGGTTCTGGCTGCTGCGGACCTGGGTCTTCCGGCCCCGCTTCCGGTCGGCGGGCCCTCTCCCGGCATCGGCCGACCCGTCCGTGTCCCACGAACTGCCCCGAGGAGCCTGACCCCGATGACCATCGCCCCGCCCTTCGAGCCCCTTACCTCCGAGGTCCCGGTCGCGGATCCGGCGCCCACCGGCGGCTCCGGTCCGGTGCAGAGGAGCTGGCCGGCCCGGCTCGTACGCGGCCGGCCCGAAGATCCGTCCTGGGCCCGGCCGGCGCTGCTGGCGCTGCTCGTCGTCACCGGTGGCCTCTACCTCTGGGACCTCGGAGCCCAGGGATGGGCGAACGCCTTCTACTCCGCCGCGGTCCAGGCCGGCACCAAGTCGTGGAAGGCGTTCTTCTTCGGCTCGTTCGACTCGTCGAACTTCATCACGGTCGACAAGCCGCCGGCGTCGCTGTGGGTGATGGAGCTCTCCGCCAGGATGTTCGGGCTCAACTCCTGGAGCATCCTCGTGCCCCAGGCCCTGGAGGGCGTGGCCGCGGTCGGGATCCTCTATGCGACGGTCAAGCGGTGGTTCTCACCGGCGGCCGGTCTCATCGCGGGGGCGGCGCTGGCGCTCACGCCGGTGGCGGCGCTCATGTTCCGCTACAACAACCCCGACGCGCTCCTGACCCTGCTGCTCGTGGTGGCCGCCTACGGCACCGTCCGCGCCGTCGAGGCCGGGAGGACCCGGTGGCTGATGCTCGCCGGCGCGTGCGTGGGGCTCGGGTTCATCACCAAGATGCTGCAGGCCCTCGTGATCGTCCCGGTCATCGGGCTCGTCTACCTGTGGGCCGGGCCGCCCAAGCTCGGGCGCCGGATCCTCCAGCTCCTCGCCGGCGCCGCCGCGATGGCGGTGGCGGGCGGCTGGTGGGTGGCGGCCGTGATGCTCACCCCGGCCGCCGACCGGCCCTACATCGGCGGCTCCCAGAACAACAGCCTGTTCAACGTGATCTTCGGCTACAACGGCTTCGGCCGGCTGACCGGCAACGAGAGCGGCAGCGTCGGGGGCGGCCGCGCCGGGTCGTCGGCCTGGGGTCCGACCGGCTGGACCCGCATGTTCAACTCGATGTTCGGCACCCAGACCGCCTGGCTCCTCCCGGCCGCGCTGGTGGTCCTCGGCGCCGTCCTCGTTCTCACCTTCCGGGCGCCGCGGCGCGACCGCACCCGGGCGGCGTTCGTCCTCTGGGGCGGCTGGATGCTCGTGACCGCGGCGGTGTTCAGCTTCGCCCAGGGGATCATCCACCCCTACTACACGGTCGCCCTGGCCCCGGCGATCGGCGCGCTGGTCGGGATGGGCGCGGTCGAGCTGTGGCGGCGCCGGGCGAGCTGGTTCGCCCGTGGGGCGCTGGCCGCGGCCCTCGGCCTCACCGCGTGGTGGGCCGACGCCCTGCTCGACCGCACGCCGTCGTGGAACCCGTGGCTGCGCGGGGTTGTGCTGACCGCCGGCATCGTGGCGGCCGTCGGGGTGCTGATCGTGCCGCTGCTCGGCCGCGGCGCGCGGCGCCTGCTCGCCGTCGTGGGCATCGGGGCGGCGTTGGCCGGCCCGCTCGCCTTCACGATCGATGTGGTGGCCACGCCCGCCTCGGGCGCCATCCCGACCGCCGGGCCCAGTGCGCCGGCCGGTCTCGGGGCCTTCGCCGGTGGCCCCGGCGGGGGCTTCGGCCGCGGCGGAGCCCCGGGAGGCTTCGGCGGCTTCGGCCCCCGCGGCACCGGCCCGTTCACCCCGCCGGGCGGTCTCGGGGCCGCCCCCCCGTTCGGCCGAGGCTTCGGGGGCGGCGTCCCCGGGCAGTTCGGCTCCCGCGGTCCGGGCGGGTTCTCCGGGTCGCGGCCGGGCGGAGCCGGCGGGGGCGCGGGCGGTCTGCTCAACGCCTCCACCCCGGGCAGCGCGCTCGTGAAGCTCCTCCAGGCCGACG
>DAIUEV010000016.1:43514-60922 GCA_036844945.1 Acidimicrobiales bacterium
CTGCTCAACGCCTCCACCCCGGGCAGCGCGCTCGTGAAGCTCCTCCAGGCCGACGCCGGCCACTACCGCTGGGTCGCCGCGGCCGTGGGCGCCAACACCGCCGCCGGCTACCAGCTCGGCTCCGGTGACGCGGTCATGGCGATCGGCGGGTTCAACGGCACCGACCCGGACCCGAGCCTCGCCACCTTCGAGCGGTTGGTGGCCGACGGCCAGGTCCACTACTTCATCGCCGGCGGCGGCTTCGGCGGCGGCCTGGCCTCACTCGGTGGCCGGCTCGGCGCCGGCGTCGGCGCGGCGGGCGGGGGACCGAAGGAGTCGGCCGACTCGGCCGCCATCACCAGTTGGGTCGAGTCGCACTTCAGTGCGAAGACCGTCGATGGGGTGACCCTCTACGACCTGAGCGCGAAGGTCTGAGGGTCAGTCCCGGCCGAGCGCCTCGAGCCGCCGCAGCGCCTCGTCGAGCGTGGCCGTCGACTTGCAGAAGGCCCAACGGACGAGGGTGCGGGCGCGGTCGACGTCGTCGAAGAAGACGTGGGTGGGGATCGCCACCACCCCGCAGCGCTCCGGCGCCGCGAGGCAGAACGCGGTGGCGTCGGTCTCCCCGATCGAGGCGATGTCGGTCAGGGCGAAGTAGCCGCTCTCGGGCTCGAGCACCTCGAGGCCGACGGCGCGCAGCCCTCCGCAGAGCCGGTCGCGCCGGGCCCGCAGGTCGTTGCCGACCGCGGCGATCCGGGCGTCGGGCAGGGCCAGCCCGGCCGCCACCGCGTGCTGGAAGGGGGTGCCGCCGGCGTAGGTGAGGTACTGCTTGGCGGTCTGCACCGCGCCGAGCAGCGGCGGGCTCGCGCACACCCAGCCGATCTTCCAGCCGGTCACCGAGAAGGTCTTGCCGGCCGAGGAGATCGTGACCGTGCGGTCCCGCATGCCCTCGAAGCCGGCGAGGGGGAGGTGCTCGCCCTCGAAGACCAGGTGCTCGTAGACCTCGTCGGTGACCGCGAGCAGGTCGTGGGCCGTACAGAGCCGGGCGATGGCGGCGAGCTCGTCGCGCCCGAACACCCTGCCCGTCGGGTTGTGGGGGGAGTTCACGACGACGAGCCGCGTCCTCGGGGTGACCGCGGCGGCGAGGTCGGCCTCGTCGAAGGTCCAGTCGGGCGGCCGCAGCGGCACCACCTTGTGGGTGGCGCCGGCCATGGCCGCCACCGCCGGGTAGGCGTCGTAGTAGGGCTCGAACAGGAGCACCTCGTCGCCGACCTCGCACAGGGCGAGGACCGCGGCGGCCATGGCCTCGGTGGCCCCGGCGGTGACCAGCACCTCGCGGTCGGGGTCGAACTCGAGGCCGTAGAAGCGGCGCTGGTGCTCGGCGATGGCCCGCCGCAGCGGGGCGATGCCCCGCCCCGGCGGGTACTGGTTGTGGCCCTCGCCGATCGCCCGGCGGGCCGCCTCGAGCACCTCGGAGGGGCCGTCGTAGTCGGGGAACCCCTGGCCGAGGTTGATCGCGCCGGTCGACTCGGCGAGCGCCGACATGGCGGCGAAGATCGTCGTGCCGAGGCCCTGGAGCCGGGAGTTGAGGTAGGGGAGGCGGCCGGACATCCGACCATCCTGGCCCAGGGTGGTCCCCCCTACGCCGCCCGGCGCTCGTGGGCGCGGCGGGGCCGGCCGAGCAGGCCCGGGCGCCCGGGGGCGAGATAGCGGCCGAGGACCGGGAGCTCCCAGAACGACTCGGCCTTCGCCACCGCCAGGCCGACCGAGGCCAGGTGTTCCACCGTGCCGTAGACGAGGTAGCGCCCGACCCACTCGGGGTCGTACTTGGCGGTGAAGCGCCACAGCGACTCGATCTGCATCGAGCGGCTGAGCTTGGTGAAGACGAACCGCACCAGACCGGCGGCCCGCATCGGGTGCTCGCCGGCGAGCACCGCCCGCATGGCGGCGAAGTTGAGGCCGAGGGCGGTCATGTGCCGCCCGCGCAGGTGCTCGATGGTGGAGACGATCAGGAAGTCGATGAGGCCGTTCGGATGCTCGCCCTGGTCCCGGCGCATGAGGTCGAGCGAGTAGCCGTCGATCGAGGGGGCGGGCACGAACTGGCAGAACGCGACCGGCGCGCCCTGTCGGTCGGTCGCGACCGCGAGCAGCAGGTCGGCGTCGCGGGGGTCGAAGAGCCGGCCGAGCGTCATGGAGAAGCCGCGCTCGTCCTCACCCCGGCGGCTCTCGGCCATGAGCACGCCGAGCGACTCGGCGAGTTCCTCGTCGAGGTGACGGGGGTCGTGGAAGGAGACCTCGTAGCCGTAGCGGGCGATGCGGTTGACCGCCTGGCGGAGCCCCTTCTTGTGCCCCCCGGCGAGGTCGAAGTCGGCCAGCCGCACGACCGCCTCGTCGCCGATGTAGAGCGACCGCATCCCGGCCGCCCGGTAGACCGGCAGCCACGACGCGTCGGCCCCGAGCACGGCCACGATCCACCCGTGGCCGTCGGCGAAGCGGGCGAACTCCGCCCACGCCTCGGCCCGCTCGGCCGTCGGCCCGATGGGGTCCGGCGAGACGACGCAGACCCCGCCGTGCACCGCGTAGGTGATCAGCGTCTCGCCGCTGAAGTGGTGGGCCTTGTCGTAGCGCAGCGCGAAGTAGTCGAGGGTTCCCCCGCCGTGGAGCACCACCAGGCGTCGGGCCTCGTCGTGCGATCGCTGGCTGGCCTTCGACCGCCGGTCGACCAGCGGGCGGGAGATCACGAGCACCGCGCACACCGCCAGCGCGAGGCCCACGCCGAGCAGCGTGGGCGCGAGGAACCGGTTGGCCCGGGCCGTGAAGGCGACGGTCTGGACCCCGATCATCCGTTCGGCCACGCCGAGCAGCGCGTCGTGGAGGGGAAGGCCGCGCCCGTCGCGGTCGAAGGCGAGGAAGACCTCGATCGACAGCGTGCTCGTGACGATGGTGGCGAGCAGGCCGCCGAGGAGCAGCAGCGCGCCGGAGCGCCGAGCCCCGCGTTCGGCCGAGGCGACGAAGGCCCCGCGGCGCGCCACGAGCACCGCCACCAACGCGAGGCTCAGCCCGCACTGGACCGAGTCGATCCCGCGGGCGAGGTGGAGGACGGCGGCGACGAGCAGGGTCACGACGGCGAGCACCCAGGCCTGGCGCTGGCCGCGCCGCAATCCCGGTGCGAGCGCGAGCAGGACCAGGCCGCACAGCGCGAGCAGGACCGCCGCGACCTGGGCCACCACGAGCGGCGCGAAGCGCAACAGGAAGGTCAGTTGATGGCGCGACGGCGGGAGCACCGCAGTGACGAGGTCGAAGACTCCGATCAGCCCAAGGCCGAGCGCGCTCAGGCGACGAAGCCGCTGCAGGCGGGCGACTGGGGCGAGGAGATCGGTCGGGGTCGGGGTCAACGCGAGCAGGAAGATCGGTCCGTGGCCGCGGCGTGAGGGCGCTGCCGGCGGTGGGGGTGCGCCGTCACGGGGGGACGGACCACTACTCCCCAATCTAGTCGCCCACGCGCGGCCCGGTCGTGGGTCGTTTTCGCCGGTCCTGCTTGACTGACAGGGTGCCGGGCTGGGCCATCACGCTCTACGGAGTCTGTGCCGTCTCCTTCATGATGGCGATGTACGCCCTGGAGCGCCGAAACCCACGGTTTATCCTCGCCTTTGCCGGCGGATGCCTCCTCTCCAGTGCCTACGGCTTCCTTGCCGGAGCGTGGCCCTTCGGGGTGGTCGAGGTCATCTGGTCCGGAATCGCCTTCCGGCGTTGGCGTCGCGCCGATGCACTCCGGCCGTGAGCACCGACCCCCGGGATCGTGGCGGTTGCACGAGCGTTCGCTCGGCGCTCGTTAGCATCGGGCTCCTCGCAGGGCCGGCCAAGGGGTGAGGGTGGACGCAGATCTGGCAGCGATCGACATCAGCGGGACGGCTCAGAAGCAGTCCTGGGACGAGGACGTGTTGCCCCCCGTCGAGGACCTCGGTCAGGGCCTCTGGTCGGTGCCGGTCCCGATGCCCCAGAGCTCGCTCCGCTACGTCCTCGTGTACCTGCTCGAGCGGCCCGACGGCGTGACGATGATCGACGCCGGCTGGGACACCGAAGAGGCGTGGTCGGCGCTCAACGCCGGGCTCGGGAAGGCCGGGTATGTCATCGGCGACGTGCGCTCGGTGCTCGTCACCCACATCCACCCCGACCATTTCGGCCTGGCCGGACGGGTGCGCGAGGCCTCGGGCGGCACGGTGGCGCTGCACCCGGCCGACGCCGCGCTCCTGCCCCAGCGCTACGTGCAGATGGACGACCTGTTGACCCTCATGCGGACCCACCTGCTCCGCTGCGGCGTCCCCAACGACGGGCTCGACACCATGCGCGGCGCGTCGATGCCGGTGCGCGGGTTCGTCTCGGCGGCCGAGCCGGACGTCCTGCTGGAGGACGGGGAGCGGCCGGACGTGCCGGGCTGGGACCTCACCGCCATCTGGACCCCGGGGCACTCGCCGGGCCACCTGTGCTTCTACGACGGCGGGCGCCGGCTGCTGCTCTCGGGCGACCACGTGCTCCCGAGGATCACCCCGAACATCTCGTTCCACCCCCAGCAGACACCGAACCCCCTCGCCGATTTCCTCGACGCGCTGGAGAAGGTGGCCGCCCTCGACGTGGGCGAGGTGCTGCCGGCCCACGAGTACCGGTTCCGCAACCTGGCCGCTCGGATCACCCAGCTGCGCAACCACCACGAGCACCGGTTCGCCGAGATCCGCAGCGCGCTCTCTCGCGCGCCGGGGTCGACCGCCTGGGACGTGGCGATCGAGCTCACCTGGAGCCGGCCCTGGGACGAGATCCCCTTCTGGATGCAGCGGGCGGCGCTGGGCGAGACCCTCGCACATCTCATCGTGCTCGAGACCCGCGGCGAGGCGCGCCACGGTGAGGGGCTCCCGGAGCGCTGGGAGCTTCGCGCCGCGTCCTGAGCCGGTGGTTCAGAGGTTGGTGACGTAGGCGAACGCGAAGCCGTCGTAGCCCTTCGAGCCCACCGTCTGCACCGCGGTCACCTCCACCCGCTTCTCGGTGCTCGCGTAGTCCATGAACTGGCGCATGCCGAGGACCTGCGCGTCCTTGGTCTCGGCGTCGATCAACCCCCCGTTGCGCACGACGTTGTCGACGACGATGACCGTTCCGACCTTCGACAGGCTGAGCGACCACTCGAAGTAGGCGCGGGTGTTCTCCTTGTCGGCGTCGATGAAGACGAAGTCGAAGGGGCCGGCCCCCGCGGCGGCGAGCTCCTTCAGGCTGTCCAGCGCCGGGGCGACCCTGATCTCGACGCGGTCGCCGACGCCGGCCCGGTCGAGGTTGGACCGCGCCACCTCGGCGTGCTTCGGCGCGGCCTCCAGGGTGACCAGCCGCCCGCCCGCCGGGAGCGCGCGGGCCATCCAGATCGCGCTGTAGCCGCCGAGCGTCCCGATCTCGAGCACCGAGGATGCCCCGAGCGAACGGATCAGAAGGTGCAGCAGCTTCCCCTGGTTCGGCGCCACCGCGATCGGGGGGAGGCCCGCCTCCCGGCTGGACTCGAGCGCCGCCTCGAGGTCGGGGTCGGACCCCAACAGGAGATCGCAGATGTACTCGTCGACTGCAGCCCAGGGTTGGTCGGCCATGCGGTTCACCCTATCCGGCGCCCTTCCGGGCGCCGGGCGTCGGCTCAGGAGCTCAGGCGGGCGTCGGCCGAGACGGTGCCGAGGTGACTGAGCGCGGCCTCGACGAAGTCGGGGCGGCCGAGGTCGGTGGACTCCGCGCCCCGGGCGATGAGGCCGTGCAGGTACACGCAGAGGCTCTCCACCGCCAGCTGGTCGTCGGCGATCACGAGCGGGACCGGCTCGCTCGAGCGCTCGAGCGCCGAGACGTCGAGCAGCGCACGGCGGAGAGCCAGCAGGGCCCGCGGCACGGTGCCGAGCTCGACGCCGGATCGGCGGAGCCACACGCTCACCTCGAGCTCCAGGTTCAGCCGGTTGCCGCGCAGGTCTTCGTCGTCGAGTCCGGCCAGACCCCTGGCCGCCAGTGCCACCAACTTGGTCGGGTTCGGCGCGCTCGCCATGAGGCCAGTGTGGCGAAAGGGTGTAACAGGATGGTGGACCCCCACCTCTGAGCTGGGTAAGACTACAAGGATGGCACGAGCGATTTGGTCGGGATCACTCAGCTTTGGGCTGGTCAACGTCCCTGTCGGGCTGTTCTCGGCGACCCAGGACAAGACCATCCACTTCAACCAGGTCGAGGCGGGCACCTCGGACCGCATCCGCTACAAGAAGGTGAACGAGCGGACCGGCCGGGAGGTGGACAACGCCAAGATCGTGAAGGGCTTCAACCTCGGTGACGGGAGCTACGTGCTGCTCACCGACGACGAGCTGGCCGCCGCCGACCCCGAGCGGTCGCGCAACATCGCCATCGTCGACTTCGTCGAGGCCGCCGAGATCGACCCGCTCCTCTACCGCAACGGCTACTACCTCGCCCCCCAGGGGGAGGGGGCCCGACAGGCCTATGCGCTCCTCAGAGAGGCGATGCTCCGCGAGTCCAAGGTCGCGGTGGCCGAGCTCGTCATGCGGAACAAGGAGTACCTGGTCACCGTCCGGCCGCATGAGAAGGACAACGTCCTCGTCATGCACACCCTCTACTACTCCGACGAGGTGCGATCACCGGAAGAGGAGCTCCCCAACCTCCCGGGCGAGGAGACCTTCACCGACCGGGAGCTCGCCATCGCCAGCCAGCTGATCGACGCCATGACCTCGCCGTGGGACCCCGAGCAGTACCACGACACCCATCGCCAGCGCGTCGAGGAGCTGGTGGCGAGCAAGCACGAGGGCCGCGAGATCGTCCTCGAGGCCCCGGCCCCGGCGCCGAAAGTGGTCGACCTCATGGCGGCGCTCGAGGCGAGCGTGAAGGCGGCGAGTGGCGCGACCGCTCCCAAGGCGCCGGCCAAGGCGGCCAAGAAGGCCGCGCCGGCCAAGGCGGCCAAGAAGGCCGCGCCGGCCAAGACCGCCGAGGCGCCGCGCCGGGCGGCCCGGCGAAAGGCGTCGTAGCCTCGCATCAGGTGCCGGGCCGCCGAGTGCGGGCCCGGCGACGCGGCGCTGCATGCGGGC
This sequence comes from Acidimicrobiales bacterium, assembly GCA_036844945.1. Classification (GTDB taxonomy): domain Bacteria; phylum Actinomycetota; class Acidimicrobiia; order Acidimicrobiales; family RAAP-2; genus Palsa-461. The sequence continues at coordinate 50,588 of DAIUEV010000016.1, forward strand.
GTCGCGGCGAGATCGGAGCACCACGGGAGGGGACCCGCGTCGGGCGCCGACAGCTTCGGCACGGGGGAGCGAGATTCGAGACAAAGGAGCGCCATGGCGCGGAACCCGAGTGCCGCCAAGCCGAGGAACACCCCGGCCCAGATGCAGATCCTCCGCGACGAGGCGATCCGGTCCATCGGCGAGATGGAAGAGGCGATCCTGGCCACGCGGAACCAGCTGAAGGTCATGGAGACCGTGATGCGGCGGGGCCGCAAGATGCTCGAGAGCGGTCGGGGCGCGAGCGAGGTGGCGAGCGTGAACCACGCGGCCGAGGCCCGGGCGGCGACCTCCGAGATCATCCGGCGCGTGCAGGGGGCCCGCCACCGGGCCCAGCAGGCGCAGTTCAAGCTGGCCGCGGCGGAGGGGGCGACGATGGCCGAGATCGCCCGCGGCTGGGGCGTCTCCCGTCAGCTCGTGTCCCGGATGGTGAAGGAGCCGATGCCGCGGCGCCGCAAGGGCTGACGGGTTGGCGGTGATCCGGCCCGCCCGCCCCGAGGACTTCGCGGTCATGGCGGAGATCGAGCGGGGATCGGGGGGCCGGTTCGAGGCGATCGGGATCCATCTCGACGCCCCGACCGCCGTGGCCGAGCGCGGCGAGATCCCGTTGGCCGCGTTCGTCGCCGGCGAGCCGCCGGTCGGCTTCGTGTGGCTCACCCTCGTGTGCGGCCGCGCCCACGTCGAGGAGATCGCCACCCTCACGGCGGAGGGCCGTCAGGGCATCGGGCGGGCCCTGCTCGAGGCGGCCTGCGAGTGGGCCGCCGACGCCGGGTACCCGGAGGTGACCCTGTGCACCTTCCGCGACGTCCCCTGGAACGGCCCCTTCTACCGCTCGGCCGGCTTCGTCGAGCTCCCGCCGGCGGACTGGTGCCCCGAGCTGGCCGAGCTCCGGGCCACCGAGCGGGCCCACGGCCTCGACGACGCCGGTGCCAGGGTCGTCATGGTGCGTTCCCTCCGGTGAGCTCGGGCCAGCGGAAGCACGAGGTGAGGTGGTCGTTCACCAGCCCCGCCGCCTGGAGGTGGGCGTAGCACGTGACGGGGCCGACGAAGCGGAAGCCCCGCCCCCGGAGGTCCTTGCTGAGGCGCCGCGACAGCTCGGTCTCGGCCGGGATCTCGGCGGTGTCCGTCCAGGCGTTGACCACCGGCCGGCCGTCGACGAAATCCCACAGGTAGGCGTCGAAGCTGCCTTCGGCCTCCTGCAGCATGAGCAGCGCCCGGGCGTTGGCCACCGTCGACTCGACCTTGGCCCGGTTGCGGATGATGCCGGGGTCGGCCAGCCGCTCTTCGACCTGGCGGGGCGTGAGCCGGGCGACCCGCTCGGGGTCGAAGTCGCAGAAGGCCCGGCGATAGCCGTCGCGGCGGCGCAGGACGGTGAGCCAGCTGAGGCCGGCCTGGGCCGCCTCGAGGACGAGGAACTCGAAGTGCCGGCGGTCGTCGTGGACGGGCACCCCCCACTCTTCGTCGTGATACGGGGTCAGATACTCGCCCGTCGCCCACGCACAGCGCGACCGGTCGTCATCGGGGGTTGCCATGCCGCCCAGTGTGCCAGCGCGGTGTTCGTCGGTCGTCGGGGTTGGGATTCTTTTGGGGATCACTTGGGGAGTGTGTGACAGCTGTTGGGGAGGAATGGTCGCGCCTTGGGGACGACGTGACTTTTGTGGGGAGAACATCTGGATTTCGCGATCAGGACTTGACCCCGGAATTCGAAAGGCGCACTCTTGGGATCAGTTCGGGTGGCTAAAGCCCGCCACAGCCCTCCGGGGGTCGCCGAAAGGTGAGTCCAAGTGGGCAAGACCGAAGAGAAGCCGTAAGGCGGATCAGAGGAGGATCCGAGGGGAAGCCGCAAGGCGGAACCAAGGACGGCCGGAGTCCCGCGAGGGAAACCGGTCGGGGCGGAGGAAAGGTGCCCGACAGGCGGCTCTGCAAGAGTCGGCTGGCTTCCCTGGAGCCGGTCGGCTTGCGCCGGGTGGGGGTTGTCCGACACGGCCCTCACTGCGGGTTGCAGCAGATCGCCACGGGCGTGGCCCCGAGGAGCACGGACGGTTTCGGCCGGACGGTTACTCGGGGCTGCGTCGCGTCCGGGCCCGCTTCAGGGGGCCGCGCCCCCGACCACGATCGGGCCGGGGACACCATCGACGCCGCAGGGGTCGTCGGCATCGGTGCACCGCTCGCACTCGAGTTCGAGGGTGGTGTGGGCAAGGCCGAACCGGGCGCTCACCGCGCCGCGCACCCGCTCTCCGAGTGCCTGGGCCTCCTCGAGGCTCGGATGGCCCTCGAGGACGAGGTGGGCCGAGAGCGCCCGGATCTCGCTCGAAAGGCTCCAGACATGCAGGTCGTGGACCTCGGTGACCCCGTCCACCCCGGTCATGGCGGCGCGCAGGACCTCAAGATCGACATCCGACGGCGTCGACTCGAGGAGGACCTCGACGCTCGCCCGGACGAGCCGGACCGCCTGGAGGACGATGATGACCGAGACGGCGAGAGACGCCGCCGGGTCGGCGAGATCGGCGCCCGTCCCGCCGACGAGGATGGCGACCCCGGCCGCGAGGGCGAATGCCGCGGAGGCCACGTCCGCCGCCATGTGGACGAACGCGGCGTGCATGTTGAGGTCGCTTCCCGGGTCGCGCAGGACCCACGCGGCGAACCCGTTCACGACGACCGCGGCACCGGCGACCGCCGCGAGCGCGGCGCCGTCCACCGCCACGGGATGGGCCAGCCGGTCGATCGCCAACGCGACGATCGACGCCGTCACCAGCGCAAGGGCCACCGCGTTGAACAGCGCGGCGAGGATCGTGGCGCGATGGTTGCCGAAGGACCGCTGCGCACTACGGGGCCGCGCCGCCCAGCGCAGCGCGAGGAGCGCCGCCGCGAGTCCGGCGACATCGGTCAGGTTGTGTCCCGCGTCGGCGAGGAGGGCGGTGGCCCGACCGAGCAGGCCGGCGGTGAGCTCCCCGGCCACCAACGCGGCGTTGACGCCGAGCGCCACGGTGAGCCGGGTGGAGCGGTTCATCGTTCCTGTTCCCGGCTCATCCCGACCACGCCAACGCCGCCGGCCGCTCACCCCGGTCGATCTGCGCCCGCACGTCCGCCTGGACGAGCGCCAGGTCGTCGGGGTGGGTGACGCCGACGCACCGGCTGTCCGTCGGCAGGACCTCGAATGGTTCACCGCTGCGCCCGGAGATCAGGCGGCCGACCAGCTCGGGGAGGAGCACCTCCGCCTCGTCGGCGGCGGTCATGGCCGCCCCGAAGGCGTCGCCGAGCGAGGTCGAGAAACCCCACAGGTTCATGGAGACCAGGGTGTCGGGGCCGAGCACGGCCGGGTCCCGATCGTCGCCGGTGTCGAAGCTGCCGTCGCCACGGGGGACGACGCCGCGCCGCTCGTCGATGCGCACGAGGCGCCGCTCGCCGTCGGTCAGACAGACCCCCCGGGTCACCGGCGAGGCGCCGATGACCGCCCGGACGAGCCGGAAGCCGACGAGGGCGTTGGCGGTGGCGCCCTTGGTCACCTGGTCGGCGAGGATCCCGAGCGCCGGCGGTCCGTAGAGATCATCGGCGTTGGCCACCCCGAAGCGGGGGTGTCCCTCGACCTCGCCCCAGGCCGAGAGCACGGCGTCAACCGTGCCGCGGGGGCGCTCCTGGACCGCGAAGCGCACGTCCAGACTCTCGGGCCAGTGCGCGTCCACGTGCGCGCGGATCGTGGGCCCGGTGTCGGGGTTGACCACGAGCACAAGGGTGGCGAACCCGGCGGACAGGGCGTCGCTCGCCGTCAGGTCGAGGATCGCCTCACCGCCCGGCCCCACGGGGGCGAGTGGCTTCAGCCCGCCGCCGTATCGCTTGGCCTTTCCGGCCGCCAGTACGACCAGGACGGGCCCCGCGTCCGGTGCGGTCACGCCCCCCAGCGTAGGACGGCGCTGGCCCAGCTCATCCCCGCGCCGAAGCCCGACAAGAGCAACAGGTCGCCGTCGCGCACCCGTCCGCTCTGCACCACGTCGTCGAGGGCGAGGGGGATCGACGCCGAAGAGGTGTTGCCGTAGCGGTCGATCACCACCGCGGTGCGCTCCTCGGGGATGCCGAGGCGGTGGCAGACCGCCTGGATGATGCGGAGGTTGGCCTGGTGGGGGATGAGCATCGCCACGTCGTCGACGCCGACGCCCGCGTCGGCGAGCGCCTGCTCGGCCGAGTCGACCACGACCCGCACCGCCTTGCGGAAGATCTCCTGCCCGTCCATCCAAAGGGTGCCGCCGTGCTCGCAATAGAGAAGGTGCCGGAGGGAGCCGTCCGAGTGCAGGTTGTGGCTCAGAAGGTTCCCGGGCCCGTCGACCGCCTCCAGCACGACCGCGCCGGCGCCGTCACCAACCAGCACGGCGATCTTTCGATCGTCCCAGTCGGTGATCCGGCTGAGGGTGTCGGCGCCCACCACCAGGATGCGGTCGGCCCCGGTGGCGGCCAGTCCGGCGCCCACCACCAGGCCGTACATGAACCCGGAGCACCCGGCGTTCAGGTCGAACGCGCCGACGTGGCGCATCCCGAGCAGCTCTTGGACCGTCGAGGCGGTGGCCGGGGCGATCGCGTCGCCCGTGGTCGTGGCGAGCACGAGCACGTCGACGTCGGCGGGGGAGAGCCCGGCCCGCTCGAGCGCCTGATGGCCGGCCTCGGCTGCGAGCGAGGAGGTGGTACCGCCGATCCGTCGTTCCTTGATGCCGGTCCGTTCGGTGATCCACGCGTCGTCGGTGTCGAGCGTCGCCGCCAGGTCGTCGTTGGTGAGGACCTTCTCGGGGACGGCGATGCCGCAGCTGCGCACCGCGATCCCGCGGACGCGGTTCATCCCGGCGCCGAGAGGGCCGTCATGCCGACATAGCCGGCGTCGCCGTCGACCACCCCACCGGTGTTGACGGCCAGCCCGAGACGGGCGCCCTCGACCTGGCGAGCCCCGGCCCGGCCGCGCAGCTGGGTCACGAGCTCGACGACCTGCGCGATCCCGGTCGCCCCGAGAGGATGGCCCCGGGCGACGAGGCCGCCGCTCGGGTTCACCGTGATGCCGTTCCCGCCGATCGCGGTGTGGCCGGCCAGGGTGGCCGGCCCGGCCTCCCCAGGCCCGAAGATTCCGAGCGACTCGAGTGCGAACAGCTCCTCGGCGCTGGTGGCGTCGTGGAGTTCGACCATGTCGAAGTCCTCCGGGCCGATGCCGAAGGACTCGTAGGCCGCCCTCGAGGTCTCGGTGAGGCGGTCGTGGTAGTCGAGGTTGCCGCAGCCCGAACGGGCGACCGACCCGACGATGCGGGCGATCGGCCGGCGGCTCCCCGGCGCGCCGACCACCACCGCGGCGGCACCGTCGGTGAAGGAGCTGCACATCAGCCGGGTGAGCACGCCCGCCACCTGGGGCGCCCCGAGCACCTCTTCCATCGTCACCGCCTGCTGGCACTGGGCCAGCGGGTTGAGCGACCCGTGCCGGCGGGCCTTCACGGCCGCTGCCGCAACCTGCTCGACCGTCGCCCCGCGCTCCTCCATGAACTGGGCCGCCCAGGCGGCGTTCAGCCCCATGAGGATGCTGCCGGCCGGGTTGCCGTTCTCGACGAGGCGGGCGTGCATGTCGGCCCGGTAGTCGGCGGGCAGGCCCGACTCGATCGCGTCGAGCGTGCCGGCGCGGTCCCCGGTCCACATCTTCTCGACCCCGAGCGCCAGTACCGGCCGGTCCTGCGCGCGCGCGGTGTAGGTCGCGAGGTGCAGGGCCGAGGTGCCCCCGGCACACGAGTTGTCGACGTTCACGATCGGGACGTCGCCCAGGGCGGACTTTCGCAGCCAGGTCTGGCCCCGGATGCACCCCTGGTCGTTCAGCCGCCCGCCCGCGGCGTTCCCGACGACGACCAGCGCCAGCTCGGCCGGGTCGATCCCGGCGTCGGCCATGGCCTCGTCCACTACCTGGAGGGCCATCTGGTCGGGGGTGAGATCCCGCCGGCTCATGTCGGTCATGCCGGTGCCGAGGACGTCGACGTGGTCAGTGCTCATCGTGGGCTCCAGATGGGGACGGGGCTTCGCTGCCGATGCGGGGGAGTGGCCGGGACGGCGGGGAACCGAGCGCCTCGAGGACGGGCCCGAAATGTTCCAGGGTCTCGTCGGCGGCGACCATGAGGACGACGTGCTCGGCGCCGGCTTCATGGTAGGCGGCGATGCCCGCCGCGCAGTCCTCCGGGGAACCGGCGATCAGGTGACGCTCGAAGGCCCTCGGCGGGAGGTCGTAGAGGTCGGACAGCCACACGGTGCCGCTCTTGCGGGCTTGCTCTTCGGAGTCCCCGGTGCAGACCACCGCGACCGCCGCAGTCTGGAGGTCGTCGGGGTCACGGCCGGCGGCATGGGCCAGGTCGAAGAGCCGGCGTCGCGTCTGTTCGTAGGCGTCGGCCGGGAGGAACAGCGGCACCCAGCCGTCGCCGGCCCGTGCGGTTCGGGCCAGGGCGGCGTCGCTCGCGCCCGCCACCCACACCGGCACGGTGGGCACCGGCGGTTCCATCCGATACCGGAGTTCGGATGTCCCGGTGCTGGACCAGGCCCGCCGCAGTGCGTCGATGCCGGCGTCGAGCGCCCGACCCCGCCGGCCGAAGTCCGCCCCCGCCGCTTCGTACTCACCGGGATGGCTCCCCACCCCGACACCGAGGAAGAACCGGCCGCCGCTCAACAGCTGCAATGTCGCGGCCTGGCGCGCCACCACCGCGGGGTTGCGGATCGGGAGCTGCAGCACACAGGTGCCGATTGCGGCCGTCTCGGTCGCGGCGGCCACGACCCCGAGCGCGATGAGCGGCTCCAGGAGCGGGCGGTGCCAGAACACGTGATCGCAGGTCCACAGGGCGGTCGCACCGGCCCGCTCGGCCTCGCGTGCGAACTCCTGCAAGCGCTTGGTCGTACCATTGGTAGGGGTGTTGTTACCACCCCCAGTACGACCATCGGGAACTGGGCTTTCGTCCCAAGGAATGGTGGGAAGGATCAACCCGACAGGTCCAGGTAACCCCAGCGGTCGTACCGATCGCATGATTCATCTTACGACGTTTCACCTGGTGCCCGCTACCGGGAGTCGCCGCGTCGGTCAATCCGCCGTTGGGGCCGTTTTCGGTGAGATGCGCTCGCTACGATCGGACGCGTGTCGCCCCTCGTCGATCTGCGGAGCGACACGGTCACCCGTCCGACGCCGGAGATGCGGCAGGCGATGGCCGAGGCCGAGGTCGGCGACGACGGCTATGGCGAGGACCCGACGGTCAACGCCCTCGAAGCCGAGTTCGCGGAGCGGCTGGGGATGCAGGCGGCGCTCTACGTGCCCTCGGGGGTGATGGCCAACCAGGTCGCGTTGAGGGTGCTGGCCCCGCCCGGCACCACCGTCCTCGTCGGTCGGCGCCAGCACCTCGTCGCCTACGAGAACGGGGCGGGTGCCGGGAACTCCCAGGCCCAGCTCGTCCCCCTCGACGACGACGACGGCCTCCTCGACCCGAACGACATCCTCTGGGCCAAAGAAGCGGCGTTCCACCATCACCCGTCCCCGGGGATGGTGGCCGTGGAGAACACCCACATGGCCTCTGGCGGTCGAGTGTGCCACCCCGAAGCGATGAAGACGCTGGTGGCGGCCTCGGGCGATCTCCCCGTGTACGTCGACGGCGCCCGGATCTTCAACGCCGAGGTGGCGGCGGGGATCCCGGCCGCCCGGCTCGTGGAGGGAGCCGCGGCGGCGATGGCGTGTCTCTCGAAGGGGCTCTGCGCACCGGTCGGATCGGTCCTCGCCGGGCCGGAGGACACGATCGCCGCGGCGCGGGTCGAACGTCACCGGCTGGGTGGAGCCATGCGCCAGGCCGGCGTCATCGCCGCGGCCGGGCTGGTTGCGCTGCGCACCATGGTCGACCGGCTGGCCGAGGACCACCGCAGGGCCCACCGACTCGCCGAGGCGGTCGCCGAACGGTGGCCGGGGAGCATCGATCCGGCAGAGGTGGCGACCAACTGCGTCGTCTTTCCGCACCCGGACACGGCGGCACTCCTCGCCCACCTGGAGGCGGCCGGCGTCCTGGGCGGCACGATCGAGCCGGGGGTCATGCGGCTCATGACCCACCACGACGTGGACGACGAGGGGGTCGAGCGGACCCTGGTCGCGCTCGCGGACGCCCCCAGATGAGCGCTCGGTCGGCAGCGTGAAGATCCGCATCGGAGTAAGCGGGCGCGGGGACGCCGACGCCGGCCTCTTCGGGGCGTTGGCCGACGACATCGAGGCATTGGGCTTCGACTCGATCTGGTTGCCCGAGATCCTGACCCAGCCGGCCTTCGACCCGATCGTCGCCTTGGCCTGGATCGGGGGGCACAACCCGAGGCTCAAGCTCGGGACGACCGCGCTCTTGCCGGGGCGCAACCCGCTGCGGCTCGCCAAACAGGTCGCCACCGCCGACGTGCTGACCGGCGGTCGGTTCCTGCTGACTCTGGTCCCCGGCCTCACCCAGGCGCCCGAGCGCGACGCCGTCGGCGTCGAGCTGTCGCGCCGCAGTTCGGTGATCGACGAGCTGCTGCCGGTGCTGCGCGACCTCTGGGCCGGCCGACGGGTGGAGCACACCGGCAGCTCGGCCAGCTTCCCGCCGACCGAGCTCTGGCCGGTTCCGGTCCAGCAGCCCTTCGATGTCTGGCTGGGGGGCATGGCCCGTGCTTCGCTCGTGCGCTGTGGGCGGCTCGCCGACGGGTGGCTCCCCTCGCTGTGCACCCCGGAGGAGGCGGACGCCGGGAAGGGCGTGATCCTCGAGGCGGCCGAGGAGGCGGGGCGCGTGATCAGTCCCGAGCACTTCGGGGTGAGCGTCGTCTACTCGCGGACCGAGCTCGACGACCGGTTCGTCGCCGCCCTCGCGACGCGCTCCAGGGGTCGGGATCCCCGCTCGATGGTGCCCGTGGGGTTCGCGGCGCTGCGCGAGACGCTGGAGCGCTTCGTCGACGTCGGCTTCTCGAAGTTCGTGGTTCGCCCGGTCGCTCCGCCGACCGAGTGGCGCCACGAGCTCGAGGATCTCGCCGCCGCGGTCGGTGACCTCCAGACCTGAACCGAATCGAAACTCAGTCTGAAGCGAGCCCGGTTCGCGACTGACGGCTACCAGGCGCCGGGAAGCAGCCTCCACCGGACCCGCGCCCGGTATGAGTCGTACTGCTCGTTCTCGGCAAGAAGCCGGTCCTCGGCGAGGACTCGACCAACGTTGCAACCGGTCGCGAACAACATGACGAGCGCGTTCCGTATCGAGATGCTCTGCATGAGGTACCCGGCTTGAAGCACGACGTAGGAGGCATAGATGGGGTGGCGGACGATGGCGTAGGGGCCTCGTCGCACCAATCCCCGATCTGCAGCCGCGAATCCGAAGGAACGCCCGAGCGCCAGGAAGGACACCACACAGATCGCGAGACCGACGAGCTGGACGTCGAGCCCCGCTTCGATTCCCCAGCGTGGGTGAGCACCGACCGGCCGGAACAGGACGCCACCGAACGTGCCACCGAAGGCCAGGAGCCAGTCGTCCAGCCGCCGGCTCACCCGACGAGCCGGATGTCGGATGAGGTAGGCGACCACGACCCACATCTGCTCGGCGAAGAACGGCACCCCGATCAGGCGATGCGACTTCAGAATCGCCTGCAATGTCGCCTGCGCGAAGAAGGCCGCACCGGCGGCGCCGACCAGATTGAAGGCGATCCTCACCAGGCGCTGGGCACGGGCCGACCGAACCGGGCGACGCAGCGAGGTCCGCCAGCTGGAGTCGCCCTCCTTCAGGCTGTTGCCGGACCCGAGAGAGCTCTCACCGAATGCGTCAGCATCCAGGCTCGGCGCATTCTCGAGTGTCAGCACGGGTCGCTCATTTCCCCAGACTTGGATCTGATCGCCATCGCCCTCAGCCGCCTAGGTCGGCGGGCTCGGGGCGACCAAGACCCATGAGGTGACGCTCGAGGAGGGCGTCGACGCTGAACCGGCCCGCCCCCATCACCGCGAGGACCAGGGCCAAGACGCCGAGCGCCAGATTCAGTTGGTACCCGGGGGGCGCCGTCTCCGAGTTGATCCCGGTGGTCCACGTGACGGTGATCATGGCCACCACCATGTCTCCGAACAGACTGATTCCGGCCAGACGGGTGGCGAGGCCGAGAGCCATCGCGACACCCCCACCGAACTCCACGACACCGCCGAGGACGGCGAACAGCCCACCGGGGTGGAGATGGGCGGTGTTGGAGAAGTAGAGAGCGGTGCGGTGGAAGCCGGGTCCGTTGAACCACCCGAAGAGCTTCCCTCCCCCGTAGTAGATGAAGACCCAGGCAAGC
>DAIUEV010000016.1:61022-62619 GCA_036844945.1 Acidimicrobiales bacterium
GTCGCGTCCATCGGCCGGAACGGCCCGATCAGCTGAGCAGCCAGGACCGAGAGATGACGAGGTCGGTTCCCGGCTTGTTCCACGGCGAGCGGCCGACCCGGGAGCCCGGTGTCGGCCCGAATCGTCTCATTGGTCGGAAACACTGCTCGGTGAAAGAGCTGGTCCCAGATCGTCAAGGCGAAGCCGAGGTTGACATCTTGCGGCCCGTCGAGCCGGTGGTGGATCCGATGATAATTCGGGCTGACGAAAACCCGTTCGAGCCGCCCGAAGCCCAGGTTGGTGTTGGAGTGCGCGAAGGCGACGATTCCCCCGTAGACGACGAGCCCAACTATCGGCAAGGTGCCGTTGGCAACAAGGACGACTCCTGGGACCAAGGCGACGAGGTAAGAGACGTGGATCAGCGGGTGCGTACGGAAGACCGTCAGCACATTCATGTCCTCTTGGGAGTGATGGAGCTCATGGAAGCGCCAGAGCACTCTGACGCGGTGATTCGCAAGGTGTGCAAGCCAGTTCATCGCGTCCATCGCCACGAAGATCGCCGCGATCGCAAACCAACGTGGCAGCACGCTGATCTTGGCCAGGACGAGCCATGGCAGGGATCTACCGACGACCTCAGAGAACGAGAGCGTCAACGCGGTGACGAGGGGGACGACCAGCGTCGCGTTGAGAACCGTGTAGATCAGATCCTGACGGTAGCCGCGGGCGAAAATCGGTCGCCGTTGCGCCGGTCGTAGCCGCTCCACAATGAGGAAGATTCCGATGATGACAAGAGTGGCAGGACCGGCGACGACGACACGAAGACTCGTAAGGGAGCCACTGAAGTTCGCACCGCCCCAACGGTTGGACCAACCGATGGCCACGAGGACCGCCGCTACTGCCGCAATCGAGCAAGCCGGTAGGTAGACGCGCTTCGAGAGTGCGAGCCGGAGGCTGTTTGCTCCGCGGTCTCTTCGTTCCAATGATGTCGGAACAGCCGAGCTAATGGACGCTCCTTCGGAGGGGGACATCACGACTTCTCAGTCTCGGCGCGGGAGCTAGAACGCAGCTCCCCCGCCTCCAGCCGTTGACCCGCCGGTGCCCGTGCCCGAAGTCGAAGTTGAAGCCTTGGTCACGGAGACTGACCACGCACCCCAAGTGTCGGTGATGTTGCCGTTCACTTGACTGCCAGCGGAGTCCCCGGAGAACCAGTAGAGCGGCTTGCCACCGTAAGTCACCTGAAGCGCACCGTGCGCCCGCTTGATCGTGCCGAGCTTCGAGGCATTCACCCCCGTCCCGGCGGTGGCTTTCTTCGCGCCCTTTGGCAGCAGGACTTCGGGCCAGATCTTCTGGCACGATGCGTTGCAGGGAGTCGAGCTCGGCTTCAACGTGTACAGCGGTGAATGGCTCACCAGAATCGTGCCGAACTGGGAGTTCTTGGCCGTCGAGATGACAAGGCGGCTCGCGGCGGCCGCCGTGCCGGGGGCGAACGCCGAAGCGGACATGGCACCAAGGGCCAAAGTGACGACTGCCATGCGTGCCAACGGGAAGCCGCGAGCTCCGAGTCGGCCCTGTTTGCCCTGCTGTTTGCCCTGCTGCATCGCCTGTCTCCTCATGGATC
>DAIUEV010000017.1:0-61563 GCA_036844945.1 Acidimicrobiales bacterium
GCTTTCAGGTCGACTCGGCTCGCACCGGGGCATCCCAGGCCCCGCTCCAGCTAGTTGGAGTGGCCGTGCGGGATGCGGCGGTGCAGCGGAGGGAAAAGCGTCGTCGTGGGCTCCGGGGTCGTCGGTGCCGGGGTGGTGGGCGCCGGAGTGGTGGGCGCCGGGGTCGTCGGTGCCGGCGTGACCGGCGCCGGAGTGGTGACCGACGGCCCCTGGGGGTGGAATCGGGCAGCCCCGGCCACGTCGTGGGCGAAAAAGGTGGTCACCGTCGGGACTGCGAATCCGGCGGCGGCCAAACGGCGGAGAAAGGCACGACGATCGAAGGTCCGGGAGTGACCGCCGGTCGGACCGTCGCCGGCGTCGGTGGCCATGGGTGCGCATCGTACGGGGACGGCTCCGCGGAGGCAATCACCGATAGCGCGGGCATATCGCCCCGAGCCCGCGGTCGGATTTAGGTCAGAACACCCTGCTCGCGGAGCTTCTCGACGCAGGACACGACCAAATCGAGGGGGGAGGACGGAAGGCCGTAGGCGACCCGGATCTCTTCTGAGATCTCCGGGACGGTCCGGCTCCCCGTGGACAGCTCGAAGACGTAGGCGGCCGGGCCATTCAGGTAGTGGACCCGAGCGGGATATTCCTGGTAGACGACCAGGCCGTCGCGCACCTCGCTCACTTCGAGGCCGGGGGAGGGGGACGGGCGATCAAGGGTCTGCTCCGACATCGGTCTGGCATTCTAAGAGGCGTGGCTGCAAGAACGTGGGGTCGGTGGGGGCTTCGACCGTGACCAACGCGCGGCGCCTCCTCGAGGACCTCGTGTCCCAGCTGACCGCACAAGATGAGGTCGTTTCGGAGGTCCCGGAGCCGAGCCCGCCAGGAGAGCACCGGCGTCTGTGCCTCGGGATGTCCACCTTCGATGACTTCGACGGGGTGTACTTCACCGTGCAGGCGGCCCGTCTCTACCACCCCGAGGTGCTCGATCAGGTGTCGTTCCTGGTGCTCGACAACCACCCGGAAGGCCGCGCCGCCGCCGATTTGCGGCAATTCGCTGACACCGTGCCGCACATGCGCTACGTGCCCTTCCGCGGCTACCGGAGCACCGCCGTCCGCGACCTCGTCTTCCGGGAGGCCGACGCCGACGTCGTCATGTGCGTGGACTCACACGTCATGCTTCGGCCCGGGGCGATCCGCGCCGTCCTGGAGTACTTCGACGCCCATCCGGACTCGAAAGACCTCGTACAGGGCCCCCTCCTCGACGACGGCCTGACCACCATCGTCGGGACGCACTTCAGTCCGAAGTGGGGGGCCGGCATGTTCGGTCAGTGGGACACCGACGAACGGGCCCACGACCCCGCGGGCGCGGCGTTCGAGATCGAGATGCAGGGCCTCGGGGTTTTCGCGTGCCGGCGTGAGGCGTGGCCGGGCATCAATCCGCGGTTCCGGGGGTTCGGCGGCGAGGAGGGCTACCTCCACGAGAAGGTGCGCCGCAACGGCGGCCGGGTCCTGTGCCTCCCCGCGCTGGCCTGGGCCCACCGGTTCGGTCGACCGAGTGGAGCTCCGTACACCCCGACGTGGCTCGACCGGGTCCGCAACTACTGCGTGGGCTGGAACGAACTCGGTTGGGACACCTCCTCGATGGAGGAGCACTTCTTGGACCACCTGGGGACCGAGGCCGGAGAGCTCTTTCTCAGCCAGGCTCGCATCCAGCTGGCCAACCCGTTCAGCTTCTTCGACGCGATCTTCTGCCTGAACCTTGACGACGAGCAAGATCGCTGGAGTCGGATGACCGAGCGGTTCGCGCTGCTGGACATCGCGTGGCGGGTGGAGCGGTTCCCCGCGATCAAGGCCGAGCACGGGTGCACCCACTCCTTCCGGGCCATGGTCGCCGAGGCCCGACATCGGGGCTACCGCAACTTCCTCGTGCTCGAGGACGACGCCCTGTTCCTCGATCAGACCCTCCCGGTCCTCGATCGGGCGGTCGCCGACCTCGCCGGCCGGGAGTGGGACGTGTTCTACCTGGGCGGCTGCGTGTGGTCCCAGTCGTTCCCCTACGCCGAGGGGAGCCACGTCCTCCAGCGGCCCTCCGGACTCACCTGCACCCACGCGGTGGCGTTCCACCACACGGCCTACGACCAGATCCTCGCCGAGATCCCCGAGGAACAGGGGCCAGAGTTCGACGCGTTCATCGCCACGCATCTGGCGATCGACCAGTACCTCCCGCACCGGATCGCTGACGGCGCCTACCGCGCCCTCCTCACCTCGCCGCGGGTGGCCACCCAGCCGGTCCTCACCCAGGGGGCCGACGCCGACCTCGGGCTGCGCCACCGCTACATCATCTAGGCCGCCTCGATCGCCGATCGCGCCGCCCCGAAGGGAGACCCTGTGCCCCGCCTCTCCACCCTCTCGCGCTCGATCGAACGGCGCGCCGCCATCGTGACCGGGGCGGGCAGCGGCATGGGCCGGGCGACCGCCCACCTCTTCGCCGACGAAGGGGCGACCGTGGTGGTGGCCGACGTCCGTGCCGATCGCGTCGAGCAGGTGGTGGGGGAGATCACCGACGCCGGCGGCCGGGCCTTCGGAGTCGTCGTCGACCTGGCCCAGGCCGACGAGGTAAAGAGGCTGGCCGCCGAGGCGGCCGAGGCCCTCGGCCGGATCGACATCGTGGTGAACAACGCGGGGATCGCGGTGCCGACGCCGCTCGGGTGCTCCGACGAGGAGTTCGAGGTCGGTTGGGACCGGACCGTCGCAGTGAACCTCACGGCGCAGATCCGGCTCGTGCGGGCGGCCCTGCCGTGGCTGCGTGAGAGCGACGCCGGCCGGGTGGTCAACGTCGCATCGACCGAAGGGATCGTGGCGACCGCCGGGCTGCCCGCCTACACGGCCACCAAGCACGGGGTGATCGGGTTGACGAAGAGCCTGGCGGTCGAGCTGGGCCGGACCGGGATCACGGTGAACTGCGTGTGCCCGGGGCCGATCCTGACCGACATGACCGCGGGCATCCCCGAGGACCGCCGCGACGAGTACGCGCGCCGCAAGGTGGCCATGCGCCGCTACGGCCGACCCGAGGAGGTCGCCCAGATGACCCTCTCGCTGGTCCTCCCGGCGGCGAGCTACACCAACGGCGCAGTGGTGGTGGTCGACGGCGGCATGTGGATCCGGCACACGTGATCGGCTGGGGGATGCGCCCGATTCGGCCACGATTGTGAACCCGTCACGCCTCGAGACCTTCAGCGACGGCGTCTTCGCGATCGCGATCACGGTGCTCGTCCTGACCATCGCAGCGCCGAACCACTATCGGGTGCTCGGGAGCCAGCTCGCCCACCGTTGGCCATCGCTTGCCGCCTACGTGGTCAGCTTCACGGTGATCGGGATCATGTGGCTGAACCACCACACGGTCTTCTCCCACGTGGAGACCATCGACCGAGGCTTCATCTTCGCCAACCTCCTGCTCCTCATGACCATCGGGTTCCTCCCGTATCCGACCGGAGTCCTCGGCGAGGCGTTGGCCAGAGGGCAGGGCACGCGGACCGCGGCGGCCTTCTACGGCGTGACGATGGTCTGCAACGCCTACAGCTGGGTGTTCCTATGGCTGCACGCGTCGCGTCGCCGTCGTCTGCTCCGGCCGTCCTTTCCTGAGTCCGAGCGAGCGATCGCCACGATCCTGTTCACGGCTGGGGCGGTCGTGTACACCCTGGTAGTCGGGCTGGCCTTCGTGAACGCGTATGCCTTCCTCGCCGTCCAGGGGGCACTGGCGGTGTACTACGCGTTCGACCCGATCTCGCGCCGCGCCGCCCGACCGGCGAGTCCCGGGGGCGCGGAAGGGCCCGGGACCATCCCCTGATCGAGGGTCGTCTTGCGGCCGCGTCAGATGGGGCCGTGGGGCCCGGCCGTGGACAGCTTCGGCGCGGGAAGGGGAGAATCGGGCCATGCCATCGACGAAAGCCAACGGGATCACGATCGAGTACGAGACCTTCGGGAGCCCCGAGGATCCACCGCTGCTCCTCGTGATGGGCCTCGGCGCCCAGATGATCGCCTGGGACGACGCCCTCGTGGCTGCCCTGGTCGACCGGGGGTTCTTCGTCATCCGCTACGACAACCGGGACACCGGGCTCTCGACCTGGTTCGACGAGGCGGGCGCCCCGGACTTCGCGGCCCTGCTATCGGGGGGCGAGATGAAGGCCCCCTACCTCCTCGACGACATGGCCGACGACGCGGCCGGACTCCTCGACGCCCTCGCCATCGAGTCGGCCCACATCCTCGGCGCGTCGATGGGCGGCATGATCGTCCAAGCCTTCGCCATCCGGCACCCGGGTCGTGTCCGCACCCTCACCTCGATCATGTCGACGACCGGGGACCCCTCGGTCGGCGCACCCCACCCCGCGGCCATCGAGGCCCTCCTCGCCCCGGCTCCCACGGACCTGGAGGGAGTGATCGAGGCGACGTTGCTCGGTTGGAAGATCAGCGGCTCGCCGGGCTACCCCATCGACGAGGAGGAGATCCGAGCCAACGCCACCGCCGCCTACGAGCGCGCGTTCCACCCCGAGGGAACGGCGCGTCAGCTGGCGGCGATCCTCGCGTCGCCGGACCGGACCCCCGGTCTCTCCAAGCTCGACGTGCCGACGCTCGTCATCCACGGCGACGCCGACACGCTGGTCGACCCGAGCGGTGGGAGGGCCACGGCCGACGTGGTTCCGGCCGCCGCCCTGTGGATGCTCCCCGGGGTCGGCCACGACCTGCCGGCCGCACTCTTCGACGAGCTGGCGGACCGGGTGGCCGCGCACTGTGGCGCCTGACGAACCGAGCCGGCGCGCCCGGCCTCACCCGAGGCCACCGGCACGCGATGGCAGATGTCAAGTGGTTGGCCCGGAACGGGCCCGCATTCCGAACCGCTGAGAAGTCGACCTGCACGTCTTTCGTCGTGGGAATCGGGTTTCGAGGAACGACCGTTATTCCGGCCGAGACCGAACAGCACAACTTCGAGCTTCCGATCGACAGCTCCAACCGCTCGGAGTGAGCGCCGCGGTCGTCGCGCCCCGCTATGCGAGAGGCGGCCCGGCGGGAGCGACCGCCTCAATCGGGGGCGACGCGGGCAGAGTCGCATCCCCACTTCGGGCGATGGCCCGCTCGTCGGTGCCGAGATAGCTCGCGATGACCCGGGGATCGGTCCGGATGTCGGCCGGCACTCCCTCGGCAATCACGGCTCCGGCCTCGAGGCAGTAGACGCGCGAACTGATGCTCATCACGAGCGGCATGTCGTGCTCGATCAGCAGCACCGAGGCAGCCAGCTCTTTCTGGACGGCGACGATCAGTGGCCCGAAGGCCTCCGTCTCCCGCTGCGCGAGCCCGGCAGTGGGCTCGTCGAGGCACAACACGCGAGCATTCAAGGCGAGCAAGCCGGCCAGCTCGACGACCCTCCTCGTCCCCGTCGAGAGATCGCTGATGAAGTTGTCCCGATAAGTTCCGAGCCCCAAGAAGTCGATCAGCTCGCTCACTTCGGTCGCCGAGTTGCGGTTGTGGCGACGGGCGCTCGAGAGACTGAGCGCGGCCGAGACCGCGCCGGTCTTCCGCCGGGCCCCCAGGGCGACCTGCAGCGTCTCGGTGACCGTGAGCTCGGGGAACAGCGTGGCCGATTGGAACGTCCTGCCGAGCCCGAGGGAGGCGCGGCGGGCCGGGGCAAGGCCCGAAATCTCATTGCCCAGGAGACGCACGGATCCCCTGCTGGCAACGAAGCCCCCCACCGCGTTCATGAGGGTGGACTTCCCGGCGCCGTTGTTCCCGATGAGACCGACAATCTCTTGGTGACCGACGCTCACCGTCGCGTTGTCGACCGCGAGGTTGCCGCCGAAGTTGACGCTCAGGTTGTGCACCGAGAGCGCCGGCTCGTCGGTCGGGGCGTCGTCGGTGGCCGGTCGGCGCACCGATGCGGGGTACACCGCCGGAGCTCGGGCTTCGTCGGGGCCACGTCGACGATCGACCCAGTTGATGATGCCATCTCGGATCCCATACACGATCTGATTGAGGCCGCGGGGGAAGTAGAGGAGGATGACGAGCAGGCCGAGGCTCGAGCTCAGGAGCCCGAGCACCGCGCTGTTCGGAGCGAAGGCCGGGATCCCGACCACCCAGATCGCACCGATCACCCCCCCGGTCACCGAGCCCATGCCGCCGATCACGACCATAGCGACGAGCGACAGGGAGCCGTTCACCAGGAAGAACCCGGCGCCGCCCCCGCCAGTGTCGACGAAGGGGACATTGCCGAACGCGCCGCTCAGGAGTGCACCGCCGAGCCCGGCAAGCGCGCCGCCGATGGCGAACGTCCGGACCTTCGTCCGGGCCGGCACCACCGTGAATGCGGCCGCCGCCGTCTCGTTGTCCCGCACGGCTTTCGTGGTTCGGCCGATCCCGCTCGACCGGAATCGGCTGAGCAGGAGGATGACGATCCCGAGGATCACAAGGACGACGTAGTAGTAGGTGCGCTCTCCCGAGAACCCGAGGAACCACAGGTGGCCGGGGCTGAAGGGGACGGTGGCCCCGTCGGTCGACTCGCTGCTCAGGAACGGCAGGAGGTAGATGTACTGCTGGGCAGCCAGAGCGAAGGCGAACGTGACGATTGCGAGATAGAGACCGCGCACCCGCAGGGATCCGATGCCCACGATGGCGGCCAGGGCCGAGCAGAAGACCGTCGTCACGAGCACCGTCAGCCAGAACGGCACGCCCTCGACGACGAGACGGGCCGCGAAGAGCGCGCCGATGCCGGCGAACGCCATCTGGCCCAGCGAGAGCTGGCCGAGCCAGCCGGTGACCAGCGTCAGTGAACAGGCACAGATTGCGTAGGCGAGGACGGCCGTGAAGAGCTGATCGCTCGACGCGGTCGTGTCAATGAGGGGGAGGACCACCGCGACCAGCCCGAGGAGCAGGATCCCGGCCTTGTCGATGTGTCGGACCCAAGTCGTCCGGAGCCGATCTGGGATCGGACGGGCCTTCGGAGTGAAGGCGAATACCTGTGCATCACCGCCGAGCTCCCGCCCGTAGAAGCCCAGGGCTACGAGGATCACGAAGAACAGCACCAGGTCCGAGAGGCCGGGATCGGCCAGGAAGTTGAACGTGAGGATGTTCTGTCCGACGCCGATCACGATGGCGGCGGCGATCGCCCGTCGGAACGAGGTCATACCGGCGATGACAGCGGCGGCAAGCGCCCGGGACAGCGTCTCGGGTCCGAGGTTGGCCACCATCCCGACCGATCCGGACTGGCCGGCGATGAGCACGATCGAGAGCGTGGACAGCGCACCGGCCATCGCCCACGCCATCGTCGACACCCACTTGGGGTTGATGCTCGAGACCCGCGCGAGCTCGGTGTTGGCTGCGCACGCCTTCACCGTCTTGCCGACCGTCGTCCGATCGAGGAACCAGGTCAGAGCGAGCACGGCGATCGGGGCCATGACGATCACCGACAGGTCGGTCCCGTGGATGCTCACCCCCGCCAGAGTCCAGGATCCGTTGAAGGCGGAGGGGAACCGCGCGGTGGTGTTCGACGGGAGAGGGATCTCGGCCCCGATGACCTGTGCCACCTGGCTCACGCCGATGGTGGCGACGAGGATGACGACTTTCGGGGCCTTCCTCAGGCGCCGGAGGATCGTCGAGTCGATTGCGGCCCCGACAATGAACCCGAGAAGGATCGCAATGAGGAACGCGGGCCAGAACGGCACGTGGTACTGGATGGTGAGGAAGCCGAGCATGACCGCCCCGACGACCCCCATACCCCCGACCGCGAAGTTGATGATCCTGGTGGCGCGGTAGACGAGGATCACGCCAACGGCGATCACGGCGATCGCCATTCCCTGGACAATGCCATCGAAGACGATCTGGCTATTGATCCAGGTGAGGCCCAGCATCGTCATCCCGAGACGTCGCCGCCCAGGAAGACCGCCCGCGCGAGGTCGTCGCGCTCTATCAGCTCTTGCATCGATCCGGTGAACCGAACCCGGCCCTTCTCGAGGAAGACCGCTCGGTCGGCGATTGCCGCGGCGACGTTGAGCGATTGCTCGACGATGATCAAAGTGACGCCCTCGCTCTTCAGGCGCTCGACGACCCGGAGAAGCTCCTGGACCACGATGGGGGCGAGGCCGAGGGAGAGCTCGTCGATCATCAGTACCTTCGGATCGTGCAGGAGCGCGATGGCGAGGGCGAGCATCTGCTGCTGACCTCCCGAGAGGGCGTCAGCTCGCAGGCCCTTTCGTTCGGCCAGCATCGGGAACAGGTCGAAGACCCGGTCAAGCCGTCGCTGCATGTCGGCATGGTCGGACCGGTAGACGAACCCCCCCATCTCAAGGTTCTCGGCGATGGTCATCTCGGGGAAGACGCCCTTGCCGCCCGGCAGCAGGCGGACCCCGAGCCGGGCCCGTTGCTCCGGGGAGGTGTAGGTGATGGTTTGGCCGTTGAGTCGCACCACACCACGGGACGGGGTCGCCAGTCCTGCCGCGATCCGCAGCGCGGTGGATTTTCCGGACCCGTTCGTGCCCAACAGGGTGAGCACCTCTCCCGGGAATACCTCGAATCCCAGCCCGAAGAGGACCTGCACATGTCCGTAGCTGAAGTCGATCGCGTTGAGCTGCAGGATCGGGTTCGACTCGGGGTTGGCCAGTCGACGCTTGTGGTCCTCGAGCTCCTCCTGGAGCTCGAGGACGACCAGTGAGAGGTCGTTGCGGATGTAGTTGGCGCTCCGCATGATGAGGAGGCCACCGACGAGGATCGCCGGGATGGTGACCATCAAGATGGTGGTGCGCGGTCCGAGCGAGCCCTCGAGAATTGCCGAGAGCGCCGCTCCTCCGGTCGCGCCGATGAAGAACACATAGATCGACGAGACCGCAAAGGTGAGGCCCCGTAGTCGGTAGGGAGCGACCGACTGGAGGATCGGCGCAATCATCGAGAACGAGGTCAGAAGCAGCACCGCGCTGGGCACGCCGAAGACCGCATACAGCCAGATGCTCGGCATGAAGTACTGGATTGGAGTCAACACCGCCGCGGGGAGAATGACCTTGCCGACGAGCCTGAGTGCGCGAGCCGGGTCCTGCCGATACAGACGGTCGTAGTACCGACCGACGAAGGGGAGCGCCACGAGCACTCCGAGAGCCCCGATCGTGCCGATGAGCCCACGCCGGAACGCGTCGGCGTGGAAGTGCTGCTTCAGGAACAAGTTGCCGAGCACAGGCCCGGTGAAGAGGCCGAAGCCGATGGCGCAGAACGCAACCAGGCACGTCTTGATGGTGCGGATGCGGGTGATCCGCTCGAAGGCGGCTTCGAGCGACGGCGGCACCGGCTGGGTGTCTTCGATCACCTCTCCGAGCACGTCCATCTTCTCGAACTGCCCGCGCGGTGGTTCCCGCAGGCCGAAGGCGATCACCGAGACCAACACGATCGGGATGGACAACAGGCAGAATGCCCAGCGCCACCCGTTGAGACCGCCGACGGAGGTCGTGATCGCGCCGACCAGCACGGGACTGATCGCCCCGGCGGTCCCCGAGGCGATTCCCATCCCGGCACTGATACGGCCGCGCAGACTGATCGGATAGGAGTCCGCCGTGAGCGACGTATGGACGGTCTGGGTGCTGGCCTGGGAGATGCCAGCTCCGAACCGGGCGCAGAAGAACAAGAAGATGTTCGTGGCCACGCCCGAGGCGAAGATCATCAGGCCGAAGAACATCGTGGCGAAACCGACGATCGGGCCCCGCCGAAGACGGTCGGCGAGCCAGCCCATCGGCACGATCCCGAGGACGAGGAATCCGCCCGAGATCCCGGTCACGAACACGATCACCCCGGAGCTGACGTGGAGTGACGCCTGGATGTTCGGCGAGAGGGTGGCCAGCCCCGAGCTCTGGAGGTTGTCGAGCGCGACGATGAACGCCAGGATCGTGAAGGTCCGCGCTCCGTTCCTCTTCAGGCCCTCCAGGAGCGGCATCTGCTCTTCGCGGGTGCCCGGCAGGAGCGCCTGCGGGAGGATGACCTCCTCCTGCCTCTCAGCCTTCTCGCGCTCGACGGAGCTGTCGACGACCGCTTGAGCGAGACTTGCCGTGAGGGTCGGCCTCGCATCCCCTTCCGACAGCGACATCGACCCCCCCTTGACCGTTACCGGTCAGCGCACGGAAAAGTAGCCGAGACCACGCTCACTATGTCGACGACTTGGTGGCGGCCACGAGCGTGTTGTTCGAGGCGACGTAATGGACCAGGTAGACGGGACCGAGTGCGTAAGGCCGCCCCTGCGCGAACGAGATCGGGGTATTCGATCCCGCGACCACCACGTTGCGAAGGCCGTACCCGGCCTTGACGAAGCTCGACACCGTCAGGTGTCTCCCGGCCGCCTTGGCGATCGCGGTGAAGAGCGAGAGATCGGTGCAAGCCTGCTCGACCCCTGTGAAGGTGATCTCCGAGCCCGGCAGACCGACCGCGTACGGGTGGATGCTGTCGTGCGGGTAGGCCTTCTTGATGATGTGGAGGCACTTCTGCGTCGCGGCGTTGGACCAGATCGACGCGGGGGGGTTTGCCGGCGTCGAGGTCAGGACGTTGTTGAGGTAGGTCGGGTTGTGGTTGCCCGCGATGGTGCCGGTGAGGTCGCTCTCACTCGTCGCGATCCAGGGCGGGTTGTAGGTGCTCTGGATGGCGGTCAGTGCCTCCGGCCATATGGAGGACCCGAAACCGACCGCGACGACCTCGTTCACCCCAGCCGTCTGGAACCGCTGAGCGATGACCGCGACCTGGCCATTCTCGGCCGGGAGGTCCCCCCCGGTGGCGGAGTCAACGGCCGTCTGCACGACGTTGACGTGCAACTTTGCGAGCGCGGTCTGGACGATCTTCAGCTCGGCCTCGTCGGTCGTCTCACCCGCGAAGAGGCCGACCTTCTTGTTCTTGAAAGCCCCGATCTTCTTGTACACCGAGAGCTGGAGCGGGTCGTACGCGGTGGCGGGGGCGCTCAGGCTGAAGTTCTGGGCGACACCGGGGGGAGCGGACCCGGCGAGGACGGCCTGGACTACCGGCACACCGTCCTGCAGGTAGCAGTCCGGCATCAGCGGGGCCAGGACGACGAAGACGTGGTCGTCCTGGACGAGTTGGGTGCAGGTCGTGGAGGCGGCGGCGGCACCCGTGGGGTTGACCGCGATAATGTACGGGACGATCTTCCGGCCGTTGATCCCGCCGGTCGCATTGATGTTGTTGATCAGCGCTTGGTAGTCGTGGGTGACATTCCCCCAGTTGAGGATGACCCCGACCGCCTTGACAGCGGCGACGTTGACGTATGGGACCCCGATGCGGATGGTGGTCGCCGTGACCCCCTGAGAGCCGCTCGCGGCCGACGCCGGAGTCATTCCTAGAAGCCCGCAGAACGTCGCGAGCACGACCGCAATGATCGCGGTGACACGGTGCTTGATCATCCCCACCCCCTTGGCTGCTGCGGTAGCGGCGACGATTCGGCACGGAGCGCCCGGGACCCGGGAGCCCACCTGCGTCGTCCCCGCCAGCGCGGCGATCCGGAAGTCTGGCACAAACTGGCGTCACGCTGCTTGGCGCGGGCCGAGGCCACGAGCCGGGCCGGCGAGAGTCGCGGGAGCGTCGCGATCTCGCCCGGCGAGTGACCGGACGGTCAGCGAATCCCGCCCCCACGGCGGTGCCTCTGGAACGGTCCGACCTCCCCGTTTGCGGGACGTTCACCAGGAGCAACGTCGTCCGAGGAGCGCCGTTGCTACCCTCCGTCGTCGATCCCTCGGTGGTGGGGACGAAGGAGGCGGTCGCTCATGACCTCGATCCACGCTTCGAAGCTCGAAGGGCCGATACCGGCTACTTCGGCCTCTGCCCCCTTCCACGGCGTGGCCACAGATCCGGTCCCCGGTCCGGGGCTTCCGCCGTTGCCGTTGGCGTCGGCTGGTTTTGTGGAGGAGGAGTACTTCGTCTCCGGTGAGCACGACGGATTCCCGTACCGGACCTCGCTTCTCATCCGGAAGCCCGCCGATCCCGCCGCCTTCAGCGGTGTCGTGATCGTCGAGACCCTTCACGCCGCGGGCGCCGTCCCGATGTCCGCGTACCACATCGCGCTGAAGGAGCACGGGCACGGCTACGCCATGGTGGCGTCGCAGAAGGTCGCTCTCGACGCTCACGTGAAGCGGTCCGATCCCGAGCGGTATGCGACTCTCGACATCTCCGAGCTCGGAGCATCGGCGGATGAGCCGACGGACCACGGCGACCCGATGGCGGCTCAGCGGCTCGCGATCGAGCGCCAGACCCCGATGTCGAACACGATCCTGAGCCAGGTCGGCGCCCTGCTGAAAGGCAACTCGGCATCGGGCCCGTTCGCCCCACACGAGGTGAAGTATCTGATCATGGGTGGGTGCTCCCAGACCGGGGGAACCACGCTCCGTTACATCCGGGACGCCCACGCTGGCGCACGAATGCCGGACGGCAGCGCGATCTACGACGGGTACTTCCCAGCGCTGGCCGGTGGGACCGAGCCGGTGGGCCCACGCGACGTCCCGGTGATCCACGCGCTCAACGAGGGCGACATCATGGGCGGACGCCCACTCGGGTATCGCCGGCCAAACAGCGATGCCCCAGATGACCGGTTCCGTCTCTACGAGGTGGTCGGGTCCTCTCACGTCCCCACGAGGGGGATGAGATCGGCGGCCGACATCTTTCCTACGTTGGCGAACGCCACCGAGGCCGACAAGCACCTCAGTCAGTTCCCGAGCCCCATGATCTTCTTCCCGGCGCTGCACAACCTGATCGAATGGGTGACGCACGGAGTCGCACCTCCGAGGGCGGAGCCGATCGAGACGGACCTCGATGGCGGGATCGTGCGCGACCGGCACGGCAACGCCTGCGGCGGGGTCCGCCTCAGCTACATCGACGTCCCGTTCGCGACCTTCGTCGCGAGCACGGCCGGAAGCGACATGTACCAACGGATGATCGGCCAGCAGCACTCGCTCCCGAAGTCCGAGCTGGCGGCCCTCTACCCGTCCCACGAGCAATACGTGGCGGAGGTGAAGGCACGCCTCGAGGGGCTCGAGGCCGATCGCTGGATCTTCCCCGCCGACGCCGACCAGCTGATCGCCGAGGCCGAGGCCGCAGCGGTCCCGTAGGGCCAACCGCCCGGTCGTGCCCCCTGCCGGGTTCCCGGCCCAGCTGACCAGCGGTTTCGCCGACCGGGACCCCGTTTCCCGGCCTTCGGGCCGTGCCAAAGGGCGATGGCCGGGACCGGGGGGATGTCACACTGCGCTCCGTGCCATCTGATCGGGGGCGAGAGCGGACCCGGGAGAGTTACGACCTGGTCGCCGCGGCCTACTCCGAGCGGTTCCATGACGAGCTGGACCGCAAGCCGCTCGACCGAGCCCTGTTGGCGGCGCTCATCGAACGAAGCCGGCCGGGCTTGCCGATTGCCGATCTCGGCTGTGGGCCGGGACACGTGGCGGCATGGATCGCCGGCCACGGGGTGCTGGCGGTCGGGATGGACCTGTCGCCCGGCATGATCGAAGTCGGCCGGAGTGAGCACCCCTCGGTGCAGTTCCGCGAGGGGGACCTGCTCCACCTCCCCGCGTCCGACGGGGAGTTCGGTGCCGCGATCGCCTTCTACTCGATCATCCACCTCGAACGAACTGAGCTGCCCACCGCCTTCGGGGAGATTCGTCGGACGCTTGTCCCGGACGGTCCGCTTCTGGTCGCGTTCCATGTGGGATCCGAGGTCCGCCACCTCACCGACTGGCACGGGCAGAAGGTCGACGTGGACTTCCGCTTCTTCGAGCCCGAAGTGGTGGTCGCGGCCTTGGAGGCCGCTGGGTTCGCAGTCGAGATGGAGATGACCCGCAGCCATTACCCCGACGAGGGCGAGACCCGCCGGGGGTACGTGCTGGCGCGGAACCTCCCCTAAACCCGATCGCGCCCGAGTGCCGACTTCGACAGTCGTCGATAGGCTCCGGAGCCATGCAGATCGGGGTGACCGGCGGGGCGAACACAGCAGAACGGGCGATCGAACAGGCGACCGAGGCCGAGTCGAACGGGTTCAAGAGCCTCTGGTACGCAGGCGCGATCGGGGGCGACCCACTCGTGCAGATGGCGCTGGCCGGCCGGGCGACGAAGACGATCGAACTCGGGACCTCGGTGCTCCAGACCTATACCTGCCACCCGGCTCTGCAGGCCAACCGGATCAAGGCGGTCGCCGCCGCGATCGGCCGCCCGGTGACCTTGGGCATCGGACCCTCCCACCAGCCGGTGGTGGAGCGGCTGGGGTTCGCCTACGAGGGGGTCGCCCGCCACGTCGAGGAGTATGTGAAAGCGGTGACGGGGCTCCTCGGTGACGAGATACCGGTGCTGGTCGCGGCCCTCGGCCCCATGCTCCTCCGGGTGGCGGGGGAGTACGCCAACGGCACCATCCTGTGGATGGCGAACGCCCAGGCGATCGAGTCCCACGTGGCACCGCGGATCACCGCGGCGGCGAATGGCGCGGGTCGACCGGCGCCCCGGATCGTGGCCGGTCTGCCGGTTGCGGTGCACGACGACGTCGACGAGGCCCGGGCGGCGGCGGGCGATCAGTTCGCGGGATACGGGATGCTTCCCAACTACCAGCGGATCCTCGCCCACGGCGGGGTCAGCTCGGCGGCCGAGGCCGCCGTGGTCGGCAACGAGGACGACGTGACCCGAGCCATCGAGGGCCTCTTCAGCGCGGGAGCGACCGACGTGTGGGCGGCGCCGTTCCCCGTCGGGGAGGACCGCTCCGGTTCCCGAGGCCGCACCCGGGCGTTACTGGCCAAGCTGGCCGCGACCCCCTGACCGGGGGAAGTGTTCCGTCGTCCCTCGCGCTGGCCCGGGGGCGACCCCGACCGCTAGACGGACGCAGCGGCCGTCGGTCGTCTCCCGAACCCGCCGAACCCGCGGGTGATGTGGCTGATATCGAACTCGACGACATCACGGCGGATCTCGTCGGCCCGCTCCCGGATGTCGTCCATCTCGAACCCGACCCGCTCGACATGGGGCGCCAGCTCGTCCAGATCGAAGTTGTAGACGCTGGCGGCGGTGTCGTAGAGGATGTGGTGCACCTCGTCATCACTGACAACCGGTGTCGTGAGCAACGTGGCGACCTCCGCCATGTTCCGATAGAAGCAGGTTTCGAAGTGCGGGAAGTCGACCCCGTACATGAGCGGTACGGATCCGATGTGGAAGCCTGGCTTCACATGGAAGTCCTCGTCCTTGCCCAAGACGTCGCCCGACGGGTCCTGGCGCGGTGAGAATGGGGACAACCCGATGAAGATGTTCTTCCCGAAGTAGTCGCTCGGCTTGTGCTTGATCGTCGGCTTGATCGACCACTGCGCCATCCAGTCGCTGTCACAGATCTTGTCGAGGTAGGTGATCGTCGGCAGGATCAGGTGCACCTGGGTCTCGATCCAGGCCGCCCGCAGGTCGGGGAACCTGTCGAACACCCCTCCAACGATCAGCATCCACAGTGAGCGGTTCGAGAAGAACGCATTCTCGGTGGAGATCATCATGAACGCGCCGAAACCGGGGGCCGTGCCCCGGATCCCGGCGCTGCCTCGCGGGCCGTTGGGGTCGAAGCCCCCGCCGTGCTGGCTGATCGTGAGGCCGGTCTCCTGGCAGGCGTTCCAGATGGGGTCCAGGTCGGGATCGAAGAAGTACTTTCCCCCGCGGGTGAGCCCCGGCAGGGCGATGCCGCCGAGTCCGTGCTCCTTGGCCCAGTACACGTCCTTGACCGCCTCGTCGACGTCGGCGAACGACATCGACATCTGGCCACGGCGCTGTTCCGGCGCCTTGGCGCAGAAGTCGACCAGCCAGCGGTTGTAGACACCCCGGCCGACCTCGCCGAGCTCGATGTTGCTGGCATCGACGAAGTCGTCGAGGCGGTTGACCTGGAAGGGTTGACCGTTGCTGAAGAGCACCTCGCCCACGACCCCGATGCTCCCGAGCTTCTCGAGCCGGAGATCGGAGTCCCACTGGACCTCGGGGGCGAGTTCCGGATGCAGGTTCCCCGCATCGGGCGTCTCCTCCGCGGTGGCTGTTTTCACGGCCTCGTCGAAAGTGTCCAGGTACTTCTTCGGGACGTACTCGCGGTACTCCGCTCGGGATCCTCTGACGTGCCCGTCAATCGAGATGATCGCGGTCTTGCTCATGTCCCCACCTTCTCCTGTCGGGTTCGTGTATGGCTCGTTGTGTGTGAGGCGGATTAGACGCTCGCGGTGGCCCTCGCGGCCACGCTTCCCATCAGCGGCGCCCTGGTCACCTTCGGCATCTTCTTCATCAGATCGTGGGCATCGGCACGGACTTCGTCGAGTTCGAAGCCGGCCCGGTCGATGTGTGGCTGCAGCGTGGCGAGATCGAAGCCATACACCCGGGCGGCGTTCTCGTAGAGGATCTTGCGGGCCGCCTCGTCGTTCCCGCCGGGCGCCGCCAAGAGGGTCGCCACTTCGCCCATGGTCCGGTCGAAGATCGACTCGAACTGGGGATAGTCCACCCCGAACATGGCGGCGTCCGCTCCGATGTGCACGCCCGGCAACGCGTCGCCACCAGCGCTCTTGCCGAGCAGATCCTCCATCGTGATCTGGACCGAGGTGAACGGTGAGACGCCGACGAACACGTTGGTCCCGAGGTACTCGCTGGCGAACTTCTCGGTGGTCTCCTCCCGGCCTCGGGTGCGGGCGAACCCCATCCAGTCACCCGCGGGGTTCACCATGGCGTCCAGGTGCTGGAGTGCCGCGACCATCAGGTAGGCCTGGGTCTCGACGTAGCTGACCCGCAGGTTCGGGAACCGGTCGAAGACGCCGCCCGAGATGAGCATCCACAGCGAGCGGTTCGAGAAGAACGCGTTCTCGGCCATGGCCGCCACCAGCGCCGCAAACCCCATGGGCCCGTAGTCCGGGAGGCTCGCGCCGCCGTGGGCGCTGATCGGGAGTTCCACCTCCTGGCAGGCCGCCCAGATCGGGTCGAGCTCGGGGTCGAAGAAGGACCGGCTCTCCCGGGTGAGCTCGGGTAGGACGATCCCGCCCAGGCCGTGATCCTTGGCCCAGTGGATATCCTCCACCGCCTCGTCCACCTCGGCGAACGTCGTGACGGCCTGGCCCCGGCGCCGCTCGGGCGCCTGGGCACAGAAGTCGGACAGCCAACGGTTGTAGGCGTGCCGCCCGGCTGCGGCCAGCTCCTCAGTGGCCGACTGGGGGTAGTCGTCCAGCGGGTTGAGCTGGAATGGCAGGCCGTTCGGGAACAGCACCTCGGCGACCACGCCGATGGTCTCCAGCTTCTCGGTGCGCAGGTCGGAGTCCCATTGGACCTCGGGAGCGAGATCGGGATGGAGGTTCCCCGCGTCCGGCGTCCCGGCTTCCTCGGCGGCCTTCACCTCCTGCTCGTAGGCCTCGAGGTGCTTCTTTTCGATGTAGTCGCGGTATTCCGCCCGGGACCCGCGGACGTGCCCGTCCGCCGAAATGATGGCGGCCTTGGCCACTATGAGCCCCCCGGGATGCCAATTCGTGCCACCACGACCAATCGTAACCCTGGAGCAGGCCGGCTGTTCGGAGAAAGTCCCCGGCGGCCGCCTGGCTACCCCGCGACGAACGTGCAGGAGCCCCGGTCGATGACCACCTGGTCGCTGCTCGACTCTGTCGTGAACACGGCCCGGTCTCCGTCGACCCACATCCGCACGGTCAGCGTCTCGCCGGGGAAGACGGGCTTGGAGAACCGGCCTTCCATGCTCCTGAACCGGGCGGGGTCCGATCCGCACAGCGTGTGCAGGAGTGCCCGGCCGGTGAAGCCGTACGTGCACATCCCGTGCAGGATCGGACGGGGGAACCCGGCGGCCTTGGCGAACTCGGGATCCGAGTGCAACGGGTTCCGGTCCCCCGTGAGGCGGTAGAGCAGGGCCTGGTCGATCCGGGTGTCGTAGGACACGACATGGTCGGGATCGCGGTCGGGGGGCACGTTCTCGTCCCCGCTCGGCCCGCGGTCACCCCCGAACCCCCCTTCGCCGCGGATGAAGACGCTCATCCCAATTCGCGCGATCGGTTCGCCGCTCTCCGCGTCGACGGACTCGGACTCACTTACGAGGAGGGCGCCCGACCCCTTGTCGTAGACGCCGGTCAGCCGGCCGCGGCTCCGTATCCGGCCCTCGACCGGGAGCGGGCGCAGCAGTTCGATACGGCGCCCGGCGTCGACGAGCATCGCCGGATTGAAGGTCCCGGCGCTCCGGGGGCCGCCGCCCGCTGAGGCGACGAGCACGCCGAACGTCGGCAGCACCTTCTGGTCCACCCCCCGCGAGTTCTCCGTCGTGAACTCGAGCTCCGCTCCGGTCGGATCGCTCGCGCCGGCGCCGACGCCGAGGGCGTAGAGGAGCGCGTCTTTCGAGGTCCAGGAGCGCTCGTTCCAGTCGCCCCACTCACCGGTGGCTGCGTTCGGGTCGATCGGCATGGCGTCTGTCCTTCCTGGAACGGGTGGGACCCCGGCTTCGGGTGTGCGCCAGCTGGGTTGCGGACGGTCCCCTCTCTCTCATGATGGGGCGTGGCTTCGCTTCGCTCAAGTCGCACCGCCTGGGGGGGCCCCCGGCGCCCGGCGGTGGCTCGGCACCTCGCTTTCCCCCCGTGTCGGTGCGATGATCACGAGCCACGATGACCTGTGCTTCTCCGTGTTCCTGGCCATGCCCATTGGCCGCCCGTCTCGAGCGAGTTCGATCGTGCCGACCAGGGTCCTGATCCTCGGGGCCGGCTTCGGAGGGCTCGAGCTGTCGACTCGGCTCGCCGAGACACTTGGCGAAGATGTGCACGTCACGCTGATCGACAAGAGCGACGCCTTCGTCTTCGGCTTCTCGAAGCTCGACGTCATGTTCGGGAGGCAGACCGCTGACGGGGTCCGCCTCCACTACCGGGAAATCGCCCGGCCGAACGTCGACTTCCTCCAGGAGACGGTGCGCTCCATCGATGCGGTGAACAAGCGGGTCGTCACCGACCAAGGGACCCACGACGGCGACTTCCTCGTGGTCGCCCTCGGTGCGGACCTGGATGTCGGGGCGACCCCGGGTTTCGCCGAAGGCGGCCACGAGTTCTACTCGCCCGAGGGGGCGAACGGTCTGCGCGACGTCCTGGCCGGGTTCGAGCAAGGCAACATCGTCATCGCGGTGCTGGGTGGCTTCTTCAAGTGTCCGCCCGCGCCCTACGAGATGGCGTTCATGCTTCATGACCTGCTGACACGGCGGGGAGTCCGCGACGCCTGCACCATCACCCTGATCACGCCGATGGGAAAGCCGATCCCGGTGTCCGACGAAGTCTCCAGTGCGATCCTCGCACTGTGTGAGGAGCGCAACATCGCGCACTCCCACGCGACCTGGGTGGACCGCCTCGACCCACAAGAGAAGGTGGCACACCTGCGCGACGGGCGGGAGGTGCCCTTCGACCTCTTCCTGGGGGTGCCGGTCCACCGTGCGCCCTCGGTCGTCGTCGACTCGGGGCTCACCGACGACGGCTGGATCGCGGTCGACCCGGCCACCCTGGCGACCAAGTTCCCCGACGTGTACGCGGTCGGAGACGTCACCTCGGCCCCCGTGCCTCGGGCCGGTGTGATCGCGGAGGGGGAGGCCCGGACGGTGGCCGACGTGCTCATCGCCCAGCTCACGGGTGGACCGAAACCTCCTCCGTTCGCCGGCGAGGTCGTCTGCTACATCGAGATGGGCGACAGCGTGATCGGCCGCGTCAATGTCAACTTCCTTTCCGGGCCCGCCCCCGTCGCCGAGTTCATACCGCCTTCCCTCGACGGTGCCGACGACAAGCGTCAATTCGCCGCCACCCGTCGTCGCCGTTGGTTCGGACTCGACTGAAGGACATTCCCGGATCGCGGCGACGTCGTTTCACGGTCGGTCGCGAACCAGGTGCATGTGCTCATCGGACTGGCAGGGATCCCGGATCCGACCGCCTAGATCCGGCGACTCCAGCCGTCGCGCTCAAGTCGAGCCGCCACGGTGCGGTATCGACCGACCGGCACGAGGTGGACACCGTCGAACGCGCCGCTCGACCGGATCTCGCGCATCAGGGAACAGGCCATGTCGACCCCCGCATCCCGGTCCGTCCGCAGGCGGCGGAGAAGGTCCTCGGGAGGATCGATCTGGGTCGTGGCGTCGGCCAGTGTCTTGGCCATGTCGGTGCTCGCGACGACCAACACACCGGCGAACACCGGGCCATCGAATCGCAGCGACCCGCGCCATCCAAGCAACCGATCCAAATCGAACGAGGCCTGCACGAACAGGAAGTCGGCCGCACGCTTCCACGCGGGGACCGGCGTCAGCCGGGTCGTGACACCGACGCTGAACGGTCCACGCTCCGAGAAGACCTCGGAGGCACCGAACGTCCGGATCTCCTCGATCATCCGCTGCACGTTCAGGTCGGTCGAGCGGCCTCCCGAGACTGGCTGGTCGCCGAAGACGCAGAGGAAGCGGTCCACCCCATAGGCGGCGGCGGTCAGGAGATCTCGCCGGAACCCAAGCTGGTTGCGGTCGCGCGAGTTGAGGCAGGCGATCGCTCTCACGCCCATACTTTCGACCTCATGGGCCACCGCCACGCTCGACACGGTGGCCCGACCAAGATGGTTGTCGGGGATCAAGAACGCGTCGGCAACCGGGGCGAGGACACCCACCTGGTGGCGCACCCGGGTCAGGTCAGGTTTGGTCGCGGGCTCGATCTCCGCGACAACCTGAAACGGCCCAGTTGCCATGACCAACCGTATCTGCGCCCCTGTGCACACTCGTGTCCGACCGATCGCGTGCGAGCCTCACCGGCGGTCGATCGCCGAGCTCGCGAGACGGGCGGGCTGCCCCAGTCGCCGGGGCCTCTCTACACTGAGAGCGTTCGCTCACGTGTGGATCTCCGACGACGGGTCGCCCTCGCGCCACGAGCACGCGCCGTCGGGCGGGTGCCCGTGAGCCCGCACGGTCCCCGCCGACCCGCCGGGACGCCGAGGAAGGCCCGGCGATGAGCGCCAGGACCTCGGGACGGTTCGAGGACGATGTCGTCATCTCGGGACTGGGGCAATCGGCGGTGGGCCGACGCCTCGGCCGGTCGCCACTGAGCCTGACCCTGGACGCGATCGTCGAGGCGATCGCCGACGCCGGGCTGTCGTTCGGCGACATCGACGGCGTGGTGGCCTACCCGGGCGGCGGAACCTCGCTCGGCCCCGGCTTCGCCGGACCGCCGATTGCCGAGGTCTACGACGCCCTCGGCATCGAGCCGGCGTTCCTCCTCGGTGCCTTCGAGGGCCCCGCGCAGCTCGGGCCGATCGTGAACGGCGGCCTGGCCATCAGCGGAGGCCTCGCCCGCCACATCGTCGTCTACCGCACCGTGACCGAGGGCTCCGCCCGGCGGGCGATCCGCGACGGCGCGTCGACCGATCCGGTGCCGCCGCCGGAGTGGTTCACCGCCCACGGCGGGGGTCCGGCGGCCATCGGTTTCGCCCTCCTCGCTCGTCGCCACTTCCACGAGTTCGGCACGACGCGCGAACAGCTCGCCCAGATCGCCCTGACGGCACGCGCGCACGCCCGGCTCAACCCCAAGGCGGTGCTGCGTGACCCCATGAGCCTCGAGGACTACCTCGGGAGCCGCATGATCTCGGACCCGTTGTGCCTCTTCGACTGCGACGTGCACTGTGACGGTTCGACGGCGATCGTGCTCTCCCACGCGCGCTTCGCGCCGGACGCCCGTGACCGGGTGGTCCACCTCGACGCTGTGGGAACCGCGCCCCCGGTCCGATCACCGCTCACCCAGCACCTCGGTCTTGCGCCTGGGCAGCGGGCGGCCGACAGCCTGTGGCGACGAACGGACTTCACCCCGAAGGACGTCGACGTCGCGGGCGTCTACGACGGGTTCAGCATTCTGACCCTGCTGTGGCTCGAAGCTCTCGGGTTCTGCGGCGCCGGCGAGAGCGGCGACTTCGTCGCCGGGGGCACCCGCATCACGCTGGGCGGCGAGCTCCCGATCAACACCAACGGCGGCCAGCTCTCGGGCGGTCGACTGCACGGCCTGGGTTTCGTGCACGAGATGTGCCTGCAGTTGCGGGATCGGGCCGCTGACCGTCAGGTTCCCGGCGCCCGCGTCGCGGTGGTGGCCGTCGGGGCCTCGCCGTATGTCGGCTGCCTGCTCCTGCGGGCGGGGGAGGGGTGAGCCCCGGCCTCAGCGCCCCCCACGTCATGGCGTTCGCCTACCGGCGCGGGGTCGGAGGCGCCGAGTCGCGTTTCCTCTCCGGCTTGCGGGCGGGCGTGATCCGGGGAACCCGGGCCGCCGACGGACGTGTGCTCGTCCCTCCGCTCGATCACGATCCGGCGACGGGCGCACCGCTGGGTGACTGGGTCACGGTGGCCGACCTCGGCGTGGTCCGCTCGTGGACCTGGGTCACCGAGCCGGGTCGCGGGCAGCCGCTCGATCGTCCGTTCGCGTTCGCGCTGGTGCGGCTCGATGGGGCCGACACCGCCCTGCTGCACGTCGTCGACGTGCCCGACGAGGGATCGATGGCGACCGGCATGCGGGTGCGAGCGGACTGGCGGCTGGAGCGAGTCGGAAGCATCACGGACATCCGGGCGTTCGTGCCGGCCGGCAGCGGGGACGCCGCGACGATCCCTCCCGCGCACCACGACGACGCCGGTGCGCTCGAGGTCCACTCCGCGCACGAGGTGGCGTATCGCTACGAGCCGGGCGTCGTCGCCTCCCGGTTCTTCGAGTCGCTCCGGCGACGCCGGATCCTGGGCGGCCGCTGCGAGCCGTGCGGTCACACCTATGTGCCGCCGCGGCCTCGGTGCCCGGTGTGCGCGACCGGGCCGATGACCGAGGTGCCGGTGCCCGACCGCGGTCAGGTGAGCACGTACACCGTGGTGCACGTGCCCAGTCCCGAGGGACCGGTGGACCTCCCGTACGTCGCGGCCTGGATCCGCCTCGACGGTGTCGACGTCGCCTTCCCCCACCTGCTCGGCGAGGTGGCGCCCGAGGCGGCCGCCGTCGGCCAGCACGTCGAGGCGGTCTGGGTGCCCGACGACGAGCTGGCCCCGAGCTGGGAGAGCATCCGCTATTTCCGACCGAGCGACCGCCCCGATCCGGGGACGACCCGACAGCCATGAGCCGGGTGGCCGTCGTCGGCTGGGCGAGCACGGCCGCCCTCGAACCCGACGGGCGCAACGAGGCCGAGCTGCTCGGCCCGGTCGTCGACCAGGCCCTCGGGATGGCCGGTCTCTCGGGCGCCGAGGTGGACGTGGTGTGCTCGGCCGGCTCCGAGTTCCTGAACGGGGTGGTGGGGACGGTCATGGGCGCGTTCGACGCGCTGCCCGGTTGGCCGCCCCGGACCCACTCCCACCTCGAGGCCGACGGCGCGTTCGCCCTCTACGAGGCCTGGATCCGCCTCATGGCCGGCGAGGGCGGCGTGGCGCTCGCCTGTGCCTTCGGGCGGCCGTCGGCGGCCGACCCGGCCGGCGTCCTCGCCCTCCAGCAGGACCCCTACCTGGTCGGGCCGCTCGGCACCGGCCCCCGGCACCTCGCGGCGCTGCAGGCCCGGGCCATGATCGACACCGGTCGGTGCACCGAGCGCGACCTCGCGGAGATCGCCGCGGCCCGGCGAGGACTCGACGTCGCGGCGCTGTTGGCGATGCCCCACGTGGCCTCGCCGCTGCGCGAGTCGGACTGCTCTGCGGTGTGCGCGGGGGCGGCCGCAGTGGTGCTGGCCACGGAGGATCGGGTGCCCATCTCGTGCGAGCGACCGGCCTGGATCGTCGGCATCGACCAGCGGATGGAGAGCGCCCGGATCGGCCAGCGTGACCTCACCGTTTCGACCTCGACCCGCCTGGCCGCCGACCGGCTCGGGCTGCCGGGCTCGTCGATCGACGTGCTCGAGGTCCACGCGCCGTTCAGCCACCAGGAGCTGCTGGTCATCGACGCGCTCGGTGCGGGACGGGTGGGATCGCTCAACCCGTCGGGCGGGGTGCTGCCCGCCGACCCGCTCATGGCCTCGGGGCTGGTCCGCATCGGGGCGGCGGCGGACGCGCTCCTGCGTGGCGGCGCGCACCGTGCCGTCGGCCACGCGACCAACGGTGCCTGCCTCCAGCACAACCTCCTGTGTCTCCTGGAGGGCGCGTGACGCCGGAGCGGTGCGCCGTCGTCGGCATCGGCCAGACCCATCACGCCTCGGCCGGGCGCGACGTGACGCTCGGCGGCCTGGTCCGGGAGGCGGCCGAGCGGGCGCTGCTCGACGCGGAGCTGGGGTGGCACGAGATCGACGCGCTGGTGCTCGGCAAGGGCCCCGACTTCATGGAGGGCGTGATGTCGCCCGAGCTGCTCCTCGCCGAGGCGCTCGGCGCCGTCGGCAAGCCGGTCCTCCGCGCCTACACCTCCGGGAACGCGGGCGGGGTGGCGGCGAGCACGGGGGTGGCGCTGATCGCGGCCGGCCAGTTCTCCCGGGTGCTCGTCGTCGCGTTCGAGAAGCAGTCCGAGGCGAGCGGGCCGGGGTCGACCCTCCAGCGCCTGCCGTTCGAGGCGCGCTGGCAGGGCGGCACCGGCAGCCTGTTCGGCGCGGTGTGCCGGGAGTACATCCACCGGTCCGGGGCGCCGCCCGAGGTCGGGGATCTCGCCGCCCTGAAGGACCGCCGAAACGCCCTCCTGAACCCGTATGCGCAGGTGAGAAGGCCGGACATCACACTCGAGGAGATCGCGGCGTCGCGCCCGCTGTGGGACCCGATCAGGCTGCTCCACTCGTCCCCGTCCTCGGACGGGGCGTGCGCGGTCGTGCTCGCCGACGAACCGAGCGCGGCCCGATCGGCAAGGCCGGTGTGGGTGCAGGGCAGCGCGGTCCGCACCGAGCCGTACCTCTCGGCCGAGCACGACAACGTGGACCCGAGGGCGGGGGCCGAGTGCGCCGCCAGCGTCTACCGCCAGGCCGGGATCACCGACCCGCGGCACGAGCTCGACGTGGCCGAGCTGTTCGTCCCCTACAGCTGGTTCGAACCGATGGTGCTCGAGAACGTGGGACTCGCCGACCGGGACGGCGGGGGGTGGCGCAGCGTCGTGGCGGGGGCGACGGCGATCGACGGAGCCCTGCCGGTGAACCCGTCGGGGGGTCTTCTCGGCGCCAACCCGATCGGGGCGGCCGGGCTCATCCGGTTCGCCGAGGCGGCGCTGCAGGTGCGTGGGGACGCCGGCGACCACCAGGTCGACGGGGTGCGCCGCGCCCTCGGCCATGCGGCCGGCGGCTACTCGAACTGCTTCGCCATGTGGGTGGTCGGCGCGGCGCGGCCGTAGCGGGTCAGCGGGGGCGGGCCCCGGCGCCTGACCGGGCGTCCCAGGTCCGGGCGTTCAGCGGGTCGACCCGGAGCGCGGGCTTCCGGATGCGTTTCATCGCCTCGGTGCG
Organism: Acidimicrobiales bacterium; assembly: GCA_036844945.1. Lineage (GTDB taxonomy): Bacteria > Actinomycetota > Acidimicrobiia > Acidimicrobiales > RAAP-2 > Palsa-461. The sequence continues at coordinate 25,384 of DAIUEV010000017.1, forward strand.
CTCCGGGTCGGCGACGAACTCGATGTAGCGGGGCACCATGAAGGCGGGCATGCGCTCGACCAGGAACCGGTGGAGGTCGTCCGGGGCGAGCTCGTGGCCGTCCAGGAGCACCACGCAGACCTTCACCTCGTCCTCGCCCTCGGGGGAGGGCACTGCGATCGCGGCGGTCTCCGAGACGGCCGGATGCTCGTTGACGTAGGCCTCGACCTCGACAGAGGAGATGTTCTCGCCGCGACGCCGCATCGAGTCGGTGATCCGGTCGACGAACTCGTACCGGCCGCGCTCGTCCCGGACCACGCCGTCGCCGGTGTGGAACCAGCCGTTGCGCCACGCGTCGGCGGTCCGCTCGGGCATCCCGAAGTACCCGACCATCATCCGCCAGGGCTCGGTCGTGCGCACGACGAGCTCGCCGACCACGCCGGCCGGCACCTCGTAGTCGTGCTCGTCCACCGCCCGCACCTCGTAGCCGGGGGTGACCCACTTCGCGCTGGAGCGCGGGTCGGCCGACACGTCGGGGCCGGCGTAGAGGGCCGTGCCCGTCTCGGTGTTCCCGTACTGGGTGCGCATCGCGATCCCAAAACGCGCCTTGAACTCGTCGATCCGGGGCACCACCGGCGCGCCGGCGACCCAGCGGAGCGGGTTGTCGAGGTCGTCGGGACGGGGCGGCTGGTCGAGCAGCCAGTTCATCATCGCGGGGATCATCGCGGTGACCGTGCAGCCGTAGGCGCGGACGTCGTCCCAGAAGTCCTGGGTCCGGAAGGCGTCGCGCAGCACCACCTGGCCGCCCGGGAAGCCGAACCAGGCGAGCGGCAGGAGCCCCGACATGTGGAACACCGGGAACGGGCAGTAGTGGACGTCGTCGGGCCCCATGTCGATCCAGGTCTCGTTGGGCCAGAACCGGCCCCAGGGCACGAGGACCCCCTTCGACGCCCCGGTCGTGCCGGAGGTGTAGCTGATGCAGGCCAGCTCGTGACGCTCCGGGACGGCGAGGCCGTCGTCCGGCTCGGCCGCCTCGAGGAGCTCGGCCCCGGTGACGAGCGGCAGCGGGAACGAGCCGGGGAGCTCCGAGTCGGTCGCGTCGGGGACGATCACCCGCTCGAGCCGGGGCACCTCGGCGGCCACCTCGGCCACCCGGTCCAGGAACTCGAGCGCGCACACCATCGATCTCGCCTCGCAGTTGGCGAGCACATAGGCGAGGGACCGGCCCCGGAAGTCCGTGTTGACCCCGGTGTGGACCGCCCGGAGCCAGCTGAGACCGAGCCAGTGCTCCTCGGCAGCGATCGAGGTCCGGGCCATGGCCGGGACGTTGTCGCCGGGGTCAATCCCGGCCCGTCGGAACGCGTCCGCCCAGCGGAGGGCCGCCTGATGGAACTCCCCGTAGGTGCGGGAACCCCCGCCGACCTCGCGGAGGAAGGGCCGGTCCGGCTCCCGTTCCGCCCATGCCCGCAGCACCCCGGGCAGGGTCTCCCGGGCGTCGAACGTCGGTTCCAGGCGCTCGGCCGGCACCCGTCCACGGTAGTTCCCCACCCGCAAGCGAGCGGGTGCTCACTACCATGGGATCGGGCCCGCGACGGCGCGGAAGGGGACGACGATGACCGGCACGACCGAGCTGCGGGTGATCGACGCCGACACCCACCTCACCGAGCCGGTCGACCTCTGGACGGCCCGGATCCCGGCCCGGTTCCGGGACGCCGCGCCGATGGTCCGCTTCGACGAAGCCAGCGGATCGTGGCGGTGGGTCATCGGGGACCGCTGGTGCAGCATGGTCGGCAACTACTCCATGGCCGGCTGGAAGGAGTTCCCCCCTTCGTGCCCCCCGACCCTGGCCGACGCCGATCCGGCCTGCTACGACGCTCGGGCCCGGGTGGCGCACATGGATGCGCAGGGGATCTACGCCCAGGTGCTCTACCCCAACGTCATCGCGTTCGAGGGCCATGCCTTCATGGCGATGGGGGACAGCGAGCTGAAGCTCGCCTGCGTGCGCACCTACAACGACTACGTGTCGGAGTTCGCCTCGTTCGCCCCCGAACGATTCGTCGTGCTCACGACCATGCCCTTCTGGGATCTCGACGCCTCGGTCGCAGAGCTCCGCCGTTGCCACGCCATGGGCCACCGCGGCGTGCTCTGGGCGGCCACCTTCGACAAGCACGGGCTCCCCGACTTCCCCGACCGGCACTGGGACCCGGTCTACGCGGTGGCCGAGGACCTCGGCATGTCGATCAGCTTCCACGTCGGGGTGGGAAACACCGCCGAGGAGATCGAGCAGGCGATGAACCGGGAGGACTACGACCCGGCGTTCAACACCGCCCGCTCTTCGATGTCCTTCGTTGGCAACGCGAGGACGCTCGGGACCCTGCTCACGAGCGGGGTCTGTGACCGCTTCCCCCGCCTCAACTTCGTGTCGGTCGAGAGCGGGTTCGGCTACGTGCCGTTCCTCCTCGATGCCCTCGACTGGCAGTGGTTCGGCACCGGCGCCCGGGACCGCTACCCGGAACGGCTGCTGCCGAGCGAGTACTTCCGCCGGCAGGTGTACGCGATGTTCTGGTTCGAGCGCGACTCGCTGGAGCTGCTCCACAAGTACGAGGACAACGTGATGTTCGAGACCGACTTCCCGCACCCGACGAGCCTGCACCCCGGACCGGCGAGCTACTCGCCCTCCCCGGCCGAGGTCATCGCGCGCGACACCGAGATCGTGGGGGAAGCGGTGATGCGCAAGGTCCTGCAGACCAACGCGAGCCGGGTGTACCAGATCGGCTGACGACGGCCCGGGGCCGGCTCAGCCGATTGAAGACCCCGCCGCGTTCGCTCGGAGCAAGGGTCCGACCGTGATCTGCTCCCAGGCCGCGGCGTTCTCCTCGATGGCGGCCTTCGCCTCCTCGAGCCGGCTGGGCGGGTTGCTCGCGAACGTGACGGTGAACCCGTCGACGTTGTGCCGGATCTCCAGGACCTCGACCCCTTCGGACCCCGCGGTGTAGGAGTACGGGGCGAAGGCGGGGACGAAGAAGGAGTCGCCGGCCCGAAGCGTCTGGCTCCCCATGAGCACCTCGCCGGACAGCACCACGTAGAGGCAGTCGCTCTCGTGGCGGTGCCGGAACAGCGGGAAGTTGGGCTTGAAGAAGAGGTAGACGAGGGAGAACCCCCCCTCCTCGGGGGTCTGGCGGACGAGGAGGCGGCTGGCGGTCTTGGCCGCCGCGCCGAGGGTCTTCACGACCTCCCGGAGCTCGGTGTGCTCGCCGAAGTCGTTTCTCGCCCCGAAGTCGGTCTCGGTGAGGTCGGGGGCGTCGGCGGCCCGGTAGATGCGGATCCCCGAGCGCTTCGACTGCTCAACCGCCATTGGGTCCTCCAGTCGACGGGCGTCGCGCCGAGCGCACCTGGTGGTCGTGGCCTGCCCGGATCGTCGTCCTCACGGCGGCCCCTCCCGCCGGCCGGGGGCGAAGGCGAGGGGCACGGTGCGGGGCGCCCGGGTGAAGGTGGTGTGGTACTCGACCGGGAAGCGGTCGTCGAGCGCGACGTCGGGCAGCCGTCGCAGCAGCTCAGTGAGGGCGACCCGGAGGTTCATGCGCGCCAGGTTGGACCCGGCGCAGCGATGCGGGCCGGCGCCGAAGCTCAGGTGGCGGTTGCTGGCCCGACCCGGGTCGAAGGTGTCGGCGTGCGGGAACTCCGACTCGTCCCGGTTGGCGGCCGCCCAGTAGATGATGACCTTGTCGCCCCCGGCGATCCGTCGACCGCCGAGCTCGGTGTCGCGGGTGGCCGTGCGGCCGATCGCGATGAACGGCGCGTCGAGCCGGAGGAGCTCCTCGATCGCCTCTGGAGCCACCTCCTTCGAGCCGGCGAGCTGCTCCCTCGTCGAGGGCTCGGTGGACAACCGGACCATCATCATGCCGAGCGCGCCGGCGGTCGTCTCGAGGCCGCCCAGGATGAGCAGCTGGACGATGCCGACGGCCTCGTCGTGGGTGATCGGGCGGCCGTCGATGCGGGCGTCGAGCACCGCGTCGACGACGTCACCGCCTCGCCCGTCCGCCCGCCGTCCGTCCAGGAACCCGGTGATCCACTCCGACAGGCCCTTCCAGCACGCCGCGGCCTCGGGGTCGTTCGGGGTCGAGGACTTGGAGGCCAGATAGGCGACCTTCTCCACGTCGTCCTGCGGCGCCCCGAGAGCGAACTCGAAGAAGGTCCGTGCCGGCAGGGGGCGCGCGAACGACCCCATGAACTCGCAGTGGCCTTCCTCGATGAAGTCATCAATGAGGCGGGTGATGAGGGCCCGCGTGCCGTCCTCCCATTCCGCGACGGCGGCCGGGGTGAAGTACCGGTTGATCAACCGCTTGTACACGCGGTGCTCCGGCGGGTCGACCTCGACCGGGATGTTGCGGGTGGCGATCGGAGCGGGGGGCACGGTCAGGCCGTGCGCCGAGCTGAAGGTGTCCCAGTCTTGGGCGACCTTCAAGACGTCCTCGTAGTCGGTGACCACCCAGAACCCGCCGTGCTCGTCGCTTCGCGCGACCGGGCAGGTCGACCGCATGTGAGCGAGCGTGGGATAGAGGACCCCGGACAGCTCGGGCGAGAGGTGGTCGAACCGCTCCGGGACCGACGAGCCCGGGGTGGGTCCGCTAGTCGGCGACTCGACGTCCATGCGCCCCCTCCGCTCCGGCTCGGCGCGCCCAGCGCGCCCGATCGAACCAGTGTACCGGGGTGAGCGGTCGCTCACTCTGTCGGGAGACCGTGTGCGGTGCCCGGCCCTCGGCGCGATTGGGCTCGCGGGCTGATCACCACCGTGTGAGCAGCGCGGCCCCGGCCTCGATCCCGCCCACGTTGGTCACCGCGGCCACCTCCGCCCCGGCCACCTGACGGGCTCCGGCCTCGCCGCGGAGCTGGCGGACCGCCTCGGCGGTGTGTCCGAACCCGGCATGGAGGCGGCCGCCCGAGAGTTGGCCGCCCCAGGTGTTGACCGGGAGCTCGCCGCCGAGGGCGATCCGTTCCCCGCCCTCCACGAAGGCGCCGGCCTCGCCGATGCCGCAGAAGCCCATCGCCTCCAGCCACCACACCGCCTCAATGGTGAAGCCGTCGTAGAGCTGGGCCACATCGACGTCGCGCGGGCCGAGATCGGTCCGGCCCCACATCGCGGCGGCCGTCGCGTGGCCGACCTTGCCCATGTCCTGCCACTGCTCCCACGACGGGCGCCCGTCGATGACCCCGGCCATCGCCTCGACCCGGACGGGCGCCCGGAGGTCGGTCGCCGTCTCGACGGCCGAGACGACGAGGGCGGTCGAACCGTCCACCGGGACGTCGCAGTCGAAAAGGCAGATCGGCGACGAGATCATGCGCGAGGCGAGGTAGTCCTCGACGCTGAGCGGGTCCCGGTAGACGGCGTCGGGGTTGAGGGCCGCATGGGCCCGCTGGGTCACCGGGATCCAGGCCAGCTGCTCGCGGGTCACGCCGAACTCGTGCATGTAGCGGGTCGCGTAGGGGGCGACCTGACAGACCGGCGACAGCGCGCCGATGGGGAGGAGCCAGGCGAGCGGTCCCTCGGCCTCGGGGTGGACCGAGCCGTAGGCGGGCCGGCCGCCGGCCCGCCGGGCCGCGCTTCCCTCCTTCACCGTGCGCCAGATCACGGCGTGGCGGGCCTGCCCGGCGGCCACGGCCAGGGCGGGGCCGTAGAAGGGGAGGCTCATCCCCTCCACCTGCCCCTGCCGCCAGGTGGTCGTGACGCCGAGCGCGTCCTGCACCTCGTAGAGGTTCCCGTTGGCGTAGCCGGGCAGGTTGGTCTTCCCGCCCCCCGGGAACATGGCCAGGCCGTCGATGTCTGCGAGGGTGAGCCCCGCATCGGCCACGGCGGCGAGGACCGCGTCGAGGGTCAGCTGGAACCCCGAGCGGGGAACCTCGCGCCCGATCGCCGACTGGCCGACCCCCGAGATGACCACTCGATCCTCGAGGCGGTCGGTGGCGGTCACGTCCCCTCGCCGGCCGCGACGAAGCTCGGGATGGCGAAGCCGCCCGGCCCCGGCTCGAACCCGATCTCGACCTCCATGTCGATGGCGACGTCCTCGGGAGCCCCCCGCAGCCGGCCCATCACCCGCACGCCGGGATGGTCGGGGAACTCGACCAGCACGATGACGTAGGGCACCTCGAGCTCGGGCAGCCAGCGCTGGTAGTTGACGGTGTAGCTGTAGACCCGGCCCCGGCCGGTGACCTCGACCGGCCGCATGGCCCGGCCGTGGCAGGACCGGCACATGCCGCGCGGGGGGAAGGACTCGGCGCCGCAGCTCTCGCAGCCCTCGACCACCAGCCGGCCCTCGGCGGCCGCCGACCAGAAGGCCTCGGTCTCCTCGGTCACCGCCGGGGGGATCCCTACCGCTCCGTCCACCCGTTCCCCCTCCTCGTCCCGCCGGGGCGGTTCCGGCCCGACTCCGGGCCCGCGGCCCTCACAGGATCGCGCCGCTGGTCTTGAGGGCGGTGATGTCGTCCCAGGACAACCCGAGCTCGAGCAGCACGGCCTCGGTGTGCTCGCCGTGCTCGGGCGCCCGGACCGGCCGCCCGGGCCGGCCATCGAACTGCACCGGCGTGGTGACGAGGGGGAGCGTCGACCCGCCGCCGATGTCCACCGGGGCGATGTACCCGTTGGCGAGCACCTGGGGGTCGTCGTGGAGCTCCCTCGGCGTCTGGACGGGCGCCCACTCGCCGGCCAGCCCGGCGAGGACACCCCGCCACTCCCCGAGCGTCCGCGTCGCGAACACACCCTCGAGCCATTCGGCGCACTCGCGGGCGTTGGCGCGGCGGGCGCCCATGTCGACGAAGCGCTCGTCGTGCGCCATCTCCTCGTGGCCGAGGACCCGGCACAGTTCCGGCCAGTGGCGGTCCGGGGTGAGCATCGACAGCGCGACGAAGCGGTCGTCGGCCGTCCGGTAGGGGAGCATGAGCGGGTTCCACACGCCGTAGCGGTCCTGCGGGCTCGTCGCCGAGGGCTCCGCGTCGAGCCCGGCGTTCACGATGTCGGGTTGGACCTGCCACATCCCCGATGCGAGGAGGGAGGCGTGGATGACGCTCGGCTCGCCGGTCCTCGCCCGCCGGTACAGGGCGGCGCTCACCGCGCCGGCGATGGTCAGGCCGCCGACCACGTCGCCGAAGGCCGGCCGGGCACCGGTCGGCCACGGGGCGCCGGGTGGGGTCAGCAGGTGCTGCATGCCGCTGCGGGCCCAGTAGGCCCCCACGTCATAGGCGCCGCTCCCACCGTCGGGGCCCTTGGCCCCGAAGGCGGTCCCGAGGACGTAGACGACGTCGGGGTTGTCCGCCCTGACGTCTTCGACCTCGATCCGGAGGTGCCGGCGGGCGGAGGGGCGGAGGTTGGTGAGAAAGACGTCGGCGGTGGCGACGATGCGGGCGAGCAGGTCCCGCCCGTCGGCCCGGGTGAGATCGATCCCAACCGAACGCTTGCCGCGGTTGGCCGACTGGAAGAAGACGTCGACACCCCGGTAGACGTTGTGGAGCCCGACCGTGACCAGGCCCCGGTAGGGGTCGCCCTCCACGGGGTGCTCGATCTTGATGACCTCGGCCCCCCACTCGGTCAGGACCGAGCCGGCCATCGGCACGAACACGTGCGACGCGACCTCCACGGCGCGGACGTCGGCGAGCGGCCCCTCCACTCGGATCCTCAGGATGCGACGAACGACGGGGGGAGGCCGATACTGCGCGGCTCGAGGAAGTTCGACAGGCCCTCGGGACCGAGCTCCCTGCCCATGCCCGACTCCTTGAAGCCGCCGAAGGGGACGATCGGGAAGGGCGGGTAGTGCCCGTTGACCGCGGCGCTGCCGGTGCGGAGCCGCCGGGCCACCCCGAGCGCGCGGCCGGGGTCCGCCGACCACACACCCCCGGCGAGTCCGTAGCTCGAGTCGTTGGCGAGTCGCAGCGCGTCGTCGTCACCGTCGTGGGGGATGAAGCACAGCACCGGGCCGAAGATCTCCTCCCGGGCGACGCGCATGTGGTTCGAGACGTCGGCGAGGATGGTCGGGGACACGTACCAGCCCTTCGGGAGATGGGCCGGGCGAGTGCCGCCGCCGGCGACCCGCGCGCCCTCCTCGACGGCCAGTGCGATGTAGCCCTCCACCCGGGCGCGCTGGCGCTCGGCCACCAGTGGCCCCACCACGGTCGCCGGATCGTGGGGATCGCCGACCGCGATCGCACCGGCCGCGACCACGGCGATCTCGACCGCCTCGTCGTAGCGAGACCGGGGGACCAGCACCCGGGTGTGGGCGCCGCACACTTGTCCGGAGAGGTGCATGCCGCCCCCGACGACCCTCGGGATGACCGAGGAGAGGTCGGCGTCGTCCAGCACGACGGCCGCCGACTTCCCGCCGAGCTCGAGCGAGACGCGCTTCATCTGGTCCCCGCAGAGGCTCATGATGCGCTTCCCGGCGGCGGTCGAGCCGGTGAAGGCGACCTTGTCGGTGCCCGGGTGGGTCACCAGGTGCTCTCCCACCTCCCGGCCGGCGGGCACGACGTTCACCACCCCGGGCGGGACGCCCGCGTCGGCGAGCGCCTCGGCCAGGATGAAGTTGCTGAGCGGGGCCTCGGGGGCCGGCTTCAGGACCACCGTGCACCCGGCGGCCAGCGCGGGGGCGGCCTTCCAGGAGGCGAGGGTGACCGGGGCATTCCAGGGGATGATCGCCGCCACGACCCCCACCGGCAGCGAGGTGACCACACTCGCCCGGTCGGCGGTGGTGACCGTCCGCTCGAACTCGAAGGTCTCGAGCAGCTGGGCGTAGTAGTCGAAGACCGGCCCGACCAACCCGGTCTGGGCGGCCGGCGCCTGGCTGATCGCGCAGCCCATCTCGTCGGTCGTGACCTCGACGATGTCGTGGGTCCGGTCGCGGAGGCGCTCGGCGGCCCGCGCGAGCACCCGGGCGCGATCGTGCGGATCCATCCGTGGCCACTCCCCGGCCTCGAACGCCGCCCGCGCCGCGTCGACCGCCCGGTCGATGTCCTCGGGGCTCGCGAGCGGGACCTCGCCCACGACCTCCTCGGTCGACGGTGAGATCACCGCGACGGTTTCATCCTTGGCGGCGGGCACCCAGTCGCCGCCGATGAAGAAGCGGCGCCGCCGCATGAGGTCGTCGCTCAACCCCGGTGCGCCCCTCGTGAGCTCGGAGTGATCCCGGCGGGCGGGGTGCTCAGCTCCGCACCGGCGGATCGAGGTGGTACAGCCGGGTCGCCGTGTGCTGGAGGACCTTTCCGACGATCTCGTCGGGGATCCCCGCGAGCGAGACCTCCATCACGTCCCTCGGGCTCGGGGACTCCGACGCCGGGCCGGGGGAGAGGCTCGTGGCGTGCGGGAAGTCGGTCTCGAACATCAGGTTGTCGGCGAGCAGGTCGATCACGGCGCGCATCGCGGCGCGCTCGAACCAGTACATGCCGTAGATCTGGCGGCGGAGGTACTCGCTCGGGAGCAGCCGTTCCGGGTAGTCCTTGTGCGCGCCGACGTTCAGCCACTGCCAGTCCATGCTCTCGCCGAGGAACGGCAGCCAGCCGGCACCGTTCTCGACCGAGACGAAGTTGAGGTCGGGGTAGCGGTGGCAGACCCCGCTCAGGATCACCTCGGCGATCCCGGCGGCATTGCCCAGCAGCACGAGCGAGCTCTCACGGGTGAAGTCCATCTTCTTCGACTGGTCCACCGCGCCCTTCAGGTCCTCCTCGGCGGCCAGGAACCCGACGTGGAAGTTCATGCTGAGGCCCATCTCCTCCGCCTGGGAGAGCAGCGGCTCCCAGTGATCGTCGACGAGCCGCGGCAGGTTGACCTTTTCGTAGCGGGCGGCGAAGAGCACCCCCTTGTGGCCCATCTCGTACGCCCTCCGCATCTCGACCACCGAGGCCTCGACGTCCCAGAACGGGAGCATCATCATCGGGATCAGACGGCGGGGATCGGCCGAGCAGAACTCGATCAGCCAGTCGTTGTAGGCCCGCACGCACTCTGCGGCGAGCGCGTGGTCCATCTGGTTCAGGAACACGTGGCTGTGGAACCCCAAGATGTTGGGATAGAGCAGCTGGTAGTAGACGCCCACCTTGTCCATGTAGGCCAGCCGCTCCTTGGCGTCGATCGCGGCGGGGATGGCCTCGTCCAGGTGCCGGGGATGCGACGGCGGGAACTCCTTCCACCCCGCCTGAGCGAAGGCCCCCACCCCGAACAACCGCTTCGAGCCCACGTACCAGCGGTCCTCGCCCGAGCGCTCGTCGAACTTCACGTGGGGGACGACGTCGCCCCACTTGGAGGCCACCCGGGAGGTCCACAGGTCGGGCGGCTCGATGATGTGCGAGTCGACGTCGGCGACGGCGTACCGCTCGCAAAGAGCCATTTCGGCCACTTCAGTCATGGAGATCGCTCCCGTCGAGGACCGACGGGTCCGCCGGCGTGAAGTTGTAGACGCGCGACGCGTTGCCCACGGCGATCTTGTGCTGCACCTCGTCGGAGAGATGGGAGAGCCACTTGCGCGCCAAGTTGATCGAGTCGGGCCAGGTCGAGTCCGAGTGCGGGTAATCGCACTCGAGCATGACGTTGTCCTCCCCGATGATGTCGAGGAGCCGGATCCCCGCCTGGTCCTCGATGAACGTCCCGAACACGTGGTCGCGGAAGCGCTGCCGGACGTCGGTCTCGAGCGAGAAGCTGGCCGCCCCCTTCGCCTCGCCGCGGTCGTGGGCCGCGTTCATGTTGATGTCGAAGCGGGAGGCCCAGAAGCGTTGCTTGTCGACGACCTGCTCGGCCCGCTCGAGGAAGTAGGGGATCCAGCCGATGGAGCCCTCGGACAGGGCGATCTTGAGCCCGGGGAACTTCTCGAAGTTGGGGCTGAAGAGCCAGTCGAGCAAAGTGCCGGCCTGGTTGGCGGCGGCCGAGTAGGCCATGAACGCGAGCGTCGGCATGTCGTCGGAGGTCCTGATCAGGTTCGACGAGGAGCCGACGTGCATCGACAGGACGAGCTTCGCCTCGTCGGCGGCCCGCAAGACCGGGTCCCAGTAGTCGGTGTGGATCGAGGGGAGCCCCAGCTTCGTCGGGTTCTCCGAGAACGCGATCGACTTGGCGCCGCGGCCGGCGGTCCGCTCGATCTCGATGGCGGCCGCCCGCGGGTCCCACAGCGGGATGATCATCATCGGGATGAAACGGCCGGGGAAGGCGTCCGACAGCTCCTCCAGGATGAAGTCGTTCCACGCCTGGACGCACAGGAGGGCCAGCTCCTTGTCCTTGGCCTCGTGGAAGACCTGCCCGCAGTACCGGGGGAACGACGGGAAGAGGAGCGAGGAGAGCACGGAGCCCTGGTTCATGTCCGCAACCCGGGCGGCCGGCTCGTAGCACCCGGGTCGCATGTCCTCGTAGGTGATCGGTTCGGGCGAGAACTCCTCGCGCCGCTTGCCCGCGACCGCGTTGAGCCCGGTGGTGACGATCTGACGGTCCTCGTAGACCCAGAACTCGGCGTCACCGTCTCGGACAATGTGCGGCGCCGTCTCCCTCCACCGTTCGGGCAGGCGTTCGTTCCAGAGCCGGGCCGGCTCGATGAGGTGGTCATCGACCGAGATGAACCAATTGAGTGGCATGTGACCTCCTGGCCTCAGGTCGGCGCTGCCGCGCGGCGGCCGGCCCGTTCGGCAGTCTCTCCGGAGGGGATGAGGAGCGCCCTCGGCGCAGCGGGTGTCCGCGGCCGACCCGGACACGGTGGCTGCCTCACGCGGGGGAGTCCCTCCTCGAAGAAAGTAAGTACCCAGTTACTACTGTTCATCAGGGCGGGCGGGCTGTCAAGTGCGCGCCGAGAGCGAAGGTCCAGCTCAGTCACGGGAACTCGAGGATCCCGCGGAGGTTCCTGCCCGCATGCATGTCCTCGTATCCGACGTTGATCTCATCCAACGTATACGTGCGCGAGACCAGCTCGTCCAGCTTCAGCTGACCGCGCTCGTACAGCGTGAGCAGGCGCGGGACGTCGGCAGACGGCGCCATCATCCCGTAGAGGCACCCCTGCAGCCGCTTCTGGAACATCGCCAGCATGAACGGGCTGATCGGGATCCCGACCGTGGCCATCGGGGCGACCGCTGTGACGACGACCGTCCCGGCCTTGCGCACCGAGGCGAACGCCTGCGCGATGTGCTCCCCGGTGAGGACACCCACGGTGACAATCGTCGCGTCGGCCCCCTGCCCGTCGGTCACCGACCGTGCGAAGTCGGCGGCCTCTTCGATCGAGGGCACCGAGTGGGTGGCGCCCAGGCGAAGGGCGGCGTCCCGCTTCAGCTGGACCGGATCGGCCGCGATGACATAGGCCGCTCCGGCGTGCGCAGCGCCCTGCACCGCGTTGATCCCGACGCCGCCCACCCCCATCACGATGACGACATCGCCCGGCTTGGTCTCCGCCGCGTTCACCGCCGATCCCCAACCCGTCGGGACCCCGCATCCCAGCAGCGACGCCACGCTCAGCGGGATGTGATCGGGGATCTTCACGCACGACCACTCCGACATCACGCTCCACTCGCTGAACGCGCCGATGAGGGAGGAACGGGCGACCCCCTGTCCGTCGAGGTGCATTCGGAAACCGTCGGGACCCGCTCCGCCCGAGAGCAGCGCGCCGCTTGTGCAGAGGTTCTGACGCCCGCTTGCGCACCAACGACACCGGCCGCAGGCCGGGATGAAGGAGGTCACGATGTGGTCGCCGGGTCGGAGATCGTGGACCCCCGAGCCGACCTGTTCGACGACCCCGGCCCCTTCGTGCCCGCCGCAGTAGGGGAAGTGCCCGACCTTTCCGTCCGCCTTCGCCACGTGGTCGTCGGAGTGGCAGAGCCCGGACGCCACCATCCGAACGAGCACCTCATGGGGCTTTGGGTCGTCGAGCTCGACCTCGACGACCTCCCACTTCCCTGGCTGCTCCATCAGCAGGGCGGCTCGCGTTCTCACGCGGTGTTCGCCGCCGACTTGGCCCCGTGCTCGGAAGGACCGGAGCGGACCACGACCCCCGATTCGCGGAGCGAGGCGAGCTCGTCTTCCGAAAAACCCCAGCTCGCGAGGACCTCGGCCGCCGATACCACCGGCGGGGTCCGATCGCCGAGATGGGCCGGCGTCCGGCTGAACCGGGGGGCGGGCCCGGGCTGGACGACGCCGTCGACCTCCACGAAGGTGCCGCGGTCGAGGTTGTGCGCGTGCCGAGGGGCCTCGGCCAGCCCGAGGACCGGGGCGAAGCAGGTGTCGGCGCCCTCGAGCAGCTCGCACCACTCTTCGAGCGTTCTGGTCTTGAAGACCGCGGCCAGCTTCTCCTTGCCGGCCGCCCAGGTCGTCGGATCGGCCTGTTGGGCGAGCAGCTCGCGTCCGAGACCCAGGATGTCGAGCAAGCGCGCGTAGAACTGGGGCTCGCCACAAGCAATCGTCACGTAGCGCTCATCGGAAGTCTCATAGACGTTGTAGAACGGCGCGCCGAGGTCGAGGACGTTCGTGCCCGGGACATCCGACCACAAGCCTTCGGCCCGCATCCCGTGGAACAGGGTGGTGAGCAGTGCGACACCGTCCACCATTGCGACGTCGATCACCTGGCCCTGCCCCGAGGACGCCCGCTCGAACAGCGCCCCGAGGACGCCTACCGCCAGCAGCATGCCGCCACCGCCGAAGTCACCGACCAGGTTGAGCGGGGGAGCAGGGGGCTCCCCGGGTCCGCGTCGGAGCGGATCGAGGGCGCCGGCGAGCGCCACGTAGTTGAGGTCGTGGCCGGGCGTCGCCGCGTACGGCCCGCTCTGACCCCATCCGGTGATGCGGGCGAAGATGAGCCGGGGGTTGCGGCGGAGACAGACGTCCGGACCGATGCCGAGCCGTTCGGCGACGCCGGGCCGGAAAGGGTCGATCAGGACGTCGGCCCGATCGACGAGACCGAGCAGCGCGTCGGTGCCGTCCGGGTGCTTGAGGTCGATCCCCACCGTGGAACGACCCCGTGCGAGCAGGTCGATCCGTCGGTGGCCGTGCAACATCCGCTCGGTGTCAGAAGCGTCGTCGTCTGTGGACGCGTCGTCCTTTCGCGTCACTCGAAGGACATCGGCACCGAGGTCGGCGAGCAGCATGGCCCCGAACGGGCCCGGGCCCCGCCCCTGGAGCTCGACGACCCGGAGGCCGGCGAGTGGTCCGCCGGCGGCGGTCGTTGACGATCCGTCTCTGTCGGGCATCAGACGCTTCGATCCCGAGGTGCCCCTCGTGGTGCTCGTGGATGCGGGCGATGTTGTCGCTGAGCACCGATCATGGCAGCTGCGAGGTCCCAGGGAGCCGGCCGACTACCCGGCGGCCGAAGCCCCCTCGAGGGCGGCGCCGTAGGTCACACCGATGTCCCCGCCGACGTCGTGACGCTGGAGCTCGGGCAGCACTTCGGCGGCGAAGAGCTCATAGCTGGCCCGCGCTTCGTGGTGGGGCATTCCTCCGAAGGTCATCGGGATCACGAGGGCCCCTGCGTCGCACCGGCGGGCGTAATCGATCAGCTTCTCGGTCACCTGCTCGGGGGTGCCCCACACCTGGAGGTCGGCGAGGAACCCGTTGAAACGGTCCAGGCCATGCTTGGCGATGTTGTCCGCGAGCGCGGCGTAGTACTCGTAGCCTTCGATATCGGCGAAACCCACGTTGTCGAACTCGTAGTGGTCGACCGTCGAGCGGGCCCAGCGCTGCAGGTAGACGTCTCGCATCCGGTCGATCTGCTTCGGGTCCCGACTCACGCCGCAAACGACGACGAGGATCGGCTTCGGCGCCTCGGTCCCGTTGAACTCGAGGTAGCGCTTCCGGTACGCGGCCAGCTCGGCCTCGGCCGTTTCCCATGGCTTTTGCGCGATCACCATGAGGCCGACCCCGAGCCGGGCCATCAGCTCCATCGACTGGGGGGAGACCGCCGATGCGAAGGTCCGCCCGCGGAAGCTGGCGAGTGGACGAGGTCGGATCGCGGCGCGGGGCTGCTTGTAGAGCTCTCCGTCGTACTCGATGTACCCGGTCTCGAAGGCGGTCAGGATCGCCTCGGTGTACTCGGCGAACCGGGTCCGCGACTCGCCCATCTCCACGCGCAACCGCTCGAACTCGACCCGCCCGAGGCCCCGGCCGATCCCGAGGATGGCCCGTCCTCCCGACAGGTGGTCGAGCACCGAGAAGCTCTCGGCGACCCGCACGGGGTCGTGCCACGGCAGAACCGTGACCATGGTCCCGAACTTGACCCGGGTCGTCTGGCCGGCCAACCAGGCCAGGACCATCGGGGTCTGGGGGGTCATCTGGTAGTCGGCGAAGTGATGCTCGGACATCCAAATCGAATCGAAGCCCAGCCCTTCGGCTCGCACGGCCAGGCCCAGCTCCTGGCGGTAGACCTCAGCGTCGGTGTCCCCGCCGTCCAGGTTCTGCAGTGTGATCCCGAGGCCTATGTGCATGAGCGCTTACTATCATGTGAGGCCGTCGACGGCAAAGAAATGCCCCGTGACTAGGTCCGTTTCGGCTCCTTCGGCGACTTACCGGATCGCTCCGGCCTCCCGGAGACGCGCGATCTCCGAAGCGGCGAACCCCCAGTCGGCCAGCGCCTCGTCCGTGTGCTGTCCCGGCCGGGCGGGTGGCCCGGCCACCTCTGGAACCGTCCGGCTGAACCGCGGCGCCGGGGCGGGTTGGGCCACCCCGTCGATCTCGACGAAGGTCTGCCGGCCGGCGATGTGCGGGTGCTCACGGGCTTCCTCGGGGCTGAGGACGGGTGCGAAGCAGGCGTCGGTGCCCTCCAAGAGGGCGCACCACTCCGCCCTGGTCTTCGTCCGTACGAGTGCCGACATGCGGTGTTTCATCGACGCCCACGAGTCCCTGTCCGACTGGTCTGGTACGGGCCCGCCGCCGTCGACGTTCTCCGACAGCCCGGTGAGACGCAGAAGCTCCTGGCACGAGCGTTCGTCGATCGGGCCCAGCGAGATATAGCCGCCGTCGGCGGTCTCGTAGACCTCGTAGAACCAGGCACCGGTGTCGAGGAGGTTGGTGCCGCGCGGGCCCCAATCGCCGACCGACCGGAGCCCGTGGATCATCCCGGCCAACAACGCGGCACCGTCGACCATCGCGGCGTCGATCACCTGTCCAACTCCCGATCTCTCCGCCTCGAGGATCCCGCACACGATGCCGAACGCGAGCATGAGACCACCGCCGCCGAAGTCACCGACGAGGTTGAGGGGCGGGACCGGCGGCTCACCGACCCTGCCGATCATGGAAAGCGTGCCCGAAAGCGCGACGTAGTTGATGTCTCTTCCGGCAGCGGCCGCGTACGGCCCGGACTGACCCCAGCCCGTCATTCGCCCATAGATCAGCTTGGGCTGACGGGCCAGGCACTCGACCGGACCGATTCCCAGTCGCTCGGTCACACCGGGCCGAAAGCCTTCGATCAGCGCGTTCGCACGTTCGGCCAGACCCAGCACGACACCGGGACCGTCGGAGTGCTTCAGGTCGACGCCGACGGAACGCCGACCTCTGGCATTCACGTCCCACCGCGACTCGGTTTCGGCGTCGTTGACCGAGTCAGGCCGGTCGACACGGAGCACCTCGGCACCCATGTCGGACAACATCATCGCGGCGAACGGCCCGGGCCCGATCCCGGCGAGTTCGATGACCCTGTATCCGGTCAGCGGACCCGGCATCTCAGCTCCTCAGCTGCCGTCGCCTCGGAGGGCCCGCGGCGGACCAAGTGGCTCAGGCGGCCCGCGTCAGGTGCATCACGCGGGTGAGGTTCCGACCATCGATCTCGATGTATCGGATGACGCTCTTGTAACGGTCAGGAAGGAACTTGGTGAAGGCTTCGCGGTCCTCGTAGAGATGGTTGTCTCCGTCGAAGATCGGAACGGCGGGGGTCTCGGTCACAGTGCAATCCAAGCACGTCTGCCGACGAAGTCAATCGTCGTCGAACCGTTCCGTGAGGCGCCGCGTGATCTCGCGGGGCGTCTCGCGATTGACTACCCGAGAAAACCCTCGGAGCCGATCCACTGGTGGAACTGACCGATCCAGCCGTCCGCCGGGACACCCTGCTCGTGAAGGCCGAACCCGTGCCCCCCTCTTCCGTAGAAATGAGCCTCGACGGGCCGACCGGCCTCTTGCCACGCCTCCATCGCTTGGATCGATCCGGGCAGGAGAGGGTCGTCGACCGCGACAGCCAGAAACAGCGGAGGCGCATCTGCGGGCACCGCATGCCCCGGGTACGCGGGGTAGATGGCGCCGACGAAGGCGGGCCGTACCGCCGGGTCTTCGCTCATCGCAAGATCAAGGACGAGCCGTCCACCGGCCGAGAAGCCGACTGCCCCAATTCGGTCCGTCTCGAGGCCCCAATCCTCGGCGCGGTTCTGAACAAGGCGCATAGCTTCCCCGCCGTCCGCAAGGGGGATGGGAGCGAACTCGTTCATCCGTCGAAGGATCTCGCTGAGCATTCCCGGAGCCTGACCGCTACTCGACGATCCGCCCTCTTCACCCGGTGCGGGAGCGCTCGGGGCTAGGTAGGCCATCATCTCTTCGTCGCTTCGTGGCGTCTCCATCACGCGGTACTTCAAGATGAAGGCGGCAACTCCCTTGTCGGCAAGCCAATTGGCGACGTCGAGCCCTTCATGGTCGACGGCCAACATGAAGTAGCCGCCGCCTGGGCAGACCACGATGCCTGCTCCGACAGCGCGATCAGGGTCTGGCAGCACCGGAGTAAGCGTCGGGTGCACAACATTGCGAACCATCGTGGTGGGGACGGGACCGGGGATCTTCCACTCCTGTTCCTCACGGTCGCCACCGACTGGTCCGGGCGGTGCCCCGGCCCAGATCGGGATTGGATCCAGCACCCGCGTCATCGAGCCTCACTTTGGCGGATCGCGGTCGAGAGACCAGCGCTCACGAATGGTTGCTGTCGTTGATGGTAGATGCGGGTTGGGGCACCGCGCCTCGCCCACGGCCTGCCTCCGCTCCCACCGGTCGGGGCCCAACTCTCCGTTGGGCTCTGGTAGGACCTAACGGCGTCGCATCGCAAGGTCGGCGAGCTCCTGCGGGCCCGATGCCGGATACCCCTTCGCCTCGCGTATCCGGGCTCCCCAGCGCGAAAGAATCGAGACGAGCTCCTCGAGGTCGTCACCGAGGGCGTCGACAAGTGGTTCGCATTGCGCGTCCGTGGCGACCTCGATTCGCTCGCGCTCGGCCCAGCCGTCTTCTGTCAGAGAGCCGTCGAGCAACCACCCGCGATGCCCCAGGCTCTCGGTGGCTGAATCGAACTCGGCGTCACTCCAGGCCCGGGTTCGGCTGTAGGTGCGGATCGCCAGCCCCCAGTACGGCTCGGTGAGAAGACACATTTCGCACGCGCCGATGCCAGCTGCGGTCCATGCGTTGATATGGGAATCGCCTCGGTACTCCCGCAACATGTCGGCATGCCGCCACACGGCGGCGACCGGGTGGTCCGGCAGATCGAGCGACGCCAAGCCGGCATAGAGGGGGCGCCCCTCTGGGCGTAGCTCCTCGACGGCCAGGGCCAACAACTCGTTTGCCCGGTCGATCCCTTCGGGATGGTCGCCGAGGATGCGAATCAACTGCCCGAGGGCCCCCTCGTCTCGGGCGGCGCAGATCGTTTCGGCGTTCGTGAGTGTCCATCCGTGATCGACCGCCGGCACGACGACCTCGGGGTTGAACACCCCGAACGCGGCGGCCACGACCTCGCCAGGCACTTGCCCCATCACCGACCCTCGAGAGGTGAAGTAGGCCGCCATGTCTGGTGCCGCCACCCCGGCGAACTCACCCGAGCTGGGTTCGAAACCGAGCTGCTGATATCGGCCGTGGGCCTCGGGTGAAAAGTAGACCTGACCGGCGACAGGCTCGAGAGCGGCGGCCAACAGTCGCGCTCGCTTGGAAATCTCCTCCATGTCACTCCCTCTGCTCGGAGGCACGGTAGTTCCTGGTGTCGGACCGCAGTCGTTTCGCGCAAGGAGGACCGGGGCCCTTGGAGCAGCTCAGAAACGGGGAGTGCTCTTTAGGTCGCGGACTTCGTCGACACCACCACCATGGTGTTGTTCGCCGCGTCGTAGCGCAGGACGTTGACGGGTCCCAGCGCGTATGGCCTCCCTGGTGCGAACGAGATCGGAGTGTTCGACCCAGCGATGACGACGTTGCGTAGCCCGAATCCGGCGTGCACGAAGGTTGAGACCGTCAGGTGCCTTCCAGCTGCCTTCGCGATCGCGGTAAAGAGCGAAAGATCGGTGCAAGCCTGTTCGACCCCGACGTAGGTGGTTTCAGATCCTGGAAGTCCCGGGGCATACGGATGGATCTGATCCGACGGATACGCCTTCTTGACGATATGGAGGCAACGCTGGATCGCGGCGTTCTTCCAGACCGAGGCGGCAGCCGTCGCCGGAGTCGACGTGAGCACGTTGTTGAGGTATTTCGGTTGGTGGTTTCCTTGGATGGCCCCGGTGAGATCACCGGAATTGGTCGCGATGTACGGCGGGTTGAAGCTGCTTTGGATCGAGGTCAGGGCCTCGGGCCAGATCGACGACCCGTAGCCGACGGCGACCACCTCGTTCACCCCGGCGGCTTGGAAGCGCTGGGCGATGACTGCTACCTGGCCGTTCTCCGCGGGAAGGTCGCCTTGGGTTGCCGAATCGACCGCCGTGCTGACGACATCGACGTGGAGCTTGGCCAGATCCGTCAGCACGACGTTCATCTCTGCTTCGTCGGTCGTGACACCGGCGAACACGCCGACTTTCTTGTTCTTGAAGGCTCCCATCTTGTTGAACACCGACAGCTGAAGCGGATCGTATGCCGACGCTGGCGGCACAAGGCTGAAGTTCTGCGCCAGACCCGAAGGAACGCTTCCGGAAAGCACGGCTGCGACAACCGGCACTCCGGCTTGCAAGTAACAGGTGGGCATGAGCGGAGCAATGACCGTAAACACGTGGTCGTCCTGGGTGAGCTGCGTGCAGGTGGTCGCCGCAGGCGCGGCTTCCGTGGGATCGACCGCGACGATGAACGGGACGAGCTTCCGACCGTTTATGCCGCCGGTCGAGTTGATGTTGTTGATGATCGCCTGATAGTCGTGCGTCACATTGCCCCAGTTGAGATTGACGCCGACGGCCTTCACCGCGGCGACCTCTACGTAGGGGACCCCGATTCTGATCGTGGTCGACGTGACTCCCTGCGTGCTCGATGCTGCCGATGCGGTGTCCACGTTCGGAATCCCGTAGGACAACGCGAGGATCAGCATGCCGACTACTGCAGCCCATCGTTTGGACATCTCCCACCCCCTAGGTTTCGATCCCGTGTGGGGAGCTTCCTCCATGGAAGACCTCAGGGTGGCGGTCGATTTCAGGGAGGCACCCCAGCAACGAGCTAACCGTGTCCAATTCTCGCACAAGGTGCAGATTCGGGCACTGGCCAGCGGGCTTGTTCCGGTTTGTCCGCGTGAAGCCCGCTCGAGGCCTGTGCCCGTCGCCGGAGCGAGGCTCGCTCGGGGCATTCGCTTGTTGCCCCGGCCGTGGCCCTCGAACGCCGGGGGCCGACCGCCCCAACTCCATCACTCGGGTTTCGCCCGGGCGTTGCGGCGGCTCCGACCGCCTCCGGCGAGGATTGCCGAGTTCGCTGAAGGATCTCTTGAGCCGGCAGCGGGGGCGAGGGGTTGCGAACGACCTCTGTATCATCGGGCTTACCTCGTGAGGTCAAAGGAACGCACTGTCGGACTGTGTGGTGAGGAGCTGAAATGTCGAGCGAAGAGACCGACGCCTCGAGATTGATCGACCAGAAGATCAAGGAGCTTGGCGACTGGCGCGGCACGGTGCTCAGCAAGGTACGAGGGATCATCAAGGATGCAGACCCCGAGATCGTCGAGGAGTGGAAGTGGGTGAAGCCGACGAATCCTGGAACGCCGGTCTGGTCCCACAGCGGGGGTATCTGTACCGGGGAGACCTACAAGAGCGTGGTCAAGCTCACCTTTTTCAAGGGCGCGGTCCTGAACGATCCCTCCGGGTTGTTCAATTCCAGCCTTGAGGGGAAGGTCAGGCGTGCCATCGACATCGGTGAAGGCGACACCGTCAACGAAGGTGCGTTGAAGAAGCTCATTCGGGAGGCGGTGGCCCTGAACCGAAGGGGCACCTAGAACTCCGACCGGAGCCCGCGAGTCCTCGCTCAACGTGCGCGCTTAAGTCCCGCACTGGAAGAGTGGTCCGGTCGCTTGCGGCGGTGAGGATCGCCGTCCATTTGAGTGAAGGCCGTAGGGACCGGTCAGCCCCCCGCAGGCGATGGCCGGTTGCCTCGTGGGACGGGTGCTTCGCAGGTTCTCCGGGACAGCTTCAGCCTCCAGAGGTGGGACGTTCGGGTTCCATCGCGATGGCTCCGCACGGACACTCGGCGACGCAGATGCCACAGCCCTTGCAGAAGTCGTAGTCGATGCGATAGCGGTCCCCCTCGCCGAGTTTGATCACGGCGTTGTCGGGGCACATGGCGAAGCAGTTGTCACACTCGAAGCAATTCCCGCATGACAGGCAGCGGCGGGCCTCGAAGAGCGCGTCGGCTTCTTTCAGGCCACCCTTCACCTCATCGAATGTGGCGGTACGCCGGGCCAGCTCGAGCCGTGGCCGGACCTCGCGCGGGGCGTCCCCGTAGTACCAGGCATTTAGAGAGTCGAACGGGGCCAGCGGATGACGGTGGTGGTCTTCCATCGGCTCGCCGCGGAGCCAGGCATCGAAAGCCCTGGCTGCTCGCTTGGCCTGTCCAACGGCCGACGTGACGGTTCGATCGTCGCCCACCGCGTCGCCCACCGCGAACACTCCGGGTCGTCCGGTCATGAGGTCGGCACGCACCCCAACGACGCCCCCGCGGACCGCGACGTCACCCATGTCCGAGAAGAGTGCGAGATCGACGTCCTGGCCGAGCGCGAGAATCACGGAGTCGGCTGCGAGCTCTTCGAACTGGCCGGTTGGCCGAGGGAAACCCGTCTCGTCGAGCTCCATCTTCTCGATTACGACCCGACCCTCGTCGACAGAGGAGATGGTGGAGAGCCACTTCATGACCACCCCCTCCTCGGCGGCCTCTTCGATCTCAATCGCGTGAGCAGGCATGCGGTCCCGGGTCCGTCGGTAGACCACGACGGCGTCGGTCGCACCCATGCGCTTCGCCGTGCGGGCCGCGTCCATGGCGGTGTCGCCGCCGCCGTAGACGACGACGCGACGGCCGAGGCTCGGCGGTTCCTCGCCTTCCATCGAATGCAGCAGGCGGACGGCGTCCAGGATCCGGGCCGAATCAGCGGCGGGGATCTCCGTGTGCTTGCCCACCTGGGCCCCGACCGCCACGATGGCACCGTCGAACCCACCTTTGGCCAGTGTCATTGCCAGGTCGGTCACGGGGCGATCCAGCTCCAGGCCGACCCCGAGGTCGAGGATCCGAGCAACCTCGGCGTCGAGCACGTCCCGAGGCAGCCGATAGCGGGGGATCCCGAACCGCATCATTCCCCCGACTCGGCTGGCGGCTTCGTGGATGGTCACCGAGTGGCCGAGGCGCCGGAGATGGTACGCCGCAGCCAGACCGCCCGGCCCCGATCCGACGACGAGCACCCGGGTGCCGCTCGACGGGGCGGGTTCGGGAAGGCTCCATCCCTGAGCAACGGCCAGATCGCCGAGGAACCGCTCGACGGCATTGATGCCGACGGCCTCGTCCAGTTGGGCCCGGTTGCACACGGTCTCACATGGGCGGTAGCAGACCCGGCCCATGATCGCGGGCAGCGGATTGTCCGCGACCAATGTCCGCCACGCCTCCTCGTAAGCGCCGCTCTCGGCGTGGAACAACCATCCCTGGATGTCCTCACCCGCCGGGCAAGCGTCATTGCAGGGCGGCATGCGATTGAGGTACACGGGTCGTTCGACCCGCCATGTTCCCGTCTTGTTGGACAAGCTTGAACCGGCCTCGAGGGTGATTGCGAAGGGTTGGTCGCTCATGGCCGGTCTCCCAGAAGGCCATACGCGGCGATGTTCGCGTCCGCCAAGGCCTGGAGCCGTTCGAGGACCTCTGGCTGGGCGGCCCTCCCGTCGGCATCGAAGAGATGTCCATAGCGCCCCTGGAGGCGCAGGTACTCCTCGACTGGAATCAGATGACGGATCCACGAGACGGAGGTGACCCGACCCCGCTCTGCCTCAAACACGGGGAAGAGCCCGCACTCCTTTGCCCGGCGTGCCACCTCGATTGTCGCCGATGGCTCCGTCGCCCAGCCCAATGGACAAGGCACCAGGACGTGCAGGTAGCGCGCGCCGCGGAACCCCATCGCACGGATCACCTTGTCCTCGAGGTCATGGAGATCGGCAACCGTGGCGGTTGCCACATAACCAAGGCCATGGGCCATGGCCAGGCGGGGCATGTCCTTGCCTTGCCCGAACGGGTTCCCGGGGTGGAGGCCAATCGCCTCGGTCGTGGCAGTTCGAGCTGCCGGAGGAGTCGCCGCCGAACGCTGGACCCCGGTGTTCATATAGGCCTGGTTGTCGTAACAGACAAACAGCACATCGTCGTCACGCTCAAACATGCCCGACAACGCCCCGAAACCGATGTCGACGGTCCCGCCGTCGCCGGCCTGGGCGATCACCCTGATCTGTTCTCGTCCTTGGACCTCGAGCGCAGTAGCGACGCCGCTAGCCACCGACGCGGCGTTGGCGAACAACGAGTGCATCCAAGGGATCCGCCACGAAGACTCCGGGTACGGGGTGCTGAAAACCTCAAGGCAGCCGGTGGCGTTGACGACGATGAGATTTCCATCGGTTGCACGCATCGCCGCGTCGAGGACGCACCTCGCCCCAAGAGCCTCCCCGCAGCCTTGACACGCTCTATGACCCGACGTGATCGAGTTGGTTCGGGATGGGTCGGCCTGCACCGTCCGTTCGGCTAACGAGACGAGACGATTGCCGGCCGCGAAGCTCCCGACCTGGTAGAAGCGGGCCGGTCGACGTTCGGTCACGTTCCGACCCTCCCGACGAGCTTTGTAAGACCGGTCGCGCCTAAGCCGGTGTCCGGTGTCGGCAAAGAGCAACCCTCATTCTCCAGATGGGCCAGCTCCTGCTGGACCTTGGCGTGGTCGAGATCCAGAAAGCGCAAGGGCTCGAGGCGGCCCACGAGTGCATCGCGCAAAACCGACTCGATCGAGTGTTCCGTGATTGCCCGGCCGCCGAGCCCAGCGATCACGGTGGCGATACTGGTCCGACGGTCAAGCGCCATTGCAACATCACTGGAGAGGATTCCGCCGAAACCGGCGCTCAAGGCTCGGTCGATTACCACCACCTGGGAGGCATTGCCGACGGCCCGGTGCAACGCCTCGAGCGGGAATGGCCGGAAGGCGGTGATTCCGACCACCCCGACCTTCGCACCGCCGGAACGCAATTCATCCACCACGTCCTTCACGGCCCCCAGTACTGATCCGAGTGCCACGACGACGAGCTCCGCATCCTCGGAGTGGTAGGGAGAGACGAGTCCGCAGAAGGGGCGATGCATCACCTCTGCGTACTCGACCCCAATTCGCTCGATGGTGTTGAGAGCGTGTAGGTGGCGGGCATGGGCCAGGTAACGGACTTCCTCGAAGGCTTCGGGTCCAACCAGGGCCCCGATCGATGTCGGCAGGTGTGGGTCGAGGACCTGGCGGGGGGTGAACGGAGGCAGGAAGGTGTCGACCTCGTCCTGGCTCGGAACGTCGACGCGCTCAACTGCGTGGGTAAGTACGAAGCCGTCCATGCAGACCATCACCGGCAGCGAGACTTCTTCGGCGAGACGGAACGCCTGGATGTGCAGATCGGTGGCTTGTTGGTTGTTTTCGGCGAAGAGCTGGATCCACCCGGCATCGCGGGCCGCCATGGCGTCGCTGTGATCGTTCCATATGTTGATCGGTGCACCGATCGCTCGGTTCGCGACGGTCATCACGATCGGAAGTCCGAGGCCTCCTGCGTTGTAGACGGCCTCGAGCATGAACAACAGTCCTTGGCTGGCTGTCGCCGTATACGCACGTGTCCCGACAGCGGAGGCGCCCATTGCCACCGAGATGGCTGCGAACTCCGATTCCACGTTCACGAATCGACAACCGGTGAGTTGTCCGGACTTTGTCATTGCTCCGATGGCCTCGACGATGTGGGTCTGGGGAGTGATCGGGTAGGCGCACACCACCCCCGGACGACATGCGGCCACCGCTTCTGCAACGGCACGAGAACCCTCAATCTGCCGCAGCATCACAGTGTTCCTTTGATTGCGCCGTCACAAACCGAAACGCCTCGACGGCGGCTGCGCAGTTCGTCTTTGCCAGCACCGGCGGAAACTTCTCAGCTATGGCGTAGAGCAATGCGTCGAGGGAAACAACAGGCTCCATTGCGGCGAACCCACCCAGGAGAACCGCGTTTGGTACCGGGCGACCGACATGGGCGAGGGCCAGTTCAGTGGCGCCAACTGTGACCACTCGTAGTTCAGAAGCCTCGATGCGCTCCTGCAATCCCAACTCGTCGGGTGAGCGCGGAGTGTTGATGAGCACGCTTCCCCGGTGGACAAGACCAGCAAAGAGATTGAGGTCGTGCAAGAGCGTGACGTCTTGGATGATGAGGACATCAGGCTCGACGATCGGCGAGTGCGTTCGGATGGGGCGAGGAGCGATCCGGCAGAAGGCGGTGACAGGTGCCCCGGCTCGCTCCGAACCAAACGCGGGAAAGGCTTGCGCGTAATGACCTTCTCTGAAGGAGGCCATGGCCAAGAGCTCGGCTCCGGTGACGACCCCTTGGCCACCTCGGCCGTGAAAGCGAACCTGGAGTTGCTGCGGAACGGATAACACCAGAAGGACCTCGCATTATCGATGTCGCTTCTATGGTCACATCGCGTGGTGCTGCCCAACAGAGCCGAAGGTCATGACCGGTTCAGGGCATCGGCTGATCGGTTGGCGATGCGACTGCCCACGCTTCCGATGGCGGCGGACCATCGCGGGCCTATCGGCGATATCGATT
Organism: Acidimicrobiales bacterium; assembly: GCA_036844945.1. GTDB lineage: Bacteria > Actinomycetota > Acidimicrobiia > Acidimicrobiales > RAAP-2 > Palsa-461. Next base: position 51,331 of record DAIUEV010000017.1, read on the forward strand.
CGACCGGTCAGGAAGGCCGCGCGGCCTTTGGTTCACGACCAAAGTGGCCGCTGGAGGCGAAGGGTCACGGATGGTCAGTTGGCGCTATTCAGGTGCGTGGCTGAAGTGCTGGATGCTCGCATCCGGCCCGGGAAAGAAGAGGGTCTCGTGCCCGCTGTCGTCCCATCGGACGACGTATGGAGGCCCTCCATTCTCTCCATGCACTTCGAGGATCAGGCAATCTCGGTCGGGCTCGCCGGTGTGGTGGCCGTGAATCACGATCCGTTCTCCTGGCTTTGCTTCCATGGCAGGCACCTCCGTCGCTTCCAGGATGTCTCCCCGGGGCCCCTGCCGATAGGGCCGAATGTCCTTCCCGTACCGAGCTTGGGATTTGGCCCGACCCTGGCTGTCATCGCCTTCCTGCCGAACCAACCGCGATCCAGCCTTGCTGGGGGCGACAGACGAAAGCGCTCGCCCCGAAAACATCCTCGGGAGCGAGCGCTCTACTTCAACATCTGATGGGAGCGAAGTGTGAAACCCGCTTGGGCCCTTCGGGGCCCTCGCCGTTGCGGAAACTTCGTTCGAAGTGTTGACCGCCTAAATCCGCGGGGACAACCTCACGCTTCGCTCTGCAACTTCACGTTCTGTCTAGCCACTCTTTCCACCTCCTTGGCCCACCCCTTGGAGCCAATTGGTATAACGACCGGCCCATTGGAATTATTCCCTTGAGCTGGAGTAACCCTGGGGCATTGCCGCCCCACCAGTGACGTTCGACCCTATCGACGGTCCCGGTCCCGGCCGACAATTATGTCCAGGTGGGGCGGTCGAACCACTCGAAAGGGAGTCGGGCGTGACACCAAACTTGGACAATCTCAGTGGGGTCTGGTGCAACCAGCTCGGCTCGACGCTTCACCTGTGCGCACACGAGGAAGACGGTTCGATCGTGGGCAGCCTGCAATCAGTGGTCGGAGGTGTGCCCGGGCCGCACCCCGTGGTGGGCTATTTCGTTGACGTGGGCGACGGATTGGGCGTGATCGGGTTTGTGGTCCGATGGAGCTCGAGTCGATCGGTCACTTCATGGACGGGACATTTCAACTTGCATGAAGGAACCTTGACGACCAGCTGGTTGCTGACCGAAGCGTCGCTGGAAGATGGCGAGTGGGCATCGACCCGAGTTGGCCACGATGTGTTTCGGTCTCAAGGGCCACTCGGATCGGACGACATCCGGTCTTCTGCATCGCTCCACGCCTAATCTGCCAGCGTCGTGCCGTACCTGCTCTTCGCGTTTAGGAATGCTGTCTCCAAGAAGGGGAGAGCAATCGGAATTGCGGCGGCGGTCGCATTCGCGGTGATGACGGTTGTCACTCTGGCAGTGACGAGCAGTGGGCTCGAACAGTCGGCTGCAGCAATCATCTCAATCGGCAAAGCTGATTTCACCGTCGCACAAAAGGGTGTATCGACGCTGCTCTCAAGCACCATCGATGCCGGGGAGCGCTCCCGAATAGCGGCGACTCCAGGGGTGGCGAAGAGCATCGGGGTCCTTGTGGAGACGGAGCACATCAACGCGGCAAATCCGGTATTCATTGAGATCGGAATTGCCCCGACAGATCTTCGTTCCTTCGGCGTAGACATCGTGGCTGGCAGAGCTTATGGAGCAACCGCGCGACACCAGTGCATGCTGGGCTGGAGGGCTGCGTCCAACCTTGGATTGCATGTGGGGTCGACCTTCGTGGCAGACGGAACCACGAACACGGTTACGGGCCTCTACTCCACCGGAAATAGCTTCGGTGACGATGCAGCCATGTTTCCGTTACCGGCGATCCAGGGATACAACCGTGTACCCGGCATCGTCACCCTTGTCTTCGTGAAGGGCTATCCCGGCGTTTCGATTCCCACAGTCGAAAAGGCAATCGACTTCCATTTGCCTGAACTCACCACAATTCGCACTGCAACACAGTTTGGTCGAGCCGATCGAGACATTGTCTACTTGCAGGCTGCCGTGACCGGGAGCACGATTCTTGCCGTCGTTATTGGTGCAGTGATCGTTGGAAACACGATGTTGCTCACTGTGTTCGAGCGAACTCGAGAGCTCGGACTCCTGCGCGCGGTCGGATGGACGAGGCGACGGATCGTCGGCCTAATCCTGAGCGAGGGGATTGCGCTCGCCTTCGTCGGCGCGTGCGTTGGGATCGGACTCTCGTTCGGTGTCACAACAGTCTTGGAACATGTCCCGTCATTGACAGGGATCCTCCGTACGAATTTCACGCCGGGCGCCTTTTGGCGAGCTCTCTACACAGCCCTGGCAATGACGTTTCTCGGATGTCTCTATCCGGCGATCAGGGCGGCTTTGCTGGTGCCGTTGAAGGCTCTGAGCTATGAATGACCGCTCGGTGGGTTCGGGTGCGAGCACCATTGATCTCGTTGCTGCCCCCGAAGCGGTGGGTCTTGATGACGTGGTGAAGCGGTACCCAGGCGGGGTATTGGCACTGAATCGCGTCACTCTTAGCATCGAGAAGAACGAGTTTGTGGCGATCTCGGGGCCATCAGGTTGTGGTAAGTCAACCCTCCTCCACCTCATCGCGGCTCTCGACAAGCCGACGTCTGGCACGGTCCGAGTGATGGGACGCGACCTCGACAAGGTCCGTGACATCAGTCGTTACCGTCGGGAAGAGGTTGGCCTCATCTTCCAACTTCACAATCTCCTGCCACGAATAAGTGTCCTTGCGAATGTCGAGCTCGCCATGTATGGGACACACCGGGGGAGCAAAGCGCGGCGCATTCGTGCTCTGGACCTTCTCGAACAGGTGGACCTCGCCGATCGTGATCAGCGACTCCCCACACAGCTGTCAGGCGGTGAACGCCAGCGCGTCGCGATCGCTCGCGCACTTGCCAACGATCCGTCCCTTCTCTTGGCCGACGAACCCACTGGCAACCTCGACGCGGAGGCGGCGGAGAATGTGATGAACCTGTTCAGCCGGGTCCGGGCCGGCGGGATGACCATTCTGCTGGTCACACACGATGAACGCCTCGCACAGCGAGCCGACCGCATCGTGAAGATGAGAGGAGGTCAGCTGGTTTCCACCGGGGCAGGAGAGTAGGAGCTCTTGGCGAATCCGACCCGCTCAGAAGGAGCCGGGAATGACGATAGCGACTGAATAGGAATCGCAAGTCGTGCCCCGATGCGGACATGCTGTAGACGATGCGGCGTTGGGCACCGGGCCAAGACGACCTCGAGGGCCGGTCAGATGCGACACACCGTACCGATGTGCGGTCCGACCGGCCCGGGGCCCAGGAGGATTGAACCTTCAGCCTCGCTCGACGAGGACCTTCTGCGAACCAGGCTCTGGTTCGGCTGGCCATGGCACGGTCACCTTCAAGATGCCGTCCTTGTACTCGGCGGTCACGGCGCTCTTGTCCACCCCCGCCGGCAAGGCGAGATTGCGGGAGAACTCCCCATAGTGGAACTCCGAGCGATACCCGTTGTTCTTGCTCTTGTCGGCGTCGCGCTTCTCGCGCCGCGCCGAGATCTGGAGCACCCCATCGTTCACCGTGACATCAATATCCTTGTCAGGGTTGACACCGGGAAGCTCAACTCGGATTACGAGGGTGTCGCCATCGTGCATCTCCTCAACGCGAAGCCAACCTTCGCGCTCGACGTCAGCATCAAACCACCGACGCCATCGCTCGGGGATGTCGATCCCAACGCGATCCCAACGCGTCAGCACCATCGCTCTCACCTCCATTCTGCTTCGGGACCCACAACTGGGTTCCCGCGCTCATCCTGGACGCCTAATGGTCGAACGTCCAGGGCCGGAGGTCCCGAGTTTGAGAGGTTCGATCCGTGATCCCGCTAGCGATTGGTCTTGCGCTCTGCTTCGGGGTCGCCAATGGCGTGCACGATGCCGGCAATGCCATCGCGGCGCCCATTGTGACCGGTGCCCTTCGGCCCAGTGCCGCCGTGGCCGTTGCGACCTTCTTCCATGTGGTGGGGGCGCTGGTCGTCGGAACCGCAGTGGCCGCCACGCTGGCCGGAATCGTGTCTGTGCCCGCCGCCCGTCTCCTGCCCGTCCTGGTGGCCGCGATCGTCGGTGCCTTGGCGTGGAATCTCCTCACTCTCTGGCGCGGACTTCCGTGCAGCTCTGGGCATTGCCTGGTCGGAGCGCTGGCCGGGGCCGCACTGGCCGAGGGCGGAGGGCATGCTGTCCGATGGGGGGGACTGCACGGTATTCGCCCCGTGGGGGTGGTCGGGTCGCTTGTGTGGCTGCTGGGCTCCTCGGCAATCGCCGTGCCACTCGGGATGATCGCCCTTCGAGCAGCACGTGGGCTGCTAAAGAGAGCGACGCGGGCCGTTGTCGTCCCAATCCGGCGACTCGAAGTTGTGACGACGGCAGCGTTGGCACTTGCGCATGGCTCCAACGACGCCCAGAAGACCATGGGTCTCATGGCACTCGCGCTTGTGGCCGGCCAACACGCGAGGCGATTCTCGGTGCCCTTATGGGTCGAATTGGCCGCCGCAGGTGCCCTGAGCCTGGGTACTTCATTTGGGGGCTGGCGGGTGGTACGAACGCTCGGGCGTGGGATCTATCGACTCCGGGCTCTCGAGGGGCTCGTGAGTCAGGGTTCCGCTTCATTGATCGTGTTGGTCAGCTCGCTTCTCGGTGCGCCGGTCAGCACCACAGACGTGGTCGCTCCATCGGTCGTCGGCGTGGGGGGTGAACGTCTCGGCCACGTCCGGTGGCGCGTGGTCACGGAGATCGGTCTGGCGTGGGTGGTCACACTGCCAGTGAGCGGGGCGTTGGCCGCCGCCGCTCTCCCGGTGGTAAGAGCCCTCTGGTGATCTGGCGACTGCCGCGACGCTGGTTCCTCCCCGAGGGTCGTGACCTGGTCGGCATGCTCGTTGAGCAAGGTCAGATCACGCTCCGGGCGATGAAGGACCTCGAAGTGTGGGCAACCGGCGACCGTGCTGCCGGCGAGCGGGTGCGTGCCGGCGAGCATGAGGCTGACGTCGCGAAACGTGCACTGCTCGGCGAGCTGCGCAGAGCGTTCGTGACACCGATCGACCCTGAAGATCTCTTTGAGTTGTCCGAACGACTAGATCGGGTTCTCAATGGAGCCAAGGATCTCGTTCGCGAGACGGAAATCTTGGCCATGGTTCCCGACCATCCAATCGCAGAGATGTGCCATCTCATGGCACTCGGGGTCGAGGACCTGTTGGCCGGATTTCCCGAACTGACCCGGACTTCGATCAATGCCACCAACGCGGCCGACGCTGCCATCCGCCGCCAACGCCAGATCGAACATGTGTACCGCGCCGCCATGTCCACGCTGGTCGCGGCCGAGGACCTGCGCGAGGTGACAGGACGTCGCGAGCTCTACCGCCGATGTGCACGGATCGGGGACGCGATAGAGCACGTCGCCGACAGGGTGTGGTACGCAGTGGTCAAACGGGCCTAAACCGCACGAGACAGTGGAGCTCCTCGACCTGTGTGGACCCTTGCAGCGGATCCGAACACTCTCCGAGATCGGCAGGGCTCGTCACGTTGGTTCGCCTTCTCGAGTGCCGACTTCTCGGGCGGTCCCGTGCGCATGGCAGGTCGACGCGGGATGTCGGGGGCCAAGGACTCAAGAGGCTCGGTCAGATGGCCAATTCGAAGGGCATGCGAGTGCGCAAGCAACTCATTGCCGGACGCCTTGGTCGTCAATACGGTCGGGACAACGGCTTCGTCCGAGCCTTTCGGTCGACGCTACGACGCAAGGGTCACCAGTTCACCGTCGGCCTCCTGCCAGTGCGACGGGTGATCCCACCAACACCGGACAAAGTCACGTGCGGTCTGGCAGGCCTCTGCTACAGAGGCGCCATCTTGGTAGGCCCCGACCGCGATAGCGGCTGCCCAGTCGGCCGGATCGGCCCCGGTGCGACGATTCGCTCGCACCCATTCTCGGACGTTCTCGCGAAGCAGTTGTTCGTTGCGCACGTGAACCACCTCCGAGGTCACGATACGACGAGAGGTCGAGGTCCGGAAGGGCCGAAAGACCCCTGTTTCGGTGGGATCCCGCAACGGGTGGGACGAATGACCCTTTTCGAGCCGGGCCCCAGTGACGCAGTCTGGTGGCGTGGACCCGACCTTCTCCACCAGGCCACCGCCGGAAACGTTGGCGTCCAGCGCGCCCGGGGAGTGGGACTCCGAGACCGGTGTTGCTCCGTACGTGGCCGTGAGCGAGACGCACAGCGGCGCAGTGTTCTTTGTTGGCGATCGAGCCTTCAAGCTGAAGAAGCCGGTCCGGTTCGGCTTCCTCGACTTCACCACCGCGGAAGCCCGGGAGCACGCCTGTAGAAGAGAGGTCGAGCTCAACGCGCGCCTCTCGCCCGACGTCTATCTCGGCGTTGCGGCCGTGACCGACCCTGCAGGGTCGGTGTGCGACCACCTCGTGGTGATGCGCCGTCTCCCCGCCGACCGGTCGATTCGTGCCCTGATTGCCTTAGGCCGGGTGCACGAGGTGCCGATACCCGATCTTGGATCGCTTCTTGCCGACTTCCACGCCCGAACCGAGCGCAGCCCAGAGATCGAGTCCGCCGCCACGCGTGACGCCATGCTTGCGCGTTGGGAACGCAATGGAGCCGAGATGGAGCCACTGGTCGGTCGAGTTTTCGACCGATCCGCTCACGACAAGGTTCTGGACCTGGCTTTCCGCTATCTGGCAAGACGGGGCCGGGTGTTTGCCGGCCGCATCGCGGCTGGGCGCGTCTGCGACGGCCATGGGGACCTGTTGGCCGATGACGTGTTTTGCCTCGACGATGGGGTGCGGGTTCTCGACTGCCTGGAGTTCGACGACCGGCTTCGGTTTTGCGACGGCTTGTGCGACGTTGCCTCGCTGGCAATGGATCTCGAGCGTCTGGGCTGTCCAGAACGCGCGGAAGCCCTTCTTTCCTCCTACCGGTTGGCCTCCGCCGACGATTGGCCCTCCTCGCTGGCCCACCACTACATCGGCTACCGGGCCCAGGTGCGGGCGTTGGTGTCGGGCCTGCGCGTCACTCAAGGTGATGACGATTCGATACAAGAGGCCAATCGTCTGCTCGCGCTGGCCCTGACACACCTCGACGAAGGCCGCATTCGTCTCGTGGTGATCGGGGGCCCGCCTGGTACGGGCAAGTCGACTTGGGCCGCCGAGGCCGGGCACCTTCTCGATGCCGTCGTGTTTCGATCGGATGTGGAGCGCAAGCGGCTTGCCGAGGTGTCACAGCAAGGTCGTCAAACTGCCTCGGACGCGGATCTCTACAGGCCGCAAGTGACCGAATCCACGTACCGAGCCTTGATGGAAGCAGCTAGCGAGGAGCTAGATGCTGGGCGCAGCGTGATTCTCGACGCGACCTTCGTCGATGCTCGCTGGCGGAACGCTGCGCGCGATCTCGCACGAACCTGCGTCGCTGACCTGACGGAGATCCGTTGCGTGGCCCCATTGGCGTTGGCGCAATCTCGGGTCGCAGAACGCGCATCGAAGGGCGCCGAAGCCTCGGACGCCACCCCAGCGGTGGCGGAGCTCCTTGCTCGGATCGAGACTCCGTGGCCGGAAGCGAAGGTTCTGCCTACGGTGGGCTCGCCGGGTACGACCAAGCATGCGCTCCAGTTGCTGCTCCGGGAACCCTCCGGATAACCATGAGGTCAAGGTTCGTGCGGTGGGTGGCGCGAACTCTCTGAAGGGCCAGTCGCAGCTGAGTTCGGTGGCTTCACGGGTTCAACGTGGACTTTCGACGTTGTGCCAAGCCCACTCGAGCGCGCTGATCTCATCATCATGAATCGGTCGTGGGGCGATGTGAAAGCGCTGCGAAATCAGCTTCGGGTTGGTGGACGGCCGATGTCGCGCAAGAACTCGTTGATGTCTGGCGCACTGTGGTCCACGGGTTCGGAGTAATAGCGACCCCTGGTTATCGTGTCGGTAGCACCGTCCACCTCCCAGATGATGACGGCCGCCATCTCAAGCCCGGTCCCCGTGGCAGAGATCTCAGTCCAGATCTCATTCCCGTGGACCGCTTTGCGGAGAACGGTCATCGACAGGTCGGGACACGCATCGAAGAGATAGGTGAGGTTCGCAATCTCCTGGGCACGACCCTTGAAACCGCGACCTGGCTTTTGGGGAACGATCATTTCGAAGTCGGCGTGCAAAACATCTTTGAGCTCGTCGAAGTCGCGGCTTTGGCACGCTGCGAAGAACCTTTCAGCAACGTCGCCGAGATCCACCGCGACAGGTGTTGGTGCGGGGTTCAGATCGCGGACGAAGTCGTCGAGGAGGACACCGTCCAAAACCGGTCTGTCGGTGTAGACGCGTCCACGGCGGATCCTCCCACCTTCGACCTCGAGGATGTTCATGCTCGGGATCATCGTGCCATCGGCGTGCTCGACGTAAGCCTCAAGATAGATACGGTTGCCGACGACGTCCGCCGACACCACGTCGAAACGGCTCTGAGGATTGCTCTCCCAGATCAGTGCCCACGCCTGACGGTAGGTCTCGGCCCCGTGCCAGCTCCGATCAGGCCGTAGCGGATGGACCACCTCAACATCGGGGTGCCAGCACGACACGAGCGAGTCGAGGTCCTTGTCCTCCTGGGCCTTTAGGTACCTCTGGAGCACACGGGCCGCGTCGTCCGAGTCGCTCCATGTAGCGCGCGTAGTCAACGGGCCAGCTCCCCTGCGTCGACAAAGAGCGTGCTGCCGGTCATGAACATGGAGAGATCGCTGGCACAGAACAGCACCACTCGGGCGACGTCGTCAGGCCGTCCCGCCCGGCCCAATGGACCCGCGAGCGCCGCTTCTAGATTGGTTTCCTTCAACTTCGCTTCAACGCCGGGAGTGATGATTGTGGTTGGGGCCACGGCAAGCACTCGAATTGCCCGCGGGGCAAACTCCAACGCCATCTGTTGGGTCAAGCCAATGATGCCGTGCTTTGAGGCGACGTAGTGGGCAATACCGGGGCCGCGTCCGCGGACACCGGCAATCGAGGACAGGTTGACGATGACACCGCCATGTCCGGCTGCGGTCATGTGGCGCGCCGCTTCGCGACTCCCAATGAACGTGCCTCGAAGGTTCGTGGCGAGTACCCGGTCCCACTCCTCGTCACCCGTCTCGAGTACCGGTGTCGACGGATAGATCCCCGCGTTGTTCACCCAGATGTCGATGCCGCCCATTTGGTGGACAGCAAGATCGGCTGTCGCTGCGATCGACGAGGAGCGGGCGGCGTCAAGCGGTGTGCCCAACGTTGCGACACCGAAACGACCCCCGATCTCCTCAGCTGTGGATTTCGCACCGACTTCGTCGATATCGCCGATCACAACCGATGCGCCAGCTTCGGCCAGGCGGCAGGAGATGGCAGCGCCCAGGCCTCGCGCTCCCCCCGTCACCACCGCTCGTCTGCCTTTCAGGGAAACGAGGTCTCGCAGCGGTCGATCAGTTAGGTCAGGGACAGACAAGTCGCGCTCCCGCCGTCGCTCCTCTGGTGTTGGCGGCCAGACGCGAACGGAATCGACGGACGCGGTTCACGTACCGCCCAGTCGCAGGAGTGCCAACGTTGGTCCCGCCATACCGGGAGACATTCCAGCCGGAACTCTAGGTCGAATGTCCGAGACGTCGCACCGTGTCCAGCAAAGCGATGGTTGGACTAATGCCTGAGAAGACAGGCCAGTCAGCCGGCCATCGGCAGCCAACCGAAGGTAGCTACGAGTAGAGCGAAGACACTGACCCACACATGGCCGACCATCCCGTCGGCGATGTGCGTTGTTCTGGGGGATCGCAGGCGAGCGAAACACCCCACCGTGAAACTCAGTCTGCAGTTTCGTTCACAGGAAGGATCACCATTCACGAATCACCCGACCTTCCTCCTGCGCGACGACCCGGTAACACGGCCACCTCGAAGCGGCCTATGGATTCTGGGTCCGCAACCATGTCGATCTCGGTAATTCGGCCCAGGCGAGTGACGAAACGGAAGATGACTCTGGGCTTTCCACCGGGAGCCCAGGTGGCTCCGAATGTTCCATCGATCAGGGCGAGCCGGGCGGCCGCCGCTCGACCCGCGAAAGTCTCCGCTACCGCCGGAGCTCCACGAATCAGGCCAGCGAGTACCGGCGCGCCGTGCTCTCGCCTCGACGACGCCATGGCGACGGCGACTGCGTCCGCTCTGAGTGCAACGTGCGGATCCAGAAGTGACAGCAAGGCCTCGAAGTCACCGCCTCGCGAGGCAGCCAGGAAGGCATCCACAATCTTG
>DAIUEV010000018.1:0-38517 GCA_036844945.1 Acidimicrobiales bacterium
AGCCCCACCGACAACCCGTGGTGGTTCCGATTGATCCCGGACGAAATAGTTCCGAGTGATCCTTTACGCAGTTTCGGGTGATCCTTGACACCCCGGCCGTCGGCCTCCGCTCTTGTCGAGCGGGGGAGGTGGCCAGGCAGGCAGTTAGGTGCAGCGATCCCAGCTATGAACAGCAGTTTTCCCGCTTCAAGGACCGATCTCGCGCTGAGCGGCGGACCGGCCCGTCCTGGACGCCACGTCCTCGATGGCGTCGGCAACTACCTCCGGGCAGCGAGACAGGATCTGTGTGTGGTTCGCCCGAACCGTCCGGTATAGAGCGACGTTCGGGTTGCGCTCCGCAATCGCTTGGACCGTGCTCCGCATGGCCCGGCAGGATTCCTCCGTTGAGCCGTAGTGCTTGCCAGTTCCAACCACGAAGTTCACTGGGCAGTTGAGCGCGTCGAAGTCCCTCTCCAGCGTGCTAAGCACGACCCGGAGTCCGATATTCATCTCAGCAGCCTGCGCACCCGACATCCGCCCCGATCTGCCGAAGGCGGCCATGACAGCCATGACAGGCCCTAGCCTGCGGAAGATTTTCCTGGCCTGCTCTTTCTCTTCAGGTGTTGGCGCCGCCGCGGGAAAGGCCCCGTCGATCAGGACAAGCGCTCGGACCACTTTGAGGTGGGTGGCGGCATAGCGCACTGCAAGAGCCGCTCCATGTGACCACCCGACCAGAATTGGCTGGTCCAGACCCGCGCTTTCGACCACTGCGGCGACGTCGTCGAGGTCGGCATCGAATGAGTACAGAGGGGCCCGAGGAGATCGGCCCCGACCCCGTGCATCGAAGGTCACCGAGCGGTATCGGTTGCCTAGCTGATCGGCAATCGCGGTCCAGTCACGCTGGCTCCCAAATGCGCCATTCAAGAACAGCAGCGCCGGCCCCTCAACTCCGTTGTCGGTGCCGTAGAGGGTGGTGTCGGATGCCTCAATCTGGATGGTGGCAGACATCAGTCGGTCCTTTCTCGGGGTGCTCCAGTTCTCTTCGGATGTTTCTCATGGGGCTTGTCGGCCTTGCGAAGTTGGGCCAGGTGCCGGCGGCGGTAGGCATCCCACTCCGGCCATAGCTGGGGGATGCGCTCTGCCCAGAAGGCATAGAAGGCGTCAAGTTCCTCCAGCCGACGGCGGCGTTCCGGCGGCTCATCCGCCAGCGCGTCCAGTCCCTGTGCGATCAGCCCGCGGGCTGTGGCCGCTTCGGACTGGTCACGCAACTGGGCGTCCCAGGCCTCCGGACGGAGTCGGAACCGGTCCATTCGCTCGCCGCGGACCCGCAGGCGCTCGGCCAACCCGTAGCGCACCAGGGTGTTGGTGGCTCCGCTGATAGCCCCCGCGCTCGCCCCCAGGGCTTCAGCCAGATCCGCAGCGGTCTGCTCGGGGGGATCGCAAACCAGGAGCCAGCCGAGAACGCGCCCGGTCATGGCCGGGAACCCATAGCTCTTGGCCAACCAAACTCCAGCCGAGTCCACGAGGCCCCAGAGCTTCGAGTTCATAGTCTTCAATATTTACGAAATCGTCCGAAAATGTCAACGGGTTTGGTACTAGAGGCGAGCAGCACGACGAGTGGGCGGTGGCCAAGCGCCGCTACTTGGCAGAGGAATCCATGGCGCTGCTCGAGGCCGTGGTCGACGAACTCGAGAACCAGGCGGTGCCGCTGGCGATGACCGCATGAAACACCGTTCGATGTCGAGGCTCAGTTCGGTGTTCGACTTACACCTCTCGGCGGGAGGCGATCAGGCTTGAATACGGAAGCTCACATGCTACCATGTAGCACATGGAACGGATTGGGGTCCGGGAGCTTCGTCAACACGCCAGCCGCTACCTCGCCCGAGTTGCGACGGGGGAAACGATTGAGGTGACTGATCGAGGGCGGCCCGTCGCGCTCCTCGTTCCTACCCATGAGGACCGGTGGCAGGACCTTGTGACCAGTGGTCTTGTTCTCGCCGCTACCGGTGAGGGCGATGTAATCGATGACGCACCACAGGACTACGGCATCGACGCATCCGGTCGGCTGGCAGCGATGCGTGATCAAGAGCGATGAGGCTCTACCTCGACTCGTCCGCTTTGGTGAAACTCGTCCAAAGAGAGACCGAGTCCAACGCCCTACGACGGTTCCTCCGTCGTCACCGTTCTGACCAGCTCGTGACGAGCGCGCTTGCGCGAGTGGAGGTGGTCAGAGCGGTCCTCATCGGCGGACCAGGGGCGCTCGCTCAGGCACGCCGTCAACTCTCGCGACTCGACCAGATCCTGCTGGGTCCCGAGATCCTCGATCGCGCCGCGATGTTGGCCCCGCACATCCAGTTGCGCAGCCTTGACGCGATCCACCTCGCAGCGGCACAGGTTGTCGGCGCGGACCTACGAGCTGTCGTTACCTACGACCATCGGATGGCGGACGCCGCGCAGAACCTTGGGCTAACGGTTGAGGGGCCAGTCTGAACGTAACTCGCCTCGATCGCGACGATGTGTCTGTCCCAACAATCAGGTCCCAGTCGGTCCGTGTCCATCCTTAGTCGTTCTTTTCGCTTTGGCCTCAAGGACGTTTCACTTGGGGAAACGGCACCACCTGGGACGCAGTGAGACCAATCGAGGGGATCTTGACCGATCTGATAATGCTGAGGTCGCAAGTTCGATTCCAGCTAGCCCCAGTCAGAAGAGCGTGAGTTCGGCTGATGGCGGACATTTCGTGTTCGGGTGATCCCCGTCACGTGTTCGGTTGATGCCCGACACCTGCCCACCATCCTCCGCTCGCGGCGGAGGGGGTGGCCCAGTACTCAGGGATCTCAGCAAGGTGGAACAACGCTACGAAGCCGTCTTCGGGGTCATTCGAGACGGACTCCGGGTGACCGAGGCCATCGGGGTGGGACGCCAGACCGTGCACGTCGGGCTGGCCCGTTACGAGGCCGAGGGACTCGGAGGGCTTGAAGAGCGCTCCCAAGGCCCAGGTCATCGCCGCTCCAGATGCCGGCGGCCAATGAGGCACGAGTCCTCGAGCTGCGCCGCAGGCGCAGTATCTCTAGACAACAAACCGACTAGTCGGTATATTTAGGACATGGCGCCGCCGCGGCCCCGGCAAGAGCGAGCCGCGCGGACCCGGGCCCACATCGTCAACACGGCCGCAGTCGCTTTCGCCGAACACGGCTTCGACGGTGTCTCGCTCAACGACATCGTCTCCGCCAGCGGAATCAGCAAGGGCGCCTTCTACTTCCACTTCTCCTCCAAGGAGGAGCTCGCGCTCGCCGCGTTCCGTGCCAAGCAGCAGGAGATGTTGTCGAGACTCCGGACTCAACCGACCAAGTCGAGCCGCGCCGATCTGATCGTGTCGTCAATGCGCAGGCGCGCCCAGCTGATCCGAGAGGATCCCTCCTTCCGCTGCATATCCCGGCTGGGGGCGCAGTTCAATCTGCAAGCGGCCCCAGGATCCGTCTACTCCTCATACCTCGCGGAGGCGATCGGTAGCATCGCCGAGCTGATAAGAGACGGCCAGCGCGTTGGCGAGTTCCGAGCCGATCTCGACCCCGATGCGGCTGCCCGGGTCGTCTTCGCCGGCGCCGTCGGGATCGACTCGCTGTCGCAACTCTCCTCGGGAGGGAAGGACCTCGAGAGCCGGATCGACGAGCTCACCGACCTGGTGCTGCGCGGACTCCTGAAAACGAACCAGAGGACGCGACCGCGTCGAAACGACAGAGGGGACCACTGTGATGGACCCGCGGGTTCGAGCCGATCCCCCGGCCCGGACCCTGCCCAACGTCTGGCCGAGATCGATCATCCAAGCAATCCCCGCGTGACGAGGCGCGGCAAGAAGGAGGCCGGACGGTGAGGGATTGGATGTATGCGGTCGGAGGCTTCTATGTGCTGCTCGGCGCGCGTTTCCTGCCGGCCATCAACGGCAGACAAGTTCTCCGCATGCTGCCGGCCTGGACGGCACCACGCGACACTGTCGAATTCAAGGCGCTGGTCGACTGGCAGTGGTGCTTCGGCCTGGATCTCTTCGCCATCGGGGTGGTGGCGATCGTGGCCGCTGCCGTCGGTTCGGCGGAAGGGTGTCGTTATGTGGTCTGGGTCATCGCGGCACGCGAGGCGTTCGGGGGCATCCTCCCGGACGCGTGGCTCATCATCCGCGGTTACACGTTCCGGTCGTTCTACGCCGGGTTCATTGTCGTCCACGCTGCGATCATCGCCAGCGGGCTCGCGGTCATCCACTAGTCGCCGTTCGCAGTTAGTGACGACACCGCCTGGGACGCAGCGACACCAACCGAGAGGATCCCGACCGATCGGATAGTGCTGAGGTCGCTGGTTCGATTCCAGCTACCCCCACTTACATTCCAGTCAAGAAGCGCGCCCAGGATGCCGCTGACGAACCCGCAGTCCGCGTACTGGCGTTCCTCCTCAGGCGGAGAAGCAGCAACGAGCGCGACCTTCGGACTTCGCTTGATACATGGCGTTGTCGGCACGCCTGAGAAGCGAGTCCCCGGTATCGCCTGTTTGTGCCAATGCGACGCCAATGCTGGCAGTGATCTGCACCATCGTTCCGGCAACGGCGATCGGTCGTTCGAGATTCTCCAAGATGCGGCCCACCACAGTTTCGAGGTCAACTCGCGTCGCCCGAGGCATGAGAATGACGAATTCATCTCCACCGAGTCGGCCGACGCTGTCCCCGGCACGCAATGTGGCCTGCAAGCGCACGCTTGCCTCGACCAGTACGACATCTCCAGCACGGTGGCCGAGCTCGTCGTTGACCCGCTTGAAGTGATCGAGGTCGACGAACAAGTAGGCGACAGAGGTGCCGTCCCGCCCAGCATTGGCAAGAGCCTTGTTGACCACCTCCTCGAACAACCGTGAGTTCGGGAGATCGGTGAGGGGATCATGACCTGCTTGGTGGCGAATCTCGTCAAGCAACCCTGCGTTGTCGAAGGCGGTTGCAGCGATGCTGGCGATGCCGTCGAGGCGAGATCTGCCGGTGCTCTGCGTCGTCGCGTCTAGCGCGCGGTAGTCCACCTCCACCGCCAACATCGCGAGGAGCCTGCCCCTTGCGACGACCGGAACTACGATGCCGGCCTCGAACCCCGCTACCTTCGAGATCTCTCCAAACCCCGTGGGCCCAACCGGCCCGCTAAAGGCGATCGGAGTTGGGTTGCTGGTCATGGAGTCCAACACGAAACGATCGATACCAATGCGCTCGAACCCATCGGCACGTCTTCGCGCCGACCCTTGCGGATCCGAACTGGCCCGTCCCTGACAGACGAACATGGCGTCGTTGGGCTCGAAGACAAAGACCGCCGCCTGACAGCAGTCGGCGACATCCAACAGCGCCTGCGCCAGGCGCTCGGCCACAGCTTGCACGGTTCCCACCTCCGACAGAGCAGTCGCCAAGTCGAAGAGCGCTCCAAGGGTTTCGGCCCGTTCTCTTGCCTCACCGAGTGCCGCAGCCGTGTCCAACGCCGCAGCAGCATGACCCGCATAGGCCAAGAAGAGTTTTTGTTCTTCTGGAAGGAAGCGGTATCTCTCTGGATACAGCGCCGCGATTCGACCGTAGTTATGTGCAGAGGAGGTCACATCGACGATGAGTCGTGAGCCGGCGTGATCGTCGAGCGGGTCTGCAAGAACCTCATCGGCGATTTTGGCCACCTCGTTCGGTTGAAGCCCGACGTGGTGAATCCTGAGAAGACTCTCCCGGGGGAGCCGGACCGCCAGAAGGAACTGCGGTGCACGGATGGCCACACCGGCACGCTCAATGATCAACTGAAGGGCTTCATCGACATCTGCCACCGAGGCCAGCTCAGACGCCATCTGCTCGAGAGCCTCGAAACGAGTTGTGAGGGCGGTGATCTGTGTCCTCATGAACTGGACTTGTGCGGCCAGATCGGCGGCGGTGTTCGGATCCCAGCTCACCTGATAGAGGCAGTGTCGATCGCCACGTCTCTGGCACTCGGTCTCGAGCACCGTTGCCGGCGCCATCCCGAATATGGTCGGGACCCCCGAGAGCACGCCGGCCGTGTAATCACAAAACAGTTGATCCCGCTTGATGTGTTCCTTGGTCTGGGCCACCACCACCCCATGGCGCTCGTCAACTTCGACGCACTCCATGGTCGTGATGGTCGACTGCTTCGTGGCCACCTCCGAGATGAGCCGCAACACCTCCCCGGGGTGCTCCATGGACCGAAGGAGTTCCAGGACCCCAGAAGAGGAGTATCGGCTGAAGAGCGCCTCACCGACACTGCGACCAAGACCCCGATCATTCAACAGCTTCGCCGCTGAGGCAAAGAGCCTGCGGGTCTCCTCGTAGCCGCTCCAGTTGTTGGGGTCCTCGAGCTCGCTTGGCGTTCGAGACTCGCCTGCCTCCTGAAGGAGCCTGAGCACTGACGCGTCACCACCCATCCGACGCACGTGTGCCAAGAGCGCGCCAACGATCGAATTGCTCAATTCGCGCGGCGAACTCTGAGACGAAGCCACCGATGAACTCTATTCGGTCGAGGGATTTGACTTGAGTCTTTTCGCTGGTAGAGAGGCGATTGGGAAGGCCAGCGAGAGCCTGGCGCGAGGTGGTTCGAAGGCGGGGTCGTGGTGAACTACCCAGAGACTTCACGGCTCTGCGCCGACGAGTCCGCGTCGTGAGGACAGCGACGACTGCTACCTTCGCGGTCCACAGACGGTCCGGGAGACTCGCAATGGCGACGACGACGGGGAGCGATGTCTTCTACGACCCGTACGACGAGGCGATCTACGCCGACCCGTACCCGGTGTTTCGGCGTCTCCGCGAGGAAGCGCCCCTCTATTACAACCAGACCTACGACTTCTGGGCGTTGAGCCGGTTCCACGATGTCGAGGCCAGCTTCGCGGACCCGACGACCTTCAGCTCGGCCCGCGGCGGAGTGCTCGAAGCCATCAAGTCGGGGTACGAGCCGCCGAAGGGGTTCTTCATCATGGAGGACCCACCCGTGCACACCGCCCATCGCGGCGTGCTCTCGCGCGTCTTCACCCCGAAGAGAATGAACGAGCTCGAGCCGGACGTCCGCCGCTACTGTGCCGAGCTCCTCGACCCGCTCGTCGGCGGCCGGGGCTTCGATGTGATCGCCGAGCTCGGATCCAAGCTTCCGATGCGAGTGATCGGAATGCTCCTCGGTATTCCGGAACAAGACCAGGAGGCCATTCGCCAGCAGGGCAGCAAACGGCTGGCTCGCGAGCCCGGCAAGCCGTCGGAGTACAGAGCGGGCGCCATGAGCGATGCCACGTTCTGGGGCGACTACCTCGACTGGCGCGCTCGACGCCCGGCCGACGACTTGATGACTGCGCTCCTCAACGTCGAGTTCGAGGACGAAGTCGGAACGGTGCGCAGGCTTACCCGCGAAGAGATCCTCGTCTACGTCAACCTCCTGTCATCCGCAGGCAACGAGACGACCAGCCGGATGATCGGCTGGGGCATCAAACTGCTCGGCGAGCACCCCGACCAACGGCGGGTGCTGGCGAAGGACCGCTCGCTACTGCCAAACGCTGTCGAGGAAGTGTTGCGGTTCGAGCCGCCGTCGGTCAACGGGTGCAGGTACGTGACGCGCGACGTGGAACTCTACGGCCAGACGGTGCCCGCCGGAAGCGCCCTTATGCTGTTGCGGGGGGCGGCCAACCGCGACCACCGTGTCTTCCCACCCGACGGCGACGTTTTCGACATTCACCGCCGGATCGGTCACCACATGAGCTTCGGCTATGGCATCCACTTCTGTCTCGGTGCCGCTCTCGCGCGTCTCGAGGGCCGGGTCGCGCTCGACGAGATGCTGGCGCGGTTCCCCGACTGGGACGTGGACCTGGCGAGCGCGGAGCTTGACCACACGGTCACGCGCGGGTGGAAGTCGCTTTCCATCGCGTTCACGTAGCGCCGAGCAGGCCCGTGGTGGTCGTACGGACCTTCGGCCGCATGTGCCCCGTCGATGTGACGCCATGACGGAGCCCCGACGACTGGCGCTCACCGGGGCCACCATCTACACCGGGGACCAGGTGCTGAGTGACCGTGCGGTGGTCATCGAGGAGGGGGCGATCTCCTCATTGCCGACCGAGTTCGACGAGCCCCGCTTCTCTGGCGAGATCATCGAGCTGACCGGATGCAGCCTGGCCCCTGGGCTGATCGACCTCCAGGTGAACGGCGGCGGAGACCGTCTCTTCAACGACTCTCCGTCGCCCGAAGGACTCGCGACCATTGTCGACGCCCACCGGCGCCAAGGAACGACGGACCTGCTGGCGACCTATGTGACCGGTCCGCGAGCTGGATTGACGGACCCCGCTCGAGCTGTTGTACAGGCAATTGCGCTCGGGATCGACGGTCTCCTCGGCCTCCATTTCGAGGGTCCGCTGCTGAGCCCGCTTCGACGCGGGGTCCACGACCCCCTTCTCCTGCGCAACGACCCCGACGACCAGCTCCTCGATGACCTCGCGTCGACGGCCGGGTCGTGCCCGACGGTGGTGACGCTCGCCCCCGAGGTTGTGCCGGCGGGATTCATCGCCGAACTTGTGGCCCGGGGAGCCGTGGTCTCGGCCGGGCACACGGAGGCGACGCCTGTACAGATACGCCGGGCCATCGACGAGGGTCTGCGGGCCGCCACGCACGTCTGGAACGGGATGCCCCCCATCGCGAGCCGCGAGCCCGGGCCCGTCGCCGCGCTGCTCGCCGATCCACGGGTCTGGTGCGGGTTCATCGCCGATGGACAGCACTTGGCCGACGAGACCTTGGCCTTCAGCCTGGCGGCCAAGGCGGCGGGTCGTTCGATGCTGGTCAGCGATGCGATGCCACCGGTCGGCGGGTCGGAGAAGACGTTCCTCCTCGAGGGGCTCGAGATCACCCATGCCGGCGATCGATGCGTGACACCACAGGGCAACCTGGCTGGAGGCGCCGTCCCGCTCGTCGCTGGAGTGCGCTGGTGCGTCGAGAAACTGGGCGTGCCCCTGGACGAGGCGATTCGGATGGCAACCCTCTACCCGGCCGAGTGCCTCGGTGTGGCCGACAGGAGGGGCAGGATCGCCCCGGGCTATCCGGCCCGTCTCGTCGCGCTCGATCCCGCCATCCGACCAGTGCTGGTGGTCACCGGCTCCCGGCTCGACCACATCAGCCCGGCTCCACGGTGAGGGTTGGGTGATCCCCCTCATCCCCTTCCCGGTCCGGCTCGAGGCGCTCCCCGGTGGCCCGCTGCACCTCCGACGCGGCGTCCGCCCGGGTCGGGTGGATCCCGCGCTCGTCCCCGTCGTCGAGACGGTCGCCGCCGACATGGCCGCCGACGGCACCGACTGGTACCGCCCCGATGGGGTCGATGCCGCCGCACTCGACATCACGCTCCACGAAGGCGGGGACCCGGGCGACGAGAGCTACTCGCTTCGACTGGGAGAACAGGGCGTCGTGATCGAGTCCTCGACCCCGGTCGGCGTCGCGCGGGCGCTCACCACGTGTCGCCAACTGGCCAGTGCGCAGCCAGATGTCATTGGCCCCTTCGCGATCTCGGACTCGCCGCGGTATCGCTGGAGGGGCCTCAGCCTCGACGTCGCCAGGACGTTCTACGACCTGGCCCAGGTGAAGCGGGTCCTCGACATCCTCGCCCTCTACAAGTGCAATGTGCTCCACCTCCACCTCACCGATGACCAGGGCTGGCGTCTCGAGATCCCGTCCCTTCCGCGGCTGACCGAGATCGGAGGGCAGCGCGCCTTCGGTAACCACCCGGGCGGCGCCTACTCCGTGGACGATTTCGCCGAGATCGTCCGCTACGGATCGGCGCGGTGCATCACGGTCGTGCCCGAGATCGACATGCCCGGCCACGCGGCGGCGGCCATCGCGGCATACCCCGACCTCGCGGAGTCGGACGGTTCGGGTCGGCAACGGCCTTCCAACCTTCTTCACCCCGACCATCCCGGCGTGATGCAGTTCGTCTCGACCGTGCTGTCCGAGGTCGCAGCCGTATCGCCTGGGCAGTACCTCCACATCGGCGGCGACGAGGCCGTCGGCATGCCCGCAGACGCCTACCGACGGTTCGTCGAGCGGGCACGCGACATCGTCCGATCGCTTGGCAAGACACCGGTCACCTGGCAGGAGGGCGCGTCGACCGACCTGGTCGGCGGGGAGGTGATCCAACATTGGCTGGCCTTCGACCCGGCGATCGAGGAGTCCCTCGCCGCGATCGCGAGCGGCGACCTGAAGCTGCCCGACGGGTCCCCGGCGCCCACTGAGCTCGTCGTGCACCTCGCCGAGTCGGTCAGGAACGCTCGGTCCCAGCTGCTCGGCGCGATCGAGCGCGGCGCGTCGGTGCTCCTGTCGCCCGCCGCCGGCGTCTACCTCGACCGGCCCTATCTCGAGCACTCGGTCCGGCCCGAGCAGCGACCGATGCGCGACCGGCTCGGGCTCTCGGCCTACCCCCGGGCCACCGTCGAGGACGCCTTCGCATGGGACCCCGGGGCGGCTCTGGCCGAGGTCCCGGACATCGGTCCGGCGATCCTCGGTGTGGAGGCGGCCATCTGGTCCGAGACGCTCGCAACCGGAGCGGAGCTGGAGTTCATGCTGCTCCCGCGGCTGGCCGGCATCGCCGAACGGGCCTGGTCGAAACCGCCGATCTCCCACTGGGACGAATACCGGGAGCGGCTCGCCGCCCAACGTGTCCTCTGGGACCGGCGCGGCTGGGCCTACTTCGCCTCGGACCGGGTGCCCTGGGACGGGTGACCGGGCCACCAGTACGGTGGTCGCCCTGACCAGGGACCCGGCCGATGGACAGCGGCCCTCGGATCGTGTCCCGAGGAATCGAACGCCACCAGACGAACCGGAAGGGCGCCAACCATGAGCGAGACCACGATCCTCCGGGCCGAGCGGTGGCTCGACATGGAGACCGAGTCGGTGCGGTCGCCGGGCGTCGTGGTGGTCGAGGGCAACCGCATCGTCGGCGTCAACCCCTCCGAGCTGCCGGCGGCCGCGACCGAGGTCGACCTCGGTGAAGTCACCCTCCTGCCCGGGCTCATGGACATGGAGCTCAACATGCTCATCGGCGGGCCCGGCGGGCCCGAGGGGCTTCCGGATCCCCTCCACGGGGTCCGCGACGACCCGGTGTTCCGCACGCTGCGCGGCGTGGTGAACTGCCACACCACGCTGATGGCCGGGTTTACGACCGTGCGGAACCTCGGCCTCATGGTCAAGACGGCCGGGTTCCTGCTCGACGTCGATCTGGCCCGCGCCATCGAGATGGGGTTCTTCCCGGGACCCCGCATCATCTCGGCGGGCCATGCCATCACGCCGACGGGCGGGCATCTCGACCCGACGATGTTCCAGCGGCTGGCGCCGCACATCATGCCCCAGAGCGTCGAGGAGGGGATCGCCAACGGGGTCGCCGAGGTGCGCAAGGCGGTCCGCTACCAGATCAAGTACGGCGCGGGGGTCATCAAGATCTCGGCGTCCGGCGGCGTCATGTCCTTCAGCACCGGCGCCGGCGCCCAGCAGTACTCGGACGAGGAGCTCGAGGCGATCGTCGACGAGGCGCACCGGGCCGGCATCCGGGTGGCTGCCCACGCCCACGGTGACGCCGCCATCCGCGCCTGCATCCGCGCCGGAGTCGACTGCATCGAGCACGGATCGCTCGCCACCGACGAGACGATCCAGCTGATGGTGGAGCATGGCACCTTCCTCGTCGCCACGACCTATCTCGCCGACGCCCTGGACCTCGCCCGGGCGGCACCCGCCCTCCGGGCCAAGGGCGAGGAGATCTTCCCGAAGGCAAAGGCGATGGTCGGCAAGGCGATCAAGGCCGGGGTGAAGGTCGCCTGCGGCACCGACGCTCCCGCCATCCCCCACGGCCAGAACGCCAAGGAGCTGTGGGCGCTGGTCGACCGGGGCATGACGCCGATCCAGGCGCTGAGGGCGGCCACCGTGACGAGCGCCGAGCTCATCGAGGCGAACGACCTCGGCCGCCTCGCGCCCGGGATGCTCGCCGACATCATCGCAGTGCCCGGGGACCCGACCGAGGACATCACGATGACCGAGCACGTGCGCTTCGTGATGAAGGACGGCCGGATCTACAAGAACGAGTGAGCCGCCGGGGCCGTCCGGTGCCGCAGGCCGTAGCCTCAGGAGATGATCGAGATCCTGTCCTTCCGGCTGGCCGAGGGTGCGTCCGAGGAGGAGTTCCTCCGTGCCGACAAGGCGGTCCAGGAGGACTTCGCCTACCAGCAGCCCGGGCTGCTCCGGCGGACCACGGCGAGGGGGGCCGACGGGGCCTGGGCGGTCATCGACCTGTGGGCCTCCGCCGCGGCGGCGGACGCCTGCGAGTCACGGTGGGGTGCCGACCCGGTCGCGCAAAAGATGATGGCCCTCGTCGACAGGGAGAGCGTCCGGGTCGAGCGCTACCACGAGCGGGACTGAGCCCCTACTGCTGCACCAGCATCAGCGCGTTGCCCTCGGGGTCCACGACCCCGGCCAGGGTCGGACCGTTGGGCACATCGAACGGCTCGATGGTCACCGTGCCGCCGAGCTCGCGCACCTTGTCGAGCGAGGCGCGGAGCTCCCGGACCTGCACGTAGAGCACGACGGCCGAGTCGCCCTCCCGGATGTGGCCCCCCGGGCCCGGCTCCGGCCCGCCGATGCCCGGCGAGATCTGCGCGATCGGCCCCTCGCCGATCTCCCAGTTGAACAGCTCCCGGTAGAAGCCGGCCTGCGCGGCCGGGTCCTTCGCCACGATCTCCCAGTGCACGACCGGCCTGGCCCAGTCCCCCGCCATCGCTCCACTCCCGTCCTCGGTGCACACCGACGCTACCGGCGGGACGACACGAGGTCGCCCCGGGTCGCCCGCCGGTCCGGCGCGCGATAATCCCGCCATGGCGCCGCTCGACGCGCCGGAGCCGATCCGGATCTCCGACGCCGAACGTCACGAAGCTGCCGAGCGCCTGAACGCCTTCTTCGCCGAGGGCCGCCTCGACTTGGAGGAATCCTCGGCCCGGCGGGACGAGGTCTACGCGGCGCGGACCGACGCCGATCTCGAACACGCCTTCCGGGGGCTCCCGAAGCTGCCCGCGAAGAACGAGAAGAAGGAGCGCCGCCGGGGTGTCCGGCCCCAGGTCGAACGGCTGGTGGCGATCTCCACCCCGGGCATCATCTGCACGGCCATCTGGGCCATGACCGGGGGGCACGGAAACTTCTGGCCGGAGTGGGTCTGGTTCGGCACCGGGGTCATGATGCTCCGCAGCGTCCAGCGCGGACACCGCCGGGCCGATCGCGACCGTTCCCTCGGCGAGGGCCACTCCACGCCGGGGAGCTCCACCGGAGTCGACCGCCGGATGGTGCTGACGGCGGTGTTCGCCGACATCGTCGGCTCCACCGAACGCGCGGCCACGATGGGCGACGGTTCCTGGCGCGACCTCCTCCGGAGCTTCGAGCACATGGTCGAACGGGAGCTCGGGCCGCGCGACGGCCGGAAGCTCTTCTCGAAGGGCGACGAGGTCGTCGCCACCTTCCGTTCCCCCGCCCGGGCGGTGGAGTACGCCCGGGCGATCCGGGAGGGGGCCCTCGCACTCGGCCTCGAGCTCCGAGAGGGCATCCACACCGGCGAGGTCGAGGGCCGCGGCAGCGACCTCGGGGGAATCGCGCTGCACATCGGCCAGCGGATCTCGGCGAACGCCGCGCCGGGCGAGATCCTCGCCTCCTCAACGGTCAGGGACCTCGTCCACGGCTCGGGCATCGAGTTCGTCGACCGCGGCGACCACGAGCTGCGGGGGATCGCCGGGCCCTGGCACCTCTACGAGGTCGCAGGCCGGGCGCCCGGGACCTAGCCGGGGAATCGGCCCGGGCACCGAAGCGTTGCACCTGCCTGTCGGCCGCCCCCCGGCCGCACGAGAAGGTGAGAGCCATGCCCGCAGTCACCGTTGAAAACCTGCTCGTCCTCCCCCGGGTCGAGCTCCCCGACCCCACCAGCACGGTCATCCGCCCCGTCAAGAGCGTCACCACCGCGCCGTCGGGATTCGAAGGGGAGGGGTTCCCCGTCCGCCGCGCCTTCGCCGGCGTCTCGCTCGCCGATCTCGATCCGTTCGTCCACATGGACCAGATGGGCGAGGTCGACTACGGCCCCGGCGAGCCGAAGGGCACCGCGTGGCACCCCCACCGCGGCTTCGAGACGGTCACCTACATGATCGAGGGGATCTTCCAGCACCAGGACTCGATCGGTGGCGGTGGGCTTATCACCGACGGCGCCACCCAGTGGATGACCGCCGGCTCGGGGATCCTGCACATCGAGCGGCCGCCCGAGTCGCTCGTCGCAAGCGGCGGGCTGTTCCACGGGATCCAGCTCTGGGTGAACCTGCCGGCCGCGTCGAAGTGGACCAACCCCCGCTACCAGGACATCGAGCCGGACCGCGCCGCGCTCCTCTCGTCGGCCGACGGCGGCGCGCTGGTGCGGGTGATCGCCGGCGAGGTGGCCGGGCACCGCGGCCCGGGCGTCACCCACACCCCCATCGCGCTCGTCCACACCACCCTCGCGCCGGGTTCGCGCCTCGTGCTGCCGTGGCCCGGTGAGTTCAACGCGCTGGCCTACGCGCTCGGCGGCCACGGGAAGGTCGGCCCGGACGGCCGGCCGTTCGCCATGGGCCAGCTCGCCGTGCACGGGCCGGGCGACACCATCGTCCTCGAGGCCGACGGCGCCCAGGACGCCCGGGACAGCGGATTCGACGTGCTCGTCCTCGGGGGGGCGCCGATCCGCGAGCCGGTCGCCGCCTACGGGCCGTTCGTGATGAACACCCGGGCCGAGATCGCCCAGGCCTTCGAGGACTTCCAGGCCGGCCGCCTCGGCACCGTCCCCGCGGACCACATCGGGAACTGACCGCCGGCGGCCCCGGCCCGCCGGATCAGCCCGTCCGGGCCGCCATCCACTGCTCGACCGGCAGCTCGCCGGGGGCCGGGTAGAAGGGCTCCCAGGTCTGCTCGCCGAGGAGCTGGCGGCGGACCGGCGGGAGCTCGGCCCACGACGGGTCGAACGGCAGGTCCCGCGAGGTGATCCAGCGATAGGTGTAGGCGAGGAACATCGCCTTGCGGGTGCTGTGGCCGAGATTGTCGCGGCGCCGATGCCACACCCGGGCGTCGAACAGCACGATGCTGCCTCTCGGGACCACCATCGGCTGGGCCTCGGGCGGGTCCGTCGACGGGTCGCGGCTGGCCGTGTCGAGGTGGCTGCGCGGCGTGAGCTCGAAGGCGCCGTCGTCGGGCGAGTGGACGTCGGTGAAGAAGATGCCGGCCTTGATCGACAGCCGCGGCTGGTCGAGCGGCCACAGGCGCATCTCCCGGCCCTGCACACCCCCGTCGCGATGCCACCGCCGCCCGGGCGTGGGGTCGTGCGGCGGGTGGACGTCGAGGTGGCTGTGGTGCACGTAGATGTTCGGGGACAAGAGGGTCACCAGCACCTCGAGGAGCGGCGGCCAGTCGACGAGCTCGAGGAGGCCGGGGTGGCAGTGCAGGCACGACAGGACGTGGAGCTCGGGTCCCTCTCCCTTCGCTCTCTCCTCGTCGGCCACGACGTCGAGCGCGTGCTCGAGCCGGTCGGTCAGATCCGGGTCCGCCTGGCCGAGCACCGTGAACCCGTCGGCGTCGATGGTCTTCACGACCTCTTCGACGGGCGCGATGGTCGCGGCTTCGCTCACGGTGGGCCCTCCCTCCTGGCGGAAGGTCGCCAGTATGGCAGGTCGCCTGTCCGGCCCCGGTATCCCCGGGGCCCTTCGGCGTGCCTAGCGCTCCACCACCGCGGCGCTCACGTACCAGCCCCCGCCCGGGGCGGTGAGGAGGGTGAGCGAGTAGAGCGGGAGGTTGGGATCGCCCCCGCCCGGCGGCCCGAACGTGCAGGTGAACGGGGCGAAGGCGGTGCTGCACCCCCGGCTGACGGCCTCCCCGGGCGGATAGGCGGTCGCGAACATCGCCGTCACCGCCGCCGGTGTCGCGACCGTGAGGGCGGCAGCCCGGTTGCCGGCCGCCCAGTCGCCGACCAGGTCGTCGGCGGCCGCCTCGGCGGTCGGCTGGGGCGACGCCGGGATGGTCGTGGTGGTGGTCGGGGCCAGCGTCGTGGTGGTGCTTGGCGCGCTCGAGGCGGGTGACGGGGAGCCAGACCGCACGAGGGCGCAGCCGGCCGCCGCGACCAGCACGACCGGCACCGCGGCGACCAGGCGGCTGCGACGGGCTGCGCCGCGTCCGATCGGCCGGGCACCGCGCCGCGGTGTCACGGCGGGCCGGGTCCCGGCGGGCCGGCTATCCCTCCCCCTTCTCCGCGCCCGCCCGGTGCAAGAGGAAGGTGCCGGTCGCCCGCGAGCACAGCTCGCCGTCCGGACCGCGCAGCGTCGCCTCGCCGTAGGCGACCTGCTTGGCCATCCGCACCACCTCGCCGCGGAGCCGGTAGGTGGTGCCGGGCGCGGCGGGACGCATCGTCTCGGTCTTGAGCTCGAGGGTCGCTCGGGCCCGGTCGCCGCGCGGCAGGGCGGCGTTGATGGCGAAGTTGATGCAGGCGTCGAGGAGGAGCGAGTGCACGCCGGCCTGCACGATCCCGCCGGTGTTGCAGGCCAGCTCGGTGGGGATGAACACGCCCTCCACCCAACCGAGGTCCTCGCCGTCGACGCCGTAGGTGTCGAGCGACGCGCCGACCTGGCCGATCAGCGGCATCCCGCCGTCACCGAGCCAGCGGTCCATGTTGCGGGTGGTGCCCCGCCCCTCGTCGGTCATGGCGTCGGACCCTAGTCGTCGCCCGGTCGGCCTCCTTGGAGGCCGAACTAACATGCAGGCGTCCGCGGCCGGGTGTGCCGGTCGGCCGGAAGGAGAGGTCATGACCACCGCCGTCATCGTCGATGCCGTTCGCACCGCCGGGGGGAAGCGGAACGGCAAGCTGCGCAACTGGCACGCCGTGGACCTCGCCTCCGAACCATTGAAGGCGCTGCAGGCCCGCAACGGGTTCGACCCCGCCGAGATCGACGACGTCATCACCGGCTGCGTCATGCAGGTCGGCGAGCAGTCGCTCAACATCGGCCGCTCGGCGGTGCTGGCCGCCGGCTGGCCCGAGTCGGTGCCGGCCACCACGGTCGACCGCCAGTGCGGGTCCTCCCAGCAGGCGGTCCACTTCGCGGCCCAGGGCGTCATGGCCGGCGCCTACGACATGGTGGTCGCGGCCGGGGTGGAGGCGATGACGCGGGTGCCGATGGGCTCCTCGGTCGTCCGGGAGGTCGGTTTCCCGTTCGGGCCCCGGGTGCGCGACCGCTACGCCCCGGTGGGCGGGCTCGTCAGCCAGGGCATCGGCGCCGAGATGATCGCCGACCAGTGGGGGCTGTCGCGCCACGACCTCGACGCGTTCGGGGCCCGCAGCCAGCAGCGCGCCGCCCGGGCGACGGCCGAGGGCCGCTTCGAGCGCGAGATCATCGGGATCCCCATCCGCGACGACGAGGGCAACGACACCGACGAGTCCATCACCACCGACGAGGGCATCCGGCCCGACACGACGGTCGAGGGACTGGCCAACCTGAAGCCGGCCTTCAAGGAGGACGGCAAGGTCACCGCCGGGAACTCCTCCCAGATCACCGACGGGGCGTCGGGCACGCTCATCATGAGCGAGGAGAGGGCCTCGGCATCGGGCTACACCCCGCGGGCCCGGTTCGTGGCGTTCGCGGTGACCGGCGCCGACCCGGTGACCATGCTGACCGGTCCGATCCCGGCCACGAAGATGGTCCTCGAGCGGGCCAAGCTCTCGATCGACGACATCGACGCCGTCGAGATCAACGAGGCCTTCGCCTCCGTCGTCCTCGCGTGGGAGAAGGAGCTCCACCCGGACATGGAGAAGGTCAACGTGAACGGCGGGGCGATCGCGCTCGGGCACCCGCTCGGCGCGTCGGGGGCCAAGCTGCTGGCCACGCTGGTGAACGAGCTCGAGCGGACGAACGGCCGCTACGGCCTGCTCACCATGTGCGAGGGCGGCGGGCTAGCCAACGCCTGCATCATCGAGCGCCTGGGCTGACCCCGGCGCGCGCCCCGGGCGTTCAGTGGTAGACGGTGGCCATCACGAACGCGCCGAAGATGCAGACGAGCCCGCCCACGAGGTACCAGATGCTGACCGACCCCGGCAGGACGGTCAGGTAGTTGAGCAGGACCATCAGGATCCCGAAGATCATGAGGATGAGGATCGCGGGCCCGAACCACGGGGCGCTTCGGCGCACGTTGCGCGGGATCGGCCGGGTGTAGCGGCCGCTCTGCTCGGCCGGCGTGTACCGGCCGACCCGGCTGGTCGGGCCCGTCTTGGCGGGGGTCCGGCCCGGACGCAGGACGCGCCGGGCTCCGCCGGTTGGCTTGGCCATGGGCCCGAAGACTACCGGGGCCCGGCCGTTACGATGGCCGGACCATGGGCGCCCGGGTCCTCCTCGTCGACAACTACGACTCCTTCGTCTACAACCTCGTCCAGGAGCTGGGCGAGCTCGGCGCCGAGCCGGTCGTCTACCGCAACGACGCGCTCGACATGGCCGGGCTCGCAGCGGAGCGCCCGGACGCCATCGTCATCTCGCCGGGACCCGGCCGGCCCGAGTCGGCGGGCATCAGCATGGAGGTGATCGAGACCTTCGCCGGTCGGGTGCCGATCCTCGGGGTCTGCCTCGGCCACCAGTGCATCGGCGAGGTCTACGGGGGCACGACGGTGTCCGCGCCCACCCTGATGCACGGCAAGACCTCCCAGATCCACCACGACGGCAAGGGCGTGTTCGCCGGGCTCGAGAACCCCTTCGTGGCCACCCGCTACCACTCGCTCGTGATCGACCCCGCCTCGGTGCCCGACGTCCTCGAGGTCAGCGCCACGACCGCCGAGGGGGTGGTCATGGGGTTCCGCCACCGGGAGCTCGCGGTCGAGGGCGTCCAGTTCCATCCCGAGTCGGTGCTCACCGCGTCGGGGCCGGCCCTGCTCGCGAACTTCCTGGCCGCCCTCGTCCCGGCCTGAGGGTCGCCCGCCGCTACAGATCGAGCTCGGACACCACGTCGAAGTCGTGGAAGGTCAGCCCGCCGACCGCGCTGTCCATCTTGGCGCCGATGGTCTGGGTCTCGGGCAGGTTCGAGTTGGTCATCGCCGACTCGTAGGAGTCGAAGAAGACGAGGGCGAAGTAGTGGTCCGGGTTCGCCCGGTCGCGGGCGAGGACGGACCGCCTGGCGGTGCGCTTCCCCTCGGTGGCCGTCACGAACTCCTGCTCGAGCGCCCGGAAGCCGCTGACGTCTCCGGTCGTGAACTCCATGATCTGTACGAATCCCATGCCCGCTCCTCCTCGTCCTGCCGATGGCGCGTGACCGTAGGGCACCCGGCGGCCCGGTTCAATCGCCGGCGGAGCCGCGCGGGGCCGGCTCAGGTCGTCGCGGTCGGTGTGCTCGAGGAGGTGGTCGAAGAGGTGGCACTGCACACGGTGATCGTGTCGGTCGCCGGGAGGTTGACCTGGGTGCCGGCGGCCGGGCTCTGGCTGACCACGTTCCCGTTCTGCGAGGGGTCGCAGGAGTTGGTGCTGGCCACCTGCACCGTGAGCCCCTGGCCCGAGAGCACCCCGCTGGCGTCGCTCGAGGTCTGGCCGACCACGTTCTGCACCACCACGGTGCAGGGCCCCGACGAGATCGTCAGGTTGACCGAACTGCCCCGGGCCACCGACGCCCCCCCGGGCGGGCTCGAGCCCGACACCTGGCCGGACGGGTAGCTGTTGGAGCACGCCTGGGTCTGGGACCCGACCGACAACGCCGGCGACAGCTGCGCGGCGGCCTGCTGGGGGGTGAGCCCGGTCAGGTTGGGCACCGTCACCTGGTTGGTGGGCTTCGGGATGGAGATGGTCACCCTGGCCCCGTGGCGCACGACCGTCCCGGCCGGGGGGTCCTGGGCCACGACGAAGCCCTGTTGGCCGTTGCTCGCGACGAACTTCACCTTGTAGTTGAGCCCGCTCTGCGACAGCAGGGTCTCGGCAGTCCCCAGGTCGTCGGTCACCACGCTCGGCACCTTGACCGTCGCCTCCCCCGCGCTCACCACCAGGTTGACGGTGGAGTGCTTGGAGACGTGGGCGCCGACCGCCGGGTCGGTGGACACCACGGTGCCGGTGGTGGCGGGGTTCGCCTTGCTGGTGGTGGTCCCGATCGTGAGGCCGTCGGCCCGCAGCGTCTGCTCGGCCTGGGCCACCGGCTTGCCCACGACGTCGGGGACCGTGAGGCCGCCGGCGAACGTGCTCACGAGGAGGTACGCGATCACCGCCACAGCCGCCAGGAGGACGAGGAGGAGGGCCATCCAGCCCCACCGGCGGCCCTGTGGTCCTTGCGGGTCGCGGGTGCGCGAGGCGGTGCGCGGGAACGACTGGGTCCGGCCGAGCGCCCCCATCACCCCGGTCGCCCGGACGGCCGCCATCACCCCGGTGGCCCCGACGCTCCCGTTCGGTGGTCCGGCCTCGACCGGCTGGCCGTCGAGGAACCGGAGGAGGTCGGCCCGGAACTCCTCGGCACTCTGGTAGCGCTGGTCGGGCAGCTTGGCCATCGCCTTCATGGTCACGGCCTCGAGCTGGACCGGCACCGTGTCGAGCAGCTCCCGGGGGGTCGGCGGGATGTCGCGCACGTGCTTGGAGGCCACCGACACCGGGGTGTCCCCGAGGAACGGCGGGCGCCCGGTCAGCATCTCGAAGAGCACGACTCCGAGCGAGTAGATGTCGGTGCGGGCGTCGACCCCGATCCCCTCGGCCTGCTCGGGCGAGAAATAGGTCGCCGTGCCCATGACCGCGCCGGTCTGGGTGAGGCTCTCCTCGGTGTTGACCGCCCGGGCGATGCCGAAGTCGGTCACCTTCACCTGGCCGTCGTGGGTGATGAGCACGTTGCCCGGCTTGATGTCCCGGTGGACGACGCCGTGGCGGTGGGCCGACGCGAGCGCCGCCGCGACCTGGGAGGTGATCTCGGCGGCCCGCGACGGCTCGAGCGGGCCGGTCTCCCGGAGCACCGCCGAGAGCGGACGGCCGTCGATGTACTCCATGACGATGAAGTACGAGCTCGAGTCCTCGCCCCAGTCGAAGACCGGGACGATGTTCGGGTGCGAGAGCTTGGCGGCCGACTGGGCCTCCCGGCGGAACCGCTCGACGAACGCCCGGTCGACGGAGAGCTCCGGGAAGAGCACCTTCAGGGCCACCGGGCGGTCGAGCAGCCGGTCGCGGGCCCGGTAGACCTCGGCCATGCCGCCCCGGGCGATGAGGTGGGTCAGCTCGTAGCGGTCCGAGAAGACGCGGGGCACTTCGACGGGCTGCATGGCGGTCAGAGCCTACGTGGCGCCGCGCGCCGGTCGGTGGTGGCGTCGTTCCTGGTCGGGGGGCGGCGTCGCATGCTCACCCGAGCGCGTCCTCGAGCATCGTCCGGACGATCGGCCCGGCGATCGTGGCTCCGTAGTTCCCGCTGGCCTGGAACGGCACGACCACCGCGATGGCCACCTTGGGGTCGTTGGCCGGGGCGAACCCGATCATCCAGTCGGCGTTCGAGGTGACGACCGGGTACCCCACCTGGGCGGTGCCGGTCTTGACCGCGACGTTGAGGGAGGCCGGGAAGTTGTCCCCCGCCGCGGTGCCCGAAGTCGCGACCGCCTGCATCAGCGGGATGATCTGGGCGGCGGCGCTGGCCGACATCGACTGGTGCCAGAGCTGGGGCTTGTAGGTGTCGACCACCCGGCCCTGGGCATCGGTGACCTTCTCCAGGAGGTGGGGCACCATCTCGGCCCCCCCGTTGGCCACCGCCGCCGCCACCAGCGCCATCTGGAGCGCGGTGGCCGACACGTCCTGTTGGCCGAACGCCGAATAGTAGAGCCCGGGCACCCCGGGGTTCCCGCCCTGGCTGAGCTCCTGCGCGGTCGGATAGGTGGACGGCTGCACGTAGCCCGTGGGCAGGTCGAGGGGCGGCACCGTGTTGAACCCGAACAGCGCGGCCTGCTGGGACAGGTTGTTCGGCCCGAGCAGGGACCCGAGGTGGGCGTAGCCGGGGTCGCAGGACTCCGGCAGCATCTGCACCATCGTCCCGCCGCACGCCCCGGCCGCGGCCGCGGTGTCGGCGTCGTTGCAGATGGTGAGCCCGCCCGTCTCGGGCACCGGCTCGCACGCCTGGACCGGGTAGCTGTAGCTGGCGAGGGTGGGGTCGAGGTTGTAGACGGCGGCGGTCGTGATCACCTTGGCCGCCGAGCCGGGAAGCTCGGGGTCGTAGGTCCCGAAGGGGTAGATCGGCGCGAAGCCCTCTCCGTCCTTCACGTGGTAGAGGTTCCATGCCGCCGTTTCGGCGCTGAAGTTGGTGGAGACGAGCGGGTTCGGGTCGTAGGTCACGTTCGACGCCAGGGCCAGCACGGCGCCGCTCTTCGGGTCGAGCATCACGACCGCACCGTCCTTGTTGGGCCCCGGCAAGTTGTTCAGCGCGGCGATCGCGTCCGCCTGCAGCGTCGGGTTCACGGTCAGGGTGATGTTGTCGACCGTCGGCGGCGGCGGGGAGAACAGCTGGCTGAGCGTCTGGGGCGACTGCTTGTGCTGCCCGAGGTAGCTGCTGTAGTAGGCCTCGACGCCGGTGTTGTGGTAGATCGGCGAGTAGGTCCCCACCAGCTGTGAGAACACCGCCCCCATCGGGTACTGGCGCTGGAACTGGTAGGTCTTGGCCCCGGGCGGTGCGATCCGCACGGAGTCGGCGAGGAGCTGACCGTTCGCCGCGAAGATGTCGCCCCGGTCGTTGTTGAAGTTCCGCACGTTGTTGACCGGGTTGGTCGCCGAGCGCGCCAGCGCCGGGGCCCGGCGGAACTGGATGTTCGTCAGCTGCACGATCACGAGGCCGAAGCACAGGATCAGGACGATCCCGAGCAGTCTGATCCGACGCCCCATCTGCTACTGCTGCTGGTCCAGCGGGGTGGCGTTCTGCTCGGCGACGAACTCCTGGTGGAGGTTGGCGATGTACTGCTCGGCCGCCTTGAGGGAGGGCTCGTCCACGGTGTGGCGGAGCGCCGGGAGCCGGAACGGCAGCACCTCGGTGGTGGTCACCTTGGTGCGGTCGAGGAGCTTGGGCTTGAAGCCGAGGAACCCGCCTTGGCGGCCCTGATAGACGGCGAGGTCCCCGTGGTCGATCGCCACGTACCAGTTGTCCATCGAGTACCAGCGGACCACCGCGATGGCACCGGCCGGCACCGCCAGCAGCAGGAGGAAGAAGAGCAGGACCCGCACGGTGATCCGCCGGGGTGTACCCATCCGGCGCCGGCGCTCCCCTCGGGACTCGCGCGGGAGCGGGGCGACGTCCCGTTCGGGGGCCGCCCGGTACTCGGGCGGCGGGATCGTCCGGACGCCGACCGACGACGCCGAGGCGACGAAGACGTCCCCGCTCACGCCGTTCCCCGACATCGCGGCGCCCGGGGCGGGCCCGACCGCGGGCTGGAGGGCCGTCACCGGGTCCTCGGTCGAGGGCGGGGCGGGCGAGGGGCGGGCGAGGATGGACGCGACCGTCGGCGCCGTCGGCGCCGACGGTGGGTCGTCGGTCGGCGGCCCGGTCGGCGGCCCGATCACCGTGCCCTCGATCGCGACCCGGGCCACATCGGCGGGCTCGGAGGTGCCCTCCTCCCCGACCAGCACGTCGATCACGACGGCGGTCACGTTGTCGCTCCCGCCGTGAGCGTTGGCCCGGTCGATGAGGGCCCGGGCCGCCTTGCGCGGGTCGCGCACGGACTCGAGCACCTGGCCGATCTGCTCGATCGCCACCTCGTTGGTGAGACCGTCACTGCACAGGAGCAGCCGGTCCCCCGTGTGCACGTGCAGCTGCCACAGGTCGATGTCCACGTCCGGGCCGACGCCGAGGGCCCGGGTGAGGATGTGGCGGTGCGGGTGGACCTCGGCCTCGGCCTCGGTCATCTCGCCGTGGCGGACCCGCTCCTCGGCCAGGCTGTGGTCGGCGGTGATCTGTCTGATCCGGCCGCCCGACACGAGGTAGGCGCGGGAGTCGCCGACGTTGGCCAGGCACATCACGTCGCGGCCGTCGGGGCCGACGGTCAGGCCGGCCGCGGTGAGCGTGGTGCCCATCCCCCGCAGCCCGTCGATCCGCAGGCTCTGCTCCCAGATCGTCCCGTTCGCGGCGACGAACGCCTCCCTCAGGCCGGCCATGGTGGGGTTGCGGTCGTAGGCGCTCTGGAGCGTCTCGATGGCGAGCCGCGCCGCCACCTCGCCGCCGCGGGCCCCGCCCATGCCGTCGGCGACCGCGAAGAGGGTGTCCCCGGCCGCGGCCCGGTCTTCGTTGCTCTCGCGGGCCCGTCCGACGTCGGTGGCCACCCCCGAACGCAGCACCGTCACCGGCGGACCTCGAAGACGGTGGCGCCGATCTGGAGCAGGTCCCCCTTGGCCAGCCTGGAGGGCTGGGAGATGCGCTCGGAGTTGACGTAGGTCCCGTTCGTCGAGCCGAGGTCCTCGACCCAGACCTGGCCGCCGCTCCGGTAGATGCGGGCGTGCAGCGTCGAGCTGTAGGCGTCGTAGGTGGTGGGGATCGCGCAGCCGTTGGACCGGCCGACGGTCACCTCCCCGTCGAGGTCGTAGACGGTCCCTTCGCGCTCAGTGGGCTCGATGACCTCGAGGCGCAGCTGCTTGCGGGACCGGGTCTCGCGCAGCGGCCGCTGGTCCTCCTCCTCGGCCCGCCGCTGGGCGCGGCGTTGGGCCCGGGTGGGGCCGGCCGGGCGCACCTCGACGAACACGGCCCGCACGACCCGCAGGAAGAACAAGAAGATGAGCGCGACGACCAACCACTGGAGCGGTCGGATGATCGCGGAGTAGTTGGTTCCTAGGAGCACCGGGGAGTCACCGTCACAACATCTCGAAGACGAGGGTCGTGGAGCCTACGGTGATGTTGTCACCCGACGTGAGGTAGCTCTCCCTGATGGGCGCCCCGTTCAGCTTGGTGCCGTTCGTTGAGCCGAGGTCGCGGACCATGAAGGCCTCGTTGATCCGCAGCACCTCGGCGTGCCGACGGCTGACGTTCGGATCGCTGAGGACCACCGTGCACTCGGGCATGCGCCCGATCACCACCGGTTCGCCCTCGATGTGCACGCGCCCGCCGCCCGGCAGGACCAGCTCGGCCGGGACCAGGCCGTCGGGGCCCTCGATCACCTCGGCGTCCACGTTGAAGCGCCCGGCCCGCAGTCTCGGGCCCTCGAGGATCTGGACGTCGATGGGGCCGACGAACGTGTACTGCTCGTTGCGGGCGTGCTCCCGGGCGGCCTCGGCCAGCTCCCGGACCAGGGCGTCGAGGAAGTTCGAGAACCGCTCCACGTCCGGCTTGGCCAGGGTCACCGAGAAGGCGTTGGGGGCGATGAGGCCGTGCACCCCCACGCGTCGGTGCAGGTCCATCTCCCGGGTCAACCGTCGACCGATCTCGACCGGTTGCAGGTTGCTTCGGAAGGGCTTCGCCAACGTTCCTTCCACAAGGCGCTCGAGGCGATCCTCGAACTGCTGGAGTCCCATGGTCTCGGACATCCTAACGGGCAGGCGTTCGAATCTGGTCCCGGTGGGCGGCAATCCCCCTGGTCGCGGGGTGGAGCCGCGCGAACCGCTCCGGTAGCCTGAACCGGCTCGGGGCGAGTGGCGGAATAGGCAGACGCGCAGGATTCAGGTTCCTGTGTCCGCAAGGACGTGGGGGTTCAAGTCCCCCCTCGCCCACCGCGTCGCGCGACCGAGGTCGCGCGGACAGTGTCGGACCCTCCCCTCCGCCGGCATCACCCGCGTCCGGCTCCTGCGACCGACGGCGCCGCGGGGCCGGTCCGTCCCGACCCGATGAGGTCGCGGGTCAGGCGAGCCCTTGTCAGGGGTTGCCTGACGGGTGTAAGGTAATTCCTGACACACCCGGGAGGTGCCCATGCCCGCCACCAAGGTCCCCGTCGCCTGTTGCTCGTTCTGTCAGAGACCCAACACCGCGGTCCGGGCGCTGGTGAGCGGCCCGGGGGTGTACATCTGCTCGGAGTGTGTGTCGTGCTGCTGCGGGATCCTGGACGAGTGCCCCGACGAGACGCCGGCCCCGATCGCCCGGAACGAGGACCTGTCCGCCGACGAGGTGATGGCGATCCTGCCGAGCGTCGCGGCGGCGGGCCGCCAGGCCGAGGTCAACCTCACCGAGTGGGTGCGCCGGGCCCGGGCGCTCGGTGTCACCTGGGCGCGCATCGGCGAGACCCTCGGGATGGCCCGCCAGTCGGCGTGGGAGCGATTCTCCGGTGAGGAGTGAGGCCCGGCCGTGACCGTGCAGGGTGACGGGACCCGCTACACCCACGGCCACCATGCGAGCGTGCTGCGCTCGCATCGGTGGCGGACGGCCGAGAACTCGGCGTCCTATCTGCTCCCCCACCTCGTGCCGGGATCGTCGCTGCTCGACGTCGGCTGCGGGCCGGGCACCATCACGGTGGACCTGGCCCGGCGGGTCGCGCCCGGCCGGGTCATCGGCCTCGACCGGTCCGACGAGGCGATCGACACCGCGTCGGGCCTCGACACCGAGGGCGTCGACGTGACCTTCACCACCGGCGACCTCTTCGCGCTGCCCTTCGACGACGGGACCTTCGACGTCGTCCACGCCCACCAGGTGCTCCAGCACCTCGACCGGCCGGTGGCGGCATTGGCCGAGATGGCCCGGGTGTGCCGACCGGGCGGCATCGTCGCTGCCCGCGACGGCGACTACGAGACGATGACCTGGTACCCGGCGTCACCCGAGCTCGCCCGTTGGCTCGACCTCTACCGGCGGACGGCCCGCGCCAACGGCGGCGAGCCGGACGCCGGCCGCCACCTGTCCGGCTGGGCCAGGGCCGCCGGCTTCTCCGAAGTCTTGGCGTCCGCGTCGGCGTGGTGCTTCGCCACGCCGGAGGACCGCCGGTGGTGGTCCGAGACCTGGGCCGAACGCATCAGCGGCACCGTGCTCGCACAGCGGATCATCGAGCTCGGCCTCGCCACCGGCGAGGAGCTCGATGCGATCGCGGCGGGCTGGCTGCGATGGGCCGAGGAGCCCGACGGCTGGTTCGCGGTCCTCCACGGCGAGGTCCTCTGCACGGTGCGCTGAAGGCCCGCCCGTGCGGACCGTCGCCGAGTGGCCCGAGGGGCCGGGTGCACGGACGAAATGGCTGGTCACCAACTACGCTGTCCGCAATCCGCCAGTCACGGCGGGCTCCGAGCGAGGTGAGTGGTGATCCTGCACCGTGACGGTCCCGTCCGTCGCACGGGCGGCGATCCCAAGCCCGCGTCCGTCCCCGACCTCGCCCGGGTGCTCCGCCAGGCCCGCGCCGCGCGGGGGCTCGAGCTGTTCCAGGTGAGCCGGCAGACCGGGATCCCGCTCGAGCTGCTTCAGGACCTCGAGTCGGGCACGGTCGACCGACTTCCGGACCGGGTGGCCATCCTCCAGGCGGTGGGTCGTTATGCCGCGTTCCTCGGCCTGCCGGGCGACCAGTTCGTCATGACGCTCGTGGAGCACTGGCCGAACGCCCCGGCCGCGGCGGCCGCCGTGTCGGCCGCGCACGACACGTCGCAGACGCTCATCTCGGGGGACACGACGGTCGGGACGATCGCACCGCCCGCTCCGCCCGTCCCGACCCGCCCCGGCTCGCTGCCGTCGCGTGCCGTCCCCCTGTCCATCCCGAGCTCGGGGGCGCCCCCCACCTCGGTCGGCCTTCCGATCTTCGAAGAGCCCCACAACTCGACCGCCCAAGTGCCGCTCGTCATGGCCGACACCGGCAAGACGCCGGCCGTCCGCCGCGGCCGCTCCGACGGCCTCCTCATGGCGTTCGTGCGGGCGCTGATCGTCGTGTGCCTCATCCTCGTCGTGGTCGGCACCGCCTGGCTGGTGATCAACCGCGTCCACCCGCAGTGGCTCGCCGACCTGCGGCTCCCCTACACCGCGCAGAGCGTCGGGCCGGCCGCCCCGACCGGGACCGGTCACTCGAAGACCGACACGAGTCACTCGACCGGGCCGGCCACACCGACCAAGCCCGCCTTGAAGCTGGTGTCGGCCAACGGTTCGTCGGCCACGTTCTCGGTCACCACCGCGCTGTTCTCCGTCCGCGTCACTGCGAGCGGCGGCGACACGTGGGTGCAGGCGACCGATCCGCTGTCGACCACCCCGGCCTACGAGGGCATCGTGCACGCCGGCCAGACCCAGGTGGTCTCCGCCAACCACCAACTGGTCGTGCAGGTCGGCTCGACCGCCGCCCGCATCGCGGTGGAGGTTCGCCACCACGTCATCGGCACCTACGTGCCGCCGGGTGCGCCCTTCAAGATGACCTTCACCAGCCAGTAGCGGCCGGCCGGTCCCTCAGTCCTGCTCTGGCGCCACCGGGGCCACCGCCGCGACGGTCTGGCCCTCGTCGAGGTTCATCACCCGCACCCCGGTCGCGTCTCGGCCCTGGGACGCGATCTCCCGGACCGACGTCCGGATCGTCACCCCGCCGGTCGAGACGAGGAGGATGTCGCCCTCGTAGGGGACCATGAACGCCGCCACCACCCGGCCGCGCCGGGCGGTCAGGCGGATCCCCCGCACCCCCTGTCCGCCCCGAGTCTGGGCGTGGAAGCGGTCGAGCTTGGTCCGCTTCCCGTACCCGGCGTCGGTGACCATGAGGATGTCGACGTCGTCTCGGGCCACGTCGCAGGAGACCACCTCGTCCCCCTCGCGCAGCCGGATCCCCCGCACCCCCGCCGCGTCGCGGCCCATCGGCCGCACGTCGGCCTCGGTGAAGCGGATGGTCATGCCCTGGCGGGTCACGACAAAGATGTCGTCGCGCCCGGCCGTCTCGATCACCCGGACGAGGCTGTCGCCCTCGCGGAGGCTGATCGCGATGAAGCCCTCGCGGCGTGACTTGTCGTACTCGCTGAAGGCGGTCTTCTTCACCTGGCCCTGGACGGTGGCGAACATCAGGTAGTGGTCGGCCGGGAAGTCGCGGGTCTGCACGATCGCCCGCACGGTCTCGCCGGTCTCGAGCGGCAGCAGGTTGACGAGCGCGGTGCCCCGGGCGGTGCGCTCCTTGGTCGGGATCTCGTGCCCGCGCAGCCGATAGACCCGGCCCCGGTCGGAGAACAACAGCAGGTGGGCGTGCGAGGACGTGTGGACCACGTGGGTGATGAGGTCCTCCTCCTTGAGGCGCGCCCCCTGGACCCCCCGGCCGCCCCGGCCCTGGGTCCGGAACGCGGTGGCCGGCACCGCCTTCACGTAGCCGGCCGCCGTCATCGTGACCACGATCTCCTGGTCGTTGATCAGGTCCTCGAGAGCCATCTCGCCCGGGTCGTGGGTGATGACGCTGCGGCGCTCGTCGGCGAACCGCTCGCGCACCTCCCCGAGCTCGGTCTTGATCACCCCGCGCAGCTTGCCGTCGTCGGCCAGGATCGATTCGAGCTCGGCGATGGTGGCCCGCAGCTTGCCCATCTCCTCCTCGAGCTCGCTGCGACCGAGCCGGGTGAGGCGTCCGAGCTGCATGTCCAAGATGTGGTTGGCCTGCTCCTCGCTGAAGCTGAACGGGGCGCCCATCAGCGCGGCGCGGGCCGCTCCCCGGTCCTCGGAGGCCCGGATGGCGGCGATGACCGCGTCGAGCATGTCGATCGCCTTGAGCAGGCCCTCGACGATGTGGGCGCGGTCGCGCGCCCGGCGGAGCTGGTACTCGGAGCGCCGGGTGATCACCTCGACCTGGTGGGCCACGTAGTGGCCGAGCATCTGGGCGAGGTTGAGGGTGCGGGGCACCCCGTCGACGAGCGCCAGCGCGTTCACCCCGAAGGTGGTCTGCAGCGGGGTGTGCTTGTAGAGCTTGTTCAGGACCACGTTCGCGTTGGCGTCGCGCTTCAGGCGGATGACCAGCCGGGGCTTCCGGGCCGCCGAGTCGTTCTGGACCTCGGCGATGCCGTCGAGATCCCCGGCGCGCACGAGGTCGTGGATCTTCTGTTCCACCACCTCCACCGAGGTCTGGTACGGGAGCTCGGTCACGACGATGCTCGTGACCCCGCGGTTCTCCTCGATGTCGGCCACCGCCCGCATCCGGATCGACCCGCGGCCGGTCCGGCAGGCGTCGAGGATCCCCTGGCGCCCGAGGATGAGCGCGCCGGTCGGGAAGTCGGGGCCCTTCACGAAGGCCATGAGGTCGTCGGGGGTGGCGTCGGGGTGGTCGATCAGGTGCACGGTGGCGTCGATGACCTCGCCCAGGTTGTGGGGCGGGATGTTGGTGGCCATCCCGACCGCGATCCCCTGGGACCCGTTGACGAGCAGGTTCGGGAACCGAGACGGGAGCACGACCGGCTCCTCGGTCGAGTTCGAGTAGTTCGGGACGAAGTCGACGGTCTCCTCGTCGATCCCGGCCATGAGCTCCAGGGCGAGCGACTCGAGCCGGCACTCGGTGTAGCGCATGGCGGCGGGGCCCTCGTCGGGGCCGGTGCCCCCGAAGTTCCCGTGGCCGTCGATGAGCGGCAGCCGCATGCTGAAGTCCTGCACCATCCGGACCAGCGCGTCGTAGATCGCGAGGTCGCCGTGCGGGTGGTAGGTGCCCATCACGCGCCCGACGACCTCGGCGCACTTCACATGCGGGCGGTCCGGCCGGAGACCCTGATCGAACATCGAGTAGAGGATCCGCCGCTGGCTCGGCTTGAGCCCGTCGCGGACGTCCGGAAGCGCCCGGGAGACGATGACGGACATGGAGTACTCGATGAACGAGCGCTCCATCTCCTCTTGGATCTCGATCGGCTCGATGTAGCCGAGGACCGCGGTCTCGCCGTCGCCGTGGCCGTTCGCGCTCGGCCCGTTGGCTGAGCGTTTCGTCGCTCTGGTGGCTCTGGAAGTGGACTTGCGGGGCGGCATGGTGAAGAAGACCTCAGATGTCGAGGAAGCGGGCGTCCTTCGCGTTCGTCTGGATGAAGTGGCGTCTCTGCTCGACGTCGTCGCCCATCAAGATGGCGCACACCTCGTCGGCCAGCGCGGCCTGCTCGACGTTGATCTGGAGGAGGGAGCGCTTCGTCGGGTCGATGGTGGTCTCCTTGAGCTCGTCGAAGTCCATCTCCCCGAGCCCCTTCAACCGTTGGAAGTCGGCCTTGTGGTTGGGGTTCTCCGCCAGGAAGTTGTCCTTGGCGGTGTCGTCGCGTAGGTAGATCTTGTCCTTGCCGACGAGTGTCGAGTACAGGGGAGGCTGCGCCACGTACACGAAACCGCCCTCCACCAGCGCGCGCATCTGGCGGAAGAAGAAGGTGAGCAACAGGGTGCGGATGTGGGAGCCGTCGACGTCGGCGTCGGCCAGGATGATCACCTTGTGATAGCGGATCTTGTTGACGTCGAAGTCCTCGGCGATGCCGGCTCCGATCGCCGCGATCAGCGCTTGGATCTGCTCGTTCTTCAGCATCTTGTCGATGCGGGCCCGTTCGACGTTGAGGATCTTCCCCCGGATGGGCAGGACCGCCTGGGTCCGCGGGTCGCGGGCGTCCTTGGCCGAGCCCCCGGCGGAGTTGCCCTCCACGATGAGCAGCTCGCACTCCCGTGGGTCCCGTGAGGAGCAATCGGCCAGCTTGCCCGGAAGCCCGGCGCCGTCGAGCGCCGACTTACGCCGGGTGAGGTCCCGGGCCTGCCGCGCCGCCACCCGCGCCCGGGCAGCGAGCAGGGCCTTCTGCACCGCCTGGTTGGCCTCGCGCGGGTTCTCCTCGAACCACTCGGCCAGCTTCTCGTTGGTCGCCCGCTCGACGAGCGAGCGCATCGGGACGTTGCCCAACTTCGCCTTGGTCTGGCCCTCGAACTGGGGGTCGGTGAGCCGCACCGAGACGATGGCGGTGAGCCCCTCCCGGATGTCCTCGCCCTGCAGGTTCTCGTCCTTCTCCTTCAGGGTGTTCTTGCCCCGGGCGTAGCGGTTCACCACGTTGGTGAGGGCTTTCTTGAAACCCTCCTCGTGCATCCCGCCCTCGGTGGTCGAGATCCCGTTGGCGAAGGAGAACAGGCTCTCGTGGAACCCCGTGTTCCACTGCAGCGCGATCTCGACCTCCATGGAGTTCTCGGACTGCTCGAACGAGGCGACTTTGCGGAACAGCGACTCGCGCGCCGAGTTCAGGTGCTTCACGAAGTCGATGATGCCGCCGTTGTACTTGAACGTCGTCCGCTGGCCCTCCGCGTCCCGCTCGTCGATGAAGCGGATCTCGAGGCCCTTGTTCAGGAACGCCATGATCTGCAGCCGCTCGATCACCGTGGTGGCCCGGAACTCGACCTCCTCGAACACCGAGGCGTCCGGCCAGAAGGTGACGGTGGTGCCGGTCCGGTTCCGCGGCGCCGGTCCGGTGGCCTTCAGCTTGCCGACCGGCTCCCCCCCGTTCTTGAACTCGAGCACGTGGTGCTTCCCGTCGCGGTCGACCTCGAGGAGCAGTCGTGACGACAGCGCGTTGACGACCGAGACGCCGACACCGTGCAGTCCGCCCGACACTTTGTACCCGTCACCGCCGAACTTGGCGCCCGCGTGCAGCGTGGTGAGCACGATCTCGGCCGCGCTCCGCTTCGGGTCGCTCG
Source organism: Acidimicrobiales bacterium (assembly GCA_036844945.1). Lineage (GTDB taxonomy): Bacteria > Actinomycetota > Acidimicrobiia > Acidimicrobiales > RAAP-2 > Palsa-461. Next base: position 32,513 of record DAIUEV010000018.1, read on the forward strand.
CGTGCGGGTCGACGGGTATCCCCCGGCCGTCGTCGACGACCCGGCAACCCCCGTCGGCGAGCAGCGTGACGTCGATCCGGGTGCAGTAGCCGGCCATCGCCTCGTCGACGGCATTGTCGACGACCTCCCAGATCAGGTGGTGCAGTCCGCTCGGGCCGGTCGACCCGATGTACATCCCCGGCCGCAGCCGGACGGGCTCCAGACCCTCGAGAACGGTGATTGCACTTGCGTCATACGAACCACCACCACGCTTAGGCAATACCGCTCTCCACACTCCGACCTCGGGGCGCGACGACCCCGGAAGGACCGGCTCGGCGCGCGCTCCGGACGGCGAAATTTGCCGTCCGCTGACCTTCAAATCCTACCCGACGCGCGCCGTTCGCCGGTGCTTCCGCGGGCCCTCCGAGGTATGGTTTGAGTGCCACAGACTCCGAGGTCAGAACTGTTTTCCGGCGGAGCCGCGTGGGGGCTCTCGGGGGTCCGATCAAGGTCGTCGGACGACCACCTCGAGGCGCTCGGGCGCGCGTCCCGCGGCTTGGGCGACCTGTGCCAGAAGGGTGTCTCCGAGGGCCCGCACCTGGGTCGCCCAGGCCGGGTGGTCGGCGGCCACCACGAGGGCCTCGGGGGTCGCGCGGATCGGGCGGACATGGGCCGCCAGCGCGGGGCCGACGATGTCCTCCCATCGGCCGAAGATCGCCGCGAACTCGCCCGCGCTCTGGGGCGCGATGTGCCGGACGACGACGTCGAGACTCTCGCGCAACCGCCGCGGGCCCTCGTCGGGGTGACCGCGGCCGCCCCCGCCGGTAGTCACGCCACCGTCTCCCGCACATCGAGGATCGTCGCGACCGCCATCCCGTCGGGCAGGGGTGACGCCGTCGAGAGGAGGGACTGGCCGGCCGGAAGCTCGCGCACGAGGGCACGGCTTCGGGCCGGGTCGAGCTCGCTGAAGACGTCGTCGAGGAGCAGCAGCGGAGACCGGCCGAGCCGGGCGGTGAGGAGGCGATGCAAGCCGAGGCGCAGCCCGAGGGCGAGGCAGCGCTGCTCCCCCTGGGAGGCCTGGATCCGCGAGTCGCGGCCGGCCAGCTCGATGAGCACGTCGTCGCGGTGGGGGCCAACCGTCGTGGCCCCCCGGCGGAGGTCCTCCTGGCGCCGGGCCGCCAACGCGTCGGCGTAGAGGCCCTCCCAGGACTGGGCGTAGCGCAGCTCGACGAGCGGTGCCGCCGGTGCCTCGGCCAGGGCGCGGTAGGCCGCCGCGGCCAGCGGGGCCAGCGTCGCCAGGAGCTCCCGGCGCGCCTCGACCAGTGCCTCCCCGGCCGCCGCCAGCCGGGCGTCGAACACGTCGAGGGTGGTCAGGATCTCCGGCGTCGCGCGGCCGCCGGACTGGCGGAGGAGCGCCCCCCGCTGGCGGAGCGCCCGCTCCGTGTCCTCGATCGCCGTGGCCGAGCGACGATGCAGGCTGGCCAGGGCGTCGTCGAGCAGCGCCCGGCGCAGGGCCGGGGCACCCTGGATGACCGCCAGGTCGTCCGGAGAGAACACCGTGACCGGGACCGCTTCGGCCAGGTCGGCCCGGCGGGCCCGCTGGCGGTTCACCTGGGATCGGGACTCACCGGGACCGCGGGTGAGCTCGGTGTCGACCGACACCCGTCGACCACCGTCGCTCAGCTCCCCCCGGACGTAGCCCCGCTCCGAGCCCGTCCGAATCATGGCGTCGCGGGGGGCGCCCCGGAACGACCGCTGAGATCCCAAGAAGGCCACCGCCTCGAGAACGGTCGTCTTGCCGCTGCCGTTCGGGCCCGTGAGCACCGTGGTCCCCTCCGGGGCCGGCTCGAACACCGCCTCGACGAACACCCGGAAGTTCGACAGGGCCAGCCGGTGCAGGACGAGCGCCGCCGCGTCGCCCTCGGGCTCCGGCATCACCGGCGTTGCGCGCTCAGGACACCCGGACCGGCATCAGCAGGTACCGGTAGTCGTCACGCTCCGACGCCCGCACGGTCGCCGGCCGGCTCGGGTCGGCGGTCTCGATGATCACCTCGTCGTCGGCCACGGCCTCCACGCCGTCGATGAGGTACGAGGGGTTAAACGCGATCACCAGATCCTCGCCAGTGAAGTCGCCGTCGACGGTCTCACTCGCTTCTCCGACCTCCTGGGACACCACCGAAAGGTCGACCCCGCCCTGGCGCATGGAGAGGCGCACCGGCGTCGTGTTGTCCCGCACGAGGAGCCGCACCCGGCGGAGCGCGCCGAGGAGCGACTCCTTCCCGACGTGCAGCCGGTTGGGGTACTCGCTCGGGATCAGCTGCCGGTAGTCGGGGTAGGCGCCGTCGAGGAGCCGGGTACGGATCTCGACCGGCCCGACCCGGAATGTGATCTCGTGGGTGCCCGGCGTCACCTCCACGCCGCCCTCGTCCTCCGCTCCCCCACCCAGCCCCGGCAGCCGCTGCAGCTCCGCCAGCGCGCGGGCCGGCACCAGCACTTCGGGTGCGTCGGGGATCGCCTTCGTGTCGTGGAGGTCGCGCAGCGCCAGCCGGTAGGAGTCGGTGGCGACCAGGCGCACCACCCCTTCCTCGGTGGTCATGAGCACGCCGGTCAACAACGGCCGGGCATCGTCGGTCGAGGCGGCCCGGACCACCTGTCGGAGCCCCTCCGCCAATGCCGACCCGAGGAGATGCCCGCCCGAGGCGGCCGGGGTGATCGTCGGGAACTCCACCACCGGGAACGTCCGCAGCTCGAACCGGCTCCGGGCCGCGGAGATCTCCACCCGTTCCTCCCCGGCGTCGATCGTCACGGCCCCGGCCTCCAGGGAGCGGACGATCTCGGTCGCGAGGCGAGCCGGAATCACACAGGATCCGTCCTCGAGACCGATGACCTCCTGCTCCATCCGGATCGTGAGATCGAGATCGGTCCCCGTGCCGACAAGCCGGTTGCCTTCGCACACCAGCAACACACCCGACAGGACCACCGAGGACACCCCGCGGCCACCGACGGCGCGGCCCACGGTCGATAGGACATCGACGAGGGCGTCTCGTTCAGAACGGAACTTCACGGATTCGTGTCCTTTCGGTCCGGGCGGTGCCGAGTCAGCGACAATTGCAATGACAAGAAGAATTGAAATTCTTAGTAGTGGTAGTAACAGCTGGGGATTGTGGACGCGCGAGTCCGACTCCAGGTCATCGTCACGATCCCAGTCGGCGATGTCGGGGATCGGTGTGGAGTAATGAGCCGTCCCGGTGGACGGTTCTGCGCCCCCCTGGGGACAAGGGCGCGTGCACCCACAGGCGCGAGCGTCCGAATCACAGGTTTGGCCCTTCGGCGTCCCCAGCCGGTCACGGGCCGGTCTTGATCTTGAGCAGAAGGTCCGTGACCTGGTCGTAGATCTGCCGGCGCTCCTTCATCTGACCGGTGATCTTCTCCACCGCGTGGATGACGGTCGTGTGGTCCCTGCCCCCGAACACCCGCGCGATGGCCGGGTAGCTGTAGTCCGTGAGGTTCCTGACCAGGTACATCGCGACCTGACGGGCGGTCACGAGCGGCCGGGTGCGGCTGGGACCGCAGATCGCGTCGATCGTGAAGCCGTACCGGATGGCGGTGGCCTCGAGGATCATCTGGGGCGTGATCCGTCGTGGTTCGTCGGCGGTCACGAGGTCGTAGAGCACCCGCTCGGCCAGCGGCAGGGAGATCGGCTCGCGGTTGAGCGACGCGAACGCGGTGACCCGAATGAGCGCCCCCTCGAGCTCTCGGATGTTGTTCTTTACGTGTGAGGCGATGAACTCGAGGACGTCGTGGGGGATGTCCTCGTGATCGGCTTCGGCCTTGGAGCGCAGGATCGCGAGTCGGGTCTCGAGGTCCGGGGGGTCGATCTCGGTGATGAGGCCGGACAGGAACCGGCTGCGGAGCCGGTCCTCCAGGGTGTCGATCGACTTCGGCGGCCGGTCCGAGGTGAGCACGATCTGCTTCCCGGTGCCGTGAAGGTCGTTGTAGGTGTGGAAGAACTCCTCTTGGAGCCCCTCCTTGTTCTCCATGAACTGGACGTCGTCGATGAGCAGGACGTCGCACTCCCGGTAGCGGCGCTTGAACGCGATCGTGGTCGACAGTCGCAGCGAGTCGACGAAGTCGTTCATGAAGGTCTCGGTGGTCACGTAGAGCACCTTGCGCTTCGGGAAGTTCTCCCTGACGTAGTTGCCGATCGCGTGCAACAGGTGGGTCTTGCCGAGGCCCGAGTCCCCGTAGATGTAAAGCGGGTTGTAGGAGCGCCCCGGCGTCTCCGCGACCGCTTGGGCGGCGGCGTAGGCGAGTCGGTTCGAGGACGCCGCGACGAAATTGTCGAAGCTGAACCGTGAGTCGAGACTGACCGGCTTGGTCTCGGTGGAGATCGCCGGCGCGGTGCTCTCGGGCCGGCCGTCGCCGGCGAATGCTCCCGGCAGCGGCGGAACGAGCACCGTCGCCACGGCCGGCGGCACCTCGTTGAGCACCTGCAGGCGCACCTTGACGCTCTGACCTGCGATGGAAGCGAGCGTGCCCTCGATCATCCCGACGAACCGGCTCTCCACCCGGTCTCGGACCGCCGAGTTCGGGACACCGAGGACGAGCACCCCCTCGTGACCGGAATCGGTCACAGAAACCGGTTCGACCCCCGACAGCCACATTTGCCAGGTTGCCTCCGAAACCTGTTCACGTAACGACGCGGTGCAACGTGTCCACAGCCCATTGCCTTGCTCCACCTGCTCCTCCGCACCCCTCCAGATTCGACCGTCCACACGTGGTCCACAGGTGTGGAACACAGGTCGCTACCTGGACGTTCGAACGTACACCGTTGCGGCGGCACCGACTAGTGGGCTTGGCCGGATCGCGCCTAGCATTTGGGAGCAAGTACACCGACCGCGCAGCCATATCCTCCGGCTGCGGGCGGTTTCCCCCCGGCGTCTTGATCGCGTCAGTGGGGCTACGAAAGGCCGAACCCCCGTGAAGCGAACCTACCAACCGAACACCCGAAAGCGGGCGAAGACCCATGGCTTCCGGGCGCGCATGGCGACCCGCGGAGGCAGGGCGATCCTGAAGGCCAGGCGGCTCAAGGGACGCCGGCGGCTGACGGTCTAGCCGCCGTGAGCTCCCGTTCCGTCGGGCGGATCCGCCAGCGGAGCACATTCGTGGCACTACGCCGGCCGGCCGGCCGGGCCAACCTCGGCCCGTTCCGGGTCAGCTGGGTTCCCCCGGGCGCCGGCGATCAGTCTCCCCAGGTTGGCTACGCCATCGGGCGGCGATACGGCACCGCCGTCCAGCGGAACCGCCTGCGCCGACGGCTCCGCGAGGCCGTCCGCCGCGACCCGCCCCCGCCAGGCCGGTACCTGGTGACCGCCGAGCCCGGCGCCCGCAAGCTCGAATTCGCCGAGCTGGCCTCGACGGTAGGCTCGGCCATGCGTTCGGCGGCCGCAAGGGGGTCACGGTGACGACCGACCGGCTCTCGCCGCGGCGGGCGGCCCTTGGACTTATCGCCCTCTACCAGGGCATTCGCGCCGGTCGCCCCTCCCCCTGCCGGTTCTGGCCCTCGTGCTCGACGTATGCGGCCGAGGCCATCGAGACCCACGGGCTCCGCCACGGCGGCCGTCTGGCCCTCATCCGCATCCTCCGCTGCCACCCCTTCGGTGGCAGCGGCGTGGACCTCGTGCCGGTGCCCGTGGAGACGAGGCGGAGCCGATGATCCTCGCCGAGAACGCCCTCTTCCATGACGTCGGCCGGATCTTCCAGCCGATCTTCGATGGGGTCGGATGGGTGCTGGCCCTGATCTACGGGATCATCCCGAACTACGCGATCGCGATCGCCCTGCTGACCGTGATCATCATGCTGCTGCTGACGCCGCTGACGGTGAAGAGCACCCGGTCGATGATCGGGATGCAGGCGCTCCAGCCGGAGATCAAGAAGCTGCAGGCCAAGTACAAAGGAGCCGAGAACCGCCAGAAGCTCAACGAAGAGATGATGGCGCTCTACAAGGAGAAGGGCATCAATCCGGC
>DAIUEV010000018.1:38617-53460 GCA_036844945.1 Acidimicrobiales bacterium
GCAGAACTCCCATTCGCGCTCGCGAGGGAAGCGACCGCGAAAGGCGCGCTAGTCGGTGGAGTGGGTTGAGATCTCGGGCCGAACGCTCGAAGAAGCGAAGGAGCTGGCCCTCGAGCAGCTGGGAGTGGCCGAGGCCGACGCGGAGCTGATCGTGCTCTCGGAGCCGAAGGTCGGGCTGTTCGGGCGGACCCGGGGCGAGGCCCGTGTCCGGGCGCGGGTCCAGCCGGTGGGGCCACGGCCCAAGCGGCAGCGGCGTCCGAGGAAGGCGACCGGTGGCTCCAACGGCAAGAACCGGAGCGGCGAACGGCGGAAACCCTCAAGTGGAGGGCAAGAGAATGGGGCCCGAACCGAGGGCGCCGAGGTCTCCCCCGCTGCTGCGTCGACCCGGCGCCGCTCCTCGCGTTCGGGGGGTTCGGCCGAGACCCGGACGCGGTCAAGGGAGAACGGCCGCGCCAGCGGCGAGCAAGGTCGACAGGACAAGGAGGCCGAGATGGCCGAAGGGGTGAGTTTGGAAGAGCAGGCCGAGGCGGCCAAGGAGTTCATGGAGGGCCTCCTCGATGCGTACGGCTACGACGCATCGGTGGAGACCCGCGTCCTCGATGAGGACACGGTCGAGGTCGCCGCGGACGGGAACGAGCTTGGATTGCTGGTGGGCCCGCGGGGCGCGACGTTGGCCGCGCTTCAGGACGTCCTCCGGACCGTCGTTCAGCACCGGTTCCCCACCCGGACTGACCGGATCGTCGTCGACGTCGCCGGCTACCGGCAACGGCGGGTGGCGGCACTCCAGCGCTTCACCAAGCAGATTGCCGACGAGGTGCTGGAATCCCAGACCCAGCGGGCCCTCGAGCCCATGTCCCCGGCCGACCGCAAGGTGGTGCACGACACGGTGAACGAGATCGAGGGTCTGTCGACCCGGTCGGAGGGCGAGGACTCGGCCCGGCACGTGGTGATCGCCCCGGGCGACTAGATGCCCGCCGGCGGGGCCGAGGCGATCCCGGACCCCGTCCTCGAGTCCCTCACTCTGGCGCAGCGGGAGGGTTTCATCGGCTCCGGGCCCCTCGGCCCGCACCTCGAGCATTCCTTGGGGTTCGCCCGCGCCGTGGCGTCGGTTCGGAATGCCGGCCTGGGCCCGGACGACCGGGTGGTGGACCTCGGCACCGGTGGCGGGCTCCCGGGTCTGGTGCTTGCGGCGACGCAGCCCTCGACCTTTACGTTCGTGGAAGCCTCGGTCCGCAAGGCCGCCTTCCTCCGGGAGGCGGTCCGCCATTGCGGATTGGAATCACGGGTCGAGGTGCTGGCCGTCCGGGCCGAGGAGCTCGGGCGGGACCTCGACCATCGAGCGAGACATTCGATCGTGACGGCGAGGCTCTTCGGCCCGCCTGCGGCCGTTGCGGAGTGTGGGAGTCCGCTCCTCGAGGACGGGGGATTGCTCGTGGTCTCGGAGCCCCCCGATGCCGGGAGTCGGTGGCCCGGCGCCGAGCTGGCGAAGCTGGGCCTGGTCGGGCTGACCGTGACCGAGCCCGCCTATGCGGTGCTCCGCCAGCAGGGACCCTGCCCGGAGCGGTTCCCCCGGCGCACGGGCGTTCCGTGGAAGCGGCCCCTGTTCTGAGGGTGTTTCACGTGGAACCGGTGCCGCCGCCGTCCCGCGGGTCCGGATCGGGTGTTTCACGTGAAACAGGCATCAAAACCCGGCGAAAGCCTTGACCCCAGCCATGGGGAAGGGAAGGATGGGTCCGTGCCGCAGTTGGCAATCACCGCCTGATGCCCATCTGGCGCCGGGACCGCAGTCGACGGACGTCCGAGCCCTCCGAGCAGGCCGAAGAGGCCCCCGAGGAGCGGTTCTTCGAAGAACCCGAAGCTCCTACCGAGGTCGAGCCGACCCCTGAGCCCGAACCCCCGGCTGACACTGAGCCGGAGCTGGATCGCGAGGGAGAGCCTGAACCGGAACTCGAGCCTGCCGGGGTGGAACCGCCCCTGGGGGCGCCCGAGGTCGTGGTCGAGGCGGTCGTCGAGCCGGAAGCCGCAGTCGAGGCGGTCGTCGAGCCGGAAGCCGCAGTCGAGGCGGCGGTGACCGAGCAGGAGCTCGAGCCGGCCCCCATTTCCCCGCTGCCGGCGGATCCGGGCGCTCCCGAGGTGAGCCCGGCGGTCGAGGAACTGGTCGAGGAGGTGCCGGCACCTGAACCCGAGCCGGAGCAACCGGTCCCGGCCCACGCTCCTGCGCACGCCCGAGCCGTACCCGAGCCGAACTTCGCCGAACGGGCGCAACTGGCCATGGAACGCCTCGGGGATCTGCCGACCTCGAACGGGCACAAGACCCGGGCGCTCCCCCGCGTGGTGGCGATCGCCAACCAGAAGGGTGGCGTCGGGAAGACCACCACAACGGTGAACCTGGGAGCGGCGCTCTCGGAGCTCGACTACCGGGTCCTGGTGGTCGATCTCGACCCGCAGGGGAATGCCACCAGCGGGCTCGGGATCGACACCCGGAACTTCGAGGCGTCGATGTACGACGTCATCATGCGGGACGCCCCGATCGAGGACTGCATCGAACCCACCAGCGTCCAGAACCTGTTCGTGACCCCCGCGACCATCGACCTGGCCGGGGTGGAGATCGAGCTCGTCAGCGCCTTCAGCCGAGAGCTGAAGCTCAAGCGGGCGATCGACACGGTGGTGGACGACTTCGATTTCGTCCTCATCGACTGCCCTCCCTCCCTCGGCCTCCTCACCGTGAACGGCCTGGCGGCGGCGACCGAGGTCCTGGTCCCGATCCAGTGCGAGTACTACGCACTTGAGGGTTTGAGTCAGCTGATCCGGAACGTGCAGCTGGTGGCCACGAACCTCAACAAGGGCCTCGAGATCAGCGCCATCGTGCTGACGATGTTCGACGCCCGGACCCGCCTGGCCATCGACGTCGCCGACGAGGTGCGGACCCACTTCAAGGACATCGTGTGCCGGAGCATCATCCCGCGCACCGTGCGGCTCTCGGAGGCGCCGTCGTTCGGGCAGCCGATCACGGTGTTCGACCCGAGCTCGAGGGGGGCGATCGCCTACCGGGAGCTGGCGAAGGAGGTGAGCGATGGCGCGCCGAAGCGGTCTGGGTAAGGGCCTCGGCGCCCTGATCCCGACTGAGGTGCCCGGGCAGCAGGCCTCGGCGCTCAGGGAGGTGCCCATCGGCAACATCCGGCCCAACAGCCGCCAGCCCCGCACCTACTTCGACGAGGAGGCGATGTCGTCGCTGGCGGCTTCGATCCGGGAGCTGGGAGTCCTGCAGCCGGTGCTGGTGAAGGAGCTGCCGGGGGAGCCCGACGCCTACGAGCTCATCGCGGGGGAGCGACGGTGGCGGGCCGCCCGCCGGGCCGGGCTCCAGACGATCCCCGTCCTCGCCCAGTCCGGTGCCGGCGACGCGCAGAGCCTCGAGCAGGCGCTCGTCGAGAACCTGCACCGGGAGGACCTCAACCCGTTGGAGGAGGCCGCCGCCTACCAGCAGCTGATCGACGACTTCGGGTTCACCCATGAGCAGGTGTCGAAGCGGGTGGGGAAGAGCCGGGCGGCCGTCACCAACACCCTCCGGCTCCTTCAGCTCCCGTCCGGCGTCCAGCGGGCCCTGGCCGACGCGACCATCAGCGCCGGCCACGCCCGGGCGCTGCTCGGCACCCCCGACCGAGCGCTCCAGGAGTCCATGGTGGCCCGGATCATCGCCGAGGGCCTCACCGTCCGGGCGGTCGAGGACGAGATCAGGACCATCCAAGACCGCCTCTCAGCTGGGAAAACAGAAGCGGGTAGTACCAATGGTAGTACCAGCCGGCGGAGCGGCCCGCGCCCCCTGCCGGAGCCGGGGCTGCTGGAGCTAGAGGAACTCCTGGCCGCCTTCTTGAACACCCGGGTCAAGGTGGAGCTGAAGAATCGCAGGGGCCGGCTGGTGGTGGAGTTCGCCACCCTCGAGGATCTGGAGCGGATCTACCGCACCATGGTGGGGTCCGCCGGCGCCTGAGTCCGCCGACCCGGGCCGCGCGGACTCTCAACCCTCGACCCCTCATCCAGCTCCTTCCACAACCTGTGCATGACGTTGTGGATTGTTCCGAACGCCATCTGGTTGAGGGTTTGTTCGGGCGGCCGCCACTCGGGGTGGCGGTTGTTCACGCTCCCGTCACTCCCAGATCGACCGGGCCCAGGCCTCGACCGCCCCGGTGAGCGCGGTGGCGAGCGAGCGGCTCCGCTCGACCACCACCGCGGCGGGGCCCAGCTCCACCAGCACCGCCGGCATCTTCGTCTCCCGCAGGAGCGGCACCGACATCCCCCGGATCCCGCCGTCGATGATGTCGAGGGAGGGCGGGACCAGTTCCTGGACCAGCTCGGCCAACCGCCGGCCGGCCTCGGACTCGGTCCGGTAGCCGGCGTAGTAGGCGGTGGTGCAGCCGCTGGCCTCGGGGTCCAGCCGGAGGCCGACCAGCACGTCGGCGTCCCCGGCGTTGGCCTCGCGCGCCTGGGTCGAGTCGTCCGGGTGGTGCATGGCGGTGACCCGGGCGCCCGAGGAGACCAGGCTGCGGCGCAGGTTCGACAGGGTGGCGGCCAGACCGCCGGGCTCGCCGATGGCGACGTGGCGTCCGACCAGGGTGGGCGGCGAGCTGCGCAGGAGCTCCCGGGCCCGCACGTCGGTCACCAGCTCGGCCCGCCGGTGACGGGCCCGCATGCGGAGGAGCTCGCCGACGGTGACCGGGCCGACCACGCCGTCGACCGTGACGCCCGCGTTGGCCTGGAAGTCGCGCACCGCCGCGGCGGTAGCGTCACCGAAGATGCCGTCCACCCGCCCGCTGTCGAAGCCGAGCGCGCCGAGCCGTTGCTGGAGCTCGGCGACGTCGTCCCCCCGCAGCGACGGCGCCCGCCGGTAGAGGGCCCGGTCGCCCAGCCGGAACCCGGCCTCGACCAGGGTCGCCCAGGTCTGGGGGCCGCAGATCCCGTCGACCCGCAGGCCGCGGCGGTGCTGGAAGGCCTCGACCGCGGCGCGGGTGGCCGGGCCGAACTCCCTGGGGGAGTCCTCCTCGGTCGCGAAGCCGAGCTCGGCGAGGCGCGCCCGCACATCGGCGACGGCGTCGCCCACCGACCCCTCGGTGAGGGGGAGGACGTCGAGGGTCGTTACAGGTAGGCGGAGATCTCCTGGAGGAGCTGGCCCTTCGGCTTCGCCCCCACGAGACGCGCCGCGGGCTCCCCGTCCTTGAACAGCAGCAGCGTCGGGATGCTCATCACGTCGTAACGACGCGTCACCTCGAGGCTGTCGTCCACGTTCAGCTTGGCGATCGAGATCTTCTCGCCCTGCTCCTCGGCGATCTCCTCCAGGATCGGGGCGATCACCTTGCACGGACCGCACCACTCGGCCCAGAAGTCGACCAGGACGGGCACCTCGGAGGCCTTGACATGCTCGTCAAACGTAGCGTCGTCGAGCTGCACGATCTTCCCGCTCATCGGTTCCTCTCCTTTGGCCGTCCGGCCTTCTTCGTTGTCCTCGCCCGGGCCTTCCCGGGCGTCCTCACCGGCCGAACCGGCACCTGCTCCGACCAACGCCACGGGGCCACGGGTTGTTCCCCTCAGGAGCCCCGGGCCTCGAGGTAGCGCTCGGCGTCGATGGCGGCCATGCAGCCGGAGCCGGCCGCGGTGACCGCCTGGCGGTAGTAGTGGTCCTGGAGGTCGCCGCAGGCGAACACCCCCTCGACGTTCGTGACCGCGCCCCCGAAGGTCCGCACGTATCCCATGTCGTCGAGCTCCAGCTGACCCTTCAGCACGGCGGTGTTGGGCTCGTGCCCGATGGCGACGAAGAGCCCGGTCAACGGGAGCTCGGCCCGTTCGCCGGTCACCGTGTCCTCGACCAGGAGCCCCGTCATCTTGTTCTCGCCCTGGATCTCGACCACCCTCGAGTTCCACCGGATGGTGATGCCCTCGTGGGCGAAGGCGCGCTCCTGCATGATCTTGGACGCCCGGAGCTGGTCGCGCCGGTGGATGAGGGTCACCGAGGTCGCGAACCGGGTGAGGAAGAGGGCCTCCTCGAGCGCCGAGTCGCCGCCGCCCACCACCGCGATGTCCTGGCCCCGGAAGAAGAAGCCGTCGCAGGTGGCACACGTCGAGACGCCGTGGGCGAGCAGGTGATCCTCGCCCGGGACCCCGAGCATGAGCGAGCGGGCCCCGGTGGCCACGATCAGGGCCTCCACCTGGTAGTCGGGGTCGCCGGACTCGCCGCCCACCCAGACCGAGAACGGCGGACCCGAGAGGTCGACCCGGGTGACCTTGGCCGTGTGGATCTCGGCGCCGAACCGGAGGGCCTGGGCCCGCATCGCCGCCATGAGCTCGGGGCCGAGGATCCCGTCTTCGAACCCGGGGTAGTTCTCGACCTCGGTCGTCAGCATCAGCTGGCCGCCCGGCTGGTCGCTCGTGGACGACGGCTCGCCCTCGATGAGGACCGGGGAGAGCTGGGCGCGGGCCGAGTAGACGGCGGCGGTGAGCCCGGCCGGGCCGGAGCCCGCGATGAGGATCTTGCGGTGCTCGGTCATGGCGTCTCGCTCAGTGGTCCGAGCCGCGCCGCTTCGTGCGCAGCGACCAGACCACGAAGCCGCCGCCGCACAGGACCGCTCCGAACAGGGCGTCGGAGGCCCACACCCGGCCGCCGAAGGCGTAGACGTCGAGCAGCCGCACGACCGCGACGGCGAGCAGGACCAGCACCACCAGGGCGACCACCGAGATGACGACCCCGAACACGAGCGCCCGTCCGGCGATCAGGGCGGGGCGAAGCACCCGGTCGTGGACCACGTCGACGACCTGCTCGACCGCGTCGACGGCCCGGTTCGACCACTCCTCGGACACCGAGGGGGCCGCGACCGATCCCGGGTCCGAGTCCTGCGCCATGGGGGCGAAGGTTAGTCGGCGCCCCCGGCCGGACCGCCGCTGGCCAGGTGTTCAGGCGGGCAGCTCGGCGCAGACGCCGATCGTCTGCGGGCCGGTGTGGGTCCCCACCACCGCCCCCAGGTCGACCGTGACGACCCCGCCGTTGCGGATCTCGATTCCCTCCAGGAGCTCGAGGAACTTGTCGAGGTCGGGAGACGCCCCGTCGCACACCGCCAGGCGTTCGAGCGGGGCGAGGGCGCGCACCTTGTCGGCCAGGTACTCGAGGCTCCGCGAGCGGGTCCGCTGCTTGGACTCCTCGGCGACGATGCCCTCGGAGGTCACCTGGATCACCGGCTTGATGGACAGCATCGAGCCGAGCATGGCCCGGGCCGCGCCGATGCGACCGCCGCGTTGGAGGTGCTCGAGCGTTCCGATCGCGCCGTAGACGCGGGTGCGCCCGGCCACCTCGGTGGCGAGCGCGCTCAGCTGGTCGGCGTCCGCGCCGCCGGCCGCCGCCTCGGCGACGGCCAACGCGACGAAGCCCTGGGCCATGGTCACGGTGCGGGTGTCGACCACCCGGACGTCGAAGTCACCGAGTGCTGCCGCAGCGGTTTGGGCGCTCTGGTGGGTCCCCGACGAGAGCTCGGAGGAGATGGTGACGCAGACCACCGCGTCGCAACCGTCGTCGCGGGCCGCCTCGAACGCGGCCTGGAAGGCCCCGGGCGGGGGAGCGGAGGTCTCGGGCAGGGCGGGGCTGTCGGCGCAGCGCTTCCAGAACTCGGCCGGGGTGAGGTCGCGGCGGTCGACCAGCTCCTCGTCACCGAACCGGATGCTCAGTGGGACCACCACAATGCCGTGGTCCGCGGCCATGCGCTCGGTCAGATCGCAGGCGCTGTCGGTGACGATCCGGACCCGGGCCATGGACACCTCTCTCCTCTGGACAGGCGCCGAGTTTGCCATCTGGGGGTCACCACGGCCGGGGGGGTCGGCGGAACGGGCTGGGGGGTCGCGGGTCCGGGTCCCGCCGGCGGTCCTGGTTGGCGAGGAACATCGCGGTGCCGACGTAGGCGACCGCGCCGGCCGCCACCGAGCCGAGCACCCGGACCAGCAGCCCGACGCCGTGCGACGCGCCCGAGAGGTTCGAGACGACGAGCACGACCCCGCCCATCATGAGCGTGGAGAGGGCCGAGCCCCGCAGCGGGGCCCACGCCCGCCAGCCGCCGAGCTGGTGGCCGAGCCAGCCCCGGAGCACGGCCACCCCGATGACCGCGGCCACGCTGTAGGCCACCGAGAGCGCGACGGCCAGCCCCCGCACGCTCATCGAGTGGACGAGGACCACGGCCAGCACGATGTTGAGGCCGTTCTCGACCAGGTACAGCCAGAAGGCGACCTGGGTGCGCTGCATCGCCTGGAGCGCCCGGACGACGAAGAGGAAGCAGCAGAACCCGGGCAGCCCCGCCGCCAGGATGGCGAGCGTCGAGCCGGCGTCCGCGGTCTGCTGCGGTCGGGACGCCCCATGCCCGAGCAGAAGGGCGATGGCCGGCTTGGCCAGGATAAGCATGCCGACGGCGGCCGGGAGGATGATCGAGAGCACCGCCCGCAGGCCACCGGTGAAACGCCGCCGGAACGCCGCGACGTCCTTCAGGGCCCAGAAGCGGGCGAGGTCGGGCGTCACCGCGCTCATGACCGAGATCGCCACCACTGCGTAGGGCATCTGCATGAACGCGTACGCGTAGGTCCACGACGACACCGTCCCGTTGCCCTTGGCCCCGACGGCCAGCGCGAGCACCACGTACAAAGCCACCTGGTTTGCGATCACGAAGCCGAAGGTCCAGAGGCCGAGGCGAACCACGGTGCGGACGGCCTCGTGGCGAGGGTCCCAGGAGAACCGCACCCGGCCGAGACCGGCGCGCGCGTAGCTCGGCACGAGGAGGAGCGCCTGGACGGCCACTCCGACGGTGGTGCCGAGGCCGAGGAGGATGAGCTGGTGGCCGTGCGCGAGCGCGCCGCCGAGCGACGGGTTCGCCGTCACGTTGTGGAACCACAGCAGCACCGCGATGCAGACCAGGTTGTTGGCGATCGGCACCCAGGTCGGGGCGGCGAAGCGGTTGCGGGCGTTGAGCAACGCGGTGGTCAGGCTGATCACCCCGTAGAAGAAGACCTGGGGGACGAACCAGCGGAGCAGGTTGGTGGCGACCGTCCGCTCGTTGGCGAGCAGGGCCGGCGAGGCGCCCGAGCTGTGGCCGAACGCGGTGAAGGCGTCGATGAGGAGCGGGGCGAGCAGCCAGAACAGGACGGTGGCGGCGACCAGCACCACGAGCGCCAGGGTCGTGACGGCCGAGATGGCCCGCCACGCCTCCTTGTTCGATCGCGTCGCCAGCCGGTCGACGAAGACCGGGATGAAGGTGGCCGACAGCACGCCCCCGAGGACGATGTCGTAGAGCATGTTGGGGGTGGTGTTGGCCAGGTTGTAGGCGTCGGCGAGATGGTGGAAGCCGAGCGCGTAGGCGAGGACCAGGATCCGCCCGACCCCGGTGAGCCGGGAAGCCGCCGTGCCCACCGCCATGCCGAGGGTCGCCCGCTGCAGACGCCCCTCGCCACCGCCACCGTCGTCCGCCGCCGCGCCGTCGCCGGCCCGTTCGATGGTCTCGCTCACGTGCTCACCCGGGCCCGTCGCCGGCGCCGGCCGCGGGACCAGGTGCGGGCCCACCATCCGAGCAGGACGACCGCGGCGACCGCCGTGAGGACGATGCCGACGATCGAGGTCGCGGTCGAACGCACCGTCAGCCGGCCGTGGGCGATCACCAGCTCGCCCCCCGCGGAGGTCAGCGTGAACGTCAGCGGCAGGTCGCCCGTCGTCCTGGCCCGCACCACCACCTGCACCGAGTTCGTCGGGTGGTCGATGTGCAGGATGCGGGTCGCCCCGTCGGGGAACTGCAGCTTGGGGCTCGACAGGGTGAGCGTCGCGGTCAGCTGGTAGTCGGCGCTCGAGATGATCGTGATCGGGATCGAGGCCGTCCGGGCGGTCATCGTGACCGTGTTCTGCACCACCTGGATCGCGCTGAGCTCGGCGTCGAGGTGGCGCTCGAAGGTGGCCAGCCCGCTGCGCTGGGCGGCGGGGCGCAGCTCGCTCGACTCGGAGGTGAGCAGCAGTTCCTCCAGCTGGTCGGCGACGGTCGGGGCGCCCACGCGGGTGGCGACGCGGAACCCGTCGATCTGGCCGCTGGCGGCGACGAGGCCGGAGGCCTCCGCCGAGGTGAGGTGCTCGCCGTCGGCCGAGGCCGCGAGGTGGCGGGTGGTGTCGGCCTGGTTGCCCCCGACCGGCACCGTCGAGAAGAACTGGGTGAGCGTGGCCGTCGACACGACCGGATCGTTGGCCAGGCCGCTCACGAGGGCCGTGACGAACAGCGGGTCGGGGTCCCAGCCGGCCGGGGGGACGGCGATCACGCCGCGGGTCGCGCGGGCGTTCGGGAGCTCCGACTGGATCATGGCCAGGTCGGCGAGGACCTGGGTGGCCTCGAGGACCGGGTCGTTCGGCGCGTCGGTGAAGTGGCTCGACAGCTGGCCGTCGGAAACCGCCGCGGTCACCGACTGCCGCCCGAGCGGCAGCTGGAACGGCTGCGCCCAGGTCGCGCTGCCGCCCTCGGTGTCGCCCGGCAGGTCGGCATCGGGGAGCACCAACGACGTCGCCCCGACCTCGCTGAGCCCCTTGGCGATCGACGCGCTCACCCCGCCCGGGGCGATCCAGATGGCCCGGTCCGGTTGGTCGGCCAGCGGGAGCCCGCCGAGCACTCCGCCAAGCGCGGCGGCGTCCGCCTGGGTCTGGGTGCCGAGCACCCCGCCCAGCGCGGCGGTGCCGAGCTCGGCCAGGTTGATCGGGACGTAGGACCCCGCGACCACCCGCCCGGGCCCGGCGACGGCCACCGTCCGGAGGCCGGCGACGGCGGCCCGTGCGCCCGGGGCGCGACTGGCGACGAGCCCGTCGACCGTGGCTCCGCTCGGGTCGAGCGTGACCTGCACCGACGGGTTGGCGGCCAGCGTCCCGGTCAGCGCGGCGAGGTCGGACACCCGGGAGGGGCCGAGTGCGGGCACCGCCCGGTCGAGCGGACCGGTCGTCCGGATCCGGACCGGGGAGCCGATCGGCACCACCCACGAGAACACGAGGGGGTCGGCGCTCCTCGCCTCGGCGAACACGAGATAGGTGGTGAGGTGGGCGAGCACCGCGCCGTCGGACCCGAAGAGCGTCACCACGACCGGGTAGACGCCCGAGCACGTCCCGTTGCCCGCGACGCACCCGCGGCCACGCGCCCCTAACAGCCCCACCGTGTCGGACCCCGAACGCTCGGGCACGCCGGCCATCACGGTGACCGAGAACTGGTACCCCCCGTCGACGGCCTTCAGCCCCGACAGCGCGGTCGGGGCGACGGTCTGGAGAAGCCCGTTCGGGGTGGTGCCGATGGTCTGCTCGAACGCCGAGCGGCTGCCGAGCTTGTCGTAGAAGCTGAGGCCGAGCTCGGCCCCGTCGGGCACCGCGCCGAACACGCGGACGGTCACCTCGAACGGCGCGGGGTCCCCGGGTGCCACAGGCGTGACCGCAGCGCTCTGGCCCAGCAGCTCGAGGGCCGGCGAGCCGCTCGAGGCGGCCGAAGCGACGCCCGGCGCGGCGAGGGCTGCGGCACCGACTGCGACCGCCGCCGCCAGGGCAGAACGGACGCTGCGCAATCCCACCGATCAACGCTAACCGGTCACGGGACCGAGACCGGGGTCCACTACCGTGGAACGGTGTCGCCGACCGTTCCCGCGCGGTTCGGGCATCTCGTCGAGGAAACACGCGTGCTGGCGTCGCGCTTCGAAGGCGCCGGCAAGCGCCTGTACCTGGTGGGCGGCTCGGTGCGCGACGCCCTGGTCGACCGCGCGTCGGTCCCGGAGTCCGGTCACGCCTACGACCTCGACTTGACCACCGACGCCCGCCCCGAGGAGATCGAGAAGATCGTCAGCGGGTGGGCGGAGGCGGTCTGGACCCAGGGGGCGCGCTTCGGCACCATCGGGTGCGAGGCCGGCGGCAGGCGCTACGAGATCACCACCCACCGGGCCGAGGTCTACCGGCCGGACTCGCGCAAGCCCGACGTCTCCTTCGGCGACGACATCGAGACCGACCTGTCACGGCGCGACTTCACCGTCAACGCGATGGCCCTGCGCCTGCCGGACTTCGAGCTCGTCGACCCGTTCGGCGGACTGGACGACCTGGCCGCCGGCGTGCTGCGCACACCGCTCGGGCCGACGGTCTCCTTTGACGACGACCCGTTGCGCATGCTGCGCGCCGCGCGGTTCATGGCCGGGTACGGCCTGAAACCCGAACCCGACCTCGTCGAGGCGGTGCAGCGCGGCCACCACCGGCTCGCCATCGTCTCGGCCGAGCGCATCCGGGCCGAGCTCGACCGCCTGGTCATGGTGGAGAAACCCTCCACCGGCCTGTGGTTCGTCGTCAGCACGGGACTGGCCGGCGAGTTCCTCCCCGAGCTTCCCGCGCTCGCCCTCGAACAGGACCCGATCCACCGGCACAAGGACGTGCTGGCCCACACCCTCGCGGTGGTGGACCGCACCTCGGCGGACCGGGTGTTGCGGCTCGCCGCGCTGTTCCACGACGTGGGCAAGCCCAAGACCCGGGCCTTCGCCCCCGAGGGCGTGGTCACCTTCCACCACCACGAGGTGGTCGGGGCCCGCATGACCCGCGAACGCATGGAGGCGCTCCGCTACCCGAACGACGACGTGGAGACGGTCACCACGCTGGTCGAGCTGCACTTGCGGTTCCACACCTACCAGCTGGGGTGGACCGACCGGGCGGTGCGGCGCTACGTCCGGGACGCCGGGCCGCTGCTCGACCGGCTGAACGAGCTGACGCGGAGTGACTGCACCACCCGCAACGCCGCGAAGGCGCGCGCCCTCGGTCGCCGCATGGACGAGTTGGAGGCGCGCATCGTCGAGCTGCGCGAGCGTGAGGAGCTCGACGCGATCCGGCCGGACCTCGACGGCAACCAGGTGATGGCGCTGCTCGGGATCCCGCCGGGACCGACGATCGGGAGGGCGCTCGATTTCCTGCTCGAGCTGCGACTGGACGAGGGCCCGCTCGGCGAGGAGGAGGCGACCCGGCGGCTGCTCGAGTGGTGGGCGACCCGGCCGGCCGGCTGAGCCTCAGTCGGGCGGCCAGACTCCGGCGTCGCCTCCGGCGGCGAAGTCGTCGACCATCTCACGGGCCACCTCGTCGCGGTACTGCACCGGCGGCGACTTCATGAAGTAGGCCGACGGCCCGAGCAGCGGCCCGCCCAGCTTGCGGTCGAGCGCGACCTTGGCGCACCGGATGGCGTCGATGATGACGCCCGCAGAGTTGGGGGAGTCCCACACTTCGAGTTTGAGCTCGAGGTTGAGGGGCACGTCCCCGAAGTTGCGACCCTCCATCCGGATGTAGGCCCACTTGCGGTCGGCGAGCCACGGGACGTGGTCCGACGGCCCGATATGGACGTCGTCGGCCGGCAGCGGGGCGTGCTCGATCTGGCTGGTCACGGCCTGGGTCTTCGAGACCTTCTTCGACTCGAGGCGGTCCCGCTCGAGCATGTTGCGGAAGTCCATGTTGCCGCCGACGTTCAGCTGGTAGGTGTGGTCGAGGACGAGCCCCCGGTCCTCGAAGAGCCGGGTGAGGATCCGGTGCACGATGGTCGAGCCGACCTGGCTCTTGATGTCGTCGCCGATGATCGGGACCCCGGCGTCGCGGAACCGCCGGGCCCACTCGGGGTCGGACGCGATGAACACCGGGATGGCGTTCACGAAGGCCACCCCGGCCTGGAGCGCCGCCTCGGCGTAGTGCCGCTGGGCCTCCTCGGAGCCGACGGGCAGATAGGAGACGAGGACGTCGGCACGAGCGGCGCGCAGCGCCTGGGCGACGTCGACCGGGGCCGCGGGCGACTCGTCGACCACGTCCCGGTAGTAGCGGCCGAGCCCGTCGAAGGTCGGCCCCCGTTGCACCGTCACCCCGAGGTAGCCGACCTCGGCGAAGCGGATCGTGTTGTTCTGTCCCGCGAACATGGCCTTGGACAGGTCGGTGCCGACCTTCGCCGCGTCGACGTCGAAGGCGACCACCGGCTCGAGATCGCGGACGTGGTAACCGCCCAGCTCGACGTGCATGAGCCCGGGGACAGACTCATTGGGGTCGGCCTCCTTGTAATAGGAGATCCCCTGGATGAGCGAGCTGGCACAGTTGCCGACCCCGGCGATCGCCACGCGGATGCCTGTCATGTGTCTCCCTTTCATGCCGATCGGCGGGTCTTCCGCCGACCGGGTTCAGCCGACGCGTCCCCGGAGCCGCGCTCGGCTTCAATCAAACGGTCGAGCCAGGCGATGTCCTGCTCGACCCCATCAGCGATGTGTTCGGCGACCGAACGGGCGTACCGGTCCAGCTCGGGGTCGTCCGGGTTCGGGATCTCGTCGCGTTGCTGGCGCAGCTGGGTGCGACGGCGCTCGAAGAGGGCGAGACGCGTGTCTGGTTCCATGTAACGGGCCAGCGCCAGCCGCAGGGAGAAGCTCCGGGCGTCGTCGACGGACGTCTCGGTCAACCGGGTGAGAAAGAACTGCTTCCCGGTGGGCGTGATCCGGTAGACCTTCCGAGACCGCCGGCCCCTCGAACCCGGGCGCCGCCTGGCCCGCATGGCCGCCCATTCGCCGCTCAGCGACCCGGTCGGCGGGGCGAGCGCCAGCGGGGGAGGAGCCTCGACGGTCTCGACCGCCCCGCTCTTCTCCAGCCGCGACAGGGCCGGGTAGATCGACCCGAACGAGACGTTGGCGAGCAGGCCGAACTGCGTCTTCAAGCGCTTCCGCAGCTCGTAGCCGTGCTGCGGACCATCTTCGAGCACGCCCAGGAGCGCCAGGTCCAACATCGCGGGGAAGTATATCGACTCGATATAGCGATGCAACCGAAATCGCGG
>DAIUEV010000019.1:0-50840 GCA_036844945.1 Acidimicrobiales bacterium
GAGATCCCGATCGACAAGATCGGCGAGGTCATCGGCCCGAAGGGCAAGGTGATCAACACGCTCCAGCAGGAGACCGGCGCCGACATCAACGTGGACGACGACGGCATGGTCGGGACGGTCACGATCGGGGCGAAGGACGGCAACGCGGTGGCCGAGGCGAAGCGCAGGATCTCGCTCATCCTCGACCCGCCGTCGGCCGAGATCGGCGAGGTCTACAACGGCAAGGTGGTCAACCTCACCAAGTTCGGGGCGTTCGTGAACGTCCTGCCCGGCCGCGACGGCCTGCTGCACATCTCGAAGCTCTCCTCGCTGGCCGGTGGCCGGCGGGTGGGGGCCGTCGAAGACGTGCTGACCCTCGGCCAGGCCATCGAGGTGCGGGTCGACGACATCGACCAGCAGGGCAAGGTCTCCCTGTCGCTGGCGAGCGTGCCGCCGGGCGAGGAGCCGGCCGCCGCGGAGCGGCCCCGGCGCGAGTCCGGTCGTGACCTCGGCCGGGACGACCGGCCGACCGGCAACGGCGGGGGCTCGTTCGCCTCCTTCGAGGACGCCTTCGAGGCCGAGCTGGTGGCCGACCTCGGTGACCTCGGCCCCGGGGCCCCGGGCGACGGGCGTCCCGCGGGCGGCGATCGGGACCGGCGGAGATCCCGGCCGCCGCGCCGGCGTTGAGCGCGGGGAGGGCCGCTCCCGCCATCACCACCGAGACGCTCCCCTCGGGGCTGCGCCTCGTCACCGAGACCATGAGAGAGGTCCGGTCCGTCGCGGTCGGCTTCTGGGTCGGCAGCGGGTCGCGCGACGAGCCGGCCGAGATGGCCGGGGCCTCGCACTTCCTGGAGCACCTCTTGTTCAAGGGGACCCCGACGAGGAGCGCCTCGGCCATCGCCGAGGCGCTCGACGAGGTCGGCGGCGATTGCAACGCGTACACCACGAAGGAGTACACGGCGTTCTACGTGCGGCTCCTGGCCGAGGACTTGAGCCTCGGGCTCGACATCCTGAGCGAGATCATGTGGGACCCGGCGCTACGCACCGTGGACCTCGAGGCCGAGCGGAGCGTGATCCTGGACGAGATCCTCATGCACGCCGACGAACCGGCCGACCTCGTCGTCGAGCGGTGCTTCGGGGCGCTCTTCCCCGACCACCCGCTCGGACGCGACGCGCTCGGCACCGCCGAGAGCGTGGGCGCGATCACCGACACCGACGTCCGGCGATTCTTCGGGATCCACTACCGGCCGGGGAACATGGTGGTCTCGGTGGCGGGCGACTGCCGCCACGACGACGTCGCCCGGGCGATCGAGGAGCGGTTCGCCGGCACCCCCGGCGGCGCCGCCCCCGCGCGCAGCGCGCCCGTTGACCCGACCGAGCCCCTCGTGGTGCTGCGCCGGCCGACCGAGCAAGCCCACCTCACCCTCGGGATCCGATGCGTGTCCCGGTTCGACGATGACCGCTGGGCGTTCTCGGTGCTCAACCACACCCTCGGCGGCGGGATGTCGTCCCGGCTCTTCCAGAAGGTCCGGGAGGAGCGCGGCCTCGCCTACTCGATCGGTTCGGAACGGCTCGCGTACCAGGACGCCGGCTCGCTGTGCGTCGTCGTCGGGACCGCTCCCGGCCACGTCGACGAGGTCCTCCACATCGTGGCCGACGAGCTCGAGCGCTTGGCCTCGCAGGGGGTGACCGAGCGCGAGCTCGCCGTCGCCAAGGGGTACCTGCGCGCCGAGGCCCTGCTGGCCGGCGAGGACTCGCTCGCGCGGATGAGCCGGATCGGGGCCGGGCTCCTGCTCCACGACGAGGTGAAGACGATCGAGCAGATCCTGGCGCTCATCGACCGCGTCACCCTGGACGACGTCCACCGGGTGGCGGGCCGGCTCCACGAAGAGCCGCGCACGCTCGCGGTCGTCGGGCCCTTCGACAAAGACCGTTTCGACGGCGCCGCCCGCGGCCTGGCCGGCCACGTGGCGTAGGCAGGCCTCGGTGGCGACCGCCGCGATCGCCGCCGCCCCCCGGGGCCTCGCGAACCGCGCCGCCAGCTGGTGGCGCGGTTCGCCCGACGCCCGACCGGTCGCGTTCCTCCTCGTCCTGCCGGTTCTCGTCTTCGCGGTCCCGGCGATGACCGGTCACCCGGCCATCAGCTTCGACAACCTGTTGCAGAACTTCCCGCTCCGGGTGCTGTCCGGGTCGGACATCCGCCAGGGCCACCTGCCGCTCTGGAACCCCACCATCTGGGCGGGGTCGCCCCTCCTCGGCGGCCTGAACGCCGGCTCCTTCTATCCGGGCACCCTCCTGTTCGTGGTCCTTCCGGGCTTGCTCGCCTGGACCCTCAATCTGATCGGCGTCTACTGGGCCGCCGGCCTCGGGATGTACGCCCTGCTCCGGCAGTTCCGGCTGCGGCCGCTCGCCTGTCTGCTCGCCGGCGTCACCTACCAGTTCGGCGGAGCCATGACCGGCCAGCTGGTCCACCTCGGGATCATCCAGGGCATGGCGTGGATGCCCCTCCTGCTCCTCGCCGAGCTCCGGTTGTCGTGGTCGGTGCTCGGGGCGGGGCCGTCCCCCGAGTACCGCCCGGGCCCGACCCCGAGGTCGTCCCCGTGGCCGTGGGTGACGCTCCTCGGCGCGCTGATCGGGCTCGAGCTTCTGACCGGCGAGCCGCGCAGCATGGCCGAGACCGAGATCGCCGCCACGGTCTTGTTCGCCTGGCTGGCCCTGCGGTCCTATCCGGGTGCGGGCGTCGACCTGGCCCGCCGGGTGCGGCTGGCCGGCTACGGGGTCCTCGCCGCCGCCTGGGGCGGCGCGATCGGCGCCGCCCAGCTGCTCCCGGGCCGCTCGTTCATCCTGGCCTCCCAGCGGGCGACGGAGAGCTACGCCTACTTCGGTCTCGGCTCGCTCCGACCGTCCTGGACCATCCTCATGCTCGTCCAGAACCTGTTCGGCGGGAACAACATCTTCGGTCAGCCCGCCTTCTCCACCGGCTACAACCTTCCCGAGGTCACCGGCTATGTCGGGCTGCTCCCGCTCGCCGCGTTCTTCGTGCTGCTGGTCCGGGCGCTGGGACGGCGGTCGGACCCCCGCGCCCGGGACTGGCGGCCGTGGCTGTTCCTGGCTCCCCTCGGGCTCCTGCTGTCGTGGGGCACCTTCACCCCGCTCGGCCACCTGTTCGCCCAGATCCCCTTCTACAACAAGGTGCGGCTCGACAGCCGCAGCCTCGGGATCGTGGACCTCGGGCTGGCCGTGTGCTTCGGGTTCTGGCTCGAGCTGTTCCTGGCCGGCGAGTGGAAGGAGCGGGTCGCCCGGCCGGCCCGGTGGCTCCGCGAGGTCGCGGCCCCGGTGGCCGCGCCGGTGGCCGGCCTGCTCGCCGCGCTGGCCATGTTCGCGTTCCCCGCCACGGTGTTGAACGCGTTCGGCGCCCTCCCCATCGACTCCCCGGGCCGCCGTCCCTGGATGGCGGCGCAGGCCGCGGTGGCGGCCGGGGCGGTCGCGGTCATGTGGGCCTGGCGCCGCCGTTCGCCCGCAGTCGCCCGTCGTCTCCTCGTCGCGGTGGTGGCGGCCGACCTCGGGCTGTTCGCGCTCAGTTGTTCCACCGGGATGTTCGCCGGGGGCCAGCCCGAGCCGACCCGGGCCGAGGCCGCCACGGTCCTCGGGACGACCGGTCGCTTCGCCATCGTCACCTCGCCGAGCATCACGGTGCTGAGCGCGATCTCCGAGCCCGACATCAACGGGCTCACCGGCCTCGACAGCGTGCAGGGCTACGGGTCGATCGTGAGCGGGACCTACGACCAGGTCACCGGCGCCCACTACCGGTCGTCGATGGATCCCTGCGCGCTGGCCAAGGGGGTCTTCGTGCCCCTGCGGCTGTCGACGCTCCTGCTCCGGCCGGGTGCGCTGATCCACGAGCGGTTCCCGGGGACCCCCGCAGCGGCGGTGCCCAGCTGCCCCGGCTCCCCCGAGCCCGGAGCGGGCGCCACCCGCACCTTCTACCTCGGCCGGCCGTTCGCCCTGACCCGGGTCGATCTTCGCTCGGCCGACCCTCCCGCCGCGGCCCCCCGGGTCGGCGTGCTCTCGGCGAGCGGTTCGGTCCTCTTTCCGGCCCAGTCGCACGCGCGCACGGCGAGCGGCTGGACGGTCAGCTTCGCCGCGCCCACGACCGCGCTCGGCATCGACGTCCGGGGGAACGGGCGCGCCTACGACGAGACCTCGACGGTCACTGTGGAAAACGGCGCGGTCTACGAGCTCGACGGCCCGTTCCAACGGGCCGTCGGCCAGCCGATCTGGCACCTCACCGGGCGATGGGCCGGCTACGCCCGGTTCCGCACCGACCGGCTCGGGCCACGGGTCGCGGTCGAGGGTGTCGGGGGGGCCACGGCTCGGCGGGTGTCGGTCACCCAGTGGGGGACCGAGACCGACGTCGTGGACACGCCGGCGGCGGCGACGGTGCTCCGGAGCGAGGCCTATCTCGCCGGGTGGCGGGTGAAGGCGACCCCCGCCGGGGGCGGCCCCTCCCTCGAGCTGCCGGTCTTCCGGGTGGGCCTGATCCAGGGGGTGAGGGTCCCGGCCGGGCGCTGGACGCTCGTCTTCACGTACTGGCCCTCGGGCCTCGCGCTCGGCGCGGTGGCCTCGGCGCTGGGCGTGGTCGCCGTGCTCGCGGTGACCGGGTGGGGCTGGCGTCGACGAGTGCGGACCAAGGCGCGGCCCTTGTCGAGCCCCTCGGGTTGAGCGCGCCCGGGCGTCCCTGACACCGGATGATGGAATGGACGGCCAGATGGTGCCGCGTCGCTGTTCGAGAGCCGCCGGATGGGGCAAGATAGGAGGAGTCGGAACCGCCCTTCGGGCGATTTCCGAGGGGGGGGTGTGATGAGGCTTTCGAGTTTCGCCAGGGTGGCCGCCACCGGTGCGGCCGTCGGTGGTGCGGCCTACGTGCCGCTCGCCACACTGGGCTCGCAACCGGCCGGGGCGACGCCGGGCTTCGGGTCCCTCCGGGTGGTGCTGACGAGCGACCCGGCGTACTACATCTACACGAAGGACGCCACGTGCGCGATCTTCGCGCCGTTCGGTCACGAGTCGCACCAGTGGAAGTGCGTCTACAGGGAGGCCACATAGACGAGGCAGGGCGGCCGATCCGCCGTCCGCGACGGTGAGATGGCCCCAGCCGCGCTGAACTTCGAGGACTTCGCCTCGGCGGTGTCGCTCGAGCTCGGACCGTTCGGCGACACGGAACTCGCGCCCGGGACGCGCGTCGTCGAGGACGCCGAGTGCGACTCGCTGGACGTCTTCTGTCTGGTGATGCTCGTCGAGGACCTCGCCGGTGCCGCGCCGGGCGAGGCCGACGACCGCCCGATCGCCACCTTCGGCGACGCCTACGCCCTCTACCTGGCCCTCGCCGGTGACCGCTGAGCCCCCGGCCGACGGGCCGGCCCGCCGTCCGCTCGTCCCCGCTCCCCTGTCGGGGGTGGCGGTCGACCTCGTGCCGGTGACCGAGGAGTCCTACGGGTACCTCTACGACCTCGCCACCCACCCCGAGGTCTCGGTGCGCTGGCGGTACCACGGCACGGTGCCCAACCGGGACACGTTCTTCGCCGAGATCTGGGCCGGCATCTTCGCCCAGCTGCTGGTGGTCGACCGGGCGAGCCACGAGCGAGCCGGGCTCGTCGTCGCGTACCAGGGCAACCTTCGCAACGGGTCGGTGTGGATGGCGGCGGTGAGCGATCCCCGCTTCCAGGGACAGCGCACCGGCATCGAGGGCTCGTTCTTGTTTGCGAACTACCTGATACGGACGTGGCCGTTCCGCAAGATCTACTTCGAGATCCCCGAGTTCAACCTCGACCAGTTCGGGAGCGGGCTCGGCCGGTTCTGGCACGAGGAGGGCCGGTTCAAAGAGGAGCTGTACTACGACGGCCAGTACTGGGACGTCGTGACCGTCGCCCTGTACCGCGACGAGCTGGACGCGCACCCGTTGTTTCGCCGGGCCATCGAGGCGGCCCGGCGGGCGGCGAGCCGGGAGCGGGGCGGCTGAGCGTTCCGGTGCCCGGGCCGGTGAGCGCGCTCATCGGGCGCTACGTCGACGAGGCGCTGAACGGTGCGTCGACCGAGGTCCTGCGCGAGCTGTTCCTTCCCAACTACCGGGACCACGAGCCGCTCTCGGGCGCCCAGCTGGGGTCGCTCGCCGACCTCGAGCTCTTGGTCGGGTTCCTCGGCCTTGCGTCGACCGACATCGCGTTCGTGCTCGAGGACGTCTTCGAGGCCGGCGACCGCGGCGCCTACCGCATCTTCGGCGAGGGGACGGGCTCGGCCGACGAGTTCCTGGCGCTGGCCCGGGTCGGAGGGGCGGCGGGCGCCCACGACACCGTCCGCTCCCCCCTGTCCCGCCTGCCGACCGGGGTCATGCACTACCACTACAGCTCGACCGGGATCTTCGTCGTTCGGGGCGGCCGCTTCGCCGAGCGCTGGGGCCACGAGTTCGTGGCGGCCGAGCCATGGCGGCCGGGCCCGGCCGGGGGGCCCCGGGGCCGGTAGGGTTCGCTCCGATGCTCCGGGTGGGCGTGGTCGGCGCGGCGGGACGCATGGGTCGCACGACGCTCGCCGCCGTGCAGGAGGCCGACGACCTCGAGCTGGTCTGCGCGGTCGACCCGGCGTGGGCCGGCCGGGACCTCCCGGATCTTCTCGACGGGCCATCGCCGGCCCTGGCCGTCGCCGACGGGCTCGACGCGCTGGCGGCCGCAGAGACCGACGTGGCCGTCGACTTCACCACGGCGGCGGGGATCGGGGAGCGGCTCGAGTGGTACGCGGCGCACGACGTGCACGCGGTCGTCGGCACGAGCGGCATCCCGCCGTCGGTGATGGCCGAGGCGGCCGAGCTGTTCGGGCGGGCCCGGGTCAACGCGGTGATCGCCCCCAACTTCGCGGTCGGGGCGGCCCTGCTCACCAAGTTCTGCGAGCTGGCGGCCCCGGTCATGGACGGCGTCGAGATCGTCGAGCTGCACCACGACGGCAAGGTCGACGCCCCGTCGGGGACCGCGCTGCACACCGCCGAGCGGATCGCGGCGGCCCGGGAGGCGGCCGGGGCCGGGCCGTTCGCCCCCGACCCGACCACCGAGGTCACCCTGGCGAGCGCCCGCGGCGGGCTCGGCCCGGCCGGCATTCGCGTGCACGCGGTCCGGCTCCCGGGCATGGTCGCCCACGAGGAGGTCATCTTCGGCGCGGCGGCCCAGATCCTCACCATCCGGCACGACTCCTTCGACCGGCGCTCCTTCATGCCGGGCGTCCTGCTGGCCATCCGGCTGGTGGGGGAGCGACCCGGGCTCACCGTCGGGCTCGGGCCGCTGCTCGACCTGTGAGGTGAGCCTCCGGGCCGACGGGGCCGACACCCGGGAGCGGATCCTCGAGGCGGCCTACGCCTGCGTCGCCCGCTGGGGCCTCTCCAAGACGTCGGTCGAGGACGTCACCAAGGAGGCCAACCTGTCGCGCTCCACCCTCTACCGGTACTTCCCGGGCGGGCGCGAGGAGCTGATCTCGGCGGTCGTCGGCTGGGAGTACGACCGCTTCTTCACCCGTCTCTACGAGGCCGTGCGCGACGCCGACACCCTCGAGGAGGTCATGGAGCGGGGCCTCACCTTCGCCCATCGCGCCATCGCCGGCCACGAGGTGCTCCAGCGGGTCCTCCAGACCGAGCCCGAGCTGCTCCTCCCGGCGATGACGGTGAAGAGCGAGGCCACGCTCGCTCTGGTGGCGGCGTTCCTCACCCCCTACCTCGAGCGCCACCGCCTCGCGCCGGGGGTGGACGTCGCCGAGGCGGCCGACTTCCTCGCCCGGATGGTGCTGTCCTACATGACCGCCCCCGGGCGCTGGGACCTCGACGACCCCGAGCAGGTGGCCCGGCTGGTGAGGGCCGAGCTCCTGGGGGGCATCCTGCCGGCCGCCCGCTGAGGGCGCGGGATCCCACCGGCGCTCCGGCGGGCGCCGGAGAATGGGCCCGATGCCGCGACCCGTCGCGCCCGGACTCGCCCCCCGCCCGGCCGGGCGCTGGCTCGGCGACCGGTCCACGCTGCTCGCCGCGGGCTTCGCGGTGGCCGCCATGCTCCTCGCCGCCCTCGCGGCCGTCCCCGGGCCCTGGGCGGTCCGGGCCGGCGCGCTCGGTGCGATGGCGGTCGTCGGGCTCGTCGCCATGGCGGTCGGCCTCCGGCTCAACGCCCCGCCGCGGCGGGGCCCTTGGGAGGTCCTCTTCCTCGGCGCGGTCCTCCTCGGACTGGGCGGTTGGGCCGGCCTCGACCGCCACACCCTCGGGGCGCTGGCCGCCCACCGGGCGGTCCTGCCCGAGGGCCTGGTGCTGGCCGGCTCGGTGGTGGTGGCGTTCGCCGTCAGCGTCCTCGCCCGGGCACCCCGGGAGCGCTCGACCCCGGACATGGTCCTCGAGGCGCTGGTGGCCGGCCTCAGCGCCTACGCCCTGCTCTTCGTCTTCCTGGTCGAGCCGGGTGCGGCCCGCGTGCACGCCCCGGCGTTCGCCCGGGGGGCGGCCGCGCTGCCCGGCGCGATCGACGTGTACATGGTGGCGGTCGCCCTGATCGGCCTCCTCCCGCGGGCCCGGCGGAGCGTGGCGGCCCGGGCGCTGCTGGC
The DNA here is from genome assembly GCA_036844945.1 of Acidimicrobiales bacterium. Lineage (GTDB taxonomy): Bacteria > Actinomycetota > Acidimicrobiia > Acidimicrobiales > RAAP-2 > Palsa-461. The sequence continues at coordinate 8,596 of DAIUEV010000019.1, forward strand.
CGGGGTCGGGCTCCTCACCGTCGCCGACGGCCTCTACCTGGTCGCCGACGTCCGCCGGGCCGCGGTGCCGGGCGGCCTGCTCGCGGCGGGCTACCTGCTCGCCGTCGGCGCGTTCGGGGTCGCCTTCCTCCACCCGTCGATGCGCCGGCTGTTCGCCGGACGCTTCGCCCCCTCCGCGACCGCCGAGGCGCGATACCGGCTGGTCGCGGTCGTGCTGGCGCCGGCGGCGCTGGCCGTGATCGGCCTGACCGGCCCGAACCGGCCGGCCGACCAGCGGGTGGTGATCGGGGTGCTCGGGGCGACCGCGGTGGGCCTCGCGGCGGTGCGGGTGTGGCGGGCGGCGCAGGGGAGTGCGACGAACGAGGCGCGGCTCTTGCACCAGGCGACCCACGACGCGTTGACCGGCCTCGGCAACCGGTCGTTCGCCGAGCGCTCGATCTCGGCCGCGCTCGCCGAGGGCGCGCGGGCCCGGGACGGCGTCGCCGTGATCTTCCTCGACATCGACCGCTTCAAGCTGGTGAACGACACCCACGGCTACAGCTGCGGCGACCAGCTGCTGATCGAGGTGGGGGACCGGCTCACCCGGTTCTTCGACCGCCGGGGGGCGGTCGCCCGGGTGGGCGGCGACGAGTTCGCGGTGGTGCTCTTCCCGGTGGCGACGGAGGCCCAGGCCCGCCACGAGGCCGAGGTGGCCCACGGCGCGCTCGGCGCCCCCTTCGACATCTACGGGTCCGAGCTCCTGGTGAGTGCGAGCGTGGGGGTGGCGCTCAGCTCGGCGGCCGAGCCGACCACCGACGCCGAGACGATGCTGCGCGACGCCGACACCGCCATGTACCAGGCGAAGGGGGCCGGGCGGGACATGGTGACCGTCTTCGACGGCTCGATGCGCGACCGGATCGCCGACCGCCTGGCCCTCGAGCACGACCTGCGGCGGGCCCTCGAGCGCGACGAGTTCTGCCTCATGTTCCAGCCGATCGTCTCGCTGCACGAGGACGGCCCGGTGGTGGCGGGCCTGGAAGCGCTCCTGCGGTGGGACCGCCCGACCCGGGGGCTCGTCCCGGCCTCCTTCTTCATCGAGTGCGCCGAGGCGAGCGGCCTGCTCACCGAGATCGGGGACTGGGTGATCCGGGAGGCGGCCCGCCAGCTGGCCGGGTGGCGCCGGGTGCCGGGCACCGAGGGCCTGTTCGTCTCGGTCAACGTCTCGACGCTGCACCTGAAGAGCCACGCCCTGGCGGCCCGGGTGCGCCGCGCCCTCGCCGAGACCGGCCTCACCCCCGACGCGCTGTGCATCGAGCTCGCCGAGTCCACCCTCATGGAGAACCCGGCCGAGGGGGTGGGCCTCGTGATCCGGCTCCGGGAGCTCGGGGTCCGCCTGGCGATCGACGACTTCGGCAACGGCTACGCCTCGCTCGCCTACCTGCGCCAGTTCCCGGTCGACTACGTGAAGATCGACCGCAGCTTCATCGAGCCGCTGGTGTCCGACGACGCGGCCGACGCCACGCTGGTCGCCGCGATCATGTCGATGGCCGACGCGATCGACGCGTCGGCCATCGCCGAGGGCGTCGAGCACGAGCGCCAGGAGCGGGTGCTGCGGGAGCTCGGCTGCGACCTCGCCCAGGGGTTCTTGTACGCACGGCCGGTCGCCGCCGACGAGGTGATCGCGACGGTGCGGGCGATGTCGCCCCGCCACGGCCTCCGGCTGGTTACCGGAGATGGAGGCGCAGGTCGGCCAAGGCGCTGACCTCGGCGGCGAGGGCGGCCGCCTGGTCCCAGTCGGGCGGCCGCACGGCCGGCTCGAGCCCGGTCCCCTCGGTCATCATCTCCAACAGCACCCGGTCGCGGTCGGCCAGCCGGCGGTGCCAGTCGGGGAGGTGCATCCAGGCCGGCAGCGTGGCCGGCGAGTCCAGGTAGGGGCGGGGCTCCACCCCCTCGAACTCGTGGAACGGCCGGTGCAGCTTCCACTGCAGCATGCGCAGCACCGGCACGTGCAGGAGGGCCACCGTCCAGGGGAAGCCGACACGGAGGCCGAGCATGGAGACCGACTGGAGCAGCGCCATCGTCACCATGCCCTGGAAGGCGGCGGCCCGGTACTCGGGACCGATGGCGAGCGTGGCCAGGTCCCAGGTGTGGGCCGGGTCGTAGTCGAAGTCCTCGGCCGCGAAGAGCTCGGCGGCCGAGATGCCCCAGTGGGGCTCCAGGTCGTTCAGGCTCTTCAAGCCGCTCTTGGACGGGAGGATCAGGCGGAGCATGGCCGCGGGCATCCGGCGCTGCTGGTCGACCACGCAGAAGAGCAACGTGGCGTGGTCGTAGGGGGAGAACTCGTCGGCCAGCACCGCCGCGGCGGTGTCCCCGATGGCCTCCTCGAACACCGTCTCCTCGACGAAGCGGGGGAGGGCGGCCCCCTCTTCCTCGGGCCGGAAGGCGTAGACCCCCATCGGCTCGCGGGCGTCGCTGACCAGCCGGCCGGTGAGGCTGCGGAGCTCCGCGAGGGCGCGCTCGGCGCCCGACCGGGCCGGGCCGTCGTCGTCGGCTCGGTGAGCGCGGAACGGGGCCATCTCGCTCAGAAGCTAGCGCCGCGGCCTCGGGCGTTGGTGGTTCCCCACGCCCGGTGCCGCCGCCGGCCGCGCCCCGTGGTCGTCGGCCTCCGTCCGTCCGGACGGCCACCGCGGCCCGTGGTCGCTGGGCCTGAGACACGTTGACAATGAGACAATCATCGCCTTATCGTTCCAAGTGGTGTCCGCCACAGCCGGTTCCCTGAGGCGCGCCGACGCCCCCGTCCAGCTCCCGGACCCGTCCGCCCCGCCGGCCGCCCAGGCCGCGGCCCGCGTCCGGCATCTCGGGGCCGACGACCGCTCCTCCCAGCGGATCCGCATCGTCGACGCCACGCTCGCCTGCCTGGCCAGCCAGGGGCTGGCCAAGACCACCCTCGACGACATCGCGGCGTGGGCGGGGCTCTCCCGGGCCACCGTCTACCGGGCCTTCCCGGGGGGCCGCGACGCCATCTTCGCCGCCACGGTCGAGACCGAGGTCGCCCGGCTGTGGTCGCACCTGGCGGTGACGATGGGCGAGGCCAAGGACCTGGAGGAGGTCCTGGTGGTCGGCATCGTGGAGGCCACCCGCCGGCTGCGCGACCACGCCGCCATCGCCTATCTCGTGACCCACGAGCCCGGCGTCCTGCTCGCGCACCTGTGCTTCGACAAGATGAACCGGGTCCTCGAGGTGGCCTCCTCGTTCGCGGCCCCGTTCCTCGCCCGCTGGCTGGAGCCCGACCAGGCCGCCCGGGCCGCCGAGTGGGCCGCCCGCATCACCTTCAGCTACCTGTGCGACGCCGCCGAGCCGTCCCCCGACCCGACCGACCGCAAGGACGTCGAGCGCCTGGTCGGCCGGTTCGTGCTGCCCGGCGTCCTCGCGCTCCGGGCCACCGTGGCGTGACGCAGGCGCCGAAGCACCGATGACATCACGAACACGCCGATGACCGACACCAAGAAGACGGAGAACCACATGGACACGATCGACACCGATACCGAGGGCGCCACCGCGATGCGCACCACCGAGGAGATCATCGGCCGCACCGATGTGAACGACCTCAGTGCCATCCTCTCGCTCATCGGCCACCAGGAGGAGAGCGGCCGCCACTCGGTCGCCGACCGCTGCGATGCCGAGTTCACCTGGGACTACGAGAAGGGCCGGCTGGAGAAGCTGGACAAGCTGTACGAGAAGGCGAAGTCGGCCCAGTGGAACGCCACCACCGACCTGCCCTGGGAGACGCCCGTCGACCAGGAGGCCCAGGTGATGGCGAACTTCGCCACCCACCCCGACCAGCTCGGCTGGAGCGACGAGATGCTGGCCGGGACCGCCCTGGCCAAGTGGAGCGACAAGGAGTGGGTCCGCTTCGGGGTGGAGAGCCAGAACTGGACGCTCAGCCAGTTCATGCACGGCGAGCAGGGCGCGTTGTTGTGCACCGCCAAGATCGTGGAGACCGTCCCGTGGATCGACGCCAAGTACTACGCGGCGACCCAGGTGGTCGACGAGGCCCGTCACGTGGAGGTCTTCTCCCGCTACCTCGACGAGAAGCTCTCGGGCCATTACCCGATGAACGCGCACCTCGGCCTGTTGCTCGACGACATCATCGCCGACTCGCGCTGGGACATGACCTACCTCGGGATGCAGATCATGGTGGAGGGCCTGGCCCTCGCCGCGTTCGGGTTCATGCACCAGATCTCCGAGGAGCCGCTGCTCAAGAAGATGCTGCGCTACGTGATGGCCGACGAGGCCCGCCACGTCGCCTTCGGGGTGCTCAGCCTCCAGGAGCTCTACCGCGAGCTGTCGACCTCCGAGCTGCGCGAGCGCCAGGAGTTCGCCTTCGAGGCGGCCGTGCGCATGCGGGACCGGCTCCGCTCCCAAGAGGTGTGGGACCGGATGGAGGTCCCCTGGAAGGACGTGCTCACGATCAACGAGCGCCAGGACCCGAACCAGGACGACTTCCAGATCCTCTTGTTCTCGAAGATCGTCCCCAACCTGCGCAAGCTCGGGCTCCTCGACGCGGCCGACGGCTGGCTCCGCCAGAAGTTCACCGAGATGGGCGTGATCGCGTTCGAGACCCTGGCCGACTCGACCGAGGACGAGGACGCGTTCGCCGACGGGTCCCCGGTCTCCCGCCAGGTGGCGTAGCGGCCGGCCGGTCCCCGGGGCCCGAGCGGCCTGACGTCCCACTGGTACCCTGACCCGATGGAGCGCCCCGAGCCGCGCTTCGGCGGCCTGCTCAGCGCGATGGTCACGCCGTTCGACGAGCGCGGCGCCCTCGACCTGGACGCGGCCCGGGTGCTCGCCCGCCACCTGGTCGACCACGGCAGCGAGGGCCTGGTCGTCACCGGCACCACCGGCGAGGGGCCGACGCTCACCGACGCCGAGAAGCACGACCTGTGGCGGGCCGTGAAGGAGGCCGTGACCGTCCCGGTCGTGGCGGGGGCCGGGACCAACGACACCGCCCACTCGGTCGAGCTGGCCCGGGCGGCCGCCGAGGCCGGCGCCGACGGCCTGCTCGTCGTCGTCCCCTACTACAGCCGCCCCTCCCAGGAGGGCATCGTCCGGCACATGGCCGCGGTGGCGGCGGCGACCCCGCTGCCGGTCATGGTCTACGACATCCCGATCCGGACCGGCCGGGCCATGGCGCTCGACACCATGGTGTCGCTCGCCCAGACGGTGCCGACCATCCTGGCGGTGAAGGACTCGACCGGGAGCCCCAGCCGGGCCGCCCGGGTGATCGCCCGCACCCCGGCAGATTTCGAGCTCTACTGCGGGGACGACGACCTCGCTCTGCCCATGGCGAGCGTGGGGGCGGTCGGCCTGGTGAGCGTGGCCTCCCACTGGGCCGGGCCCGAGCTCGCCGAGCTGCTGGCCCTGGCGAGAAAGGGCGATCTCGACGGCGCCCGCGCCCTCAACGTCCGACTGCTCGACTCCTACGACTTCGAGAGCTCCGAGGCCTACCCCAACCCGCTCCCGGCCAAGGCGGCGTGCCGGGCCCTCGGGCTGGCCGTCGGCCAGTGCCGCGACCCGCTCGGCCCCGCCCCCGACGCGCTCGATCGGGCGGCCCGCACGGTCCTCGAGGGGTTGGGCACCGCGGTTGCCTGAGCCGGCCATCGATCCGGAGCCGGCCGGCCGGGACGACGCCGGCGCGACCGCCGTTTCGCCGGGCCGGCCGCGTACCTCCCGGCCCAATCAGCGACGCCGGAACCGGGCCCGGTCCGGCCCTGCGGCCGCCGCGGCGGAGGCGGCGCCGGTCCGGATCGTCTTCCTCGGCGGGCTGGGCGAGATCGGACGCAACTGCGCCTGCCTCGAGGTCGACGGGCGGATCCTCATCATCGACTGCGGAATCATGTTCCCCGACCCCGACATGCCCGGGATCGACCTCGTGCTCCCCGACTTCTCCTACCTGCGCGAGAACGCGGACCGGGTGGACGGGATCGTCCTCACCCACGGCCACGAGGACCACACGGGCGGCCTCGGCTTCTTGCTGCGCGACCTGTCGGCCCCCATCTACGGCTCCGAGCTCACGATCGGTCTCGCCTCCAACCGGATCCGCGAGGCCGGGCTCCTCGAGCGGACCCAACTGATCGCCGTGCACGACGGGGAGCGGCGCCGGATCGGGCCCTGCGACGTGGAGTTCATCCCGGTGACCCATTCGGTGCCCCATGCCTACGCGCTGGCCTTCCACACCCCCCAGGGGGTGGTGCTGCACTCGGGGGACTTCAAGCTCGACCTGCAGCCGGTCGACGGCCGGCGGACCGACCTCGCCCGCTTCGGCGCCCTGGCCGAGGACCCCGGCATCCGTCTCCTCCTGTCCGATTCGACCAACGCCGAGGAGCCGGGCTTCACCCCGTCGGAGTCGACGGTCGGCGAGAGCCTGCGCCAGCTGTTCGCGGCGCGCGCCGGGCACCGGGTGATCGTGGCCTGCTTCGCCAGCCACATCCACCGGGTGCAGCAGATCGTCGACGCGGCGGTGGCGAACGGGCGCAAGGTCGCGTTCCTCGGCCGCTCCATGCACCAGAACGTGGAGCTGGGCCGGCAGATGGGGGTGCTCACCGTCGACGACGCCGACCTCGTCGACATCGACGAGGTGGGTCGGCTGGACGCGGGGAAGGTCTGCGTCATCTCGACCGGCTCCCAGGGCGAGCCCATGTCGGCCCTCTCGCTCATGGCCACCGGCGAGAACAAGCGGGTCGAGATCGAGCCCGACGACGTCGTCATGATCTCGGCCCATCCCATCCCGGGCAACGAGTGGTCCGTCGGCCGGGTGATCGACGAGCTGCACCGCCGGGGCGCCGAGGTCATCCACTCGGGCAAGGCCCCGGTGCACGTGAGCGGGCACGCCCGTCAGGGCGAGCTGCGCACCCTGCTCTCGGTGACGCGCCCCGACGCCTTCGTGCCGGTGCACGGCGAGTACCGGCACCTCGTCCACCACGCCGAGCTGGCCCGGCAGATGGGGGTGCCGGCCGACCAGGTGCTCTTGTGCGAGGACGGCGACGTGGTGGCGCTCGAGGCCGGTGGGCTGCGCCGGGAGGCCGCGGTCCCGGCCGGCTACCTCTACGTGGACGGCACCGTCGGCGACGTCAGTCACGGCGTGCTTCGCGACCGCCGCATGCTGGCCGACGAGGGGGTGGTCATGGTGGTCGCGAACGTGGATCTCCATGCGACGACCGTGGTGGGGGAGCCCCGGGTCATCACGAGGGGCTGGGTGCACGCGCCGGAGGCCGAGGACCTGCTCGAGGAGGCCGCCACCGTTGTCTCCGAGGCCCTGGCCAAGTCACTGGCCGACGGCGCCCGGGACGTCGAGGTGCTCGGGCGGTCGGTTCGGCGCGCCCTCGGGGCCCTCGTGAGCGAGCGGACGCGGCGCCGACCGCTGATCATCCCGGTGGTGCTGACCGTCTGACCGGAGACGGGGCCCGGGGGGAACGTCAGTTGTGGCCGGGAGCGGCCGCCGACCCGTTGGCCGAGGGCACCGGCCGGGTGATCTTGGCGAGGTCGATGCCGCCGCGCCACAGGAGCGGGTCGAGCTCGGCCGGCGGGACCGGCCTGGCCAGCAGGAAGCCCTGGGCCCGGATGCAGCCGAGGCGGATGAGCTCGGCCATGTCCCGCTCGTTCTCGACCCCCTCGGCGACGAGGTCGAGCCCGAAGGACTCGCCGAGGTGCACGATCGCCTCGACGATGGCCTGGTCGGCTGGCTCGTCGGCCAGGCCGATGACGAAGCTCATGTCGATCTTCAAGGTGTCGATCGGGATCCGCTTCAGTTGGGCCATCGAGCTGAACCCGGTGCCGAAGTCGTCCATCGCGATGCGGATCCCGAGGCTGCGGAACTCGTCGAGGATGACGATCGCCCGCTCGACGTCCTGCATGACGACGTGCTCGGTCACCTCGAGGCACAGCGCGGAACCGAGGAGGTTGCACTGGCGAAGGCACCGGCTGATGTGCTCGGTGATGCCCGGCGAGGACAGCTGGGCCGGTGACATGTTGACCCGCATCAGCAGGTCGAGCCCCGGGTAGCGGTCCCGCCACACCTGCATCTGGCGGCAGGCCTCCTCGAGCACCCAGCGGCCGAGGTCGACGACGAGGCCGGTCTCCTCGGCCACCGCGATGAACTGGCCGGCCGGGATGATCCCACGCTCTGGGTGCTCGCAGCGGACGAGTGCCTCGACGGCCAGGATCTTGCCCGTCGTCATGTCGATCTCGGGCTGGTAGAAGAGTCGCAGCCCACCGTGGTTCAGGGCCTCGCGCAGCATCATCTCGGTGTCGGACCGCTCGTCGATCTCGAGCCGGAGCACGTCGTCGAACACGACCGCCCGGTTGCGGCCCTGGGTCTTCGCGGCGAAGAGCGCGACGTCGGCGTTGCCGAGCAGCTGCAGCGCCGTCATCTCGCCGGGATGGGCGATCGCGATGCCGACGCTGGCGGTGTGGGACACGTGCTGGGAGCTCACCTCGATCGGCTTGGACACGAGCGAGAGCAGCCGGTTGGCCGTGGCCATGGCGGCCAGCTCCCCGCCGGCGCCGTTCATCACGACCAGGAACTCGTCGCCACCGAGGCGGGCGGTGAAGTCCCCGGGACGCACCGACATCCGGATGCGGTCGGCGGTGGTGACGAGCACCCGGTCGCCGGCCAGGTGCCCGAGGTAGTCGTTCATGTACTTGAACCGGTCGAGGTCCAAGAACAAAAGGGCGGTCGGGCTCTTGCCCGCCGCGAGCCGGCGCTCGAGCTCCTCGATGAGGGCGCGGCGGTTGGGCAGGTTGGTGAGGTCGTCGTGCAGGGCGAGGTACTGGAGCCGGGTCTCGGCGTCGATCCGCGCGTCGAGCTGGACGATCATGGAGGCGACCGCCTGGAGGGCGTTGATCTGGGGCTGGGTCCACTGGGCGTCGTAGAACTGGATGAACCCGAGCGCGCCGTCGGTCGCCTCGCCCTTCAACAGCGGCATCGCGGCCCCCGAGAACTCGGCCACCCCCGAGCCCTCCTTCACCCGCTCGTTGTACTCGTCGGGGTTCTCCGAGGTCCGGACGATCAGCGGCTCCTTCAGGTCCCGCAGCGCCGCGAAGATCGGGTCCGAGTCGAAGGGCACGACGGCGAGGGGGTCGGGGTCCGGCTTGAAGGCCCGCGGCGGGTACTCGGCCACCAGCACGCTCACGTTGGCGGCCAGGTCGTTGCGGCGGATGAAGGCGGCGTCGGCCCGCAGGAACTCGGCCAGCACGGTGAGCACCTCGGTCAGGGTGTCGGTGTAGGTGGCGGCCGAGGCCACCATCAGGCGGTCAGCCGCCCCGATGACCAGCTCGTCCAGGCTGCCCTGGTACTCGGCCGAGGTCCGGGCCCAGGCGGAGCCGCACAGGGCGGCGAACACCCGCACCGTCGAGATGTCGCTGTCGGTCCAGCGCTGCTTGGTCGGCCGGGCGACCCCGAGGGCGCCGACGGCGGGGCCGGGACCGATGCGGACCGGCTCGGCCCAGAGCGACCAGGTCTCCTTGCCGTCGAGCACCGGGTCGAGCTCCAGGTACCCGAGCGGGCCCTCGTTCGTGAGGCGGGCCCGCATGAGCGACGCGATCGGGAGGACCACCGACTCGTCGTAGCCCTTGGCGACCCAGTTGCAGCCGTCCGCCCCGACCGGGGCGTGCTGGCGCCAGGGAACGAGCACGATGGCCTTCGACCAGGAGAGCAGCTGGGACAGGCCGGCGATGATGAGCGGGGGGTCGGCCGGCTCGAACCCCGCGGCGGCCTGATCGGTGTCGTTCGGAGTGAGTGGGGTGTCGCTCATCCCTGGGTCCAAATCTGCTTGCGGCCGGCCAAAAACCAGGTGGTGGAAGCTTACGAGCCGGGAACCCCGGCAAAGTGGATCATCGGGGCGCGGCGGGGCCGGCGGCGAGGCCCTGAACAGGGAGAACCAGCCCGATCGGTCGGGCGGTCCCGGGTGCCGGCGAGCCCGTGGCAGCGCTCAGTGCTTGGGGCCGAGTGTCCTGGTCAGGAAGTTGCCGCCGGGGCGCCCGTCTGCGGACTGGTCGGTGGCCACGGTGAGGACGGTTTCCAGGGGGAGGCGCATGCTGCGCAGCGAGGGCGGCGGAGAGTGGCTGAGCCGGAACACCAGGCCGAGCTGCTCCTGGGCGTCGAGGCCGAAGAGCCCCCGGAAGGTGGCCGCCAACGAGGCCAGCCGGGCGGCGTAGCGGTCGCCCACGATGGCGTGGAAGTTGTCCTCGCCGTGGGCGTAGATGAACAGCGGCGAGACCGGGTGGACCGCCAGTCCACCCATCTCGGCGGCCAACCAGACCCGCATGACGGCCTCGCCGCAGCGCACGAAGTCGATCGGCGCCGAGCCGGAGGCGGTCACCGCCGCGAGAGCGGAGCTCGACCGTACGGCGATGCGGGTGTTCTCGCCCAGCGCCTGTCCGGCGTCCCAGTCGGCCAACTGGGCCATGACGTCGGCCCGCCGGGAGAGCCCGAGCGCGGCCAGGTCGGCGCCGTCGAGCTCGAGGGTGCGCACGTCGATCCCGTGTTCGAGGGAGTCCCGGCCCGGCCAGCGCAGCTCCCTCATCATCTCCCGGTGCACCTCGGGGGTGAGGAAGCGCATCCGGTCGGACTCGGCCAGCAGCTCGGCGGCGCTGTCGAGGCCGGCTCGGTCGCGCACCACGTGGAGTCCGCCGCCCTCCAGCACGGCCTCGCCGGCCAGCCGGGCGAGCAGCTCCTCGCCGATGGGCGAGGGGGTCCCCTTCCGCCGGTTGGTCGAGCGGTTGAGCATCGGCTCGAACATCTGGGCCAGCTCGGCGTCGTTCTGGTGCCCGAAGCGGAGCACCCCGACCGGCCCGTCGAAGCGGGCGTCGGGGAACAGCTCGGTCGGACCGAGGAGCCCTCTCGCCGCCGCCGCGACCCGCGCGCTGAAGAGCGAGGCGCCGATGCCCACGTAGCTGCCGCGGTAGGCGACGTCCATGGTCACCGACTTCGCGGGGTCGAGGAACACGCTGAACGCCTGCTCCGAGAGGGTGAAGCGCCACGGCTGCACGTTGCCGCCCGAAGGGGCCCGGCTGGCCGCGAAGGCGACGAGCCGCAAGGCGTCCTCGGGAGGTGCCGGGAGCTCGGGGGCGGGAGGGAAGTCGCGCCGCTCGGTGTCGAGCTGGTCGGTCAGGCCGTCAAGCAGACCGTCGGCATCGACCCGGACGCGGCCCGAGGGCAGCGTCCCGTCGCGGACGAGCCGGAGCACCGCGGCGGCCGTGGTGGCCGCGCCGAGAGTCACCTCGCCACCCAGCTGCGGCCAGGTGGTGAGCGAGCGACCCACCTCGGCGAGCGACGCGGCGCCGCGGGTGGACACCTGCTCGGGCTCGAGGATCTGCAGCACGTAGGGGACCTTGTCGCGCATGGAGAGGCCCGCGATCGCGTCGGTGTCCACGCCGGCGAGAAGCCCGTGGAACAGCTCGCGGTCGGGCTCGAGGTCGAAGCGCTCGACATCGAGGAGGCCCCGGTCGCTCGTCTCCATGATCACCGGGATGCGGCGGGCCCGGGCGGCCTCTCGCAGGAGCACCTTGATGTCGAGCGAGTCGCACTCCTCGATGACGACGTCGAGGCCGTCGAGGAACTCCGAGACGTTGCCCGCGGTCACCCCACCTCGCCAGATCTTCACCGTCAGATACGGATCGATCTCGGCGATCCGACGGGCCGCGGTCACGGTCTTGTCGACCCCGATGTCGAGCAGGCTGGCTGGGATCCGGTTGAGGTTGGTGGTGGCGATCTGGTCCATGTCGGCCAGGCGGAGCTCCCCGCACAGGCCCTCCATCGCGAGAAGGTGGGCGATGGCATGGCCGACGCTCAGGCCGACCACCCCGATCTTCACGGTCCGCAACCGGGCCTGTTCCTCCGAGGTGATCTTGTGGCGGTTGCGGTCGAGGCGGAGGAGCTCGAAGCTCGTCGGCCCCACGATCTTGCACAGGGTCCGGCGCCACGGGTAGTAGACGGCCCGCGGGGCCTCGCCCTTCACCTCGGGGCCGACCTCCGGGAGGAGGTGTTCGAGCTCCTCGCGTTGGGCGGCCAGGTGGTCGACCGTGTGCACCCCGAGGGCGTTCAGGCGCTGCACGATCGCCCGGTCGGCCCGGGAGCGGCAGTCGAGCACGAGCGGGCGCCACGACTCGGCGTCGAGGCGGGTGGTCGCCGTTCTTCGCTCAGGGGCAGGAGGCCGTCGCAGCTGGCCGATCTCGGTGCGTTCGAGCACGACCTGGTCGGGAACGGTCGTATCCAGGAGCCGAGAGCGGCGCCACATCGCGAGCACCGTGCGGTACTCCTCGCTCGGGAAGGGCACGCTCTCGGTGCCGAGGACGTGAGCCCCTCCCTCGACCACCGGCTCGATGTGCTGCTCGGCGATCGTGGCGATTGCGAACTCGCAACGAAGCCAGTGCAGCGTGTACACGACACACCGGTTGAAGCTCTTGAACATGGAGTGCGGCCCGGAGCCCTTCGCGAGCGCCCAAGCCCCCTTGATCTCGACCACCCCGGTCGGCACGTACGCACGGACCCGTTCCGTGAGGAGGTCGAACTCCGACGAGGAGCGCATCTCGTGCAACGAGAGGGAGTCCTCGACCCGGCCGAGGGGTCCGTGGAACCGGACGCCCGCCCGCACCGAGCCATCGGGCCTGCGTCCGACGACGAACACCGACACGCCGTCGCCGTCGTCGAGCATCTCGCGGTGGATCGCCTCGCCGACCCCGTACTTGGAGTAGGCGGCCGTCGCCCCGTCGAGGTACTCGGCCCAGACGTCAGGCCGGGCTCTCGGATGGTGGAACTCGAAGGTGAGACCCGTCGACTGATCGATGAAGCCGGCGCCCAGCAGCTGGCTGGACTCCGGCAGCGTGGCCTGGCTCATGCGTGCCCTCTTGCTTCGCTATTGCGTCCCTGGGTCGAAGCCTCGGACTGTGAAGTCGCCCGAAGACGCGATGCTAAATCACATCCATGGCATTTACCAGAACCGTCGTGTCAAGCGGGGAGCGTGGGCAGCGAGTTTTCCCCTAGTTGAGTTCCACCTTCCTTCCTCCGACATAGCGGTTGAATGCCGCAAGAGTGGCGCGGGCTGCTGATTCGGCCTCGGTCGCCGCTCGGGCGATTCCGACGAATTCGGTCTCGTCATGGTCGGAGCGCAGGACGACCCGCACCGGCGGATTGTTCATGTGCTGCCCCGAGCTGACCGACGAGAGGCTCGCCGAGATGTCGATGCCGAGCCCGTCGAGCGCCTGCAGGGTGGCGACGGCCGGGCCGATCAGCGCACCGGCGCTGGCGGTGGCGGTCACCGAGTTCCCCATCCACGAAAGGACGATCCGGGCCTGGCCGCTCGCCTGATCCACGGTGCTCTCGACGAGAGCGACCCGCTCGTCGGTGTGCACCCGGGCCGGCGGACGCGGTGCCCGGTCGGCCGGGGTCAGGTCGAGGATCTCCACGCTCGCGGTGGCGCGGAACGACCGAGTCACTCGGGTCGCGACCCGCTCGAGGTCCGGCTCGGGATCGAGCGCGACCACGCTCACCGACAGCGGCGCGGCCGGCTCGGTCGCGGCCAGGCCGACGGCGACCACCCCCGGAAGCATGCGCAGCTCGAGTTCGAGCTCCGCCAGCCCTTCGTTCATCAGCCCTCCCTCGATTGGCATCGGTGCGGGTCAGTCACCGTTCAGTCTCGAGGCGGCCAGTCGGAACAGCTCGGCCGGGTCGACCGAGTCGTTCGGGGCGGTCGCGCTCGCGAAACGGACCTCGCCGAGCGGCCGCCCGGACTCCTCTGCGAACCGCTGCACCAGCGCGTGGAGTGACTCGGCGGTCGCGTTCGGGAGGAGGGCGAGGAAGGTCGCCCGATGCAGTCGCGTCCCGGTGTCACCGCTCCGGAGCGCGCGGCCGAACGCGTGTCCGAGCGAGCGGATGTCACGTTCGGTCACCGCAGCACCGATCCGCAACACCATCAACGTGAATGTCCAGCCATATCGGGAGCTTTGTGCCGCCGCAGCGCGAAGCGCCTCGTTGAGCACCTGGCGGGAGAGGAGACCAGTGAGGGGGTCGCGGATGAGGCGGCGCTGGGCCAGCTGAGTTGCCAGCGCGACCTCGATGATGCCGGTGACCAGCCGCTGGGCGCCGGCCGGGACGGAGTCCGGCGTGGCGATGAACGTGGAACCGTCGGTGATCCGCTCGAGCTCGGACGGTCCGATCGGCCGCCGGTGCAGACGGAACGCTTGGACCCCGGCCCCGTCGTTGGTCACGGCGACGGTCAGGTCCTCGAGGCCGAAGCGCTCGGCGACCAGCGCCAGGGCGTCGTAGATGACGTCGATCCCGAGGGAGCCGCCCGCCGTCTCGTGCAGGAGCTCGATCCAGCGGTCGGGTCCGGGGGGGCCGCCGCCGCTGGCAGCGTCATCCTCGGTTTCGTGGGTCTCCACCGTCGTGGCCCAGTGCGGGGCAGCGGCATCCGTCATGAATTCACCACTTCCGGGTCGGGCCGAGGACGCCGCCGACTGTACCAACGGTCCGCCCGCGGCCGAGGGCCGTCGGAGGGCTACGAGCCGAGGCGGAGCTGGACCGGGATCCCGCCGGCGGGTGGCCCGGCGGGGGGCGGCTCGTTGTCGGGCTCCCGTTCGCGCCGGGCGACGTACGTCGGTCCCTCGCTGGGGGGTGCTGGAGGGACCAGCCGGTCGACCAGGGAGGCGAGCCGCTCTCGCTCGGCGCGGGGCTGGTACGCGCCGTCGGCGAACAACCGCTCGTGGCGGGCGACCAGTTCGGGGTGGGAGCGCGCCAGCCAGCCGAAGTAGTGCTCGCGCACCGACCCGCGGAGATGGAGCGGCACCGCCGTGACGGACTTCGCTCCGGCCTCGAGCGCGGCCCCGACCACCGCTCGGATCTGGTTCTCCCGGTCCGAGAGGCCGGGCAGGATCGGAGCGACCAGGACGCCGCAGGGGATGCCGGCCTCGTTCAGGCGTCGGACGGCGGCCATCCGCCGGTCCGGGGGTGGGGTCCCCGGTTCCGTCGATCGCCAGACCTCCCTGTCGAGGGTGCCGATCGAGAAGTCGAGGCGCACGGACGTCCGCCGGGCGGCCTCCACCAGGAGATCGAGGTCGCGCAGCACGAGCGTCGACTTGGTGAGGATGCTGAAGGGGTTCTCGGCGTCGGCGAGCACCCCGATGATCCCCTGGGTCAGGTGGTACTTGCCCTCGGCCGCTTGGTACGGGTCGGTGTTGGTCCCCATGGCGATCAGGTCGCCCCGCCAGTTCGGCGACGCGACCTCGGCCCGCAGTCGCTCGACCGCGTTGATCTTCACCACGATCTTGCGCTCGAAGTCCTCACCGATGTTCAAGCCGAGATAGTCGTGAGTCGGCCGAGCGAAGCAGTTGTGACTGATAACCCCATTGGTCACGTAGTCACCGGTGGCGGTAGTGATGTCGTACATCGGGATCTCGATCCCCAGGTCCCGGACCGACACAACGATGGGAGCTGGACCGCACTTGATTGCGGTGCCCAGAAAGGTCCGTTTTCTGGTGGTGGCGGGGTCCAAGGTCTGAAAGAACCGGACATGCACCGGTAACCCGCCGGTGACCCGGACCGAAATGACACCGTCGTCTTTGGGTGGCTCCACAACGGCAGGGAAGCCCAAGGCCGATAGGGACTCCGCGAGGGTCGAAATGATGACCTCGTCCTTGTTGGAGATCCTCAAGACTCCTCGGGAGTACGAGCCCTCGGCGTCGAAGATCCCGGCCAAAAATCCTCGACGCCACTCCCGGGATGGCGTGACGGGCCAGGCAATCACGCTCTCCACACATGCCACGGCCGCGGCGGCTCGCACCCGGATCTGCTGCATCGGCCGATAACCGTCGGGCACCTTGAAATCGCAGGGACCGTGTGTCGTGACTCCCACCTCCTTGAGGTACGCCTGAGTTCTCATGAGAGGCTCGGGATCCGCGAGCGCCAGCCGAAAGCTGTCTATTCGATAGGCTCCTGACCTTCGGGAATACGTGTTGTGGCCGATGGTGGCGTCCCCGCGCACCATGCCCGTCAGATAGCCGTGGACATAGTCAGGTGTCTCCCGCGGTGCCTTGAGCGCCGCAGCGAACCCGAGCAGCCTGTTGTGCGGAGTCAGGTGCGGGCGTCGGTCCGTTCCTTGCTCGGCTCCAGCGACGAACTTCCAGCCCCGGTCGGTGAGAAACCGGTGATCCTCTGACGTGATAAGCCGGACCCCATTCGAAAGGGTCGTCTCCCATGCGCGGCGGATCACCGACCAGTGATCCAGCACCTGGCTAGGTACGTACCTCCGATAGCGGCCGGCCATCTCGGTGCCGACAACGATGTCTCCAGGAAGGATCTCGGCTAGGGGTTTGGCTCGGCCGTCGGCCATGAGGACCGGAGTGGAGCCGTCTCCGCAATACGAACATGCATGTGAACATCCTCGATACGGGTTGATCGTGTAGCCGAACCCGAGGGCCGCGGCGCCCGCAGGAACCTTGTTGATGATCGTCTGCGCGTTGACGTGCAGGAACTCGAGGCCGCGGTACTCCCCGGTGCCGACGTGGCGGGTGGCGCGACGCTCGTTGGGGAACAGGGCTCCGGCCTCGTCCTCGTCGGCTAGGCGCCATCGGAGGCCGTCGGAGGGCTGCCGCGACGCCACGAGATCCAGTGTAGCGAACACATGTTCGTATGACAACGGTGACCCGCCCGGGTCGCTTTTCGGCGCGTCGGGGCAGGTCGGCGGCCATATCGGTATCCGCCGATCTCCGAGAGGGCGGCGGTAGCGTGCACTCACCGTGGCAACGAAGCGTTCAACGACCTCTCGGCGCGGCGCGTCCCGTTCGAAGTCGTCGCGCCGACCGGCTCGCCGATCTCGGTCGCGGGCCCGTGGGTCGGTCTGGGACACCACGTTCTTCTCCGACCATGCCGCCGACCTGTGGGCGATCGCCCTGGCGGCCGGCGGTGTGCTCCTCGCCCTCGCGCTCTACGGCCACGCGGCCGGCGCGCTCGGGCGGGCCATCGATGACGGGCTCGGATCGGTTATCGGCTGGGTCCGCTACCTCGTCCCACCCGTCGGCGTCGCGGTCGCCGTCTCGGTGATCGTCGGCCGGCGGGGCTCGGACCCGCTCCGGGCCACCCTGTCGGTCGTCCTCGGGCTCCTCTCGACCTGCGGTCTCGCCGACCTGGCCGGCGGGACCCCGGGTCCGTCGGCAGCCACCCCGGCCCTGCGGACGGCCGGCGGCTACGTCGGCGCAGTCGTGGGTCACTCGCTTGCGCGGGGGGCGGGCACGGCCGGAGCCGTGGTCGTGTTCGTGGCGGCCGCCGCCGTCGCGGCCGTGCTGGCGACTGGTCTCTCGCTGCGGAGGTGCTTCGAGGTAGTCGGCGCGTGTCTTGCCGCTCTCGGTGGGTTCCTCCGGGCCGCCTGGCCCACGCGTCCCGAAGCCGCTCCGCTCTCCCTGGTGCCGGCGCCGGCCCGGGCGACGCTCGCGCTCGACGACGACGAGGACTACGAAGAGGACGAGGAAGACGAGGACGAGCCCGAGGAGGTCGCCCTCTACGCGGCCGAGCCGGCCCAAAGGACCCGGCGCCGTCCGGCCGCCGAGTCGGTGGCCGGGCCCGCCACCGGTGAATGGCGCCTGCCCCCGATGACCATCCTCAGGCGCACCCGCGACCAACGGCACGACGAGCGTCAGTTGGACGCGGCCGGCGATGCGCTGATCGCCGCGCTGGCGGCACACGGAGTCATGACCAGGCTCATCGACCGGACGGTCGGTCCGACGGTCACCCGCTTCGAGCTCGAGCTCGGATCGGGGGTGAAGGTCGCCCGGGTCACGAGCCTCCACCGGGACATCGCCTACGCGATGGCGTCGCCCGATGTTCGCATCCTCGCCCCGATCCCCGGCAAGTCCGCCATCGGCGTGGAGGTCCCCAACTCCCAGCGCCAACTCGTCGCGCTCGGCGACGTCCTGGCATCCGACGAGGCACGTCGGGCCAGTCATCCCCTCGATGTGGCGCTCGGCCGCGACATCTCGGGTCGGCCGGTGATGGTCAACCTGGCCGAGATGCCCCACGTGCTCATCTCCGGCGCAACCGGGTCGGGCAAGTCCTCGTGCATCAACTCGCTCATCAGCTCCGTGCTGTTCCGTTCCACCCCCGATCAGGTGCGCCTGATCCTCGTCGACCCGAAGCGTGTCGAGCTCGAGCACTACAACGGGCTCCCGCATCTTCTGACATCGGTGGTCACCGACCCGAAGAAGGCAGCCAACGCGCTCGCCTGGGCGGTGAAGGAGATGGAGCGCCGTTACGAGCTGCTCGCCGAATACGGGATGCGCGACATCACGGGGTACAACGAGGCCTTCGACCAGGGTGCCATCGGGCCACGACCCGGATCGGCAGCGGCGATCCGGCGCCGCCTCAACGAGGTGGCCGAACGGGCCCGTTCGCACCGTGCTCCCGAGGACGAAGACGAGGAGTACGAAGAGGCCGACGAGTCCGACGACGGCGAGTTCGAAGCGCCCGAGCGCCTTCCGTTCGTGCTCGTGGTCGTCGACGAGCTCAACGACCTGATGATGGTCGCAGCTCGGGACGTCGAGGAATCGGTGGTCCGGATCGCGCAGATGGCCCGAGCCGTGGGGATCCACCTCGTGCTCGCGACACAGCGACCCTCGGTGGATGTGATCACGGGGGTCATCAAGGCGAACATCCCGAGCCGGATGGCCTTCGCCGTCTCCTCGCTCGCCGACAGCCGGGTCATCCTCGACCAGGCCGGCGCGGAACGCCTGATCGGCCGCGGTGACATGTTGCTCGTGACCGCGTCGTCGAACGTCGCCCGCCGGATCCAGGCGCCGTGGGTGTCCGAGGAGGAGATCCGCGAGGCCGTCGCCCATTGGCGGCGACAGGGCGGGGTGAGCGAGCCGGTCGTGGCGATCGCGAACCTCGAGGAGCGGACCTCGCGGGGGCGGTCGTCGGGGGACAGCGACGAGGACGAGCTCCTCCGGGAGGCCCTCGAGTTGGTGGTCCGGTCCCAACTCGGGTC
Organism: Acidimicrobiales bacterium; assembly: GCA_036844945.1. Taxonomy (GTDB): domain Bacteria; phylum Actinomycetota; class Acidimicrobiia; order Acidimicrobiales; family RAAP-2; genus Palsa-461. Next base: position 27,606 of record DAIUEV010000019.1, read on the forward strand.
CACCTCGATGCTGCAACGCAAGCTGTCGGTCGGCTTCGCACGGGCCGGCCGCCTCATGGATCTCCTCGAACGGCGCGGAGTCGTCGGTCCCTCCCAGGGCTCGAAGGCCCGCGCCGTGCTCATGACCGCCGAGGAACTCGACAATCGTTCCGCGTAGTAGGTAATAGCGGTGAGATTCCGACGGGGGAGGCCGGGCTCTGAGCCGCCCCCGCCAGTCGCCCAGTCGGTCCACGTCACGGTCGTGGGTTCACCCGCGTCCCAGGCCGACCAGCCGGCCGAGGTCCGTTCCCCGACGGCCGTGCCTTCGCCACCGCCGGCCGGCGCGGCTGATCCACCGGTGCCCTCCGCAGTGGCACCGCCGGACGAGGGCGACGCCATCGGCGCACCGGCAGTGCCCGCGGTCGAGCAGCCGGGGGCGCCCGAGGGTTTGGATGTCGACCCGGTACCCGTTGGTGGTGGGCCCGAGCGGGCCGAACCGGAGCCGCTTGCGGTACCGGAGGGGGCCGTCGTGCTCTCCCCGCTCCCCGTCGCGCCGTTCGAGGTCCCTCCGGCCGGGGAGCCACCCGCCGCCGAGCCTCGGCGCCGGCGGTTCCGGCGCCGCCAGCGTCGCGCCCAACACCGACGCAGCCGTCCGCGCCGACGGGTGGTGCTGGCGGTCCTCGCCGTGATCATCGTCTTGCTGGGCGCGTTTGCGATCGTGGCCGCGGTCCGAGTGCACCGCCATCTGCCGCTCGCCACCGTGGATGTGCGCGTGCCGCCGGACCGAGTGGTGGCGGGTACCGCCCCGACGATCTCCTGGCCGGCCGGGGTCCAGTCCGCGCTGGCGATCCCGTCGATCGGGGTCACCGAACAGTCCGGACCCGAGGTGCCCGCGCCGATCGCGAGCGTCACCAAGATGATGACGGCGCACATCGTCCTCACGGACCATCCGCTCGCCGCGGGTGACGCGGGTCCCTCGATCACCATCACGCCGAACGACGTGGAGCTCTACAACGAAGATGTTGCGACCGACCAGGCCAACATCCAGGTCGCGGTGGGCGAGGTGCTCACCGAACAACAATTGCTTGAGGGGATGCTGGTCCATTCGGCCAACAACTTCGCAGACCTCCTCGCCATCTTTGACGCCGGGAACATTTCGGCCTTTGTGACGAAAATGAACGCGACGGCCGCGGCGCTCGGCATGACCCAGACCACGTACGCGGATGCGAGCGGTCTCTCCACCGCGACGGTCTCCACGCCCGCCGACCAGCTGAAGGTGGCGACACAGGACGTCGAGAACCCGGTGTTCGACCAGATCGTTGACATGACCGCGGTGACCCTCCCGGTCGCGGGGACGGTCGGCGCCTACACGCCGCTCCTCGGCACCGACGGCGTGGTCGGGGTGAAGTCGGGGTTCACCTCGGCGGCGGGCGGCTGCGACGTGCTCGGGCTCCTCGGTGGCTTCGACGGCGCTCCGGTCGAGGTGTTGGCGGCGGTGGTCGGCGAACACGTGGGCAGCAATGTCATCCTCGCTGCCGGGCTCGATGCACTGTCGGTCGCGCGGCCAGCGATGTCCAACGTCCGGATCGTCCACCTCTTCTCGCGCGGCCAGCGCGTCGGCACGGCAAGCGACTCGGGCTATTCGGTGCCGGTGGTGACCAAGGCCGCGGTCTCGGTCATCGCCTGGCCCGGCCAGCGGGCCACCGAGTCGTTCCACCTGACGCAACGGCCACGGTCGGGGGCCGGCCGGGGCACCGAGGTGGGCACCATCACGGTCACGCTCGGCCCGCAGAAGTTCCAGGTAGCGGTAGGCACGTCCACCCGTCTCTCGACGCCCACTTTCTGGCAGCGCGTATTCTGACCTGGTGCTAGCCAGGGCGCCGGCTTCTGCGGCCAATCTCGGCCCTGGGTTCGACACCGTCGCCCTCGCTCTCGACCGCTACGTCGAGGTCGAGATCGAGCCCGCGTCGCGCCTCATCGTGAACAGCGAAGGAGAGGGGGCAGGGCTCTCCGACGACGCCGGGCACCTGGCCGCCCGGGTCGCAATGGACGTGATGGGGCACGACCGGATGGCCATCACCGTCCGCTCCCAGGTGCCCATCGCGCGCGGGCTCGGCTCGTCCGCCGCGCTCGCCTTGGCGGCGGCGGCCGCCGCCGGCGCCCGTGACCCCTTGGCGGTGGCCGCCGCGGCCGACGGCCACCCCGAGAACGCGGCCGCGAGCTTCGTCGGCGGCCTTGTCATCGCGACGACGGTCCGCGGCGCGGTGCGAGCGGTGGAGATGCCGCTCGACCCGCTCATCGCGGTCGTCGCCGTCGTGCCCGACCGCTCCTTGTCGACGGCGCGAGCACGCCAGGCGCTGCCCCAACTGGTGCCGTTGGCCGACGCCACCTTCAACCTCGGACGCCTCGGCCTGCTCCTGGCCGGGATGGCCGATCATCGGATGCTCACCCGGGAGGCCGGTGAGGATCGGCTGCACCAGGACTACCGGAGCCCGCTCTTCCCCGAGGCGCCGAAGCTCCTGAGCGCCCTGGTGTCGGCCGGTGCGCTGATGGCGTGTTGGTCCGGGGCCGGGCCGACCCTCATCGCGGTCACCACGGTGGACGCCGCCGCGTCCCTCCGTCAGAACGCCCAGGCGGCCATGGCCGAGGCAGGCGTGCCAGGCAAGGCGCTGCTGCTCCACCCCGAACGGGCGGGCCTGGTCCGCGGCGACGCCGCACGGCGGGCCGCCGCCGAGGAGGCTGCCGCCGACTCGTCGACCCCGGGGCGCGCCTCACGCCCCTCGGCGTCGACCACTGAGGTCTTCGACTTCGACGAGAACGGCTGAACCCGGACCTACACTTTCCCGGTGCCGCCCCGGTTCGCCATCCGCACGTTCGGGTGCCAGATGAACGAGCACGACTCCGAACGGCTGGCCGGGCTGCTCGTCGCGGAAGGGATGGAGCCGGCCGAGCGGCTCGACGACGCAGATGTCCTCGTGTTCAACACCTGCTGCATCCGGGAGAATGCGGACAACCGCCTCTACGGCGAGCTGGGCCGACTGAAGGAGCTCGCCGACCGCAAGCCGGGGCTGCGGATCGCGGTGGGGGGCTGCCTGGCCCAGAAGGACCGCGAGAAGATCCGCGAACGGGCCCCGCACGTCGACGTCGTGTTCGGGACCCACAACCTCACCAGCGCCCCGGCGCTGTTGTCCCGGAGCCTGCACGAAGGGCCCATCACCGAGGTCCTCGACGCGCCCGACCCGGACGCGCCGCCGCCCCATCTCGGTGCCGCACCGCTGCGCGAGCTGCCATATGCGGCGTGGATCACCATCCAGACCGGCTGCGACAACTCCTGCGCCTTCTGCATCGTGCCCTCGGTGCGGGGCGGCGAGGTCAGCCGTCCCCCCGACGAGGTGGTGGCCGAGGTCGAGGAGCTGGCTCGTCGCGGTGTGGTCGAGATCACGCTGCTCGGCCAGAACGTGAACTCCTACGGCCGCGACCTGACCAAGCGCTCGCCGCTCTTCGCCGACCTCCTGCGCAAGGTCGGGTCGGTCGAGGGGATCGATCGGGTGCGGTTCACCTCCCCCCATCCGAAGGACCTCCGACCGGAGACCATGGCCGCGATGGCCGAGACGGCGGCCGTCTGTGAGCAGTTGCACCTCCCGCTCCAGTCGGGGAGCAACCGGGTGCTCGCGGCGATGCGGCGGGGCTACACCGCCGAGCGCTACCTCGCGCGGCTGGCGGCGGTGCGCGCGGCAGTCCCGGAGTTGGCCGTGAGCACCGACATCATCGTCGGCTTCCCCGGCGAGACCGACGAGGACTTCGAGCGCACCCTCGAGGTGGCGGCCGAGGCCGCCTACGACGGCGCCTACACCTTCATCTTCTCGCCGAGGCCGGGGACCCGGGCGGCCGAGCGGACGGCCGAGTTCGTGCCCGCCGATGTCGTCGCCGAGCGTTTCGAACGGCTGCGGGTGGTGGTGGAGCGCTCCGCGCTCGCCCGCCATGAGGCGCGGGTGGGGCGGGTCGAGCGGGTGCTCGTCGAGGGGCCGAGCCGCAAGGACAAGGCCGTGGTGACCGGCCGGACCCGGCAGGGCAAGCTGGCCCACTTCGGCCCGGGGCCCGGACGGAGGGCGCCCGGTCCCGGTTCGCTCGCGGACGTTCGCATCACCGGCGCGGCGCCGCACCACCTGCGGGCGGAGCTCCTGGCCGTCGCTGCGTCGCCCCGCCACCGCGAGCGCATTCCGGTCACCATCCGCTGAGCATTCCGCCCCATCCCGTCGTCCTGGTCGGGACCACCGCCTCGGGGAAGTCCCGCCTCGCCCTCGAGTTCGCGGCGCGCCACCCCGGGACCGAGATCGTCTCGGTCGATTCAATGAGCGTCTACCGGGGAATGGACATCGCGACCGCCAAGCCCACCGCGGCGGAGCGGGCGACCGTGCCCCACCACCTGATCGACCTCGTCGACCCCGACGAGGAGTTCACGGTCTCCATGTTCCAGGCGGCGGCTCGGAGGGCGCTGGCCGACATCGCCGAGCGCGGCGGCCGGGCCCTCCTCGTGGGCGGGACCGGTCTCTACGTGCGGGCGGTCGTCGACGACCTCGACCTGCCCGGCCGGTTCCCCGAGGTGGCGGCCGGGCTCGAACGCGACGCCGAGGCGGAGGGGACCGGCCGCCTCTACGAGCGGCTGGCCGAGCTCGACCCGCTGGCCGCGTCGCGCATCACGCCGGGCAACCGCCGCCGGGTGGTGCGCGCCCTCGAGGTGACCATCGGCTCGGGACGGCCGTTCTCCTCCTTCGGCCCGGGCCTCGAGGCGTACCCTCCGAGCCGTTTCGCCCAGGTGGGCCTGCCGTTCGACCCCGCCCGGGTGGACGCCGCGATCGAAGGGCGCTTTCACCGCTGGATGCAGTCCGGCCTGCTCGAGGAGGTGCGGGCGCTCGCCGCCCGCACGGGCGGCCTGTCCCGCACCGCCCGCCAGGCCCTCGGGTACAAGGAGCTGCTCGATCACCTCGAAGGCGGCGAACCGCTGTCCGAGGCGGTCGAGCGGGCCGTCCGGCGCACCCGGGCGTTCGCCCGGCGCCAGTGGGCCTGGTTCCGCCGCGATCCCCGCATCACCTGGGTCGTTGCGGACGAGGACCCGGTCCTCTCCCTGGAGGGCGTCTGGGACGGGCGCTCGGCGCCGCGGGGCGCGGTGCGAGACTAAAGGGATGGCACGGGAGGCCACCGGGACGTTGCGGCTGTCCAAGCACGAGGGCGCCGGGAACGACTTCCTCGTCCTGCTCGACGCGGCCGACGAGGTGGGACTCAGCGCGGCCGAGGTCCGGGCGCTGTGCGACCGCCACCGCGGCGTCGGTGCCGACGGGTTGATCCGGGTCGGCGACGGCGGCGGCCGCGCCGATGTCTCGATGGAACTGCGCAATGCCGACGGCGGTCTCGCCGAGACCAGCGGGAACGGGCTGCGGTGTCTCGCCCAGGCGGCGGTCGAGGCGGGCTGGGTCAAGCCGCCCCGCTTCACCGTGTCGACGGCGGCAGGGGTGGCCACGGTCGACTACGAGGAACTGCCGCCCGCCGGCACCGCGCACGCCACCGTCGACATGGGCACCGTGCGGCTGGTCGGGCCGGCGATGAGCGACGGGGAGGGCCGGCCGGCCCAGCGGGCCGACACGGGCAACCCGCACCTCGTCGTGCGCTGCGAGGACCCGGCCGGGATCGATCTGGAGGCCGCCGGCACGGCGCTGGCCACGCCGTTCCCCGACGGCATCAACGTCGAGTACGTGGCCGTCGGCCCCGGCCCCGACGAGCTCACCATGCGGGTCTGGGAGCGCGGCGTCGGGGAGACCTGGGCGTGCGGAAGTGGGAGCTGTGCGGCCGCCGCGGTGGCCCGGGCCTGGGGCCTCGTCGGTGACCGGGTGCTCGTCCGCAACCCGGGCGGGACCCTGGAGGTCGCCCTCGGGCAGAAGGACGGCGACCCGGTCCTCCTCGGCGGGCCGGTCCGCAAGGTCGCCGACCTGGTGGTGGATCGCAGCGTGCTCTCGTGAGCGAGCAGTTCCCGGGCAGCCTCATCGAGCGGACGTTCCGGGAGCGGATCGTGCTGGTCGGCGTGGCGCTGGCCGGCACGGAGCTCGACGACGTCGAGGCCGGGCTCGTCGAGCTCGCCCTCCTGGTCGACACGGCCGGCGCGGACGTGGTGGCGCGGGTGGTCCAGCGGCGCGACCGCCCGGATCCGGCCACCTTCGTCGGGCGGGGAAAGGCGGCGGAGCTGGCCGAGGTGAGCCGGGCGGTGGATGCCGACACGGTCGTCTTCGACGAGGAGCTGAGCCCGGCCCAGCAACGCAACCTGCAGGGGCTCCTCGGGCGCACCGCCATCGACCGCACCGCGGTGATCCTCGATATCTTCGCCCAGAACGCACGGACCCCGGAGGGAAAGGCCCAGGTCGAGCTGGCCCTGCTGCGCTACCGGCTCCCGCGGCTGCGCGGCAAGGGCCGGTCGCTCAGCCAGCAGGCCGCCGGCATCGGGACGCGGGGCCCCGGCGAGACCCAGCTCGAAGTCGACCGCCGGCGGCTCGTCCGCCGGATGCAGCGCCTCGAGACCGAGCTCGGCCAGGTCGGCCGGACCCGGGGAGTCCAGCGCCGGGCCCGTTCCCGGTCGCGCCACCGGGAGCTCGCCCTCGTCGGCTACACCAACGCCGGCAAGTCGACCCTGCTCAACCGGCTGACCGGGGCCGGGGTCCTGACCGAGAACCGGCTCTTCTCCACGCTCGACCCGAGGACCCGCCAGCTCGCGCTGCCGGGTGGCGAGACCGTGCTCGTGACCGACACCGTCGGCTTCGTGCGCAAGCTGCCCCACCAGCTGGTCGAGGCGTTCCATTCGACCCTCCAGTCGATCGCGCTGGCCGACCTCGTGGTCCACGTGGCCGACGGGTCGGCGCGCGACCCCGAGGGCCAGATGGCCGCCGTCCGGGGGGTGCTGGCCGACATCGGGGCGGCCGACATCCCCGAGCTGCTCGTCGTGAACAAGGCGGACCGCTCGCCCGAGGCGGCCCGCCTCGTGGCCAAGCACGAGGGGGCGGTCTGCATCTCCGCCCTCACCGGCGAGGGGATCGACGGCTTCCTCCGCGCGGTGGCGGACCGGGTCCGGATGAGCGACCGGGTGGTGCGGCTCGTCATCCCCTACGCCCGTGGCGACGTGCTGGCGGCGGTCCATCGGGAGGGCGAGGTCGTCGAGCAGGAGGCCGGCGAGGACGCCGCCACCCTGACGGTGCTGCTCGACGAGGCGGGTCGCGCCCGGTTCTCCGAGTTCGTGGCGGCGTCGTGACGAAGGGCTTCGAACCGCCGCCCTACCCGTTCCACCGGCTGCGCGACCTGGAGAAGCTCGCCCGGAGCCACGAGGGCGGCATGGTCGACTGCTCGGTCGGCACCCCGTGCGACCCCCCACCGGACTTCGTGCTCCGGGCGATGGTCACGTCGGACGCCGAGCGCGGCTACCCCGAGTCGGCGGGCAGCGCGGCGCTCCGCGAGGCGGCGTCGGGGTGGATCGAGCGGCGGTACGGGGCCTCCCTCGGCGACGGCGAGCTCAGCGCCTGCGTCGGGACGAAGGAGTTCGTCGCTTCCGTCGCCCAGTACCTGCACCTGCGGGACCCTGACCGCGACGTGGTCTTGTACCCGGCCGTGTCGTATCCGACCTACGCCATGGGCGCGCTCCTGGCCGGCTGCCGGCCGGTCGCGGTGCCGCCGTCGGAGCCCGACGGATCGGGGCTGGCGCTCTCCTCGGTCGACCCGAGCGACGCCGGGCGGGCCCTCCTGCTCTGGGCGAACTCGCCGTCCAACCCGACCGGGGGCTTGAGCGATCTCGGGGCGGCCGCCGAGTGGGGCCGGGCCCGCGACATCCCGGTCTTCTCCGACGAGTGCTATGCGGAGTTCACCTGGGCCGGGCCGCCCCGTTCGATCCTCGAGCACGGCACCGAAGGGGTGGTGGCCGTCCACTCGCTGTCCAAGCGCTCCAACCTCGCCGGGATCCGCATCGGCTTCTACGCCGGCGACCGCCACCTGGTCGGGTTCCTCACCGAGGTCCGCCGGCACGCCGGGCTGATGGCGGCGGGCCCGGTGCAGGCCGGGGCGGCCGCGGCGCTGGCCGACGACGACCACGTCGAGGCCCAGCGGGCCCGCTACCTCGAGCGGCTGGAGTTCCTGGCCGTGACCCTCGCGGCGGCCGGATGCCCGGCGCCGCTCCCCGCCGGCGGCTTCTATCTCTGGGTCCCCGTGCCGCCGCCGCTCGCCGACGGCTGGGCGCTGACCGAGGAGCTGGCCCGGGCGGCCGGGCTGCTGGTCAGCCCGGGCGACTTCTACGGCCCCGACGCCGGCCGGTTCGTGCGGGTGGCCGCGGTACAGCCGATGGACCGGCTGGCGCTGGCGGCCGAGCGGCTGGCCGCTTCGGGCTGGTCGGCGGGCTCCGGCCCGTCCGGCTGAGCCGAGGGCCCGCGGAGCGGGATCGGTACAGTCTCCTCCGTGCCGCCGGAAGACCGAAGCACCCCTGACCACGGCGCGCTCGCGAGCGCGGTCGAGGAGCTCTACGGGCGGATCGGCGAGCTCCCGGTCGGCGACGCGGAGGCGTCCGCGCTGGTCGAGTCGGCGATCGAGCTGCTCGACCGCGGCGAGGCGCGGGTCGCCGAGGTCGACGAGGGCGGCCGGGTTGTCGTCCACGAGTGGCTGAAGAAGGCGATCCTGCTCCTCTTCCGGCTCCGGGCGATCGAGACGATCGTGTCGGGTCCGTTCGAGTACGCCGACAAGCTCCCGCTCAAGCGCGACTACGTCGCCCAGGGCGTCCGGGTGGTGCCGGGGGCGTCGGCCCGCTGGGGCTCCCACCTCGAGCCGGGGGTGATCCTTATGCCGAGCTACGTGAACATCGGCGCCCGGGTGGGGGCGGGGACGATGGTCGACACCTGGGCGACGGTCGGCTCGTGCGCCCAGATCGGCGCCCGGGTGCACCTCTCGGGCGGCGTCGGGATCGGTGGCGTGCTCGAGCCCCCGAACGCGGTCCCCGTGGTGGTGGAGGACGACGTCATGATCGGCAGCCGGTCCATGGTCACCCAGGGGGCGCGGGTCGGGACGGGCTCGGTGCTCGCCGAGGGCACCATCCTCAACCCCGGCATCCCCGTGATCGACGCCGAGACCGGGGAGGAGCTGAGCAGGGGGGTGGTCCCGCCCTGGTCGGTCGCGGTGGGCGCGCACCGTCGGCGGGAGTACCCGGGCGGCGAGTTCTTCCTCCCGTGCGTGCTCGTGATCCGCCGCCTGACGCCCGGCGAGCGGGCCGACAGCGCCAAGTTGAACGCGATCCTCCGCGAGCAGGGGGTGAGCGTGTGACCGACCTGCTCCGGGCGACCGCCGAGCTGGTCGGCATCCCGTCGGTGTCGCGTGACGAGGCGGCGATCGCCGACCACGTGGAGGCCGCCCTGCGCCGCTGCTCGTGGTTCGAGGTGCAGCGGATCGGGGACAACGTGATCGCGAGGACCGCGCTCGGTCGCCCGCTGCGACTGGCCGTGGCCGGCCATCTCGACACCGTGCCCCCGGCCGGGAACGCGACCCCCCGCATCGAGGGCGACACCCTGTGGGGTCTCGGCTCCGCCGACATGAAGGGCGGGGTCGCGGTGATGCTCGACCTCGCCACGACGACGCCCGAGCCCGCGGTCGACGTGACCTGGTGCTTCTACAGGGGCGAGGAGATCGACCGCGCCGAGAACGGCCTCGTCCAGCTCTTCGAATCCCATCCCGAGTTGCTCACGGCCGACGCGGCCGTCCTGTGCGAGCCGACCAGCAGCCTGATCGAGGCGGGGTGCCAGGGGTCCATCCGGGCGCGCATCGAGTTCGGGGGGAAGCGGGCCCACACCGCCCGCCCGCACCTCGGCCGCAACGCGATCCACCGGCTCGGCCCCGTGATCAGCCGGGTGGCGGAGTGGGAGCCGCGGGCGGTGGTCCTCGACGGGTGCGAATACGTGGAGCGCCTCTCGGTCGTCGGTGTCGAGGGGGGAGTGGCGGCCAACGTGGTGCCGGACCGGGCCGCCGCCGCCCTCAACTTCCGATTCGCCCCCGACCGCGACAGCGCCGGTGCCGAGGCCTACCTGGCCGGGCTGTTCGCCGATCTGCTCGAACCCGACCAGGGCGACCGGTACGAGGTGGTCGACGTCGGGCCGTGCGCCCCGCCCAAGCTGGACCACCCGTTGCTGGCCAAGCTGCTCGCGGCCTCGGGGCAGCCGCCCCGGGCCAAGCTCGGCTGGACCGACGTCGCGACGTTCGCCGCCCACGGGGTGCCGGCCACCAACTTCGGGCCGGGCGACCCCGAGCTCGCCCACCAGGCCGACGAGCACGTCGAGCGAAGCGCCCTCGAGGCGGCCCACGCCAATCTGGCCGCGCTCTTGGAGGGGTGAGGGTCTAGAGGCGGCGCAGGACGGTCAGCACCTTGCCGTAGACCGAGACCTGGTCAGGATCGAACGTCATGGGCGCCATCGTGGCGTTAGCCGGGGTCAGCACCACCTTGCCCCGCTTGCGCCCGAAGATCTTGACCGTGGCCTCCTCGTCGGGGAGTCCGGCCACGACCACATCGCCGTTCTCGGCGTCCTCCTGGTGGCGCACGACCACGTAGTCACCGTCGAGGATCCCCGCCTCGACCATCGAGTCCCCCCGCACCCGCAGCATGAAGGTGGGTCCGGTGCCGGTGAAGGTCTCGGGCAGCGGGAACACCTCTTCGACCCGCTCCTGGGCCAAGACCCCGGTGCCGGCCGCGACGTCGCCGACCAGGGGGACGTGGCGCACCCGGTCGGGCTCGACGGCCTCCTTGGAGGCCGGGTCGTAGCGGACCTTGATGGCGCGGGGTTTCGTCGGATCGCGCTCCAAGAACCCCTCGCGTTGGAGCACGGCCAGATGGGTGTGCACCGTCGCCGACGAGGTGAGGCCGACCGCCTCGCCGATCTCGCGCACCGACGGGGGATAGCCCCGCTCCCGCAGGCACCGGGCGATGAAGTCGAGCATCTCCCGGCGCTTCCCGCTCAGCGTCTCAGCCACCTCGGCCCTCCCGTTCCGCCGCCCGGCCGGCGGAGCCGGATCGGAGCGAACATGTGTTTGCTACTGGACGCTACACAACCCCGAGGGCGAATACAAACATCTGTTCGGAAGAATGCTTGACACGAACACCCGTTCGTGGTTCGATGGGACTCATGGCGAACAGACGTTCGGCGATCGAGGGGCCCGTGCCGGCCCACGGGGGGAGACGCGCCTGATGGCGATCGCCCCGCTGCCCGACCCCGAACTGCTGGGCGCCCTCACTGCGACCAGGCCGCCGCTCCGGCTGCTTCCGTTCCCTGGTGGGAGCAGCCGGGCGGCCGACCCGGTCGTCCCGGGGCCGCCGGTCGTCGGGCCCCCGCGGCGGGCAATGTCGAGTGCCCGCCGAGCCCGGCTGCGCCGCACCGCCCTGGTCGCGCTCCTCGTCGGTCTGCTCGGTGCCCTTGCCGTGCCCGTGCGCGAGCTCGCCGGGACGACCGGTGCGCCTCCTCTCGTGCCCGGGGACAGCTATGTCGTGCGGGCGGGGGACACGCTGTCATCGATCGCCGGCCGCCTGGGTTCCCCGGCCGAGCAGGCCTCGCTCGTCCGAGCGATGGCGGCCGAGACCGGCTCGGTGAATGTCGTGCCCGGTGAGCACCTCGTCTTGCCCTGAGCGTTCTCGCAGGCCGGGGGGAGAGGCTCTGGCGGTAACGTCGGTGGCGTGCGGTGCCCGTGGTGCTCGGTCGACGACGACCGCGTGGTCGACTCGCGGCTGGCCGACGAGGGCACTGCCATCCGGCGCCGGCGTGAGTGCCTCAGTTGCGGTCGGCGATTCACCACGTTCGAAAGGGTGGACGAGCTCCCCCTGTGGGTGGTCAAGCGCTCGGGCGATCGGGAACCCTTCGATCGCACGAAGATCGTCGCCGGAGTGCGAGCCGCCACCAAGAACCGCCCGGTGACCGAGGACGAGATGACTGATCTCGCCCAGAGGGTCGAGGACGCGCTGCGCGAGCGCACCAACGAGCCGACCTCCCAGCAGGTCGGCCTGGCCGTGCTCGAACAGCTGAAGGCCCTCGACGACGTCGCTTACGTCCGGTTCGCGAGCGTCTACAAGGGATTCGAGGACGCGGGCGACTTCGAGCGGGAGGTCGGCCTCCTGTCCAAGACCACCGAGCCGAAACAGCGCGGCTGAGGTGCCCGAGCTCCTGGACGCGGTCCCGGCGGTGGCGCTCGCCGTCTACGCCCACCCCGACGACGCCGACGTCGCCTGCGCCGGCACCCTCGCCCGCTGGGCCAAGGCCGGCTCGTCGGTGCACCTGGTCGTGTGCACCGATGGCGGCAAGGGCACCCCCGATCCGACGGTCGACCCGGGGGAGCTGGCGGCCCGCCGGGCGGGCGAGCTCGAGGCGGCGGCGGCGGTGCTCGGGGTGGCGTCGCACCAGAACCTGGGCCTGCACGACGGCGAACTCGAGAACGGACCCGAGCTCCGGGCGACGCTCGTCGAGTGGATCCGCCGGATCCGACCCGAGGCCGTGCTCGGGCACGACCCGACCGCCGTGTTCTTCGCCCAGCACTACTTCAACCACCACGACCACCGGGCCCTCGGCTGGGCACTGCTCGACGCCCTGTCGCCGGCCGCCGCCCTGCCCCACTACTTTCCCGACCGCGGCCCCGCCCACCAGGTCCAGGTGGCGTACCTGTCGGGAACCCTCGAGCCCGATGTCTGGGTCGACGTCACCGAGACCATCGACGTGAAGGCCGAGGCGGTCGGGTGCCACCGCAGCCAACTGCCCGACGCGGCCGGCTGGGTCGACGACGTCGTCCGGGGCCGGGCGGCCGAGGAGGGGGCTCGGGCCGGGGTCGCGTACGCCGAGGGGTTCCGCCGGCTCCACATCGGCCCCTGATCCGGGTCGCCGCGGTGCCCGCCGACCGCTCGATGGAGCTCGTGCCGGCGGTCCTGCATGTCGACATGGACGCCTTCTTCGCAGCGGTCGAGCTGCTCGACCGCCCCGAGCTCGTCGGGAAGCCGGTGATCGTGGGCGGGAGCGGCCGTCGTGGCGTGGTCGCGTCGTGCAGCTACGAGGCCCGCCAGTTCGGGGTCCGATCGGCCATGCCGATGTTCCGGGCCCGCGACCTGTGCCCCGACGCGGTCGTCCTCGACGGTCGGCACTCCCGCTACGGCGAGGTGAGCGCGCAGATCCACGAGCTCTTCGCGGCGGTGACCCCGCTCGTCGAGCCGATCGGGCTCGACGAGGCGTTCCTCGACGTCACCGGGTCCCGCCGTCTTCTCGGCAGCCCGTTCGAGATCGCCGTGGGCCTGCGCGACCGCATCGCCGACGAGCTCTCGCTCCGCTGCAGCGTCGGGGTGGGGCGTTCCAAGCTCATCGCCAAGCTCGCCTCCGAGTCGGCCAAGCCGGTGGTGACCCGCCACGCCGTGGAGCCCGGCGCGGGGGTCCGGGTGGTCGCCCCCGACGAGGAGCTCGCCTTCCTGCACCCGCTCCCGATCGAAGCGCTGTGGGGGGTGGGTCCGGCGACCGCACGCCGACTGCACGGCCTCGGCATCCGGACCGTCGGGGAGATCGCCGCGGTGGGCGAGGAGGTGCTCGTCCGCCAGCTCGGCCGCGCCCACGGGGAGCACCTCGCCGCGCTCGCCCGGGGACACGACCCGAGCCCGGTGGTGGCCGGCCGAGAGGCCAAGTCGATCGGCCACGAGCAGACGTTCCCCACCGACCTCACCGACCTCGACGCGCTGCGGGCGAAGGTCGTCTCGATGGCCGACTCGGTCGGCGAGGTGCTGGCCCGCGAGCAGCTGGCCGGGCGGACCGTCACCCTGAAGGTGCGGTTCGGCGACTTCACCACCCAGACCCGCTCCCATACGCTCGAGGTCGCAGTCGACGCCGGCGCCGCCATCGCGGCGGTGGCCGAGGCGCTCCTCGAGGCGGTCGACCTCGTGGCCGGCGTCCGGCTGCTCGGGGTGAGCATGTCGGGGCTGGTCCCGGCGGCCCGGACCCAGCAGCTCGCCTTCGCGCTCGACGCCGCCCCGACCGACGCGCTCGATCGGGGCGCCATGACCCAGGCGTCCTGGCAGGAGGTGGCCCGGGCGGTCGCGGCGATCAGGAGCCGCTTCGGGAAGCACGCGGTCGGGCCGGTGTCGACCCTCGAGGAGCGGCGCGACCCGCCCGAGTGGTGGGGGCCGTCGGAGGAGGCCGACGTCCCGGCCGGCTGATCGAGCGGGGACCGGCTAGGAGCCGACGGTGACGAGGGTGCCGATCGGCGTGAGCGGGTACACGACCGCGGCGTTGGCGTAGGGCATCTCGACGCAGCCGAGGCTCTGTGGCCAGCCGTAGCTGCCCCGGATGTAGCCGTGGAGGGCGTCACCGCCGTTGAAGTAGCTCACCCAGGGGATGCCGGGGTCGCTGTAGGGGGTCCCGTCGGGGTTGGTCCCGGTCATGGTGGTCGTGGTGTAGCGGACGTAGACCGGGAAGGTGCCCTTGTCGGTCGGGCGCCCCGGGATGCCCGTGTTGGCCAGGGTCTTGTAGACCTCGGCGCCGTCGGAGTACACGGTCACCGACTCGGGGTTGGCCTCCGATACATACACCCAGTGCCACGGGTTGGCATCGGCGTGGCCGCTGGCGGCGTCGGCCAGGAGGTCGCTCCATACCTGGGCCCCGGCGGTGCCGTCGGTCTTGAGGCCGTGCTGGTCCTGGAAGTCCATGATGGCGCCCTTCGTGATGACGTTCATCTGACCCTGGGACCACAACGAGGTGAGCGCGGCCGGCAGGTTCGGCCAGCGCCACCCGAAGGTGCCCTGCTGGACGTCGGCCTCCTGGGTGAGCGAGGTCATCGGGGCGGTTGGGGAGAAGGAGACGGGGAGGTAGCCGAGCTCGGCTAGGAGCTGCTGGAGCCGAAGGGTGGAGCCCGGAGCGACCTCGAAGGGCACCGTCGTCGAGTTGGCCAGGTGCACCCCCTGGGCGCTCTCCATCCCGGTCGCCCCGCCGGGGACGACCACCGATTCGGTGACACCGGGGACGAGCGGGGCGGAAGGGACGAACTCGATCTCGGTGGCCGACACGAGCGACCAGGCGCCGGGGACCTCGGGGGCGAGGGTGGGCATCGGGCTGGTCTGCCCGATCGGCGAGGAGAAGGTCACCGTGATCGTGGTGGCCGGGGGGACCACCGACGCGCTCGCTGCGGGCGTGGTGGCCACGACGTCGAAGGGGAGCGCCCGCTCGGGGGCGGCCACCGGCGGCACGGCCGCGTGGTTGTTGCGGGCCACCCAGACGATGCCCGTCGCGCCGCCGCCGACGACGACGAGCGCCGCCGTCACCGCCAGCACGATCGGCCAGCGGCGCGCAGAGGCCTTCCTATGTGCCGGTTGCCGCTGCATTGCGTGAGCATCGTAGCCGCCGCCGCGTGTTTTCCGCGCTCACCGAAGGTCGGCCAGAGACACGACTTTTGGGGTGCTGAGCTGGGCTGGAGCGGTCTCGCCCCGTCAGCCGACTGCGGCCTTCACCGCGTCTTCGACCGATCGCAGCCGACCGGGGTCGGTGACCTTCTCGCCGGTCGCGGTCCGGACGTAGAAGGCGTCCACGACCTCGTGGCCGATCGTCGAGACCCGGGCTGAGACCACGTCGAGGTCGCAGTCGAACAGCGCCCTCGTCACCCGATGCAGGAGGCCGATCTCGTCGGGCGCCCGCAGCTCGAGCACCGTGGAGGAGGCCGACGCCCCGTTGTCGGCCACGACCTGGGGCTTCAGGGTGCGAGCGGAGCTGGGCCGCCGCTCCCCGGCGTAGGCCTCGGCGCGGGCGGCGAGCCGGTCGTGGAGGGGGAGGCGGTTCGCCAGCACCGCCTCGAGGTCCTCGCGCAGCCGGGCCGAGTCGGGCCACGAGCCGCGGGGGACCTCGACCGTGAACACCTCGACCGCGACCCCGGCGTCGAGACTCGCGTCGGCGCTCCGGACGTCGAGTCCGTGCAGGGCGAGGACCCCCGCCACCGAGGAGAGCAGCCCGGGGCGGTCGGCAGCCGCCACCGTGACCCGGGGCGGGTCGAGCACGACCGTGGCCAACCCGCCGGCCCGCACCTCGTCCATCAGGCGTCGGTGGTTGTCGGTCACCCAGGCCGATTCCTCGGGGAGCGGTCGTCCTTCGAGGTAGGCGGTAGTGCGGCGGACCAGCTCGGCGACGAGGCCCGCCTTCCAAGTTCCCCAAGCCGAGGAGCCGGTGGCGAGACCGTCGGCCTCGGCCAGGGCCCCGAGGAGCAAGAGCGTGCGGGTGTCGCCGACCGCTTCGGCCACCTTCTCGATCGTCATCGGGTCGTCGAGGTCGCGCCGGGTCGCGGCGTCGGGCAGGAGTAAGTGGTGGCGGACCATGTTCACGAGCACCTCGACGTCACGGTGCGCGAACCCCATCCGGTCGCCGATACGCGCCACGAGCTCGATGCCGACCTCCGTGTGGTCGCCGGGGTAGCCCTTGCCGATGTCGTGCAGAAGGGCGCCGATCAGGAGGAGGTCAGGTCGGTCCGCTCGCTCGACGAGCGCGGCGGCACCGACGGCGGTCTCGAGGAGGTGACGGTCCACGGTGAAGCGGTGATAGGCGTTGCGCTGCGGGCGCGACCGCACGGGCTCCCACTCAGGGAGGAGGCGCGCGAACAGGTCGTCTTGGTCGAGGGACTCGAGCGCGGCGATCGCCGGTCGCCCGGCGCGCAGGACTCGCACGAGCGAGTCACGGGTCTCCACGGGCCAGGGGTCCGGGGCTGGCGGCATCCGGTCGGCGAGTCTCCGCAGGGCGGACTTGGCGATTGGAAGGTCACGCTCGGCTGCCACCGCGGCGAGCCGGAGTGCGAGCGACGAGTCGTCGACGATCGAAGCGCTGTCGCTGAGGGCAACCTCATGTCCGACGAGCACGACGCCGGGCTCGACGTCCAGTTCTTCCAACAGCGCCTGGTGACGGGCCCTTCGCCGTGCGAATCGCTGTTCGCGCAGCGGTTGCCACGAGGGTTGGCGACGCCACGCATCGTCGACCGCCCAGGCGATGGCGCGTCCGGCCCGGGCGACCGCGGCCATCAGCGCATCGGCATCGGGAAAGGACAGCACGGTCGCCACGTGGTCCTGTTCCTGGAGGAGCAACTTGTCGAGTGCGCGGCCCGCTCTGCGATGGAGCTCGACGCGGATGTCGATCAGGAGCTCGACCGCCGGGGCGATCGAGTCGAGGTCGACGTAGTTGCCGAGCTTTGGTGCGTAGCTGGCGATGGCGCCGAGCACACTTGCATCCCGCAGTCCGCCGTGCGCCTCCTTCAGATCGGGCTCGAGGAGAAAGGCGAGCTCGCCCTGGGTCTCGTGGCGCTGAGACATCTGCGCGGCGAGAGTCGGGAGCCATTGGTCACCGAGCTTGGACCGCCAGAGCGACACCGCCTCGTGCAACAGCGGGGTCGCCACCCGCGGCTCGCCCCAGACCAGCCGGCCATCGAGGAGGCCGAGGGCCACCCGGAGGTCGGCTTCGGCAGCGGCCAGCACCTCGCTCGGGCGGCGGACGCTGTGATCGAGGTGCACCCCTTCGTCCCAGACCGGGTACCAGATGGCGTCGGCGATCGCCCGCACATTGCGGTGTCCGTCGTGGACGAGCACGACGTCGAGGTCGCTATAGGGACACAGCTCACCCCGGCCGTAACCGCCGACGGCGAGCAGGGCGAGCGAGCGCGGGCCGCCTCCCGCAGCCCGGTCGGCCAGGGCCGCTAACCACTGGTCTGCCTCGGCGGCGTAAGCTCGGCAGAAGGCCAACCCGCCGAGGTCAGGGCGGTCCACCAGCCGTTGGCGACGTTCCCTGAGGGAGACCTCGGGCATGGCCGGAACGTAGCAGCGGCACACGGGAGAGCGATATGTCCAACAAGCCAGTCAAGGCCAAGGGGTCGGGGCTCCGAACACTCGACGGGGTGCTGGTGGTGGCCGCCGGCGTGGTCGGCGTGGTGATCGCGTTCGCCGTCCTTCACTTTGTCGTTGGGTTCGTCTGGGAGATCGTTAAAGTTGCCCTGATCGTCGGGGTCGTGGGCGGTCTCTTCTGGGTCCTGGGGAGACGCCGCCGCCGGTACTAGGAACGTGGGGCAATCGTCCGGATCGGCCGCCCCTGGGCACTTCTTCGTCCAGGTCGGCCAAGCGGTGGGCGCTGCAAACAAGGTCAAGTTCTGTCAGGACAACGCGATCCTCGACCGGGTGACGCAGGCCGCCCAGACCCCGGCCCAGCTGATCCCGATCTTCGAGGCGAACGAGCGCACCATCCTCGACTTCCAGTCGACCGCGCCGTCCGCAATCGTCGCCGAGGCGGGGAAGCTGATCGAGGCGGCGCGAAACGCGATAACGACCGGGAACGCGGATGTCTTCGCGACCGCTCCGGTACAGCAGGCGGGCGCAGCGGTCAATGCCTATTGCGGTCAGAACCCTGACGGCTCGCCAATCAACGTCTGAACGACCGACTCTCAGCGCACCTCGTACCACTCGTAGCGGAGGTCGCTCCCTTCGAGGATTCCCTTTCCGATCGCTTGGATCGCGTTGAGCCAGGCGTAACGCTCGTCGCCGGTCTCGAACAGCGGTGCTACGTAAATCGGTCCACCACTGATATCGGTTCGACCGCGGTACTGAGCCAGAATAACCGCGCCGTCGTCGGTCTCGAAGGTAGCTCGGACGTCAAGGGAGCCGATGGTCCCAACGACGGACACCCAGTCTGCGGACGCGTGACCGCGCATCCGGCCACTGATTCGATCACCGTCAATTGTGGCGTCGACAACCTCGTAGATCAGGCGAAGGCCCGACGGTCCTTCGCCCACCAGTATGGGTTCGGCAAGCGTGACGTCGACGGTGCAGAGCGGGACAAGTTCGATTGGCATAGGTGTGAACGTACTCTGGCCGGCGCTAGTGTCCACCGCCCAATGCAGTGTCGGCCGGCCGCGTGGCCGAGTGTGAGGGAGGGACCCGCGTATCTAGTCTTGGAACATGCCGTCCGTACGTATCGGCGCCTCCGCACTGGCAGGTGGTCCGGCAACCATCTCTTACCGCGCGAGAGGTGTTGGTGACACGGTCGTGCTCTTCCTCCATGGCGGATGGGGATACGAGGTCTTTCCCTTCGATGCTCAGACACGGATGTTCGAGGATTGGTATCGAATCCTGATTCTCGATCGCTCCGGGCACGGTGCCTCAACACCTGTTGTCGCCCTGCCGGTTGACTTCCACCACCGAGCAGCCGATGAGATGCGCGCCTTCCTGGACGAACTCGACGTCGAAAGGGCCGTGTGGTGGGGCCATAGCGATGGCGCCGTGATCGCCGCCATCGCCGCCATCGAGATGCCCGAACGGGTCGAGGCCGTAGTTCTGGAGGCCATGCACCTCTATCGGAACAAGCCTGCCTCTCGACAATTCTTCGAACAAATGGCCTCGGCGCCCGACTCCTTCGGCGACAGCCTCAAGGCAACTCTCAAGCTGGATCATGGCGAGCGTTGGCGGCGCGTATTGCGTCTCGACGGCGAGGCGTGGCTCAACTTCGCGTCCACCAGCGAGTGTGTCACCGAGGACCTCTATGCGGGAATGCTCCCGTCGCTCGTCATTCCGACCATGCTTATCCATGGCGGTCGAGATCCGCGGAGCGAACCCGGCGAATTCGCAGCCGTTCGCGCCTGTCTCCCCGACGCCACCACCCTCTTCCTACCCAGCGCTGGACACAGTCCCCACTCTGAACTCAACAGCGCAGACATCGTCAGCCGGGTGGCCGGAGCATTCTTGGACGCAGTTCACTCATAGAACCGCGTCCGGCCGGTGATGGCGGATGCCCGTCGTCGTCGGGACCCGAACCGGGAGGGGGGGCCAAAGGGGGAGACTGGTAGGGCCAGTATGGTGAGGAGCCGTAGAGATTGCAGTTGGCGGCGTGGCCGAGTGGTTTAGGCAGGGGCCTGCAAAGCCCCGTACGGGAGTTCGATTCTCCCCGCCGCCTCCAGGGTTTCTCCAGTTCAGCCCGTAGAAACGAGTTGACCGCCCTTTACCGACGTTGACGCGCGTTCGGTACAACACCGCGGAGAAGGCCGCCATTAATCGTCATCTGGTTCGGTGCTTCTGTCTGGCTCGCGCCGACCTGTCCGCGGCGGAAATGGTCGCACGATTTATGAACAACTTGGAACGTATAACAATGGCGTGTATCGAGCCTGGGCCATTTCTTTACGCGGTCCACAGGGTCCGAATCGAGCGGTTAGAGCTTTGAGAAAGGCGAGGCCGGGTCTGACACGTTCAACGGAGGTCGTTCTATGCCGAGCTGTGAGGCTGGACCGGCTCGTGACCCGGGCTGGCGGCGCAGGATGCGGAGCTAATCGCTACGGTTTGGAGACATAGTTCCCGAACGGAACTCGGTCTCAAAGGGGGATTCTGTAATGGCTTCTCGATTCATCGCAGGATGGGTGATCCTTGGCTCTGCAATCTACGCAGGCGTGATCTTTTTCGGACTGTGGATCACGCACACTCCGCCGATCGGGTGACCTTCGGCGGTTGGCCTGAGGCGAAGGCGACTAGATGAGCCGTCGAAACCGTGACGATGCGGGAATGCAGCGCGTAAGTTCCGCCAAGATCGCGGAGGAGGAGCCGGCCGTCCGGGGATCAGGGGCCTACCTCGGTGGTCACCCGACCGAGGTTGCACGTAGAACTCCCGACGGCGACGTTGCGCTGATCGCGGGAAGCATCGAGATGAACCGCACAGCGATCTTTATCGTTCCCAACAACAGACGGGGCGGTCCTCCTCGCAGGGCAGTAGTTCCCTGGTCAAACGTCGCGTCCGTTTCGATGGAGTCTTACACGGAGGCCAAGTCGCGGCTCGGCCCCGTCCTAATGTTCGGCGTGCTCGGGCTAGCAGCTAGGGGATCGGCCAACAGCACTGTCATTGCCGTCCGACTCCGTGATGGTGGCACCGTCTACTACCAGGCCGACCTGAACTTCATGGAATGCCGAGCCAATGTCACCCCGATCCTTCGGGCGCTCGGCGTGACGGTCGTGGACGAGATGGCGCCACAGGCCACACCGGCTCCAGGTTCGTATGCGATCTCTGTCGCCGATGAATTGACCAAGCTCGCCCAGCTTCGAGATTCCGGGGTGCTCACCGAGGAGGAGTTCGCGGCGCAGAAGGCGCGACTCCTAGCGTGATCCTTCAACACGCCGTTTTCCGTGGCGGGTCATGCCATTGCCCTGCTGATGGGGCAAGGACGGTGAGCAAGATCTGAGCGAGAAGATCGAAGATGCCTGATATCGAGATTGCAAAAGGCGATCTGGATAGACCCTAGACCGAAGAAGAAGACCGGAGCGCCGAACGGAGGTATTCCTGTGAATGTCGAAGATGTTCTAGATCTTCAACGTGTTGACTCCGCTGAATTCATCAGAAGATTCAACAGCGCTTCAGGTGCGGTACGAGCGATCGACCAGAGCGGCGGCGAAAATCGATGGACCGTGGCAGCCGAACAAGTCTGCCTTTTCTTGGATTTTGTCATCAACGAGGATGCACTTTGGACCGGTCTACACCGAGCAGTTGATGTATTAGGAGATGACGAGAAAGAGATTCTTGACCTAGTGGGCACGGTGCTTGACGACTTCGTGGATGTTGAGTTTGGTCTACTCGTCCGTCAGGGAATTGCCGAGCAGGAGGCCGCCCGCATCACTGACCAACTCAGAATCGGATTGCTGTCGTTTGAACACCCATCACACGAAGAGATCAAGCAACTCCTCGTCAGCCACGAAAACATTCACACCACAATATGTTCCGAGGCGGATTGGCCCAAGTTTGGCGAACCCGAGCGTCACGCGCGTCACAAAACGAACGTGATCGCCGCACTCACAGGAGGCGGGGGACTGGTGGCTACCGTCGTTAACGGAGCAACCGCGCCCGTGATGCCACTCTTTGTTCTTTCAATAGCGGGAGGTATCGCTAGCGCTGTCGGCTCACTGCTCGGATGGCGCCGACACCGATGACGGAAGTCCCGAACCATGGAGCTAGCTCGCCACGGTGAGCGACCACTACGCCGAGGCGGTCTTCTCCGAGGAGGGCCGGTGCTGGCGGTTCATCTCGAGCCCTGACGGCACCGGGCGGCCGACCTTCTGCCCAGAGCCGGTCACGTTGGCCGGGACCACGAGGCTAAAGGGTGGTCGTCGGATCAGGGTATGGAGTTGCGACGGACACCGGGAGGGAATCGAGAAGCCGGCACTAGGAGGGCTTGGCGAAACGATTGGCGAAAGTCCCTAAGACTGGACCTACCCTTCGGATCGTGTCGTCTGACGACAACAGGTTCGTGTGGGAGTGCCCGACATGGGGCTGTCCGGGGTTTCTCGTTCTGGCTGATCCGCCACGTCACGAGATGGTCGCGTGGTGTCGACCGGCAGGAGACAGCGACCTGACCGTCTGTGGCCGAGCGATGATCTGGAACACCTATCTGGAACAGTGGCGTCTTCATCCCCAGCCACCCGGTCATCCTGCTGGATAACGCCGAGGCGCCCTAGTAGAGGGGGAGCAGTGATCACACTTGGTGAGTGGCATGTGGTGGTCGACGTGCCGGACGATTTCGCGGAAACCGAAGCCGATGATCTCTCGGCGATGGTCCTGGCCTCATTGGCCGAGTGGGCGATCGGCACCGAGCTGCGGTTCTCGACGAGTGGGAGGCAGGGTTCGGATTCACGCCGAGCCGTGACGCCACCCGGGCTACTTGCTAGGGACAGGTCGACAGCGCCAGCGCGTACCAATTCGCCAGTTCCTGCTGGCCCGTGGCGTTCGGGTGGATACCACCGCTCTGGAGCCAGTCGGGATTTTGGTGCACCAGCGAGTTCCAGTCGATCACCTGGTACAGACCTGGATCGGCCGCCTGAGTGTCGTAGATGTCCTGGTTGATCTGTGCCGCCACGGTCGAGGTCTGGGTGGGACCCCAGTAGTGGTCGGCGTTCGTGCTGACCGTGACCAGGATGACGCACTGGGCGGAGTCAACGTCGCTTAACAGATTGGCAAAGGACCGTTGCCAGTTCGTGTTGTTGCCCACGCCGGTCTGGATCGCGTCGTTGGTCCCGAGGTTCAGGATCACGTCGTTTGGCGGTGGAACGTCGTTTGCCATGGCCGCCCCGACCGCGGGCGTCTCCTCGGCGATGGTGTCCCCCGGGGTGCCGTTCAGGACGTAGGCGTAGTACGGGCCAAGGGTGGACTCGATCGCAGACGCGGAGTCATAGGTGATCGAGTCGCCGAAGATTCCCAC
>DAIUEV010000020.1:0-46189 GCA_036844945.1 Acidimicrobiales bacterium
ATCGCGCTTCGCCGCAGCTCGCCCGATCGCCCGCGCCCCTTCCGAGTCCCGTTTCGAACAGACCCCCGACGAACGCAGGCACCCCGGCGTCGGCACAGATCTGTTCGGCCCGCCGCGCGGCGAACAGACCGCCCAACCGTGCCGGCTTGACGCAGGCGACCTCACACGCCCCGTACCGGATGGCGCGGGTGAGCGACCCGAGTGACGTGAGGGACTCGTCGAGGCAGATCGGCGTTTCGAGCATGTCCGCCAGGCGTTTGAGGGCGCTGAGGTCAGCGGGTGGCAATGGCTGCTCGACGCACCCGATGTCGAGGCTGTCGAGGGTCACCAGGCGTACCGCATCGGCGACGCCCCCTTCGTCCAGGCGGTAGGACCCGTTGGCATCGACCTGAAGGACCGTGTCGGGAAAGGCGCTCCGCAACGCGCGCACCGGCTCGACATCCCACCCTGGCTCGATCTTCACCCGCACCCTGGCAATGTCCGACGAGACTGCCCGCCCGACTTCGTCGACCAGCTGGTCGATCTCCCTGGTTGCCGGGATTCCGAGCATCGTGCCGACTCGGACCGGGCCAGCCGGGGCCGACAACCCTTCGGACAACGTGCGCCCGGTCCGGCGAAGCTCGAGATCGAGCACGGCCATTTCCACAGCGCTGCCTGCCATGCGCCCCACCGCGGTGCCCTCGAAGAGGGCCGGCACGACCGACGCCTCCGGGACACGCCCACCCCTGGCCCGAGCCGCGTCACCCAACCGTGCGACTCCAGCCCCGGCGAGAAACTCGCGAACCGGTCCCAGAGCGGGGTCGCCCGCGGTCCCACCCGGCAGCGCGCCGCACTCCCCCCAGCCGATCCCATCGTCCGCTACGACCCGCACCAAGAGAACGGTCCGGTCGGAGTGTGTGCCGGCCGCCGTCGGTACGGGCCGGCGCAGCACGAGGCGGACCGTCAGAAGCTCGACACTCTCCAGTTTCGCAGCGGTCAACGCTACGCTCGCGCGTCCGGCCCGGATGGCGGAATAGGTAGACGCGGAGGCCTCAAAAGCCTTTGCCGGCAACGGCATGCGGGTTCGAGTCCCGCTCCGGGCACAGTGTGTGATGTGTCAGATTTTCTGGGACAGATGAACCCTCAGCAGCAAGTCTTACCGATCGGCTGGTAGTGACGTGCCGCAACAGGGTGCTGTGCTGCTCGATGATCCGGACGTCGAGATCGGCGACGAGCATCAGAACTCGCTTGGCTTTCTGGGTTCTCCCTCCTATAGCGGCGCAACCGGGAGCTGCACTACTCCGCCAACGACCACGCCAACGACCGGCGCACCTCCTTCGGGTGGGACGACTGCCGGTCCCCCTGCTCAAACGTTGGCCAACACTGGGGGGCCGAGCCCGTGGGTAGTCGTCGTCGGACTATTCTCCGTCGTCGGTGGTGCGGCATTGTTCGGCCTAGGTCGGCGACGCTTGCCGCACGATCGCGCTCGGCACGCAAGGTAGTCATCCTCAGCAAGGCTGGAGACGCCAAGAAGCGACCGCGCCGCGTTTCCGCCACACCATTCGGGGCCCCCAACAGAGCACCCAGGAGCCCGCCCGTCGGGGCCAAGCTCCTGGGTGCTCACTCCCGCCGATTTGCATCGCGTCACTCGTCGCACGACAGAGCCCCGGGGGAGGACTCCACCTCGCGCGACGGCCACACCGAGGCCATCGGGAGAAGGTCAGTCAGTCTTGGTGACCGGAATCTTCGTGGCGGCCGTTGCCGCTCCAGCCTTGGGTAATGGAACCCGAATCTCAAGGATTCCATCCTTGTAGCTGGCCTTCACGTCGGCTTCCTTGATGCCTTCAGGGAGGGGAAGGTCTCTGGTGAAGGAGCCATAGCGCAACTCCCGTCGGTAGTAGTCCTTGCCCTCGTCCTTCTTCTCCTCGCGTCGTTCGGCACCAATGTGCAACACGCCACCAGACACGGTGATTTCGACATCCTCATCTGGGTCGATACCAGCCATCTCGGCGCGCACGACCAAAGTTGAGTTCTCACGGTATTCGTCGACCCGAACGAAGTCCCCGGTTGGCCACGCCCGTGCCGGCCAACGCAGCCACGTCGGAAAGTCACCGAAAAGCCGCTCAAAGGGTTCCATGTGAGTGGACGCTGTTCGATCCCGCTTGACGAGTGTCATGGGTGATCTCCTTCTCCCACCTAAGACCTTCTAGGTGTTCGGAGCCTCTCGCCAGGGTCCAACGTCCCGTTCGCCTCGGATTGAAGGTACGGCGACTCATTCGGAGCCTGGTCGTGGGTGGCCACCGGCGTCGGCAAGATCCGGGGGGTCGGGACCTTTGACTCTGCCTGCGGGGAGCTCAAGGTTGGTACAACCGAACTACTCCGTCAGTCACAATTTCGGAGTGCCAAAGTGCGGAGGAGAAAGGGACCGGCCCTCTCTTCCTTCGCGTGTTTGGGGATGATCCAGTTGGAGTTCGGAAGAACAGGCCTGCCCTGATCACGATCGAGTGGGGGCAGCCTGGAGCTGCCATCGCGGCCGCTTCCCTTATGACGCGGAAGTGATCCTCAGGCTCCTCTGGTAACCACGGACCCGGCTTGCGGGCCGGCTACGAGACGCGAGACCTCATGCCTGCACCTCTCAGGATCTGGTGGCGTACCAGGTTCCACTCGCTCCGGCCGATGTCGTGGCGGTGCCCTGATCGGCCGGGCTGTTGAAACCGGTCGGGGTGATCTTGCCGATGTAGGTGGCGGTCGGAAGCGCCGGATTGCTGAGCGTCATGGTGAACACTCCCGGCGTCGTCGCCCATGTGCACGTATTGCCAGTCGGAAGGACCCACGGCGTCACCGAGCAGGTGTGATGGCGATGGACCACCGTCAAGGTGAAATCCGCCGGGGGAAGCCCGGCGGACGTCCAGGTGATCACCATCGTGTAGGTGCCGCTCACGCGGTGGGTCGCACCGGCCGGGGGGGCGGTGACCAGCAGGCCGATCAACCCCGCTGGTACGACCATCAAAAAACGGAGTTTCCGCATCTCGAGCCTCCTCTCTCGGAGGTGGCCACAGGCTGCCACATCTCGCTCCGCTCGTCTCCGTTTGCTCGGCGAGCACGGGTCCGAGGCACGCGTGGCCACCGGCCCGCTGGTCGACGCCCGCCGCTATTGGCGAGTCCCGCCCCCCGCTCGGCCGCGGCCGATGGCGACCCGGGCCACCAGGCATGCGGCGAGCACGCCAAGCAGCCACGGTGCCTGACTGATCAGGCTCACGGCGAAGACCGCGGCTAAGAGCAGAACGAAGCCCGCCATGATCGGGTGCTTTCGTTCGACGACGACCTTCTCGCCTTACCGGTACATCTCCCAGCGCGCCATCTTCGCTCCTTGCCGCTGCCTCCCCAAAAGGAGGCCGGTTCCAACCAGATGACTCTGCTCGACTGCTGTGACAGCCGGGCGAACGAGACAGAGCGATCGAAAGGATGTCCGGAGTCGGGACTCGACCGGACCGTCCCGAAGGAAACGGTCGGTAGCATCCCTGCGTGTTCTCGGATCGCATCCTGATGGGACCAGGCCCGTCGAATCCCTATCCGGAGGTGATCGCCGCTTTCAGCCGTCCCCTGCTCGGACATCTCGACCCGGAGTTCCTGGGGGTCCTCGACGAGACCTGCGACCGCCTCCGAACTGCCTTCCGGACAGCCAACCCGTTGACGTTCCCATTGAGTGGCACCGGCTCCGCCGGGATGGAGGCGGCCGTCACCAACGTCGTCGGTTCGGGCGACACCATCGTCGTCGGGGTGAACGGACTGTTCGGCGAGCGGCTGTGCGAGGTCGCCGCCCGGGTGGGCGCCAACGTCGTCCGGGTCGAAGCACCCTGGGGTGAGCCACTCGACCCCGAAGCACTGCTTGGCGCCAGTCCCGCCCCGAAGGCGATCGCCCTCGTGCACGCAGAGACCTCCACCGGTGTCCGGAACGATGTGGCTCCACTCGCGGAGGCCAAAGGTGACGCGCTCCTCATCGTCGACACGGTGACGTCCCTCGGCGGCATCCCGGTCGAGGTCGACAGCTGGGGAGTGGACCTCGCCTACAGCGGGACCCAGAAGTGCCTCGGCGTCCCCCCGGGCCTGGCGCCGGTCACGGTCTCCGAACGGGCCCGGGAACGGCTGATCGATCGACCGCCGTCGTGGTACCTCGACATCGGGCTGATCTCGAAGTACGTCGGCTCGGGGACCGGCCGCACCTATCACCACACCGCGCCGGTCTCGATGATCTTCGCCCTCCATGCCGGCCTCGGGGTGCTTCTCGAAGAGGGCCTGGAAGCGTCGTGGGCCCGGCACGAGGCCTGTGGTCGCCAGCTCCAGGACGGCCTCGAGAAGCTCGGCCTCTCACTGGTCGCCCCGGCGTCGCACCGGCTGCCCCAGCTCACCACGGTGTGGGTGCCCGACTCACTCCCCCGCGCCATGACGGAGGCCGACGTCCGAGGCGCGCTCCTGTCTCGGTTCGGGATCGAGATCGGCGGCGGGCTCGGCCCGATGGCCGGCAAGGCCTGGCGGATCGGCTGCATGGGCCACACGGCCCGGCCGCGCAACGTCGAGCTGCTCTTGGCCACCCTCGGCGAGCTGTTGGAGCGCTGAACGGACCGCCGATCCGAGACGGACCGGCGCGGTCAGTCCGACGGCTGCAGAAAGGTGGGCGGGGCGAGCGCGCCGGTCAGGAGTCCCCCGCTGAACGCCTGATCGGTGTAGAGCACCGTCCCCGAGACGACGGCGTTCAGCGAGCTGTTGAGGAGGATCAGCGGCCAGGCCTGCTCCTCGGGGGTCGCCATCCGCCCGAGCACGGGATAGGGGAAGGCCTCGAAGAACTCCTTCCCGAGCTCGGCCACCGTCGGGACCATGAACGCGGTGTCGGTCGGGCACGGCGCGGTGCAGTTGACCCGGATGCGGCGCTTCCCGAGCTCGATCGACTCGTGCATCGCCCAGATGATCAGCATCTCCTTGGACACCGAGTACCCGTCCTTGATCGCCTCGGGATGCGCCTCGCACCACGCCCGGGCCTCCCGCGGGTCCGAGATCGCCAGGAGCTCCAGATTCGTGGCCAGGCTGGCCTGCCATCCCATGCCGGCCTGCGAAGAGATGATCGCGATCCCCGCTCCGTCCGCCAGGGCCGGGGTCGTCTCGTCGAGCAGCTGTCGCGCCCCCACGTAGTTGACCAACATCACCTTGAGCGGCCCGAAGGTATGGGCGATCCCGGCGCAGCTGAAGTAGGAACCGATCGGGCCGATCCCCCGCAGCGCTTCGCTCGTCCGCGAGACCTGCTCAGGATCCGAGATGTCCGTCTCGTAGAACACCGCGTGCGGTGCGGGCGGCTCGGCGACGTCGACCACGTGGACCGCGGCGCCGAGACTGCTCAGGATCCGGACGGTGGCGTCACCCATCCCCGAGGATCCCCCGGTCACGACGACCGTCGTCCCCCGGTACCCGAGCCCGTCCATGTCTGCCATGTGCCTGTCCCCTTCCGCTTCAGGTCCAGCGGCGAAGGTGGTCGCCGACGACCTCCTCGATACAGGCGACGGTGTCCGCCCGGGCCCGTCGCGGGCCGAAGCGTTCCACCAGCGAGACCACCGTCAACCCGGCGGGCCGGACACTATCGCCCGCCTCGTCGCCGACCACTGCGAGCACCGGGATCCCGCGGCGGGCTCCGAGCGCGGCAACCCCTCCGACCACCTTTCCATCGAGCGACCCGTCGTCGAAGTTCCCTTCCGCCGTCACCAGCAGATCCGCGCCCACGAGCTGCGCGTCGAGCCCGAGTTCGCCCGCGATCGCATCGAAGCCCGGGACGAGCCGGGCTCCGGCACACAGGAGTCCACCCGCCAGTCCACCGGCGGAGCCCGACCCGGGCACCTCCCGGACGTCGATCCCGTACTCGGCCAGGTACGACTCCGCCAGGCTCTCCAGCCGCTGGCGCAGCACCTCGACCTGTGCCGGGGTCGCGCCCTTCTGGGGGGCGAACAGCGGGGCGGCGTCGACGAAGCGGGTGCGCACGTCGCACGCCGCGATCACCTCGATCCCCGAGAGCTGCTCGAGCGGCGCGAGCGCTTCGAGCGCGCCACGCCCACCGTCGGTCGTCGCCGACCCGCCGAGCCCGACCAGCATCCGGTCACAGCCCTCGGCCAACGCCGCCAGGATCAACTCGCCGGTGCCCCGCGTCGACGCCGCCATCGGGTCATTCGGTGAGACCAGCGCGAGTCCGCTCGCCTGGGCCATCTCGATCACGGCACGCCCATCGGCGCGACGCCACGCGGCCCGCACCGGGGCACCGAGGGGGCCGGTCACGACGGCGATGCGGTTGGTGCCCCCGAGGACCTCGAGTGTGCCCTCGCCTCCGTCGGCCATGGGGACCTCCGTGCACGCCCACCCGGCCGCCCGCGCGCCCCGGCCGATCGCAGCCGCGGCTTCCCTCGCCGTCGCGGTGTCCCGGAGCTTGTCGGGAACGGCGACGACCTTCACCCGGCCCCGCCCTGTCGTCCGGCCGCCGGCATGGGGCGTTCCGCACGTCCGCGGGTCATCCCCGACAGCCTGAAGCGCGTGCCCGTCATCGCGGCCATTCTTGGGCCCCGGCCCGACGACGTGCGAAGGCCGGCCGGCCCGTCCGAGCGCTCCGGACCCAAGATACGATCCGGCTCGAGGGCTCCGGCCCCGCTGGGGCCGGTCAGAGGGGGGACCATGAAGCGAAGCATCGCGATCCTGTTCGCCGCGCTCGGGCTGTCGATGGCGCTGCCGTCGGTCGCCGGCGCGTCGGGCGCCCGCCACGGCGCAGCGGCGCCGGTGACGACCTTCATCGTGTGGCCGGGCACGACCCTCCCGCCCCCGCTGGTACTGCCGCCGGGGGTCCTCTACCCGCCCATCTTCACCATCCTGTCCAAGTAGGGGCCGCCGGCCCGTTCGCCGGCGGCGGCACGACCCGTCGGCGGGCGGTCACGGCACCCCGATCGACCGGAGGCGGGCGCGCCGGTCGGCATCGAGCGACTCGGCGAGGTCGGCTGCCGCGCAGTTCTCCCTGACCTGCGCGGGACTGGTCGCGCCGAACAGCACCGAGCCGACGGTCGGCTCGCACAGGGCAAAGACGAGCGCCAGCACCGAGGCGGCCGTGCCCCACTCCCGGGCCAGGGCCGCGAGCTCCCCCGCCGCTCCGGCCGTCTCTGCGAGCGTCCTCGCCGAACCGGCGCCCTCGGTCAGTCGGCCGGTGCCACCCGAGCGGTACTTCCCGCTGAGCGCACCGCCGGCGAGCACGGCCGAGGCCACCACCGAGGCCCCGGTGCGCTCGAGGGCCCGACGCATCGCCTCCCCCTCGACCCAGTCGCGCCGCAGGAGGTTGTAGGGCAGCTGGGCGGCGCAGGGCTGGGGGACGCCGCGAGCGTCGCAGAGGTCGCCGGCCCGTTCGATCGCCTCGGCCGGCCAGTTGGCCACCGCCCAGTGCGCTGCCCGTCCCGCGGCGAGCACCGCGCCGATCTGGTCCACCACGACCTCGAGCTCCAACCCCGCAGGAATCGTAAAGCTATAGATGAGGTCGAGACTTTCGAGGCCCATCCGTCCGAGCGAGGCCTCCACCTCCCCGAGGGCGTCCTGGCCGGGCCAGAACTCCCACCAGAGCTTGTTGGCCACGACGACCTCGGAGCGGGCGTAGCCCGTCCGGGCGAAGAGCTCACCGAACACCACCTCGGAGTACCCGGTCGGGATCGGGGCGGCGCCGGTCTCGTCGTCGTAGCGGGCGTCGTCCAGGAAGTTGATCCCCTCCCCCCGCGCCGCCTCCATCACCGCCAGCCCCTGGTCGCGGTCGATCCGCTCGAAGGTCTTCCAGGAGCCGAGCGAGAGCGCGCTGACCTCGAGGTCCGAACGACCGAGCCCCCGACGCCGCACCGGGCTCAGCCCGTCGAAAGCCGGGCGCGACCGGCCACGCGGTAGCGCCGGTGCTGGAGCACCGGGAGGGCGGCCCGGGCCTCCTCCACCCGGGCCGCGGTCAGCTCACCGGCCGCCACGGCCGGGGACTCCCGCCCCTCGTCTGCGCCGAGCGACGCGACGACCACCCCGAAGGGGTCCACGATCCGGCTGTGCCCGGTGTAGGTCGGGCCAGGCTGGGCGGCGGCCAGGACGTACGCGGTGTTCTCGATTGCCCGGGCCCCGAGCAGGGTCCGCCAGTGGTCTTCCTTGTGCTCCCCGGCCACCCAGGCGGCCGGGATGGCGAGCGCCGTCGCCCCGGCGTCGACGGCCGCCCGGGCCGACTCGGGGAACCGCAGGTCGTAGCAGGTGAGGACGCCGACGCGGAGCTCCCCCACCGGGACGACCGGCAGGTTGTGCGGCTCGGGCTCGCCCGCCTGCACCCGCGCCGACTCGCGCCACCCGAGCGCGTCGTAGAGGTGGATCTTGCGGTAGCGGCCGAGCAGCCCATCGGGCCCGACGATCACCAGCGTGTTGTAGACGCGGCCTTCGTCCGCCGGCTCGAAGGTGCCGGCCACCACCGTGAGCCCATGGTCGCCGGCCGCACCGACCAGCGCGGTGACGAAGGGCCCCTCCAGCGGCTCGGCCAGCGCGGCCAGGTCGGTCCGGGCTGAGCCGAAGCCGCACATCGTGGCCTCGGGCAGGACCACCAGCTCGGCGCCGGCCTCGGCGCCGGCGGCGACCGCCGCCAGCGCCAGCGCTCGGTTGGCATCCCGATCGAGGCCGCTCGCCAGCTGCGCGACCGCCGCTCTCATCGGGCCGAACGCTACCAACGGGCCCCTCACCTCCGACCGGACCTGCGACCGACGGGAACCCCGTGACACACTTGACAGCGCGGTCGGGCGAGCCCGACCGGGTCGGGGCGGGACCCGCGGCCACGGCGACCGAGGGAGTGCGGTGCTCGTATTCACGTTCCCCGGGCAGGGATCGCAGCGCTCCGGGATGGGGGCCACGTGGGTCGATCACCCCTCCTTCGAGGTGGTCGCCGAGGCGTCCCAGGCCGCGTCCAAGGATCTCGCCGCGCTCCTGCTCGACGCACCGATGGAGGAGCTGACCGCGACGGCCAACGCCCAGCTCGCCACGTTCGTCCAGAGCCTGGTCGTCCTCGACGCGGTCGAACGCCTCGGCCTCGCGCCGGGCGCCTGCGCCGGCCACAGCCTCGGCGAGTACACCGCCCTCGTGGCGAGCGGGGCCATGTCCTTCGAGGAGGGCGTGGCGCTCGTGGTCGCCCGGGGCGACGCCATGACCCATGCCGGCGAGGACGCCCCCGGGACGATGGCCGCGCTCCTCGGCATCACCGACGACGACGCCGAGGCGGCCTGCCAGCGCGCCGAAGGCGACGTCTGGGTGGCCAACTACAACGCCCCGGGCCAGGTGGTCATCGCCGGCACCACCGAGGCGGTGAAGCGGGCGGGCGAGCTCGCCAAGGGACTCGGCGCCCGCCGGGTCATGCCGATCCCGGTGTCGGGGGCCTTCCACACCACGCTGATGTCCGGCGCCCGCGCCGCCCTGCGCAAGGCCCTCGGGGACGCGGTGTTCCGCTCGCCCGAGATCCCGGTCGTGGCGAACGTCGACGCGCGCATCCACGTCGATCCCGCCGAGTGGCCGGGCCTCCTCTCGGCCCAGCTGTGCAGCCCGGTGCGGTGGCGCCAGTCGCTCGAGACCCTGGCCGCCCTCGGCGGAACCACGTTCGTCGAGCTGGGTCCGGGGGGCGTGCTGTCGGGGCTGGCCCGGCGGTCGATCCCCGAGGTGGCCACGGTGTCGGTAGCGGTGCCCGACGACCTCGACACCCTCATGGACGTGGTGGCACTGCCCGAGAGCCAACGGGCCGACGCGCAGCACCACGCCGGCGAGCACCTCTACATGTCCGAGCGGATCGTCGTGAGCCCGGGCGGCGGGATCTTCTTCCCCGAGCCAACCCTGCGCGCGCCCGGTGCCGGCCTGCTCCCGGGCACCGCCGCGGCCGGCGGTCCCTCGTCGGTCATCGCGGTGGGCGACCTCATCGGCCGGGTCGGCACCGTCGAGGTGCGCACGCCGTTCGCCGGCGAGGTCGTCCGCTGGCAGGCCACCGCCGGCGAGCGGGTGCAGGAGGGCCAGGCGCTGCTCTGGCTCCGGGTCTCGACCGAGGACCAGTGAGCGAGGAGGCCGCCGAAGCCGACCCCGACGCGCCCGGTCGCGTCGTCCTCGTGACCGGGGGCTCGCGGGGCATCGGCGCCGCCTGCGTCGACTGGTTCGTGGCCCGCGGCGACCGGGTCGCCTTCACCTCGCGGGCCGCGTCCCCGGCCCGCACCGACGGCGCGCTCGGCCTCGTGTGCGACGTGACGGCGCCCGACCAGATCGAGGCCGCCTTCGGTGCGGTCGAGGAGCGGTTCGGCCCCGTCGAGGTGCTCATCTCCAACGCCGGCATCACCCGGGACACCCTCATCGCCCGGATGAGCGAGGAGGCGTGGGGCGAGGTGATCGACACCAACCTGAGCGGCTCCTACCGCGTCGCCCGGCGGGCGGTCGCAAAGATGCTGCGGCTGCACCGCGGCCGGATCATCTTCATCTCCTCGGTGGGGGCCTTCGTGGGTCTCCCCGGACAGGCCAACTACGCCGCCTCGAAGGCCGGCCTGGTCGGGATGGCCCGGGCGCTCGCCCGTGAGGTGGCCAGTCGGTCCATCACGGTCAACGTGGTGGCACCCGGTCTGGTGGCCACCGATATGATCGAGGCGCTCGCCGGCGAGCGGGTCGAGCAGATGAAAGCCCTGGTCCCGCTGGGGAGGACCGCCACCGCGGCCGAGATCGCAGAAGCGGTGGGGTTCCTCGCCTCGAGCGGCGCCGGTTACATCACCGGCGCGGTGCTGCCGGTGGACGGTGGCATGGGGATGGGGCTGTGACCGGCGGACGCCGGGCCAGCCACACAAAGGCCGCACACACAACTCCAAGGAGCGACTGACACAGTGGACAGCGACGCAGCATTCGAGAAGTTCCAGCAGTGCGCCGTCGAGGTGCTGCAAGTACCGAAGGAGAAGGTCACGAAGGAGGCTCGGTTCGCCGACGACCTCGACGCCGACAGCCTCGACCTGGTCGAGCTGGTGATGGCGCTCGAGGAGTCCTTCGACATCACGGTCGAGGAGACCGAGCTCGAGGACATCGAGACGGTCGGACAGGCCTTCGACCTCGTCTCCTCCAAGCTCTGATGCTGATCGGCCGCGGGCCCGACGGCCCGATCACCGGCCGGTCGGTCGTGATCACCGGCCTCGGCGCGGTCACCTGTTGCGGGGTGGGCGTCGACGCGCTCTGGGAGCAACTGCTGCACCCCACCCTCAGCGGCGAGCGGCGCGTCCCGGACTTCGACCCGTCGGTCTGGCTCGGGCCGAAAGAGGCGCGCCGCATGGACCGCTTCGCCCAGATGAGCGTCGCCGCCGCCGAGCTGGCCCGGGCCGACGCCGGCGAGCTCGACCCCGACCCGGATCGCTCCGGGGTGATCTTCGCCACCGGGGTCGGCGGGTTCGAGACCCTCGTCGAGCAGGTCCTCGTGTGCGACCGCAAGGGCGCGGACCGCGTCTCGCCGTTCCTCGTCCCGATGATGATGGCGAACGCCGGGGCGGCCAACGTGTCGATGCGGTTCGGTTGGCACGGGCCGTCCGAGGCCATCTGCACCGCGTGTGCCGCCGGCACCCACGCGGTCGCGGCAGCCGCCCGCCTGGTGGCCACCGGTCGCTGCGACGTCGCCATCGGCGGCGGTTCGGAGGCGGCCATCCAGGAGGTGGCCATCGGGGCCTTCTCCAACATGACGGCCCTTTCCACCTCGGGGATCTCGCGCCCGTTCGACGTCCGGCGGGACGGCTTCGTGATCGCCGAGGGCGCCGCCGCGCTCGTGCTCGAGGACAAGGAGCGGGCGCTCGCCCGCGGGGCCCGGATCTACGCGGAGGTCGCCGGCGCCGCCTCCACCGCCGACGCCCACCACATCACGGCCCCCGAACCCGAGGGCACCGGGGCCGTCGCCTGCATGGAGCTGGCTCTGGAGGACGCCGGGCTCGCCCCCGGTGACGTCGGGCACATCAACGCGCACGGGACCTCGACGCCGCTCAACGACCTGGCCGAGGCGCGGGCCATCCACAAGGTCTTCGGCGACCCGGGTCCCCCAGTCACCTCGGCCAAGGGCCTCACCGGGCACAGCCTCGGCGGGGCCGGTGCGATCGAGGCGGTCGCCTCGGCGCTCACGATCTTCCACGGGACGATCCCACCGACCGCCGGCCTCGAGGAGCTCGACCCCGAGATCGGACTCGACGTGGTGGCGGGCGCGCCCCGGCCCTTCACGCCCGCGCCGGTGATCTCGAACTCCTTCGGGTTCGGCGGCCACAACGGCTGCCTGGTGCTCGTCCCCGCGGGCTGACCCGCCTCAGGGCCCGAGCGCGGCCCGCAGTTCGCCCACGAACTTGGCGGCCCCCTCGGGTCCGGCCCCGTCGAGCAGCCGGCGCACCAGCGCCGAGCCGACCACCGCCCCGTCGGCCACCTCGCAGACCCGGGCCGCCTGCTCGGGGGTCGAGATCCCGATTCCCGCGCACACCGGCAGGTCGCTCGCGGCCCGGGCCCGTTCGATGACCGGGCCGACCTCGACGCCGAGCTCCTGGCGCTCGCCGGTGACCCCCATCCGGGCCACCGCGTAGAGGAAGCCCCGCGCCCGCGCCGCGATCCTCGCCACCCGCTCCGGGGGCGTCGAGGGGGCCACCATCAGCACGGTCTCGACCCCGGCCGCGTCGGCGGCGTCCCCCCACGGCGGGAGCTCCTCGAGCGGGAGGTCGGGGACGATCGCGCCGGAGACCCCTGCGGCGATCAGGGCGGCGGCGAAGCGGCGGTGGCCGGCCCGGAACACCAGGTTGTAGTAGGTCATCACGGCGACCGGGACCCCGAGGTCGGCGCCGGCGAGCTGGCCGAGCACCGAGGCGACGGTGGTCCCGCGTTGGAGGGCGGCCAGCCCGGCCGCCTGGACCACCGGACCGTCCATCATCGGGTCCGAGAACGGGAGCCCCACCTCGATCGCGTCCGCGCCGGCGGCCGCCACCGCCTGCAGCACCACCACCCAGTCCTCGGTCATGCCCGCCATCACGTAGGGCACGAGCAGCTTGGCCCCGGCGTCGCGCCGGGCCCGCAGCGTCGACTCGAGGCCTCCCGCGCCGGCGGTGGCCGGAGTGCCGGCCATGCTCAGGGACCCGCCCGGCCGAGCCGCTCCCGGACCTGGGCGACATCCTTGTCCCCCCGCCCCGACAGCGTGAGGAGCACGGTCGAGCCCGGCGGGATCGAGCGGCCGGCCTCGGCGGCGACCCAGGCGAGCGCGTGGGCGGGCTCGAGCGCGGGGATGATGCCCTCGGTCCGGGCGAGGAGCTCGAAGGCCTCGAGCACCTCCTCGTCGGTCGCCTTGGCGTATTCGGCGCGGCCGATCGAGGCCAGGTGCGCGTGCTCGGGGCCGATCCCGGGGTAGTCGAGCCCGGCCGAGATCGACTCGGCCTCGAGGATCTGGCCGTCCTCGTCCTGGAGGAGCCGCGAGCGCATGCCGTGCAGGACGCCGGGCACGCCGTAGGTGGCCGCCGCCCCGCCCGCCGCCTCCACCCCGACCAGCCGGACGGCGGTGTCGGCGAAGCCCGCGAAGGTCCCCGCCGCGTTCGAGCCGCCGCCGACGCAGGCGACCACCACGTCGGGCGGCCCGCCCAGCAGCTCGTCACACTGGCGGCGGGCCTCCTCCCCCACCACCCTCTGGAGCTCGCGCACCATGTAGGGGAAGGGGTGCGGCCCCATCACCGAGCCGATGCAGTAGTGGGTGTGCTGCACGGTGGCCACCCACTCGCGCAGCGCCTCGTTGACCGCGTCCTTGAGCGTGCGGCTCCCGGAGGTGACCGTGCGCACCTCGGCCCCGAGGAGCTCCATCCGGAACACGTTCAGCTCCTGGCGCTGGGTGTCAACCTCGCCCATGAACACCGTGCACTCGAGGCCGAGCAGCGCCGCCGCGGTCGCGGCGGCCACCCCGTGCTGGCCGGCGCCGGTCTCGGCGATCATCCGGTGCTTGCCCATGCGCTCGGTGAGCAGCGCCTGGCCGACCACGTTGTTCAGCTTGTGGCTGCCGGTGTGGGCCAGGTCCTCCCGCTTGAGCAGCAGCCGGACCCCGAGGCGCTCGGAGAGGCGGTGGCACTCGGTGAGCGGCGTGGGGCGCCCGCCGTAGGTGGAGAGGATCGACTCGAAACGCGCGTGGAAGGCGGGGTCGGCCCACGCCGTCTCGAAGGCCGCCTCGAGCTCGAAACAAGCCGGGATGAGGGACTCGGGGACGAAGCGGCCGCCGAACTCTCCGAACCGGCCGTCGGGTCCCGGGTGCCCCATCGTCGGGCCGCTCTGCCCGCCGGTGGTCGCGCCGGAGCTCACCGATCGGTGAGCCAGTCGTAGGGGGACGGCCCGGTCTCCTCGTCGCCCGGGTGCTCCGCCGCCACGGCCGCGCCGGCACGGCGGGCCGCCTTGATGAACGCGTCGAGCTTGTGCGGGTCCTTCTCCCCGGTCGCGCGCTCGACCCCGGTGGCCACGTCGACGGCGAACGGGTGCAGATGGACGACGGCCGCCTCGACGTTGTCGGCGTGCAGGCCGCCCGAGACGAAGAGGCGCCGGTGATCGACGACGCCCTCGGCCAGCCGCCAGTCGAACACCTCCCCCGAGCCCGGGTTCTTCCCGTCGATCAGGAGGTACTGGCAGCCGAACTCCTCGAACCGGCTGATGGCCGACTCCCCGGCGCTGAACGCCTTGATGGTCAGGGGGACCCGTGCCGCAACCCACTGGCAGTCCTCGATCGTCTCGTGCCCGTGGAGCTGCACGGCCCCGAGGCCGACGGTGTTGGCGATCTCGACGACCCGGCGGGGCGACTCGTCGCGGAACACCCCGACCGTGAGCACTTCGGGCGGGACCCGCTTCACGATGTCGGAGACCGCACCGGCCGTCATCTGGCGGGGGGAGGGAGCGAAGATGAAGCCCAGTGCGTCGGCGCCGAGCCCGACCGCCAGCAACGCATCGCCCTCCGAGGTGACCCCGCAGATCTTGATGACCGGCGTCTCCCTCATCGGGGCGGGGCCGAGGCTCGCCGGCCGACGGGATGCCCGACCATCGCCTTCACCGCCGCCGGGCGGGCCGGGGACCGGATGAAGGTCTCCCCGACCAGCACGGCCTGGTAGCCGGCGGCCGCGAGCCGAGCCGCGTCGTCGCCATCGCGCACCCCGGACTCGGCCACCGCCAGCACATAGGGCGGGATCCGCTCGGCGAGGCGCGCCGCCCGGTCCTCGTCGACCTCGAAGGTGTGCAGGTCGCGCTGGTTCACGCCGATGATCCGCGCGCCCGAGTCGACGGCCCGGGCCAGCTCCTCGTCGTCGTGCACCTCGACGAGGACGGCCAGGCCGCAGATGGCGGCGAGCCCGAGCATCTCGACGAGCTCCGCCTGCTCGAGCGCCGCCACGATGAGCAGGACCGCGTCGGCACCCATCAGGCGGGCGTCGCAGACGTCGGCCCGGCACACGGTGAAGTCCTTCCGCAGCGTCGGCAGTCCGGTCGCATTCCTTGCCGCGGCCAGGTCCGCGGGCGAGCCGCCGAAACCCGGGCCGTCGGTCAGGACCGACAGGCAGGTCGCGCCGCCGTCCGCGTACTCGCGGGCCAGCTCGGCGGGGTCGAGATCCGGATCGAGGTCGCCCTTGGAGGGCGAACGCCGCTTGACCTCGGCGATGACGCCGAGCCCCTGGTCGGCGTGCGCGGTCAGCGCCTCGGCGAATCCGAGGGTGGGTGGACGCCGGACGGCCTCGGCGAGGAGTTCGTCGACGTCGCGCGCGTCGGCAGCGGCCACCTCGCGATGGGCGGCGAGGATGTCGGCGAGAAAGTTGGGCACGGCCGGGCCAGCGTATCTGCGCCCATAGGGCGGGCCGCGGCCCCGGGTCAGACCAGCGGCAGCGAACGCACCTCGGCCGCCGGTGATGCCGAGGGGTCCGCTCCCGGTGCCACCACCCGGACCCGGCCGGGGACCTCGACCGACCGGTGCGCGTAGCCGAGCGCGCCCAGCGCGTCGATCCCCGGGCACCACGCCGCGGACGTGACCCGCCCGGCGGCCTTCCCGCCCCCCGCGACGAAGAGCTCGGCTCCCACGAGCGCGTCGGCATCGGTGTCGGTGTCGTGGTCGAGAACGATCCCGACCAGACGCCGCGGCGCCGATCCGCCACGCGAGTCGATCCTCGCCACCAGCTCCTGGCCGGTGAAACAGCCCTTGGTGAAGCTCACCGCGCGCGACACCGTCCCGGTCTCAGCCGGGATCTCACCGCCCAACAGCTCCCGACCCATCACCGGCACACCCGACTCGATCCGGGCCGCCTCGTATGCCGGTGACGCGCACCAGGGCACCGATTCGGGCACCTCGACCGAGCCACGCGGTCCGAGGAGGTCGACCCCCGTCCATCCGTCCCACTCGAACCCCGCGACCAGGTCGGCTCGAAGCGCGTCGGGTCCCGGCGTCGCCGGCCCCCGCAGGGCCACGCACTCCCAATCGAGCGCTTCGATCTCGAGCTTCGAGCGGAGCTTGAAGCGGCGCAATCGCTCGGCCAGTCGCTCGCCGTAGCCGGCGTCGACGTCGAAGTGAAAGACCTCGGGTTCGAGCCGGACCACCCGGGCGAGAACCTCGAGCTTCCCGTCGGGCGCGAGGAGCAAGGTGTCGGCGGCCCGCCCCGGCTCGAGGCGGTCCAGGTCCTGGCTGCACTGACCCTGGAGGTAGGCGGGGGCGTCGGGACCGGCCACCCGGACCACGTCGCGTCCCAGTCGGAACGCGCCGACGTGCTCGCGGAGCTGGCGGTAGTCCGCCTCGACCGCCTCGCGGGTCACCTCGAGGCCCGGGCCTCGCGGGCGACCGCCAGCCGTCGGGCGGCGGCCACGGCGGCGAGCAGGGCGGCGGCCTTGTGGGCGCACTCCGCGTCCTCGGTCTCGGGGTCGCTGTCGGCCACGATCCCCGCGCCCGCCTGCACGGAGGCCCGCCCGTCGGGAGCCACCACCATGGTGCGGATGGCGATCGCGGTGTCGAGGTTGCCCGAGAAGTCGAGGTAGCCGACGACGCCGCCGTAGGGACCGCGCTTGGTCGGCTCGAGCTCGTCGATGATCTCCATGGCCCGGACCTTCGGCGCGCCCGAGAGCGTGCCGGCCGGCAGGGTGGCCCGCAGCACGTCGATCGGCCCGCGGTCGTCGCGCAGCGTGCCGGTCACCTGCGAGGTGAGGTGCATGATGTGGCTGTAGCGCTCGACGGTCATGAACTCGTCGACCACCTCGGTGCCGAACTGCACGACCCGGCCGACGTCGTTGCGGGCCAGGTCGACCAGCATCACGTGCTCGGCCAGCTCCTTCGGGTCCTCGATCAGCTGCCCCGCCGCCAGCTCGTCCTCGTGCGCGGACCGGCCCCGGGGGCGCGACCCGGCGATCGGGCGGGAGGTGACGACGCCGTCGCGCAGCCGGACCATCGGCTCGGGCGAGGACCCGACCACCGTCACGTCGTCGAGTCGGAGGAAGTAGAGGTAGGGGCTCGGGTTGAGGAGCCGCAGGCACCGGTAGACGTCGAACGCGTCGGCCTTGAGCTCGACGTCGTAGCGCTGCGAGAGGACGACCTGGAAGATGTCGCCCGCCTCGATGTACTCCTTGGCGACGACCACCGCGTCACAGAAGCTGCGGCTCGTCATCGTGCGGCGGACGTCGTCCACCGGGGCCTCACCGTCGGGCGGCGCGATCGGGTGCTCCTCGGTCGGGCGCATGCAGTCGGCGGCCAGCTCCTCGAGCCGCCGGCCGGCGGCGGCGTAGGCGGCGTCGAGCTCGTCGGTGCCCCAGCCCGGATCGATCATCACGTTGTCGACCAGCACGACCCGCTGGCGCCAGTGGTCGAAGGCGCACAGCTGTCCGATCACCACGAGACCGGCGTCGGGGAACCCCTGGTCGTCGGGCGGGACATCGGGCAGCCGCTCCACCTCTCGCACGACGTCGTAGCCGAGGTATCCGACCACGCCTGCGAACAGGGGCGGCAGCCCCTCGAGGGCCGGCGAGCGGTAGCTCTCGAGCAGCCGCTCCAGGGCGACGAGGACCCCGATCTCGCCGGTCGGCACCTCGAGCGGGCCGGACGCGCGTACGTCGCGGCCCTCGGCCACGAGGGTGGCGAGCGGCGCCCGCCCCACGAAGGAGAACCGGCCCCAGCGCTCCCCGCCCTCGACCGATTCGAAGAGGAACCCGACGCCGTCGCCGACCACGTGGCGGTAGGCGGCCACCGGGGTCAGGGTGTCGGCGACCACCTCGCTCCAGACCGGCACGATCCGGTGGGCACGGGCCAGCCGGCGGAACTCGGCGAGGTCGGGTGAGCAGGGCAGCCCGGGCGCGGCCGGGCGCTCGGTCCCGTCCTCGATTCGCAGGCTCAAGCCGGCGCGTTCGGACCGTTCGGCGATGCCGGCCATGGGGGCTCCGCCCGGTCCCTCACAGGTACAACCCCGTGCCGCTGTCGTTGCGCTCGGAGGCGACGGCGTGGATGTCGCGCTCGCGCAGGATCACGTACTCCTCCCCATGGACCTCGACCTCGAAGCGGTCCTCCGGGTTGAACAACACCTTGTCACCGACCTTCACCGCCCGGACGTGTGGTCCGACGGCCACGGTGTCGGCCCACACCAGGCGGCGAGCGATCTGCGCGGTGGCCGGGATGAGGATGCCGGCACGGGACCGCCGCTCGCCTTCGGCCTGGCTCACCTGGACGAGCACCCGGTCGAAGAGGACGTTGATGGGCTGCTTCTGGGAGCCGGGGCCGTTCACCTCCGGTCGTTCCACGTAGGCACGGTACCCCAATCAAGTGGACGTCCCGCCCGATCGGGACCCTTTCTGAGGTCGTCGCGGTGCCGTTTAGCGTGTGCCCGTGCCTGCCGACGAGCCCACCATCCTCGCCACCTCCGGGGGACTCCGGCTCGGGACCCGGACGCGTTTCGCGCTCGGACCGCTCATGTTGCACGCGCTCGAGCTGTCGGGGGCCGGCGGCCGTCCCCGGCTGTGCATGCTCGACACCGCCGGCGGCGATCAGCGCGCCCAACAGGCGCTGCTCGCCGAGGCCGGTGAGGCGGCCGGGGTCACCGTCCGGTGGCTCAACGTCTTCCCCATGCCCAATGTCGAAGATCCCGCCGCCTACCTGCTCGATCACGACGCGGTGTGGGTCGGCGGGGGCAGCGTGGCCAACCTGCTGGCCCTGTGGCGACTCCACGGCTACGACGTCGCGTTCCGCGCCGCCTGGGAGTCCGGGGTGGTCCTCGCCGGGGTCTCGGCCGGCTCGATCTGCTGGCACGTCGGCGGGACCACCGACTCGTTCGGTCCCGACCTCCGGCCGGTGACCAACGGCCTCGCCCTCCTCCCCTACTCCAACGGCGTCCACTACGACAGCGAGCCCCAACGGCGCCCGCTGTTCCAGCGCCTCATCGCCGACGGCACCCTCCCGGACGGGTACGCCACCGACGACGGGGTCGGCCTCGTCTACCGCTCGACCGGGCTCGTCGAGGCGGTGAGCGACGTGCCCGGGAGGGGTGCCTACGCGGTGCGTCGCGACGGTGGTGGGGCCGTCGAGGAGCGGATCGAGCCGCGGCTTCTGCCGGGGGCCTGAGCCCTACGAGTCCGGCAGGGGCGGACGGACGACGATCCCGGCCTGCGCCATGAAGGACTTGGCCTCGGCGATCGAGTGCTGGCCGGAGTGGAAGATCGAGGCCGCCAGGACGGCGTCGGCCCGACCCTCCCTCGCGCCGTCGACGAGATGCTGCAGGGTGCCGACCCCGCCCGAGGCGATCACCGGCACGCCGACCGAGCCGGACACCGCCGCGGTGAGCTCGAGG
This sequence comes from Acidimicrobiales bacterium, assembly GCA_036844945.1. Lineage (GTDB taxonomy): Bacteria > Actinomycetota > Acidimicrobiia > Acidimicrobiales > RAAP-2 > Palsa-461. The sequence continues at coordinate 19,839 of DAIUEV010000020.1, forward strand.
TCGTAGCCGTCCCGGGTGCCGTCGCGGTCCATCGAGGTGAGGAGGATCTCGCCGGCGCCGAGCTCGCTCACGCGTGTGCACCACGAGAGCGCGTCGACCCCGGTCGGGCGCCGGCCGCCGTGGGTGAAGACCTCCCAGCCCTCGCCACCGTCGCGGTGCCGGGCGTCGACCGCCACGACCACGCACTGGCTGCCGAACTCGTCGGCCAGTCGTCGCACCAGGTCGGGGTCGTCGAGCGCGGCCGTGTTGACCGAGACCTTCTCGGCACCGGCCCGGAGCAACCGCCGTGCGTCCTCGGCGCTGCGCACCCCGCCGCCCACGGTGAGCGGGATGAAGACCTGCTCCGCGGTCCGCGCGACGACCTCGACCATGGTGTCGCGCTCCTCGTGGGACGCGGTGATGTCGAGGAACGTGAGCTCGTCGGCGCCCTCGGCGTCGTAGCGGGCGGCCAACTCGACCGGGTCCCCGGCGTCGACCAGGTCGACGAACCGGACCCCCTTCACCACCCGGCCGGCGGTGACGTCGAGGCAGGGGATCACGCGGACCGACTGCATGCGGCCACCGCCTCTCCCACCTCGAGGCTCCCGTCGACGAGCGCCATTCCCACGATCACCCCGGTGAGCGTCCGGGTTCGCACGGGTGAGCGAAGCGCGCGCAACGCATGGAGGTCCGAGAGCGCCCCGACCCCGCCGGACGCGACCACCGGGTGGTCGCACCGATCGAGGACGTCGCCGAGACCCTCGAGGTCCGGGCCCGCGCCGGTGCCGTCGCGCTCGATCGACGTCACGGCGACCGCGGCCAAAGGGTCGTCGCGCCAGGCGTCGAGGAGCGCCGACACCGTGACCCCCGAACCCTCGGACCACCCGGCCACCGCCGCTTCCCGCTCGCCATCGGCGCGGTGCCGATAGTCGAGGGCGAGCACGATCCGGCCGGCGAAGCGCGCCGCGCACGCGTGGGCGACATCGGGCTCGCGCAGCGCGGTGGTGCCCATCACCACGCGGTCGGCCCCCATCCCGAGGAGAACGGCAACGTCGTCGTCGGTTCGGACCCCGCCACCCACCTGGACCGGCACGGGCACCCTCTCGACCACGCGGCGGATCACGGCGCGGTTGATGGGCTCGCTGGTCCGGGCGGCGTCGAGGTCGACGACGTGCAGGCGCGGCGCCCCGGCGGCCACGAAGCGGTCGGCCAGCTCGAGCGGGTCGCCGAAGGAGCGCTCCTTGTCGAAGTCACCCTGGTGCAGCCGGACCGCCTGTCCCCCACGTAGGTCGATCGCGCAGTAGAGCTCCATCACCCAGCCGCCGTCGCGACCCGGGCAGTGGCCAGCTCGACGAAGTTCGCCAGCACGCTGAGGCCGAGGGTCCCCGACTTCTCGGGGTGGAACTGGGTACCCCACAGGGGCCCCACCTCGATCGCGGCCGCGATGTCGCCGCCGTAATCGCACACCGCGACCGTCTCGGGCCCGATCGGGGGGACAAAGGAGTGGACGAAATACATCCACGGCGCCTCGGGCAGCCCGGCCAGGATCGACGCCGGCCGTGTCCCCACCCGGCGCAGCGGGTTCCACTGGATCTGTGGGCACTTGATCCCGGCCGGCAACCGCTGGACGGTGCCCGCCAGCGCGCCGAGGCCGCCAACCCCGGGGGCCTCCTCCGACCCCTCGTAGAGGAGCTGGAGCCCGACACAGATCCCGAGGAACGGCACACCGTCCTCGATCGCCCGGCGGGCCACCGCCCCGAGTCCGCTCTCCTCGAGCGCCTGCGCGCAGCGGCCGAAGGCCCCGACCCCCGGAAGCACGACCCCGCTCGCGTCGGCGGCGTCGTCCGGGTGGTCCACGAGCCGCGCCTGGGCGCCGAGGTGCACGAGCGCCCGGTGGGCCGACGCGAGGTTGCCGATGCCGTAGTCGAGGACGGCGATGGCCCCGGGGCCTCCCCCGCTCACAGCGATCCCTTGGTCGAGGGGACGCCGCCTCCCTCCACCCGTACCGCGTCGCGGAGCGACCGCGCGACCCCCTTGAAGACGGCTTCGACGATGTGGTGGGTGTTGCGGCCCTCGCGGAGTCGCACGTGCAGGGTGATCCCGGCCGCCGTCACCACCGCCCGCCAGAACTCCTCGGCGAGCTGGGGGTCGAAGGCCGGCGAGCCCAGCCCCGCGGTGTCGGGGGCGAACGGCACCTCATAGGCGAGGAAGGGCCGCCCCGACAGGTCCAGGGCGACCTCCACCAGCGCCTCGTCGAGCGGGATCAGCGCGTTGGCGAACCGGCGCACGCCCACCTTGGCCCCGAGCGCCTTGGCCAGGCACCGCCCGAGGACGATGCCCACGTCCTCCACGGTGTGGTGCGCGTCCACGGCCAGGTCGCCCTTCGCCTCGACGGTGAGGTCGAATCCGCCGTGGCGGCCGAGCTGCTCGAGCATGTGGTCGAAGAACGGGAGCCCGGTCGACGCCGACACCTGGCCGCTCCCGTCGATCACGACGGTGACGGCGACCTCGGTCTCCTTGGTCGACCGGGTCTCGGTCGCCTGACGGGGCCCGCTCACCGGAGGCACTGCTTCAGAGCAGAGAGGAACCGGTCGTTCTCCTCGGCGGTCCCGATGGTGACCCGCAGGCAGCCGGCCAGCTCGGGGCGGCCCGACACGTCGCGGATCAGGACCGAGTGGTCGAGGAGTCCCTGCCAGACCTGGGCGGCCGATCGTGACCGCGGGCGGAACAGGATGAAGTTCGCGTCCGACGGCCAGGCGTCCACGTCGAGGCCCGCGAGGGCGGCGGCGACCCGACGGCGCTCGGCCCCGACGAAGGCGACCCGCTCCTCCATCTCGTCCCGGAACCGCAGCGCCGAGAGCCCGGCGGCCTGGGTGTACGCCGACACGTGGTACGGGAGCGCCACCGACTCACAGCCCTGCACCACGACGGGGTCGGCGAGCAGGTACCCGAGCCGCGCCGCTGCGAGGGCCCAGGTCTTGGAGAAGGTCCGCACCACGACCAGCCCGTCGGCGCCCGGCAGCCCGCGCAGCTCGGTGGCCGACGCCGGGGCGAACTGGCCGTACGCCTCGTCGACCACCACGAGGCCCGGCGCGGCGCCGACGATGCGCTCGACCAGCTCGGCGGGGTCCGAGTTGCCGGTCGGGTTGTTGGGCGAGCACAGGAACGTGAGGGTTGGCGAGTGTTCGGCGAGGAGCGACTTCGCGGCGTCGAAGTCCACCGCGAACCGCTCGTCGCGCGGTGCGCTGACCACCGGTGTCCCGGTCAGGCGGGCGATGAAGCTGTGCAGCGCGTAGGTCGGCTCGAAGGTGGCCGCCGCCCGTCCGGGGCCGCCGAACGCGAGCAGGAGGCACTGGAGGACCTCGTTCGAGCCGTTGGCGCAGAACACCTCGGCGGGGTCGACCCCGTGGAGCTCGGCCAGCGCGCTGCGAAGCGCCGAGGCGTCGCGATCGGGGTAGCGGTTGGCCTGAACGCGGGCGATCTCGGCCGCGAATGCGTCGGGCCAGCCGAGCGGGGGCGGCAACGGCGACTCGTTGGTGTTGAGCCGCACCTCGGCGGGGACCTGCGGCGAGTGGTAGCCGTCGAGCGAGGCGAGGTCGTCGCGCCGCGGCACGAGCGGGCTCATCGTCGGCTCTCGATCGAACGGGCGTGCGCGTCGAGGCCCTCGGCCTCGGCCAGCGCGACGACGTGGGGTCCGAGCACGTCGAGCGCGGCGCGGTTCGCCTCGACGACGTGGATGTGGCGCCGAAAGTCGCGCGTCGAGAGAGCGGAGGCGAAGCGGGCCGAGCGGTTCGTGGGCAGCACGTGGTTGGGCCCGGCCACGTAGTCGCCCAGAGCCGCCGGGGACCACGGTCCGAGGAACACCGCCCCAGCCGACTGCACGAGGTCGAGGAGCCGCCGGCCGTCGTCGACCATGAGCTCCAGGTGCTCCGGGGCGACCACGTTGGCGACCGCGATGGCCTCTTCGGGCCCGTCCACCAGGCAGGCGTAGCCGCCCGAGGCGAGCGTCGCCTCAAGCTCGGCCCGCCGGGGCGAGGCGGCGACGATCCGGTCCAGCGCCTCCCCCACCTCATCGAGGGTGCGTTCGGACCAGCTGACCAACCAGGCCAGCCCGTCGGGGCCGTGCTCGGCCTGGACGGCGAGGTCCATGGCGGCCAGTTCGACCGGGGTCTCGGGCCCGGCCACCACGAGGACCTCGGAAGGGCCGGCGAACGCGGCCGGCACCCCGACCGCTCCCGCCACCTGGCGCATCGCCTCGGCGACGTAGCGGTTGCCGGGCCCGACCAGCACGTCGACCCGCCGAACCGTCTCGGTCCCGTACGCCATCGCCGCCACCGCCTGGGCGCCTCCGATCCGGAAGACCTCGTCTACCCCGGCGATGGCGGCGGCGGCGAGCGAGGCGTCGTCGATGCGGCCGTCGGGCCGGGGCGGCACGCACAACACCACCTCGCCGACGCCGGCGACCCGCGCCGGCGTCGCGCACATGAGCACCGTCGACGGATATCGGGCCAGCCCGCCGGGGGCGTAGCAGCCCGCTCGGGCGACTGGCCGCACGAGCTCGGTGACCGAGATTCCCTCCGAGCTCATCTGCACCGGGTCCGGGGCGTCGCGTCGGTGGTAGTCGGCGATCCGTCGGTGCGCGACCTCGAGGGCGTCCCGCAGGCGCTCAGGGATCCGCTCGAGCGCCGCCTTCATCTCCTGGGGGTCGACGGCGATGTCGTCGATCTCGACCCCGTCGAAGCGGGCGGTCAGGGTGCGGAGGGCGGAGTCCCCCTCCGTGCGCACCTGGGCGACGATCGCTGCCACCGACTCGGCCACGGACTCGACCGGGGCTGGGCGCGGGAGGACCTCGTCGAGGCGGTCACCGAGGCCGCGCACGTCGAGCCGTTGCAGCGCCATGCAGCAAGGCTACCTGGGCTTCTCTGGCGCTCCGGGAGGCCGTCGGCGCTGGTCGTCGCCTCCCGCAGCTGCCTGGGCCATCATCGGGCCCATGTCGCCGCATGCCGAGATCGGTTCCCTCGCATCGACCCTCGACGAGTTGACCCGCCGTATCGGATCGATGGCCGAGGCGGCCGAGACCGAGGACGAGGAGCTGGCCTCCGAGCTGTTCGGCGTGGAGCGTGCGCTGTCCGGTGCCCTCCGCCGGTTGCGCAAGCTGTCGGAGAGCCCGCGCCGCTGAGGGTGGTCGAGCTCAGACCGCGTGAAGGACCAGCTTGTGCCCGAGGAGACCGGAGGCGTTGGCCAGCGCGTTCTGGCGCGACGCGACGACCGCACAGTTCCGCCTCGCCGAGGTGTCGGCCACGCTCGCAGCGATGAGGTCGGTGGTGGACGCCTTCACCGCCAGCTCCCCGACCCGACGCGCGCCGTCGGCATCCAAGATCTCGATCTCGCACCCGTCGAGCAGATCCTGGATCCGGTCCGCACGGGCCTCGGTGCGGAAGCCCTCGGCGATGACCGTGATCGGCACGACCGGGACGATCCCGTGGGCGAGCGCCGCCCGGTGCATGGCCCAGAAGCCGCGGTCGCCGCGGGCGGCGGCCCGCAGGGCACCGACCCCGTAGACCAACCCCGACCGGAGGTCCGGCATCAGCGTCGCCGCACCCGGGACGCCATGCCCGAGACCCCCGAGAGGAGGCGGGCGAGCAGGTCCTCACCCGCCGCGATCTCTTCGGCGGTCAGATTCCCGGCCTCGCCCTCCCACGCCGCGACCCCGCGCAGCCCCTGGCGGACGCGCAGCTGTCGCTCCGCCGCACCGGAGAGCCAGGCGCTGAACGACACCCCGTCCTCCCGCGCGGCGATCTCGACCGCGGCGGCGACGTCGTCTCCGAGTGACACCGAGCGCTTCACGACCATCCGGCGAAAGTAGCACCCTCAGTACTACCCGTCGCGGTCAGGCCGTCGCCACCCGCCTCCGGGTCGGCTTCAGAAGGGTCGACGACGGACAGACGTCGCTCAGCACGCAGTCCTCGCAGCGCGGCTTTCGAGCCACACACACCGCCCGCCCATGGAGGATCAGTCGGAGGCTCAACGCGCCGAGCTCGTCGGGCGTCACCATCGGCGAGACCTCGGCCTCCACCTTCACGGGGTCGGTTGCGGTCGTGAGGCCCAAGCGGCGGGTCAGCCGGCCCACGTGGGTGTCGACCGGAAGGCCCGGGAGGCCGAAGGCGACGCTGCGCAGCACGTTGGCGGTCTTGCGGCCGACGCCCGGCAGGGTCACCAGGTCCTCCATCCCGGTCGGCACCTCGCCGCCGAATCGGTCACACACCGCTTGGGCCATGCCGATCAAGCTCTTCGTCTTCGCCCGGAAGAACCCGGTGGAACGCACGATGTCCTCGACCGCCTCGGGATCTGCGCCGGCCAGGCTCGCCGCGTCCGGATAGGCGGCAAACAGGACCGGCGTGACCATGTTCACCCTGACGTCGGTGCTCTGGGCCGACAGGATCGTCGCCGCAAGGAGCTGGAAGGGGGTCTCGAACTCAAGCGCGCACAGCTCCTTGGCGCTGCCCGGATACTCGTCGGCGAGTCGGTCGGCGACGGTCCGCGCTCTCGCCTTGCGCGTGCGGGCGCTCGCTCGCGGCGGGTTCATGCCGCGCACCCTATCGGCGCGGTGGGTCAGGCCATCGGGCGCACGGGTCGTCCCGATAGGGTGCCTGCGATGGCCAGAGGCCGAGGTGCCGCGCCGATCCGGCGGGTCGAGCCGGGTGACGTGGCGACCCGGTCGGCGGTCGAACACCTGCTCGGGACGGCGGCCACCGCGACCGACCACCCGGCACTCGCGGAGGCGAGCCTGCTCACCTGGGCGGCGGACGAGGGGCACGTCGCCCTCGTCGCCGAGGACGCCGACGCGGTCATCGGCTATGCCCAGGTCGGGTGGCGCGACGCCTCGGCATCGGTCGAGATCGTCGTCGACCCGGAGCAACCCGACGCCGAAGCGGTGCGATCCGAGCTCCTCGATGCGGCGGTCGCTTCGGCTCGTGAAGGCGGCGCAGACGAACTGCGCTACTGGGTCACCCAGCACCACGACGACCTCGGCGGCGAGGCGACCGCCCTCGGGTTCGCGGCCGAACGCGACCTGCTGCAACTGCGGGTGGACCTTCCGGTCGGCGGGGAGCGACTCCCCTTCGAGCCGGGCTTCTCGCTTCGCACCTTCCGGCCCGGCCACGACGAGCAGGCCTGGCTCGAGGTCAACAACCGGGCGTTCGCCAGGCACCCCGAGCAGGGCCATTGGGAGCTCGACACGCTGCTCGCCCGGGAGGCGACCCCATGGTTCGACCCCGATGGGTTCTTCCTCTGCGAGGCCGAGGACGGCCGCTTGGCCGGGTCCAACTGGACCAAGGTCCACGCGGACCTCACGCCGACGGTCGGCGAGATCTACGTGATCTCGGTCGACCCGGACTTCCAGGGGCTCGGGCTCGGTCGGGCGCTCGCGCTGACCGGGCTCGACTGGCTGGCGGCGCGAGCGCCGACCGGGATGCTCTATGTCGACGCGTCGAACACCGGCGCGGTCGAGCTCTACCGCACCCTCGGGTTCCACGAGGACCACGTCGACCGCTGCTACCTGCTCCGGCTCGGCTGAGGGCTCCGCTACGTCCCGGTGCCGACGCCGACGCCCCTGCCGATGCCGTAGGTGATGCCGGCCGCCACCGCCGCCACGACGACCTGACGGGCCGCCGTGCGGACCCGGGATCGGCCCGTAAAGGCCCCGATCAGCCAGCCGACCACGAGCGCGGTGACCGCCCCGATGACGATCGAGCCGATCGTCGCCGCCGTGCCCGACCCGACCAACCACGGGATGAGCGGGAAGACCGCCCCGAGCGCAAACGAGAAGAAGGAGGAAACCGTCGCCTGGATCGGCGAGCCGATGGTCCGGGGGTCGAACCCCAACTCCTCACGGGCGTGGGTCTCAAGCGCCAGCTCGGGGTCTGCCATCACCTCGTCGACGAGCTGCTCGGCGATCCTCCGGTGGATGCCGCGCCGCACGTAGATGGCCACGAGCTCGTCGCGCTCGTCGCGCGGCCAGCGCCGGAGCGCGTGCCGCTCCACCTCGAGCTCGCGCTGCATGAGCTCGGTCTGTGCCCGCATCGACACGAACTCGCCGGCCGCCATGGAGAAGGCCCCGGCCACCAGCCCCGCCACGCCGGCGAGCCGGACGAACGCCCCGCCCGGGTGGGCCCCCGCCACCCCGAGGATGAGCGACACGTTGGTGACCAGCCCGTCGCTGAGGCCGAAAACGGCCGCGCGGTACCCTCCGCCCGAGACATTCCGGTGATGGTGGCCGTCCGCGGCCTCGTCGGACGCGGCGGTTGGCTCCTGGTCGGACATCGCCCCTCCGTCTCGGTCCCTGGGCACTGTACGTGACGGGCACCCGGGGCCCTGGCCCTGCCAGAATCGTCCCCGTGGCCCACGAACCCCGGAAATGGTTCGACCAGAGCCAGCCCCAGACGCTCCAGGCGGCCGTGCTGTTCTGCTACCTGAACGCGGTGTTGGCGATCATCTACGTCATCGCCTTCGGCGCGACCCTGCCCTTGATCCTGCTGGTGGCGGCGCTCGGTGCGAACGGGATCGCCAACGAGAAGCGATGGGGCTACTGGACCGCGGTGGTGGCCGGCTCGATTTACGTGGTCAGCCAGTTGATCCTTTTCGTCGCGATCTCCCAGAGCCTCGGCCAGATCCTCAACCTGGCCTTCGCGTTGTTGCTCGTCGTCCTGCTGCTCCATCCCGAGAGCCGGCACTACCGACGCATCTGGTTCAAGTAACCCGAGCAGGGCGGCGGGCGGCACAGCCAACCCCCGCCGCGTGCTCCCTCGGAGATCAGCCCACCGGCGTGAACTCGATGTGGATGTCGCGCAGGCCCCGCAGGACCCAGGTGGGCTCGTAGCGGAAGTGACGGGCCCCGTCGGGCCCGTGGTGCTCGTCGGACAACCGGATGTCGTGCATACGGTCCAGCATCCGCTCGAAGGTGATCCGAGCTTCGACCCGCGCGAGCGGCCCACCGGGACACGAGTGGACACCTCGTCCGAATGCGATGTGCTCCCGCGCATTTGGCCGGTCGAGCCGGAAATCCTCGGGCGCCTCGAATCGGCGGGGGTCGCGGTTGGCGGCACCGTTCAGCAGCATGACCGGGGTACCGGGTGAGATGTCGACCCCGCCCACGGTGGTCGCGCGCTTGGCCAGGCGGAAGTCGGCCTTGACCGGGCTTTCGATCCGAAGCGACTCCTCGACGAAGTCGGGGATGCGCTCGCGGTGGGCTCGCAACTCGTCCTGGAGCTCGCGGTGTTCGGCCAGTACTCGGACCATGGTGGCGAGCAGGCGGGCGGTCGTCTCCTGGCCCGCCGCGAACAGGAAGGTGGCGCTGCGCACGACGGCGACGACCTCGGGGGTCGACCCGTCGGGATACTTGGCGAGGGCCAGATCGGTGAGGACGTCCTCACGGGGCTCGCGGCGGCGGTCCTCGATGTAGGTGGTGAACCAGTCGTCGAGCCAGGTGAGCGTCGGGTTGAGCTCTTCACCCCGACCGAGCTCACCTGGGCCCCCGGCGAGACCGAAGCCCTGCCGGAAGCGTTGGTGGTCCTCTTCGGGCACCCCGAGGAGATCGGCCACGACCAGCATGGAAAAGGGCTGGGAGTAGGCACGGATGAACTCGCAGGAGCCGTCGGCGACGAACTCGTCGAGCTGTCGGTCCGCCAGCCGCCCGATGAACTCCTCGTTCTCCTTGAGCCGTTTCGGCGTGAGCAGTCGCATGAGGAGAGCCCGTTCCCGCGTGTGCGCCGGCGGGTCCATCGTGACCATGTGCTCGCTCATCGGGAGCTGGTGCCGGTGCCGTTCAATCAACTCGCTCAGGTCGTCGCCCTCGAGCGGGACCGGGAAGGTGGCGAACGGACCGACGACCGAGTTGCACGACGAGAAGGTCTCGACCTCGCGGTAGACCTCGGCGGCCTCGTCGTATCCCGAAACCGCCACGACCCCGTGCACCGGCAGGGCGGTGACCGGGCACTTCGACCGCAGGTGGTCGAAGTAGGGGTAGGGGTCTTCGAGCAGCGACTCGTCGGAGAAGAAGTCGACCTGGTCGTACTCAGGCATCCCGCAGCCCTTCCCCTCCGCCCGTGTTTGGCAGTCGCACAGTATCTTTGTGCGACTGCTTAGCATTGGCTCCTCGGAGGCGGCAAGGGGGACCTTGATGGCGAAGCGATTGGGCGGCACCGGTTCCGGCACGAGGGCGCTCCTCCTCGATGCGGCCGAGCGGTTGTTGTTGTCGGAGGGTTACGCAGCAGTGACGTCGCGCCGGGTCGCCGCCGACGCTGGGGTGAAGCCCCAGCTCGTCCACTACTACTTCGCGTCCATGGATGACCTCTTCCTCGAGGTCTATCGGCGCCGGGCCGAGCAGGGGATCGAGGGGTTCGTCCGGGCCATGGAGGTGCAGCGGTCGTTGTGGACGGTGTGGCGCTTTGGCTCGGACCTCCGCGCCGGAGCCTTCAACATCGAGTTCGCCGCCCTGGCCAACCACCGCAAGACGATCCGTGACGAGATGGCCCGCTACGCCCGGCGGTTCCGCAAGCTCCAGCTCGATGCCATCGCCGGGATCCTCGCCGACTACGGGGTGTCGCGGGCCGTGTGCCCTCCGGTCGTGGCGCTCCTGGCCATGACCGGGATCACCCAGATCATGGCGATCGAGGAGGTCCTCGACGTCGCCGACGGCCACGTCGAGACCGTGCGGTTCATCGAGGACCTGATCCGTACGGTCGAGCACGACCATGCGGTCACCGGCTCCCGGGGACCGGGGTAGCAAAGGCACCGCACCACCGATGACCAGGGACTCCCCCATCGCCGGGGCTAGGGCCGTTTGGGGGTCGGACGGCGGGGTGATCTAACGTGCAAGTCGCGCCCGCACGTGCGGGCGGCCATAGGAGCCCCGCGTATGCCCACCGAGATCGACATCGCGGACCTTCCGACGAGGGTCGGCGAGCACCTCGGATACAGCGACTGGCAGACCGTCACCCAGGAGCAGGTCGACCGGTTCGCGGACGCCACCGGCGACTACCAATGGATCCACAACGACCCCGTCCGGGCGGCGAAGGGGCCGTTCGGGGGCCCGATCGCCGCCGGCTACCTGACCATGTCGCTCATCGAGGCGGTGCTCGGCAAGGTGCTCGTCGTGCACGGGATCTCGATGGCGCTGAACTACGGCGCCAACAGGATCCGGTTCCCGGCACCGGTCCCCGTGGGGGCCGAGGTGCGCATGGGCGCAACGCTCGCCGGCGCCGAGGAGACCGGCGGCGGCATCCAGGTGACGCTCGACACGGAGCTCGAGGTGCGTGACGCCGACAAGCCCTCGTGCGTGGCCCAGGTGGTCTACCGCTTCTACAAATAGGAACCAGATGCCCCAGTGATCCGAACCGTGGGGGGCACGACAGCTGCACCGGTCGACCTCCCGACCGGGAGCGAGAAGACCGAACGGGTTCGGGCGATGTTCGACGCCATCGCCCCCCGCTACGACCTCGTCAACCGGGTGATCACCTTCGGGCTCGACCGGCGCTGGCGGGCCCGCACCGTCGGCGCGCTGGGCCTCCCGGCCGGCTCGGTCGTCCTCGATCTCGCCTGCGGCACCGGTGACCTGGCCGCCCTGGTCGCCCGGGGGGGCTGCCGAGTGGTGGGATCGGACCTCTCGGGCGGCATGCTGTCCGCCCGTCACCACCCCTTCCCCGCGGTCCAGGCCGACGCGCTCGCGCTCCCGTTCGCGTCCGGTTCGGTGGACGGCATCGTCTGCGGGTACGCGCTGCGCAACTTCACCGATCTCGGCGCCTCTCTCGCCGAGGCCGCCCGGGTGCTCCGTGCCGGCGGACGTCTTTCCGTGCTCGAGGTGGCGACCCCCGAGCACCCACTCGTGCGACGCGGGTTCGAGATGTGGTTCGGCCGGTGCGTGCCCGCGATCGGCGGGCTGCTGAGCGACGCCGCCGCCTACCGCTATCTCCCCGCGTCGACCGCCTACCTCCCGGGGCCCGACGAGCTGCGCGACCTCCTGCACCGGGCCGGTTTCGCCACCGTCGGCCGCCAGCTCCTGCACGGGGGGCTGAGCCAGGTCGTGACGGCGACCCGCTGCGGCATGCCCGGCGGCGCCGCGTGAGGGCCCGCACCCGGGCGCTCGGCCCCGGACCGGCGGTCGACCCGCTGCGGGTCGCCGGCGACGGCGGGCTCTACTTCGCCAACGAAGCGGTGACGCTGGCCGGCACCGGCCGAGCCGCGGTCCTCCCCCTCCCCGCCGGTCTCTCGGACCCCGACGGGCGCCAGGCCATCGAGTCCTGGCTGGCCTCGGTGGCCCGGGACGACCCGGTCGGCCTCCCGGGAACCGGCGCCGTCGCCTTCGGCGCCCTCGCCTTCGAGCACGACGCGCCGGGGGCCCTCGTCGTGCCCGCGGTCCTCTACGGCCGCGCCGCCGACGGGACCGAGTGGGCGACCGCCGTCGGCGAGGACCCGGTCCCCGAGCCGACCCGCGAGTGGTTGCTCTCCGAGGTCGCCCGGCCGACCCGGCTGGAGCCGCGGGTGACGCCGGAGCTCATCGGCTGCCTGCCGGCCGACTACGCCGAGGCGGTGGCCGTCGCCACCCGGGCGATCGCGCGGGGCCAGATGCGCAAGGTGGTGCTGGCCCGTCGGCTCACTGTCGAGATCGGCCCGTCGGTTCCCGGGGCGGTGCTGGCCCGGCTCGCCGCCGCGGAGCCCTCCTCGACCGCGTTCTTGCTCGGACGACCCGACGGGGCTTTCGTCGGCGCCTCCCCCGAACTCCTCGTGTCCCGGCGCGGGCACACGGTGCTCTCCCACCCGCTCGCCGGCACCGCGGCCGGGGACGGCGACCGCCTGCTCGGGTCGGCCAAGGACCTCGAGGAGCACGAGTTGGTCGTGGCCGACATCGCCCGGGTGCTCGACCCGCTCTGCGGCGAGCTCGTCGTGCCGAGCGCGCCGTCGCTCGTCGCGCTCCACACCATGGCCCACCTCGGGACGCGGATCGAGGGGCGGCTCCTCGGCGAGGACGGGCGGGTACCCACCGCGCTCGAGGTCGCCGGCCTGCTGCATCCGACCCCGGCGGTCGGGGGCGTCCCCCGTGCCGAGGCCCTGGCGCTGATTGCCGAGCTCGAGCCGGGCCCCCGGGGACCGTGGGCGGGGGCCGTCGGATGGGTCGACGCGGACGGTGACGGGGACTTCGTGGTCGGGCTGCGCTCGGCGATCCTGTCCGGCACGCTCGCGACCGTCTGGGCCGGGGCCGGCATCGTGGCCGCCTCGGACCCCGATGCCGAGCTGGCCGAGACCGCGGTGAAGCTCGCTCCGGTGCTCGAAGGCCTGGTCCCGGGGGCCTCGGCCCTGCTCGACCGCTTCGCCCTCAGGTCCTGACCCGCTCCGCGCGTTCGGAGGTCTCGGGCACCTCCCGCACCGGCGGGATCTGGGCCGCCGGGGCGAGCGGGATGGCCACCTCGAAGGTCGCCCCCTCCCCCAGGCGGGAGCGCACGGTGGCGGACCCACCGAGCACCTCGGCGATCGCGCGGACGATCGACAGCCCGAGCCCGCTGCCGCCCCCGGTGCGGGCGGCGTCGTCCCGCCAGAACCGGTCGAAGGCCCGGTTCACCCCGACCGGGCTCAGCCCCGGACCCTCGTCGGACACGGTGAGGTACCCCTTGGTCGTGTCGGCGCGCACCCGCACCGTGACCCGGGTCCCGGGCGGAGTGTGCTCGAGCGCGTTGCGGACCAGGTTGTGGGCCACCTGGCCCAGCCGGTCCCGGTCGCCCATCACCACGACCGGGCCGTTCGAGTCGAGCTCGACCGGACGGCTCGGGTCGACCGCCCGGGCATCGGCCACCGCGTCGGCGCCGACGCGCGACAGGTCCACGGCCACCTGGTCGAGCGGGCGGCCCTGGTCGAGGCGGGCGAGGAGGAGCAGGTCGTCGACGAGCAGGCCCATGCGGCCCGCTTCCCGCTCGACCCGGAGCAGGGCCCGCCGCCGCCCGTCGTCGTCGGCGAATGCCCCTTTGCGGAGCAGCTCGGCGTAGCCGCGGATCGACGTGAGCGGGGTGCGCAGCTCGTGGCTGGCGTCCGCCACGAACTGGCGCAGCCGCTGCTCGGAGCGCGACTTCTCCGCGAAGGCCTCCTCGATGCGGCCGAGCATGGCGTTCATCGCCCTCCCGAGACGGGCCACCTCGCTCGAGGCCCGGCCCACCTCCACCCGCTGCGCGAGGTCGCCGCCGGCGATGGCGTCGGTCGTCTCGGCCATGGCCTCGAGCGGCTTCAGGCCGCGCCGCAGCGTGAACAACACCACCGCGCACAGGACGGCCAGCACCGCCAGCGAGGCGCCGATCTGGACCCCGAGCAGCGACGACAGCGTCGCAATCGTCGGGTTGAGCGGGGCAGCCACCACGAGGACGCCCTGGGGCACGTCGACCGCGAGCTCGCGGTAGCGGACGCCCGGGTTGCCCATGCTGCCCACGTCCGCGCTGTTCGGTTCGGACTGGTAGGCGCCGCTCAGCGCCCCGAAGTGGTGGTGGCGCGGGACCGGGGCGGGACGCAGCGAGGCGGGCACGACCGGCCGGGGACCCGGGTTGTCGACCTTCGGCTCGCTGACGAGGACCTTGCCGGTGTGGGTGAGCACCATGACGTAGATGTCGGGCGACACCCGCTCGTCGAGCTGGGTCTGCTCGAAGGGGATCGAGCGGACCGCGTCGCGGTGCCCGAGCCGCTCGGCCCTCGGCCGGACCACGGTCAGGTAGTGGTAGGCCTGCTGCTGGGCCCCGTCGAGCTGGTCGTCGACCCGGCCGTAGAGGTAGGAGCGCAGCGAGCTGTAGGTGACGATGTTGGCGACCGCCAGCGCGACCACCAGCACGACGGCCATCGACAGGGTGAGGCGGCGCCGGAGGCTCACCGGCTCAAGACCCCGTCCGGCCCCGGCGCCAGGCGGTCACGTGCGGGGCAGCCGCAGGGCGTAGCCCACCCGCCGGAAGGTGTGGATGAGGGGCGGCTCGAACTCGTCGACCTTCTTGCGCAGGTAGCTGATGTAGGTCTCGACGATGTTGGGGTCACCCTCGAACCCGTACCCCCACACTCGGTCGAGGATCTCGAACTTCGACACCACCCTCCGGGCGTTCTCCATCAGGTAATGGAGAAGGTTGAACTCGGTCGCGGTGAGCTCGATCGAGACGCCCTGGCGCCAGACCTCCCGGGTCTCGACGTCCATCACGAGATCGGCGAAGCGCAGCGGGCGGTCCAAGGCCGGGTCGTCGCGGGTCCGGCGCAGCACCGCGCGGATCCGGGCCACCACCTCGTTGAGCGAGAACGGCTTGGTCACGTAGTCGTCCCCGACGGCGAGGCCGATGAGCTTGTCCTCGCTCGAGTCCCTGGCGGTGAGGAAGAGGACCGGGACCGCCTCCCCCTCGTCGCGCCAGCGGCGGCAGATGTCCACACCCTCGATGTCGGGGAGCATGACGTCGAGGAGCACGAGGTCGGGACGGGTGGCCCGCAGCTTCTGCATGGCCTCGGCGCCGGTCATCGCCACCTCGACCGCGAACCCCTCGAACTCGAGGCCGGTGGTCAACAGGTCGGTGATGTAGGGCTCGTCGTCGACGACGAGGATCCGGTCCTTGTCCGGCACCCCCCCATGATCGCAGGTTCGGGCCGAAGGACGGGCCCCGACCGCGCTCGGCCCTACGGGACGGGCACGCTCGGCCGCTGCGCCCGGCGCCGGCCGCGGGCGAGCCGCCAGGCGCCGCGCAGCGCCCGCCCGAGCGCCCACCAGGTAACGAGCACGAGCGCCTCGACCACGATGGCCGACGACATCTTGGACTCCCCCACCTGGCGGTCGACGAAGCGGATCGGCACCTCCACGATCGAAGCGCCCGCCAACCTCGCCTGGTAGGTCATCTCGATCTGGAACCCGTAGCCCTCGGCCCGCACCTTGTCGAGGGGGATGCGGGCGAGGACGGTCGCCGCATAGGCCCGGAAGCCGGCGGTCGAGTCGGCCACCCGGAGCCCGAGCAGGACCGAGGCGTAGACGTTCCCGCCCTTGGACAAGAGATGCCGGTGGGCCTTCCACTTCGGGATCGAGCCGCCCGGGACATAGCGGGAGCCGATCACCACCTCGCTGCCCGCCGCGATCGGCCGGAGGAGGTCCGGCAGCGCCGCCGGGTCGTGCGACCCGTCCGCGTCCATCTCGACCATGACCTCGTAGCCGTGCTCGATGCCCCAGGCGAACCCCGTCCGATAGGCGCTGCCGAGACCCGACTTGGCCGGCCGGCGCAGCAGGTGGAGGTCGGGCGTGGAGGACCGCAGCTCCTCCACCACCTCGGCGGTGCCGTCCGGGCTGCCGTCGTCGACCACGAGGAGGCCGGCGTCGGGGACGGCGCGGCGGGTGGCCGCAATGGCCCCGGCGATGTTGGCCGCCTCGTTGTAGGTCGGCACGATGACCAGGACCCGCATCGCCGGGCAGCATACGAGAAGGGGCCGAGAGCCCCTCTTCGGACCTGAGTATC
This sequence comes from Acidimicrobiales bacterium, assembly GCA_036844945.1. Lineage (GTDB taxonomy): Bacteria > Actinomycetota > Acidimicrobiia > Acidimicrobiales > RAAP-2 > Palsa-461. The sequence goes on from DAIUEV010000020.1 coordinate 36,320, forward strand.
GGGCCCCGACGTGCCAGCATTGAGGGGATGACCGAACCGGCGCGGCGGCGGTTCCGCCTCCCCAAGCTTCGCCGCGAGGTCCGTTGGACGATCTCAATCTTCGTCCTCTTCTTCGTCTTCGAGTACCTGCTGCTCCCCGAGTTGGCGAGCGCCCGGCGTTCCGTGAGCGTGCTCGGGCACGTGAACGTCGCCTACCTGCTGCTGGCGGTCGGGCTCGAGGTGCTCGCCCTCGGCGCCTACGCCGAGCTCACCCACACCGTGCTCTCGCCCGAGGCCCCGTCGCGCTGGCGGCTCCTGCGAGTGAACATGGCCAGCCTGGCGGTGAGCCACGTGGTGCCGGGCGGGACCGCGCCCGGGACCGCCGTCGGCTACCGGCTCCTCACCGAGTCGGGGGTGTCGGGGTCGACCGCGGGCTTCGGGCTCGCCACCCAGGGCGTCGGCTCGGCCGTCGTCCTCAACGGGATCTTCTGGCTGGCCCTCATCATCTCGATCCCGCTCCGGGGCTTCAACCCGCTGTACGGGATCGCGGCGGCCGCCGGCGTCCTCCTGCTCGGCGCGTTCGCGGGCACGATCGTGCTCATCACCCGGGGCCGGACCCGGGCCATGCGCTGGATCGCGGCACTCGCCCGCCGGCTCCCCTTCGTCAACCCCCAGACCGTCGCCGAGCTGCTGCAGAAGCTCGCCGACCGCATCCACGTCCTCTTCGAGGACCGGGCCCTCCTCCGGCACGCCATCGTGTGGGCGGCGGCGAACTGGCTGCTCGACGCCGCCTCGCTGTGGGTGTTCCTCTTCGCGTTCGACTCGAAGGCGATCCTCCCGATCGACCTGCTCGTCGCCTACGGCCTGGCCAACATCCTGGCCGTCATCCCGATCACCCCCTCGGGGCTCGGCGTGGTCGAGGGCGTGCTCATCCCGACGCTGGTCGGCTTCCACGTGCCGAAGACGACCGCCATCCTGGGCGTCATCAGCTACCGGCTCATCAACTTCTGGCTGCCGATCCCGGTCGGCGGGGTCGCCTACCTCTCACTGCGCTGGCGGGGCGGACGCCACCCGCGCGCCGAGCTCCCGCCGGGGGCTCGGCCGGCCGAGGAGCCGCTCGTCCACTGACCTGCGTCGGGCCGGGGCCCGCGGCGCTCAGACGGGCGGCTGGGAGCGCATCTCGATGTCGCGGCGGCGCCGGGCCCGGCCGAGGGCCAGCTCCTTCAGCTGCTCTTGCAGGCTGAGCGAGCGAACGGTGGGCACCCGGTGCCAGTCGCCGTCGGCGTCGAGCTCCCAGGAGTTGGTGTCGTCCGCGAGGGCCAGGTCGAGCACCTCGAGGAGGCGGGCGACCAGCCGGCGATCCCGCACCGGGACGAGGACCTCGATCCGACGATCGAGGTTGCGGCGCATGAGGTCCGAGCTCCCGATGTAGACCCGCAGCGGCGGTCGGTCCGCCACCTCGGGGAGCCCGGACAGCTCGCGGCCCCAGCCCTCGACGGCCGGCTCCTCGGCGGGCCAGCTCTCCGGCTCGCCGTCGGGCTCGCGACCGAACTGGAAGATCCGCGAGTGCTCCAGGAACTGGCCCACCACCGAGCGCACCCGGATCGTCTCGGAGACCCCCGGGATGCCCACCCGGATCGAGCACAGGCCCCGGATCACGAGGTCGATCGGGACCCCGGCCATGGAGGCGCCGTAGAGGGCGTCGATCACGGCCGGGTCGGTGAGCCCGTTCAGCTTGAGCACGATGCGTCCGGCCGGGCCGGCGGCCGCCTGCTCCTCGATCAGCTCGATGATCCGGTCCCTCGTCGTCACCGGGGACACCAGGATCTGGCGGTAGTCGGTGTGGCGGGAGAACCCGGTCAGGTGGTTGAACAGGTCGCCGAGGTCCGTCCCGATGTCCTCGTCGCTCGTCAACAGGCCGAGGTCCTCGTAGATGCGGGCCGTCTTCGAGTTGTAGTTGCCGGTGCCGATGTGGCAGTAGCGGTGGATCCCGTCGTCCTCCCGGCGCAGCACGAGGCAGGTCTTCGAGTGGGTCTTCAGGCCCACGAGTCCGTAGACGACGTGGACGCCCGCCTCCTCGAGCGCCTTGGCCCACCCGATGTTCGCCTGCTCGTCGAAGCGGGCCCGCAGCTCGACGACCGTGGCGACCTGCTTGCCGAGCTCGGACGCCCGGATGAGCGAGGCGACGATGGGGCTGTCCCCCGAGGTGCGGTACAGCGTCTGCTTGATCCCGATCACATCGGGGTCGAGGGCGGCCTGCTCGACGAAGGCCTCGACCGAGGTGGCGAACGAGTCGTAGGGGTGGTGCACGAGGACGTCGCGCTCGCGCAGCACCGCGAAGATGTCGACCGGGTCCCCCGCGGTCGCGAGCGGCGGCGCGGTCATCGGCGTCCAGCTCTCCTCGTGGAGCTCCGGCCGGTCGAGGGCGAAGACGGCCCACAGCCCGCCGAGATCGATCGGAGCCTCGATCGAGTAGACGTTGTCCTCCCCCACCTGGAGCTGGGAGGCGAGCAGGTCGCGGACCGAGTCGGCCGCGCCGGTGGCGATCTCGAGACGGACGGCCCGGCCGAAGCGGCGCTGGCGGAGCTCCATCTCGATCGCCATCATCAGGTCGTCGGTGTCCTCCTCGAACGTGAGGTCGGCGTTGCGGGTCACCCGGAACACGTCGTGACGGCCGATCGTCATCCCCGGGAACAGGGTGTCCAGGTGGGCGGCGATCACCTGCTCGAGCGGCACCACCCGCTCGCCGTCGGGCATCACGACGAACCGGGGCAGGACGGGAGGGACCTTCACCCGGGCGATCCGCCGCTCGCCGGTCACCGGGTCCCCCACCTCGACGACGAGGTTGAGCGAGAGGTTCGAGATGTAGGGGAAGGGATGGGAGGGGTCGACCGCGAGCGGGGTCAGGACCGGGTACATCTCGCGGTGGAACACGTCGACCAGGTACCGCCGGTCGTCGTCGTCGAGCGAGGACCAGTCCGACAGGCGGATCCCGACCTGGGCCAGCTGGGGCGCCAACCGGTCGAGGAAGATCCGGTCCTGGCGGGCGACCAGCTCCTCGACGCGGCCGTGGATGGCCCGCAGCTGCTCGGCGGGCCGGAGGCCGTCGTCGGAGCGGGTGGAGACCGAGGCGGCCACCTGGTCCTCGAGTCCGGAGACCCGGACCTGGAAGAACTCGTCGAGCATCTCGGCGAAGATCGCCATGAACTTCACCCGCTCGAGCAGCGGCACCCGGTCGTCCTCGGCGAGGTCGAGGAGGCGGGCCCCGAAGTCGAGCCGGGCCAGCTCGCGGTTGGTGTAGCGCGCGGGGCCGATGGCCTCGATGGCCTCCTGGCGGGCCTTGCGCCGGGCCTGCTCGGCGTAGTCGTCGTCCAGCGTCGCGCCCGCGCCGAACGGAGGCGCCTCGCCGGCCCACACCGGGTCACGGGCGCCACTGCCTGGGAAGACTTCGAATCCGGGGGGGTCGGACATGGAACCGTAGAAGTCGGTCATCGGGGATCTCCCACCGGGACTTTACCGTCGGCCGGTACGATCGGCGGGTGCCGAGGAGCGCCGTGCGGGCCCCCGCGAGGTACCACCGGATCCCCGCCTATGAGTTCGGGCCCAAGCCGAAGCGTCGCACCGAGCTCGGACTGCTCATCTTCGGCTGGGTGATCATCATCGCCCTCTACGTCCTCGCCAGCCTCGCCCGGTCCTCCAAGATCCCGCCCCACATCGGGCCCTTCCTCGGGGTGCTGTTCGCCCTCACCCTGGTGGCCCACCTGGTCAACCGGTGGCTGGTGCCCCACGCGCACCCGATCGTGCTCCCGACCGTCGTGCTCCTGAACGGCATCGGCTACGTGGTGATCGCCCGCTACGACCCGGCCTTCGCGTCGGCCCAGGCCGGCTGGACCGCACTCGGGGTCGCGTTCTACATCGGCACCCTGCTCCTCGTCCGGCGGACCCGCGACCTCGACCGCTACCGCTACCTCATGCTGATGGCGGCCACCCTGCTCATCCTCGCCCCGCTGAGCCCGCTCGGGCACACCGCCGCCAACACCGGCAACGTCCGCCTGTGGGTGCACGTCGGCAAGATCCAGTTCGAGCCGATCGAGATCGCCAAGGTGTTCCTCTGCATCTTCTTCGCCTCGTACTTCGCCGAGAAGAAGGAGCTCCTGTCGATCCCGACCGCCCGGCTCGGCAACCGCCTCGTGATCGACCCCCGCCCGCTCATCCCGATCCTCTTCGCCTTCGGCTTCGCCATGCTCGTCATCGCGAAGGAGGCCGACATCGGCTTCGCGCTCCTCATCTTCACGCTGTTCATGGTGATGCTGTGGGTGACCACGGGCCGGATCGGCTACATCGTGTTCGGGCTGCTGCTCTTCGCGCTGGGCACGTACGCGGCGGCCCACCTGTTCGCCACCTTCCACGAGCGGGTCACGCTCTGGCTCGACCCGTGGCACTACACGTCGAGCTCGGCGATCTGCCAGGGCAAGTCGATCCCGGCGGCCTGCCAGGGCGGCGACCAGATCGCGAACGGCTGGTACGCGATGGGCCTCGGCGGGGTCGGCGGCGTCGGCATCGGGCTCGGGCAGGCCTGCGCCGGCGGCTGCGCGCTGTTCATCTACGGACTGACGAGCGACATGATCTTCTCGGCCATCGGCTACCAGCTCGGCCTGATGGGCACCACCGCGGTCGCCCTCGGGTTCCTGCTCCTCGTCGGCACCGGGCTGCGGATCGCCCAGACGGCCCGCTCGGACTTCGCCCGGCTGGTGGCGGTCGGCCTGACCACCCTGCTCGGGTTCCAGGCCTTCTTCATCATGGCGGGGGTCACCCGGCTCCTGCCCCTGACCGGCATCACCCTGCCCTTCATGGCCTACGGCGGGTCGTCGCTCATCACCAACTACGTGCTGGTGGCCATCCTCATGCGGGTGTCCGAGGAGGGCAGCTCGACGTCGGCCGAGCGGGCCTCGGGCGTGAAGCAGCCGGGCGAGCGGGCGTTCACCCGGGTCGGCTGACCCGACCCCCTAGGGCCTCGGCTCGACGTCGTCGGGGCCGCGGAAGAGGCGGCGGTCGACCATGATCGGCGGCGACACCCCCTGGCGGAGCGCCAGGGTGAGCCCGTCGCTCGGCCGGCACGGCACGAGCTCCCGGCCCCGGGGGCTCGACAGTTCAAGCTCGGCGAGCACCACCCCAGCGCGGCGCCCGGTGAGCCGGACCACCTCGATGGTGGCGCCGAGCCGCGCCAGCACGTCGCTGAACAGCTCGTGGGTCAGCGGGCGGGGCGTGGCGAGCGACCGCCACGCGTGCGCCATCCCGGTCGCGTCGGTCAGCGCGAGGGGGATGGCCAGCTTGCGGTAGGGGGCGACCACCTCGCGGAGCACGACGACGGCATGGGGTGAGGGCAGGTCGACCTTGATGTTCCGGATCTCGGCCACCGACCACCGCTGGGCCGCCCGGGCCCGCTCCTCGGAAACGGCGGTCGCCGCGTCGCCGTTGGTCGACGCGGCGAGGTCGGCGACCTCGACCCGCGCCGCGTCCCCGTCCCCCGGCCCCGGCGGCTCCTCGCCGACCGGCCCCGGCGGCTCCTCGCCGACCGGCTCGGTGGTCGCGGCCGCGCCGTCAGGTGGCATGGCGACCGCGGTGACGACGGACGCTGATCGCGATCCCCACCACCGCGAAGAAGCAGAGGGCCGCCGAACCCCCGTAGCTGACGAAGGGCAGTGGCACGCCGGCGACCGGCATGATGCCCATCGCCATCCCGGCGTTCTGGAAGGTCGAGAACGCGATGAAGGCGAAGGCCCCTGCGCACAGCAGCCGGCCGAAGGTGTCCCGGGCCAACTGGGCGGTCCGCATGAGCCGCCAGGCGATGGTGCCGAGCATGGCCAACAGCAACGTCGAGCCGATGAACCCCAGCTGCTCGCCGACCGCCGAGAAGATGAAGTCGGTCTGCTGTTCGGGGACGTACCCGGAGTTGGTCTGGGTCCCGTGCAGAAGGCCCTTGCCGTGCATCCCGCCGGCACCGATGGCGAGCTTGGACTGCTGGACGTTGTAGATCGACTGCTGGATGAGCGGGTTCTGGCTCTTCGAGTTCTGGTTCAGGAAGCTGTTGAGTCTCGTGAACTGATACCCGTGCAAGATCCCGATCTTCGGGCCGATCTTGACCGCCAGGAACAGGGCGATGGCCGACCCGAGAGCGAGCAGGAACAGGGTCCGCACCGGGAGCCCGGCGACCGCCAGCATGACCACGAGGATGACCGCCATGATGATGGCGGTCCCGAGATCCGGCTGGACCATCACGAGCAGCATCGGCACGGCCGCCATCGCCAGCATGCGGGCGAGGTCGCGCCAGGTGAGCCCGTCGATCCGCCGGGCCACGAAGGTGGCGAGGGCGATGATGAGCCCGACGATCGCAAACTCGGAGGGCTGCACCTCGATCGGGCCGAAGTTGATCCAGCGGCCGGCTCCCTGGGAGTGATGGCCGACCACGAACACGCCGAGCAGGCCGGCGATCGACAGCCCGTAGATGACCATGCCGACGAGCTCGAGGCGCCGGTAGTCCAACACCGCGAGTGCCGCCATCACCCCCACGCCCAGGATCAGGAAGAGCGCCTGGCGGTACAAGAAGTAGTGGGGCGAAAGGCCGGCGGAGACGGCGGTCGCCCGGGAGCCCGTGTACACCATCACGACCCCCACCACCGCCGTCGCGAGCGTGGTGACCAGGAGGGTTACGTCCAGATCGGCGATCCTCCGGTTGGTCCGCGGCTCTCCGAGGCTGATGGCAGCACGCACCACGGGACAGAATAACGGTCGTGACCGTGACCCCTTGGGCGACCCTGTCGACGCGCCTGAGCTGGGCAATCGTCGCCCCGGCCTCCATCGGCGGCAACAGCGGGTGGTTCTACGACCTGCTGCGCAAGGCCGGCGTGTCCCGCTCGCTCGCGCACACCCTCGTCGAGTTCGTGCTGCGCCCGCTCGAGGTCGTGCTGGTGCTGCTCGTGGCCTGGCTGATCGCCCGCTACGGGGCCCGCCTCGTGCGGCGGCTCGTCCGTCGGCTCGGCCAGCCCGCGGCCAACCTCTCGGCGTCGACGCGCACCTCGCACCGGGTCGAGACCAACGCCGCGATCGTGGCCAACGCCTGGCGCTTCGTCATCGGGGTCTTCGCGATCGCGGTCATCCTCGGCATGCTCGGCATCGACCTCACCCCGCTGCTCGCGTCGGCCACGGTGATCGGCGCGACCATCGGTTTCGGCGCGCAGGCGCTCGTGCGCGACTACCTCTCGGGCTTCCTGCTCACCGTCGAGGACCAGTTCGTGATCGGCGACACCATCTCGGTGAACGGGATCGTCGGGACCGTCGAGGACCTGAGCCTGCGGGTCACCAACATCCGCACCGTCGACGGCTCGCTCGTCTACCAACCCAACGGCGACATCCGCCAGCTCACCAACCGGTCGAGGGGCTGGGCCAAGGCGTTCGTCGAGGTCGACGTCCGGGTCACCTCGGCCGACGACCTGGCCCGCGCCACCGAGGTCGTGACCGCGGCGGCGGCCGGGGTGGCCCGCGACGCCCCGCCGGCGGCCGGGTGCACCCAGGACCCCGAGGTGCTGGGCGTGGTCGCGACGGGCGGCGCCAACGCCACAATGCGGGTGATGCTGCGGGCCAACCACGGGCACCGCTTCGCCATCGAGCGGGCCCTGCGGGCCGCCGTGGTGGGCGCGCTGGCCGACGCCCACCTGTGGCCCGACCCCGCCTGAGGCGGATTCAGTCCCCGCGGACCGCTCGAACCGCCTCCCACATGGCCTCGACCGGCGGCTCGCGCCCGGTCCAGAGGGCGAGCTGGGCGGCGGCCTGGTGGACGAGCATCCCGAGCCCGCCGAGGACGGTCGCGCCGCGGGCGGTGGCGGCGGCCATCCACTCGGTCTCGGCCGGCTCGTAGACGAGGTCGACCACCACCTGCCCGGGGCCGAGCAGCTCCGCCGCCACCAGCGGGGCCCCGGGTCCGGCGACCATCCCGACCGGGGTGGCGTTGACGACGAGCTCGGCGTCCGGGGCGTCCCGGGCGGAGCCCACCCGGCCACTCCCGCCGGCCAGCGCAGCGGCCTCGAGGGCCGGCTCGGCCCGGCGGGCCACCACCACCACCTCGGCCGCGCCGGCGTCGGCGAGCGCGGCCACCACCGCCCGGGCGGCGCCGCCCGCCCCGACGACCAGACAGCGGCGGCCCGACGGCGTCCAACCGCTCCCCCGCGCGAGCGCCTCGAGGAACCCCCGGCCGTCGGTGTTCTCGCCCACCAGCCGCCCGGCGCGGGCGACGACGCAGTTCACCGCGCCGAGCCGCGCCGCTTCCGGCGTGCACTCGTCGACCAGGTGGGCGACCACGCCCTTGTGGGGCATCGTCACCGACAGCCCGGCGATGCCGAGCGGGAGCACCGCGGCGAGGGCCGGGCCGGCCTGGCCGTCGGGGACCGGGAAGGCGACGGACACCCAGTCGAGCCCGAGGGCGGCGAAGGCGGTGTTGTGCAGGAGGGGCGACAACGAGTGGCGGACCGGGTCGCCGATCACGCCGACCAGCGTGGTGGTGCCCGACGGCCAGCGGCCGTCGTGGCCCGTCACGGCAGGCCCCGGCTTTTGGCCAGCGCCTCGGCGGCGAGCTGCTCCGCGTAGGTGTCGGAGAACTGCTCGGTCCCGTCCTTTGACACCAGTTGGAAGTAGAGCCACGCCCCGGGGGTCGGGTGGGCGGCGGAGACGAGGGCGGTGCGCGACGGGGTGCAGATGGCGGTCGGCGGCAGGCCGGTGTGCAGGTAGGTGTTGTACGGGGACCGCAGGGCCAGGTCGGCCGCGGTCACCGGCCCCCCGTCCTGGCCCAGCGCGTACAGCACGGTCGAGTCCATCTGCAGCGGGCTCCCGGCCTTCAGCCGGTTGAAGACGACCCGGGCGACCTTCCCCATGTTCTTCGGGTACTCGCCCTCCTTCTCCACGATGGAGGCCACCACCACCAGCTGGGCCGGCGTCACCCCGAGCGCGCCGGCCGCCGCCGGCAGCCCGAGCCCGGCGGCCTGGCGGTCGAAGCGGTCCACCATCTGGCGCAAGAGCGCGACCGAGGTCTCCCCCGGCAGGACCCGGTAGGTGCCGGGGGCGATCGTGCCCTCCAGGTTGTTCGAGCCCGGGATCTCATAGGGCGAGGACACGGCGCCGCCCTGCTCGGCCCGCAGGAAGGAGCCGACCGGGCGGGTGGGCAGGAGGTCGGTGACCCGCTGGGCGACCTCGGAGAGCGAGAAGCCCTCCGGCACGACGAGCGTCGATATGTCGGGGCCCCGGGCGAGGATGGCCCGGACGGTCGAGAACGGTTGGTTGGCCCGGAAGAGGTACGAGCCCGGTTCGACCGTCGGGTTCCCCTGGAGGACGTCGTCGACCCGGAAGAAGAAGGAGCTCGAGATCACCCCGTCCCGGGCCAGCGCGTCGACCGTCGCGCCGACCGACTGGTTGGGGGCGATCGTGAGCACCACGTTGCGGCCCGGCCCACCGAGGGGATGGGCCTCGAACCAGAACCAGGCGAACAGGCCGCCGAGCACCACGACGACGACACCGGCAGCGCCAAAGAGCACCCGGCGCCGGCGGCGGCGGCGGGCCCGCCGGGCCACGCCGCGGGGCAGGTCGGTCTCGCCGGTCGCGGGGCCGGCCGGCCCGAGCGAGTCGCCGGTCGCGGGGCCGGCCGGCCCGAGCGAGTCGCCGGTCGCGGGGCCGGCCGGCCCGAGCGAGTCGCCGGTCCCGCTCACCGGGCCGGCCTCCCGGCGTCGAGCCAGGTCTGGAGGAGCACGGTGGCGGCCGCGCTGTCCACCGCCCGCCGCGCGCCGGGCCCTCGCCGGCCGGCCTCGGCCAGGGCCGCGGCGGCCGAGACGGTGGTCAGCCGCTCGT
>DAIUEV010000020.1:46289-49860 GCA_036844945.1 Acidimicrobiales bacterium
CGCCGGCCGGCCTCGGCCAGGGCCGCGGCGGCCGAGACGGTGGTCAGCCGCTCGTCGAACAGCACGACCTCGACGCCGTCGACGAGCGGGCGCAGCGCGTCGGCCTCGTCCCGGGCCCGTCGGGCGGCCGGTCCGTCCCGGCCGTCGAGCGACACCGGGAGCCCGACCACGACGGTGGTCGCCCCGACCTCGGCCACCACCGCCGCGAGCGCGGCCAGGTCGGCGGCCTCGTCGCCCGAGCGCTCGAGGACCTCGCGGGGGAAGGCCAGCTGCCCGGCGGAGTCCGAGACCGCGACGCCGATGCGGCGGCTGCCGAGGTCGAGCGCCACGGCCCGGCCGGCCGGCGCGCCGCCGGTCACGACGATCGCAGCGCCTTGGCCGCCGCCCCGAGCGCCTTGTCGAGGCCGGACGGGTCCCGTCCGCCCGCCACCGCCAGCTCCCGCTGGCCCCCGCCCGAGCCGCCGACCATCGGCCCGAGCTCCTTCACGAGCGCGTTGGCGTCGGGGTCGCCGCCGGTGGCCGCGGCGAGGGCCACCCGCTCCCCCTGCACGCCGCCCACCACCGCCGCCCGCACGCCGTCGCGGCCCGCGACCGCCTGGGCGAGCGCGCGCAGCTCGTCGGCGCCGAGCCCGTCGCGCCGGGCCACGACCACGCCCCCCTCGGCCCCGGCCGCGAGCGCCGCCGCCTCCTGGTCGAGGGCGGCCCGGCGCAGGCCCTGCAGGGACCGCTCGGCCTCCCGCTGGCGGTCGAGCAGCCGTTCCAGGGCCTCGAGCACCCCATCGGGCTCGGTCCGCAAGAGGCGCGCCGCCTCCTCCAGCTGGCGACTCCGGGCGAGCGTGCGCTCGAGGGCCGCCTCGCCGGTCACCGCGAAGATCCGCCGGCTGTTCGCCCCGATCGAGCCCTCCGAGGTGAGGCTGATCGGTCCGATCTGGCCGAGCGCATGCACGTGGGTGCCGCCGCACAGCTCGAGCGAGTGGGGGCCCGCCCGCACCATCCGGACGACGTCGCCGTACTTGTCGCCGAAGTACGCCATCGCCCCCTCGGCCTCGGCCTCGGCGAGCGTCGTCTCCGTCGTCGTGACCTCGTCGTCCAAGAGCACGTCGCGGTTGGCCATCTCGACCACGGCGGCCAGCTCTTCTGGCGCCGGCTGCTCGTGGTGGCTGAAGTCGAACCGCAGGTAGTCGGGGCCGACGTGGCTGCCCTGCTGGTGGACGTGGTCGCCCAGCACGCTGCGGAGGGCGGCGTGCAGGAGGTGGGTGCCGGTGTGGTTGCGGCGGGTGGCCTCGCGCCGGGGCCCGTCGATGGCGGCCAGGGCGTCCTGGTCGGCGAAGATCTCGCCGGTCACCGTGGCCCGGTGCGCGTGCAGCCCCGGCAGCGGGGCGACGGTGTCGAAGACCTCGGCCCGCCCGGTCTCGGTGACGATGGAGCCGACGTCCCCGACCTGCCCCCCGCCCTCGGCGTAGAAGGGGGTCCGGTCGAGGAAGATCTCGGCGGTCCCCTCCTTCTCGCCGGCCAGCACGGCCACGATGCGGGCCGGCACCGCGTAGGCGTCGGGGGCACGCCCGACGAACGCGCTCTCGCCCGCCCTCTCCAGGATCTCGCGGTAGGCGGCCTCGTCGGCGACCGCCGGGGTGCGCGCGGCGCTGCGGGCCCGCTCGCGCTGCGCGCGCATGGCCGCGTCGAACACCGCCCGGTCGACGCCGAGGCCCGCCTCGGCGGCCAGCTCCTCGGTCAGCTCGATCGGGAATCCGTGGGTGTCGTGCAGCCGGAACGCGATGTCGCCGTCGAGGACGCCGCCCGGCGCGCCCTCCGCCCGGCCCATCGCCTCCTTGAGCAGCCCGAGGCCGGCCCGCAGCGTCCGGTCGAAGGACCCCTCCTCGCGCTCGAGGACCGAGCGGGTGAGGTCGAGGCGGCCCGGGAGGTTCGGGTATGCGTCCTGCATCAGCTCGACCGTCGCCTCGGCGAGCGGCACCGTGATCGTCGTCGCGACGTCGAGGCGGCGCGCCGCCAGGACGGCCCGGCGGATGAGCCGCCGCAGCACGTACCCCCGTCCGTCGTTCGACGGGAGCACGCCGTCCGCGATCAGCATGGTCATGGCCCGGCCGTGGTCGGCCAGCCGGCGGATCGCGATGTCGGTGGCGCCGTCCGCCCCGTAACGGGTGCCGAGCAGGCGCTCGGCCGTCTCGATCATGGGCCGGAAGGCGGCGGTGTCGAAGATGGTGTCGACCGCCTCGGCCACCGCCAACGCCCGCTCGAGTCCCATGCCGGTGTCGATGTTCTTGTAGGGCAGGTCCTCGACCGTGCCGTCGGGGAGGCGGTTGAGCTCCATGAACACCAGGTTCCAGAACTCGAAGAACCGCTCCTCGGAACCGTCCTTCGGGCCGCCCGGCGCGCCGTAGGCCTCGCCCTTGTCGAAGAAGATCTCCGAGCACGGCCCGCACGGCCCGGTGTCGCCCATCTTCCAGAAGTTGTCCTCGCCCAGGCGCTGGATGCGCTCGGCGGGGATGCCCGTCGTCTCCACCCAGATTCCCGCCGCGTCGGTGTCCGACTCGTGCACGGTGACCCACAGCCGGTCGGGGTCGAGGCCGAGGACCTCGGTGACGAACTCCCAGGCGAGCGGGATGGCCCGCTCCTTGAAGTAGTCGCCGAAGCTGAAATTGCCGAGCATCTCGAAGAAGGTGTCGTGGCGGGCCGACGCCCCCACGTTGTCGATGTCGACGGTCCGGAAGCACTTCTGCACCGAGGTGGCCCGGGGCCACGGCGGCTGGTTCTCCCTGGTGAAGTAGGGCTTGAAGGGGACCATGCCGGCGATCGTGAACATGACCGAGGGGTCGCGCGGCACCAGGCTCGCGGACGGCACCCGGTGGTGGTCGCGGGCCGCGAAGAACGAGAGGAACGACGAACGAAGTTCGTTGGCGTCCATCAGCTCGGCCTCACGGGTGTGCGCACCTTCCAATCGGTCCGCGGGGGCGGGGTCGACCCCGGGTCCGGGGTCGCGACGAGCCTAATGGGGGGAGGCTCGGCCTCCGAAGCGTCGCTCGAGCCGCTCGGCCAGCTCGGCTTCCGCGCCGTGGTCCGAGGGCTCGTAGTAGACGTGGCCCTCGAGCTCGGCCGGCCGGTACTGCTGGTCGACCCAGCCGGCCGGGTCGTCGTGGGGATAGCGGTACGTGTCTTCCCGCAACCGCCGGGCGGCGTTCGGCGAGTTGCCGTCGCGCAGGTGGTTGGGGACCTCGCCCCGGATGCCGGAGCGGACGTCGTCCATCGCCCTTCCGAGGGCGACCATCACCCGGTTCGACTTCGGCGCGGTCGAGAGGTAGATCACGCACTCGGCGAGATTGAGCGCGGCCTCGGGCATGCCGACCACCTCGACCGCCCGCGAGGCGGCGTCGGCGACGACGAGCGCGAGCGGGTCGGCCAGGCCGACGTCCTCGCTCGCCAGGATGACGAGCCGCCGGGCCAGGAACCTCGGGTCCTCCCCGGCCTCGAGCATGCGGGCCAGCCAGTAGAGGCCGGCGTCGGGGTCCGAGCCCCGCACGCTCTTGATGAGCGCGCTGATCTGGTCGTAGTGCTC
>DAIUEV010000021.1:0-47313 GCA_036844945.1 Acidimicrobiales bacterium
CCCCACGCTTTCGCTCCTCAGCGTCAGTTCCGGCCCAGACCACCGCCTTCGCCACTGGTGTTCCTCCTGATATCTGCGCATTTCACCGCTACACCAGGAATTCCATGGTCCCCTACCGGACTCTAGCCATGACAGTATCGAATGGCGGCCCCAGGTTAAGCCTGGGGGTTTCACATCCGACTTATCAAACCGCCTACGAGCTCTTTACGCCCAATAAATCCGGACAACGCTTGCACCCTACGTATCACCGCGGCTGCTGGCACGTAGTTGGCCGGTGCTTCTTCTGCAGGTACCGTCACTATCGTTCCTGCTGAAAGAGGTTTACAACTCAGAAAGCCTTCGTCCCTCACGCGGCGTTGCTGCGTCAGGCTTTCGCCCATTGCGCAAGATTCCCCACTGCTGCCTCCCGTAGGAGTCTGGGCCGTGTCTCAGTCCCAGTGTGGCTGATCGTCCTCTCAGACCAGCTACCCGTCGAAGCCTTGGTGAGCCGTTACCTCACCAACTAGCTGATAGGCCGCGAGCCCCTCCCGAAGCGGAATCCATTTCCTCACCAGGTCATGCGATCCGGTGGGGATATCCGGTATTAGCACCGGTTTCCCGGTGTTGTCCCGGTCTTCGGGGCAGGTTGCTCACGTGCTACTCACCCGTTCGCCACTCCGTCTTCATCAGTGTTGCCACCGAATGGACAGCGTTCGACTTGCATGTGTTAGGCACGCCGCCAGCGTTCGTCCTGAGCCAGGATCAAACTCTCCATCGAGACCTTCGGGCGGCCCAAAGGACCGTCCGAAAATCGAAGAGCCAGCCGAGGTGACTCGCCTCGACTGACAAGTAGGACGAACCTCCGTAGAGGATCCTCCTACCAATGATTTACTGCTTGACAGTCAGCATCTGGTCGCGCCGAAGCGCTCCAGTGCTGCCCGCACTGGCTTTTGGCTCTCGCTCTTCCGTTTTCAAGGAACGACCGGGGCACCCACCAAACGGCGTTGGTGCCTCCGCCCCGAGGCTGAACCGGCGACTAAATCGCCCCGGTTGAGGTCTCGGTACCCCGCCGCCCGTCGGCCTCCGACGGGGCCGACAGGATGGCGGCGGGACATGCAGGGTACCAGGGTTCTGGACCGGTCGTCAACGGGGCCACCCACGCCCAATCAGGGGCCTCGTTTTCGACCTTCTGCCTGGTCAGAGCCTACTTGAGGGCCTGCTCCGGGCTGCCCCCGACCCCGAAGCCCGAAGTGCGTTCGAGGCAGCGGTCCAGGTCGCCTTACCTGATGGCCCCGGCCCGATCTCGACTCGGCTCAAATACGTAGGGCTCGGCCCGGTGCGTCTTGCCGAATCGCATGTGCAGCGAGATCGCCCCGCTGGCCAGGGCCGCGTAGGCGCACCACAGGGAGGCGAACCCGTCAGCGGTGAGGCGGGCCAGGATCACCACCGCCACCACGTTGGCCAGGCCGAAGATGACGATGTCCTTGTAGCCGGAACACAGGAGGGACCCGCAGGTGGCGACCACATACAGCCCGATGATCAGAATGCCGTTGTGGAGCCCGATGCTGTAGCCGAGGTGGTAGGCGCCGAGCCTCACGGTCACCGGTCCGTGCAGCATCGTCCACAACAAGATGGAGGCCACCACCACGCCGAGGGTGAGGAACGGCGCGATCAACCATCGTCGCATGCGAGTGGGTTGGATGCGCCAAATCGACAGCGGCACCAGGATCGGCACCACCACCATGGCGATGACGAGATAGATCCACATCGCCACACGACCAATCGAGTGTGGGATGTGCCCCTGGAGGCCCCACCACACGAGCGATTCGTCCAGTTGGTGCGCCCCAAGCAGAAGGGGCATCGTCGCCAGCAGCAGGTGATTGTTGCGACCGTTCAGGTGACGGTAGGCATCGATGCCGATCGCGGTCACAACTATCCCCCCGGCGAGATCACCTTCCGGGGAGAAGCACACGGGCTCAACGTATCGTGTTCTCGAGTCCATCGAATGAGCCCGTCGATCCGGAGATCATGACCGCCAGGCAGCGCGTTCGATCAAGTCCTGGCTGAGATCGATCGACGGCAAGCTCACCTTCTCCGAGCTGCTCAGAATCGAGGATGGCGGCGGGATCGGCGTCAGGCATTGGCCGAATACGCGGTCACCCTGCTCAGGATGACAACCGTCGTCCGCGGGCTTCATTGACCCCGTCGAGGCACCGGTCTCGAGTCATGGTCATGCTCGTGCACGGCCTGGTCAGGAAGTTCCATCCGCATGTCAAAGCCCCGACCGGCGGAAAGAGCGACCGGCGGCTCGAGGCTTGCGCTTTGGTCAGCCTGACCGGTCCTCCGGGGCCGGGTGATGTCCCGCTGACCCGCTCAGGAGCTCGGGGGCACCGAGCGAGCCGCTCACCAGGGCACCCGCGACCGCGCTCAACTGCTCGCGGTTCCGGCGGGCATGATCGCGGAGCAGCCTGAAGGCCGCGTCTATGTCGACCTTCAGCCGTTCGGCCACGATCCCCTTGGCCTGTTCGACCACGACTCTCGAGTCGAGCGCAGCCTGGAGCTGGGTCGAGAGGTCGCTCTTACGCCGAATCGTCCGCTCCTGGAGAATGCCGATGGTCGCGGCGTCGGCGAAGGCTCGGGTGAGACCGACTTCTTCCGGCGTCATCTCATGGAGCGACGTATCGAAGACGTTCATCGTCCCGATCACGTCGTCTCGCAACCGCAGCGGCAACGCGTGGACCATCTGATAGCCGCTCTCCTTCGCGACGGGTGCGAAACGGGGCCACCGGCGCTCGGCCCCCTCGAGGCGGGCATTGAGCACCGGCAGGCCGGACCGATAGCACTCGTAGCACGGGCCCTCTTCGTATTGGACCTCGCACGACTCAATCCTGCCGATCCGCTCGGTGGATGACGCCATCACCTGAAGGCTGCCCCGGGGATCGGCGAGCAACAGGCCCACCTCGGCCCCGTCCAGCAATTCCACACATCGATCGGCCAGCATCGACAAGAAATCGATGAGATCGAAGTCGGCCACGAGGGTGTCGGCCAACTCGACGAACGTTCGAGCCAGCCACTCATCTCGACGGTCCACGTCCACGCTTCCTTCTCGAGAACCGAAGGTGTTGCGATCCGCCGCAACCCGAACTCCGAGCAGAATATCGAGCCGTCAGTCGGTTCGGGCAACTCGCGGGCGCTCAGGATTCGAACCGGCTGCTGCCCGCCACCACCTCCGCGGCCACCGCCTCGACCGCACGATCGACCGCGAATGCCCGCCCTCGGAGCCGGACCAGCGCCTCGTCGACCCCGACGTGGAGCTGGGCGGAGATCATCCCGGTCGCCTGGTGCACCACCGCTCGGGTGTCCGCGATATCGAGCGCCCAGGCCAACGACTCGGCCGCGGCCTCTGCCTGCAGGTTCAGCAACAGAAGGCCGATTGTGTTGGCCAGGAGGAGCAGCGGGTCTTCCAGCCAGTCGGTCGGCGATCCGGACCGGTGATCCCCGTACAGCTCGAGGACGCCGATCGTGGTCGTTCCGGCCCTGAGCGGGACCGCGTGGATGGCCCGGATCCCGAGTTCGACGGCCACGGGAGCGAACCGCGGCCACCGGTCGGCCGCCACCATGAGGTCCGCGACGACCACCGGCCGACCCACCAGATGGGCCTCCAGTCCCGGGCCCTCACCGAGCATGAACTCGGCGTCCTGCGCGGCGGCCGCCGCGCCGCCGAAGACACCCGCCACACTCTCGTGGTCTCCGGCGCCCATCAACACCAGGGACGCACCGCATACCGGCAGTGCGACCGCGCAGGCCTCGCAGATCGTGCCTAGGTTCGGCGGCGCGTCACCGGCGATCTCGGCCAGGACCGCCAGAAAACGGCCAGCCGCATCGACGCTCAACGGTCCGCCCTGGTGTCGGATTCGGCGGGACCCGCCATCTCACGGTGCCAATGACTCGAGGTCCGGGTGCTCGGACGGCAGTCCGGCTTCCTTCGGACCCGGCTGGAGGAGGGCCACGATCTGGGCCGGGTTCGGCCAACGGACCTTGGTCGCCCAGCCGGCCCGCTCGAAGAGGGAGATCAGGCGCGCCGAAACGTCGACCTGGTGCGGCAGCACCCCGTGACGGGCCGAGGCCGGCGCCGCGTGGTGAAAGTTGTGCCAGCTCTCGCCGAACGAGACAAGGGCGAGCGCCGCCACGTTGGTGCTGCGGTCCGAGGTCACGAACGGCCGGCGTCCCCAGAGGTGGCACACCGAGTTGATGCTCCAGGTCACGTGGTGGAGCAACGCCATCCGGATGAACCCGGCCCACAGCAGCGCGAACCATGCACCGAGCAGGGTGCCCGACACGATCCAGCCGACGAAGAACGGGATGAGGAGCGAGGAAATCGCCAGGACGGGAAACAGGCGGTCGATGGTCTCGAGGTCCGGGTCACGATGCAGGTCGGGAGCGAAGCGTGTCGTGTCGGTCGGGTCGGCGGCGAAGAGCCACCCCACCTGGGCCCACAGGAACCCCTTGAGCGTGCCCCATCGCTCGGAGCCATAGCGGTACGGGGTGTGCGGGTCGCCGGGCTGGTCGCTGTACATGTGGTGCCGGCGATGGATGGCCACCCAGCTGATCACCGACCCCTCCAGGGCCATCGATCCGGCCACCGCGCACAGCATCTTGAGCGCCCGGTTGGCCTTGAAGCTGCGGTGGGTGAGCAACCGGTGGAACCCCACCGAGATCCCGAAACCCGTGAAGGCGTAGAGCACCAGCCCGAGGACCAGATCTCCGAGGCCGAGCGTCCGGCGCCATACCAGGAGACCGAGACCGAGGCCGATGATGGGTCCCCCCACCAAGAGCGCGGTCACGAGGCGGCCGGCGGTGACGATCGGCGCGGGCCCAGCAAGATCGTTGCCGGTCGGATCGGAGGCGAACTGCCTGGGCGCGGGCAGGCTGCCTGGCGCCTCGGCGACGGGTCGCAGCACGGTTTCCCTTCTCGGCCCCCAGGGTCTCGAATGCGAGCACCGAGGAAGCGATCTTCAGGTCACCGGGGTCTTGGGCGACTCGTCTCCCTTCACCGTACTCGGCCGGGGCCGGGAGCGCGCGGTCATGGCACACCCCCTCCCCGACCCTGGCGGGTCAGATCGGTCGTGCGGGATGGCCCCACCGAGATGTTGGGGTCGCCCGCCACCCACCACCGCCACGGATGCTCGGCGCCGGCACTGACCCCGATCCGTGGCCCCCGGGACGGCTCGTCCGGCGGCCCGGTCCCGTCGGTGAGCAATCGAACCCCCCGGTCCCCACTGAGCAGGTCCGAGCCGTCGAACTCCCCGGTCAGCCCGAGTGCCTGGCAGAGCTTGGCGGGGCCGCTGCACAGGTCCCGCTCACGCCGCGCCGCCGGTCGCTCGGCCCACATCGCCTCGATTCCCTCGACCGGCGCCGCCGCCCGCAGGAGCACCGCTCCGGCCACCCCCTCGGGCCAGCAGACGACGTTGGCGCACCAGTGCATGCCGTAGGTGAAGTACACGTACAGGCGGCCGGGCGGCCCGTACATCGTGGCGTTGCGCCGGGTGGGTCCCCGGTAGGCGTGGGAGGCCGGGTCCTCGGCCCCCCGGTACGCCTCCACCTCGACGATCCGGACCGCCCGCTCCCCGTGGACGAGGAGGGTGTTGAGCAGCCGCGGGGCCACCTCTGTCGGGTCGCCGGTGAGCAGCTCGAGCGGCACCGGCGAGAGCCGGGCGGCTCGGGAGGTCACTGGGAGGCGGCGTGCGTGGTGTCGTCCCCGGTGAGGACCCGGAGGCGGGCGCGGTCGACCCCGAGCCGGCGGGTGAACCGCTCCAACTGCTCGGCCACGGCAACCGCCCCGGCGCCACCCGGCGTCGTCCGCCGGCTGACGGCCACGCCGGGCTCGAGCAGCTTCGCCCCGGCGTCGCCGAGATCCGGATGGGACTGGACCAGCTCAGCGAGGGGGACGCGGCGTTCGATCGAGTCGCGGACGAGCCCTGCGACCAGCTCGTGGGCCTTGCGGAACGGCAGGCCCCGCTCCACCAGGAACTCGGCCAGGTCGACCGCCGCGGCCGATGACTCGTCGGCGGCGGCCTGCATCCGCTCCTGGTGGAACTCGACCGTCGTATACAAGCCCGCCAGGGCCCGGAGAGCGACCACGACCTGGTGGACGGCGTCGATCAGGGGTTCCTTGTCCTCCTGCAGGTCGCGGTTGTAGGAAAGCGGAAGGCCTTTCAGCGTCACGAGGAAGCCGGTCAGGTGTCCGATGAATCGGCCGGCCTTGCCCCGGGCGAGCTCGGCGACATCGGGGTTCTTCTTCTGCGGCAGCATCGAGCTTCCTGTCGCGTACGCGTCGGCGAGCGTGCAGAAGCCGAACTCCTCAGTCGACCACAGCACCACCTCCTCCCCCATCCGGGAGAGGTGCACGCCCAGCAGCGCGATGTCGAACAGGGCCTCGGCCACGAAGTCACGATCGGAGACCGCGTCGAGAGAGTTCTCGAACCGGGCGTGGAACCCGAGGTCCTCGGCCACGAAGTCGGGCTCGAGCGGGAGCGAGGACCCCGCCAGAGCCCCCGCGCCGAGCGGGGAGACGTCCATCCGCTCGACCGTGGCGATCAGTCGGTCGACATCGCGGGCGAGCGCCCACGCATGGGCGAGCAGATGGTGGGCCAGGAGCACGGGCTGGGCCCGCTGGAGGTGCGTGTAGCCGGGCAGGTAGGCGTCGCCGGCGTCGGTCGCCCGACCGAGCAGCACCTCTTGCAGTCCGACCACCTCGGCGGCGACACCGGTCAGGTGGCGACGGCACCACAGCCGCAGATCGGTCGCCACCTGGTCGTTGCGGCTCCGCCCGGTGTGCAGCTTCGCCCCGACGTCGCCGGCGAGTTCCGTCACCCTCCGCTCGATCGCGGTGTGCACGTCTTCGTCCCCGTCGGCGAACACGAAGCGTTCGGTCTCGACCTCCTCGGCGACGCGGTCGAGCGCGGCCAGCAGGACGGCCACCTCACGCTCGGTCAGGACGCCGGCGCGGCCGAGACCACGCACGTGGGAGCGCGAGCCCTGCAGGTCGTCGTGGGCCAGGGCCCAGTCGAACTTGAGGCTGACCGTGAACTCCGAGACGATGTCGGCCATCTGGTCGGCCAAGCGACCCTGCCACAGGGTCACTGGCTCTCCCCGCGCGCCTGACGGGCCGCCCACGTGGCCACACCGAGCCCGAAGATGCGCACGAAGCCCTCGGAGTCCTGGTGGCGGAACGCGTCGTCGGCGTCGTAGGTGGCGAGATCGTGGACGTAGAGGGCAACCGGGCTCCGCCGGCCCTCGACCGTGCAGACCCCCGGGGCCTCGAACCGGAGCCGGACCTCACCGGTCACGTGCTCCTGGGAGCGCTCGATGAACGCGTCGAGGGCCTCCTTCAGCGGCGAGAACCACAGCCCGTCGTAGACGAGCTCGGCCCAGCGGGGTTCGAGCCGGGCTTTCTCGTGGGCGAGGTCGCGCTCGAGTGTGAGGTCCTCGAGGTCGGCATGGGCGGCGAGCAACGCCAGCGATCCCGGGCACTCGTAGATCTCCCGGCTCTTGATGCCGACCCGCCGGTTCTCGACCATGTCGATCCGGCCGAAGCCCCGGGTGCCGGCGAGGGCGCTCAGCCGCTCGATCGTCGCCCGAAGGTCGAGCCGTTCGCCGTCGACCGACACCGGAACCCCCGCCTCGAACCCCACGACCGCCGACCCCGGTTCGTCGGTTGTCACCCTGGTCAGGAGGTAGGCGTCCTCGGGAGGTCGGGCCCAGGGGTCCTCGATGGCCCCGCACTCGATCGTCCGGCCCCAGAGGTTCTCATCGATGGAATAGATCTTCTCGGCCGTCACCTCGATCGGGATCTCCCACTTGGCGGCGTACTCCACGCAGTCGGCCCGCGTCATCCCCCACATCCGGGCCGGCGCCAGCACGTCCAGCTCGGGGGCGAGCGAACGGGTCCCGACCTCGAAGCGCACCTGGTCGTTGCCCTTGCCGGTGCACCCGTGGGCCACGGTGTCGGCGCCGTGGCGCCGGGCCTCGGCCACCAGGTGCCGGACGATGGCCGGCCTCGCGAGCGCAGAGACCAACGGGTACTTGCTCTCGTACTTGGCATTCGCCCGGATGGCGGGCACGCAAAACTCTTCGGCGAACTCCATCCGCGCGTCGACGACGACGGCCTCGACAGCCCCGGCGGCGGTCGCGCGTGCGCGGATCCGATCCCAATGCTCGGGCCCCTCCGCCGCGTCCTGGCCGACGTCGACCGCGACCGCGATCACCTCGACCCCGTGGTTCTCGATCAGCCAACGCACCGCGACCGAGGTGTCCAATCCGCCGCTGTAGGCCAACACGACGCGCTTCGCCACGTTCAACTCCTCCGTTGGTTCGCCGGGGCCCTCGGGGGGGACGCCCGGCGGGAATGGGTGCCATCCCGGGTCGGTTCGCTCCGGCCGCCCGGTTCGACCAACCCCTGGAGGCACTCGACCATGGCGGCGCCGCCCTGCTCCTCGGCGACCACGAGAAGCACCGTATCGTCGCCCGCCACCGTCCCCAACAGCCCTGGCGTGGCGCTCCGGTCGAGCGCCGAGGCCACGACGTGCGCGCACCCCGGCGGCGTGCGCAGGACGACCAGGTTGCCGGACGAGGACATCTCGACCACCCACTCCCCCAGCACCCGGCGGAGGTGCTCGCTCGGCACGATCTGCTGGGTCGGGAGCTCGGCCAGGGCGTACGCCGTGTCGCCGCCGGGCAAACGGACCTTGACCGCGCCGAGCTCCTCGAGGTCCCGCGAGACCGTCGTCTGGGTGGCCTCGATCCCCTCCTCGGCGAGGAGGTCGACCAGCTGGGCCTGGTTGGTGATCGGACTCGCCTCGAGAAACTTCGTGATCCGATGCTGACGCTGGTGCTTGGTGACCCTCACGATCCCCCCTCCACGGCCTGTTCGGACTCAAGGGCGGCTCGGAGGATCGAGAGTGCCTCGTCGATCTCGCCGTCGGTGACGAGCAGCGGCGGCGCCGTCCGGATCGCGTCCGGCCGGACGGCGTTCACGAGCAGCCCCCGCTCGAGCGCCCGGGCGGCCACCGCCTTCGCGGTGTCTCCGGAGAGGCGGGCCGCCAAGAGCAGCCCGGCCCCCCGGACCTCGACCACCCCGGGCAGCGCCCCCAGGCCCTCCGCCAGCCGGGCACCGGCGCGGGTCGCCCGGCCGCAGACGTCCTCTGCTTCCATGACGGCGAGGGTCGCCCGGACTGCCGAGAGGGCCAGTGGCTGGCCGCCGAACGTCGAGCCGTGGTCCCCCGGTCCGAACGCCGCCGCCACCTCGGCCCGGGCCCAGCAGGCCCCGACCGGCATGCCGTTGCCGAGTGCCTTGGCCATCGTGACGATGTCGGGCCGGAGGTCCTGGGCCTGGAAGGCGAACCAGTGCCCGGTCCGGCCGAGCCCGGTCTGGATCTCGTCCGCGATGAGGAGCGCCCCGTGCTCGCTGCACAGCTCCCGCACCCCGGCCAGGTAGTCGGACGATGGCACGTTGACCCCGCCCTCCCCTTGGATCGGCTCGAGCAGGACGGCGGCCGTCGGGCCGGACTCCAGTTCCGCCCGCATCGCGCCGAGATCGTCGAAGGGGACGTGGACGAAGCCCTCCGGGACAGGCGCGAACGGGACGTGCTTCTCCGGTTGCCCGGTCGCCGCCAGGGTGGCCAGCGTCCGGCCGTGGAACGAACCGAGCGCCGCGACGACCCGGTGGCGACCCGGACCCGACCAGCGGCGGGCCAGCTTGATTGCGCACTCGTTGGCCTCGGCCCCCGAGTTGCAGAAGAACACCTGGCCGCCGGCCCGGGCGGTCCCGCCGCCGATCAGTCGGTCGATGGTGGCGGCCACCTCGGGGGCGAGCGCGTTGCGATAGAGGTTGGAGACGTGGCTCAGCGTGGCGGCCTGCTCGCCGACCGCCGCCGCCACGGCCGGGTGGGCGTGGCCCAGCGACGTCACCGCCAGGCCGCCGATGAAGTCCAGGTAGCGGCGGCCCTGGTCGTCCCACAGCTCCGTGCCCGACCCGCTCACGAACACCGGGTCGGCCGGGGTGTAGGTGGCCATCAGGGCCGAGGGCGCCTCTTCGTTGTGCTCGGTCACGGCACCACCATCGTTCCCACCCCCGAATCGGTGAACAGCTCGACGAGGAGGGCGTGCGGCACCCGTCCGTCGAGGACGTGGGCCCGTCGTACCCCCTGGCGCACCGCGTGGGCGGCCGCCTCGAGCTTCGGGATCATCCCGCCGTCGACCACCCCGTCCCGGATCAGCTGCTCGACCTCGTGGGCCGGGATCTGGCCGATCAAGGAGGAAGGGTCGCTCCGATCGGCCTGCACGCCCGGTACGTCGGTGAGATAGACGAGCTTGTCCGCCTCGAGTGCCGCCGCGATCGCCCCGGCCGCCGTGTCGGCGTTGATGTTGTAGGCCTGCCCGGCCGCACCGATCCCGACGGTCGCCACCACCGGGATCAGGCCCTGGGACAGGAGGCCGCGCACCATCGTCGGGTCGACCCGCCGGATGTCGCCCACGAAGCCCAGCAGCTCCGAGCGCTGCTCGGCCGTGATCAGGTGGGCGTCCTCCCCGGACAGCCCGACCGCCAGGGGGGCATGGACGTTGATCGCCGAGACGATCTCCCGGTTGACCTTCCCGACAAGCACCATCCGGGCGATGTCGAGCGTCTCGGCGTCGGTCACCCGCAGCCCGTCGCGAAACTCGACCTCCTTGCCGAGGCGCCGCATCATCTCGCCGATCTGAGGCCCGCCCCCGTGGACCACGACCGGCAGGATCCCGACCGACCGCAAGAGCACCACGTCCTGGGCGAAGGTCGCGAGCGTGCCGACCGGTCCGCTCGCCACCGGCGCGTCGCCCAGTTGGTCGGTCGAGGCGGCGAGCGCGTTCCCGCCGTATTTGATCACGACCACATGGCCCGAGAACTCGCGGATGTACGGCAACGCCTCGACGAGCAGCGAGGCGACGGTGGCCGGGTCGGTCCGCGGCGAGACACTCACGACGTGGTCCGGTTCTCGTCGATGTACCCATAGCCGAGGTCGGTCGTCAGCACGGCCCCGGACCCCTCCCCGAGTCCGAGCTCGCAGTGGACCTCGAGGTCCCGGCCGGCCATGTGGGAGGCCACCGCCGCGGTGTCGTGGGAGGCGGCGACGCCGCCGGCGCACACCGTGACGCCCCCATACGCGATCGACACTCGGTCGGGGTCGAAGGCCACCCCGGCGGTGCCCAGCTCGCTCACCACCCGGCCCCAGTAGGGGTCCTCGCCGTTGAACGAACACTTGACCAGCTGGGACTCCGCCACCTTCCGAGCGGCGCGATGGGCCTCGCCGTCCGAGGCCGCTCCGGTCACCCGGATGCGCACCAACTTGGTCGCCCCCTCGGCGTCCGCCGCCATCTGCCCGGCCAACGAGGCGCACACCGCGCCCAGGGCCGCCTCGAACGCACCGGGCGGTGGCGGCCCGGCGAGACCGCTCGCCAGAACGAGGACGGTGTCGTTCGTCGAGGTGCACCCGTCGACCGTGAGGGAATTAAAGGAGGGCCCCACCGCTTCGGCGAGCGCCCCGCGAAGGTTCTCGGGGTCGAGCCGGGCGTCGGTCGTGACCAACGCCAGCATCGTGGCCATGTGGGGGGCCAGCATGGCCGCCCCCTTGGCCATGGCCCCCACGGAGAAGCCATCGCCGGCCACCAGGACCTCCTTTACGACCGTGTCGGTGGTGAGGATGGCCCGGGCCGCGCCCGCGGCGGCCTCCCGGTCCGACCCGCGGTTCGCCACGATCGAGCCGACCCCCCGGCTCGCCACCTCGATCGGGAACGGGACACCGATGAGGCCGGTCTGGCACACGAGGACCTGCTCGGCCGGTGCGCCGACCCCCTCGCCCACCAGCTCGCACAGCTGAAGGGCGGCGTCGGTCCCGACCGCGCCATTGGCGGCATTGGCGTTGCCGGAGGTGAGCACGACTGCGGCCGCGGCCCCGCCCGACGCGGCCAGGTGCCGGCGGCTCACGATCACCGGCGCCGCCGGTGCCAGGTTCGTGGTGAAGACCCCGGCAGCGGGGACCGGCCGTCCGTCGGCGGTGGCGACCACCGCGACGTCGGGCGCGCCGTCCGCCTTGATCCCGACCGCGCCGCTCGCCGCGACGAACCCGGCCGGGCCCGTGACGCTCACGGATAGACGCCGGTCACGGGGAGACCGGTGACCTCGGGCAGCCCGAGCAGCAGGTTGGCGCACTGCACCGCCTGACCGGAGCCGCCCTTCATCAGGTTGTCGAGCGCGCACATCGCGACGACCCACCCGGAACGGGTGTCGACGACCGCGCCCACGTGCGCGCAGTTGGACCCGGCCGTCGCCTTGGTCGAGGGAGCGGCGTCGCTGACCACCACGAACGGCTCGTCTGTGTACGCGTCTCGGTAGGCGTCCATCGCCTTTTCGGTGCTCAGTCCCGGCTCGGCGATTCGGGCGTAGCAGGTGGCCAGGATCCCCCTCGACATCGGGGCGAGGTGCGGCGTGAACACGACCGACGCGCCGAGGATCTGCTCGATCTCGGGCGTGTGTCGGTGGGTGCCCACCCCATAGGCGCGGAAGTCCTCGTCGACGGTCGTGAAGGCGTTCGCCTGGGTCACTGCGCTGCCGGCGCCCGACACGCCGCTCGCGGCGTCGACCACGATCCCCTCCCGTGCCACGAGGCCCGCAGAGACCAGCGGGGCCAGCGCCAGCGCCGCCGCGGTGGGATAGCACCCGGCGACCGCGACTGCCTTGGCGGCCTTGATGTCGGTTCGGAACAGTTCGGGGATCCCGAAGGCGAACGACCCGAGCAGCTCGGGCGCTGCGTGCTCCTGCCCGTACCAGGTCGGATAGAGCGAGGGATCGGCCAGGCGGAAGTCGGCCGCCAGGTCCACGATGGCGCCGACCCGACCGACGAGCCCCGGTACGAGGGCCTGCGACTCGCCGTGCGGCAGGGCCAGGAAGACGAGATCCAGACCGGCGAGCGGCCCGACCTCGGTCGGTTCGAACCGGAGGTCTGGGTACGCAGCGGCCAGCGACGGGTACCGGGTCGCGGCAGCCTCGCCGGCCTGGCTGTTCGCCATCGCCACGACGACGTCGAGATCGGAATGGCCCGCGCACAGGCGGAGCAGCTCGAGCCCGAGAAACCCCGAACCACCGACGATGCCCACCTTCATCTCAATAACTATACACATCTACGCATATCTAGCGAATACTTATGCAGGGACCGATCTGGCGCACGACCCGGAACGGACCAGGTCGCGCCAAGTGAAAGAGCCGAGCCCGATCGTCGTCGTCGACGGCTATTGATCCCTGGCGCCGACCTGCTGCTCTCCCCTGGGGAAGGACCCGTGCGTGCCGTCCCGGTGGTGATCCCCGTCATTGGCCGCCTGCTCCTCGGCGCTCGACCCGAGCAGTACGAAGATCCCGATCAGGATCAGCCAGAAGTCATACAGGAACCCGAGGAGGATCATCGCTCCGGCGCAGAACCGGGCGATTTGGGCTGCCATCGCGGTCGCCGTACGCCGGTCGTGTCGGCGCGCCAACGCGGCGCGCAACACCCGGCCGCCGTCCATGGGGATCGCGGGCAGCAGGTTGAATGCCCCCAGCAGGACGTTCATCCAAAGAAGGCGCGCCAGCCACGGGCCGCCGAACAGCGTGGGCGGCCATACCCGGGCACCGAACCCGAGCCCGACCGCCGCGAAGAGGAGCGCCAACACGAAATTCGTGAGGGGTCCGACGCCGGCGATGGCCAGCTCGTCGTTCGGTGCCTCGGGCAGGTCGTGCATCTGGGAAAGCCCGCCCAAGGGCATGAGAAGGATGTCTTCGACGACCGCGCCGCGCCGGCGGGCGACCACACAGTGCATCAGCTCGTGGACCAGGACCGAGCCGAAGATGGCCGCGATCCACAACAGCCCCAACTCCACGGCGCGTCTGCCCGCACTCGAGTACGCCCACATCACGAAGAAGATCAGTCCGAGGAACGTCCAGTGCACCCGGATCTCGACGCCCCAGATCCGTGCCACCCGGATCGAGCCCCGGTGAACTGGCCTGGTCGGTCCCCCCGGCGGCTTCGCGTCGTTCTGCCCGTTCACGGATCTAGCCTCCGCCTGGGATCGGGCAGTCGCCAGAGCCGAACGGCCCCTTCGCGAGTCGGGATTTCGGCGGGAATGCTCCCCGGATCAGGCGAAAGTCACCGATCCAGGCGAAAGTCGATGGTCAGAGGGGTCAGGCCCGCCGGCGGGCGCAGCTCCAGCAGTCGGGCCATCCACTGGACGTGATGACCGGTGGCCAGGCCGGCTTCGGCGGCATCGGGTGTCATGTGACCCTTGGCGACCATCATCGAGAAGAGCTTGGCGAGGATGGCCGCCAGCCGATACGCCCCGAGCGCCATGTACCAGCGGAGATCGGCCGCCTTGCGCCCCGCCAGGTCCTCCCACCGGTCGAGCAGCTCGTCGTGGGATCCGATTCCCTCGAGACGCCGGCTCTCCGCCGGGTCCATGAGGATCCACCAGGCCAGATCGGTGACCGGCCCGGCGAGCGAGACCAGGTCCCAGTCGAGGATCGCCACCGGCTCGAAGCTGCGGTAGATGACGTTGGGGAGCCGGCTGTCACCCCAAGAGAGACCGGTGACCTCCGGCTGGTGCGCGATCAGCCACTCCCCGCACTCCGCTGCGAGGGGCACGGGCGACTTCGGCGCCGCCCATCGCAGCGCGCGCATCCAGTAGTCGAGGCAGTCCCCCGCGCCGCTCCCGGTCGCGCCGGTCCGGAGGAACCCGAACGACTCGGCCGGCAGACGGTGCAGCTCCACCATGGCGGCGATGGTCTTCTCCCACAACCCGCGCCGTTCGGCGGGTTCGGCGTCGACGATGAACCCCTCCGTTGCCCAGGAGGGCACGTCGGCGGGAATGAGCCCGTCCACCCGTTCCATCACGAAGAACGGGGCGCCGACCACCTCCGGATCCTCCTCGTACCCGACGACGCCGGGCGTGGGCACCGTCGGGAACGCGCTCATCGCCGCGTACATCCGATAGTGGATGCCGAGGTCGAAATCGAGGTAGAGCGAGTCGGGGGTCGCGAGCCTGGCGACGTACCCCTCCGTGGCCCCCGCCGCCGGCCCGGTCGTCCGCCGGACCTCGAATACCACCGTCTCGTTCGCGACGCCCGCGCCACTCTGGGTCTGCAGTGCGGAGACCTCGAGCGACGGGTCGTCGAGTCGACGCCGCATCCACGATCGCAGCCCCTCCCGCACCCTCTCCAGGGGCTGGCTCAGCTCCTTCAGGTGGGGAGCGAAGCCCGACGGCTCGACCGGTTCCTCGGGCGAGCTCACCCTGTGGAGCCGCGATGGGGTTCCGGCGCGAGCGCGTTCAGGCGATCGGACCGTTCCATGTAGAAGAAGCCCGTCTCGCCGTCCCAGTCACAGCGACCGTGATTGAGGACGTACATCAACCCCGGACCGTCGAGGTCCCTCCCCACGGCCAGACTGCGCAGCATCGAGGTCCACAGCGTGCGGTCGCACTCGAGCCGGAGGTCGAGCACCCCGGACGGCCGCTCGAGGGCCGTGCGCAACACCTCGCCCTCGTAGGTGAGCTCCACGAGCCGAGGCGCCTCGATGACCCGAGCGTGCTCGAACCGTCCGTCCGCGAACACGTACCCACCCTCGAGGGTGACCATCCCGTCGGCGTCGTAGTACCGGGAGAGTCCCCAGGCCCGTCCGCTCTCCGGGTACACGCACCCGAGGATCACGTGGCCGCCCCAGTTGGCCAGGGTCGAGTGATGCCGAGGCCCGCGTGAGTGGTCTCTCCAGCCGTACCCGTTGAATCCGAGCGTGCCTTCGGCGAGCGTGACCGTCCCGGTCGCACGAACGAGTTGCTCGTAGTGCTCGCTCGCCCACTGCTGACTCTCCATGTCCCCCGCGCCCGACTGAAGTGCGGCGGCGGTGCGGGCATCCCACGCCGGCGTGAGGCACTCGATCGAAAGATCGGTCGCGAAACGACGGCCGGGGCCGTCGCGCGCCACCCCGGCCAGCATCTCGGCCTCCGGCGTGTACAGACCGAAGCCGTCGAAACGGGCGGTCCAGCGACGCCACGGTTGCAGCTGGCGGAACTCGAGCCCGGGCCCCGCCGGCCGTCGCTCCGGGGCGGTGCGGTGGTAGGCCCGCAGGGAGAGCGCGCCCTCCCGCCCGGGGAGCATCACGAGGACGCGGTCCTCCCACATCGTCCAGTTCCCCGGGACGGTGCCGAGATGCAGCCACATGGCCACGTCGGCGGTCGGGTCGTACAGGGCGAACAGAAGGTTCTCCGACCACATCTCCACGTCGGGGCACTCTGCGACGATGCCGTCGCGCTCGTCGGGCAAGCCTGATGACATGTCTACCGACACGTTCGCTCCTCCTCGCCTTGCCGAGCTGGCGATCGGTCGCTCGGAATCGTACGTTTCTCGGCGCGAGAGGGGTGGGGGTGGGCCTGCAACCCTTTGAGGTGCACGTCGGGGACGAACGTCTCGCCACCCTTCGCGAGCGGTTGCGCGCCACCGAGTGGGCCGACGAGGCCGTCGCCGCGGACTGGCACTACGGGGTGCCGGGCTCGTACCTGAAGGCGCTGGTCTCCTACTGGCTCGACGGATACGACTGGCGGGCCCACGAAGCGGCCATGAACCGCTGGAGCCATGTCCGAGGTGCGATCGACGGCGTGACCGTGCACGCCCTGCACGAGCCCGGATCCGGCCCCTCGCCCCTTCCGTTGGTCCTCACCCACGGCTGGCCCTGGACGTTCTGGGACTTCGCCAAGGTCGTCGGCCCGCTCGCCCATCCCGAGCAGTTCGGCGGCGACCCCGCCGACTCGTTCGACGTCGTGGTGCCCTCACTCCCGGGCTCGGTGTTCTCGTCGCCGTGTCGGGCCGGCGTCGGATGGCGAGAGACCGCGGCCCTCTGGGTGAGCCTCATGGGCGCGCTCGGCTACGACCGCTTCGGCGCCCACGGCGGTGACTCGGGGGCGTACGTGACCGCACAGCTCGCCCATGGACACGCCGACCGACTCGTCGGGGCCCACCTCACCTTTCCGGCTCTGCTCGGGTTCGATCTCGGCAGCCTCGCCGAGTCCGATTTCGGCCCCGACGAGGTCGACGACTTCCGCCGGCAGCGCCCTGCGGTGCTGAACACCACCCACTTCCTCACCCACGTCTTCGAGCCCCAGACGTTGGCCTGGGCGATGCAGGACTCACCGGCGGGAATGGCGGCGTGGATGCTGCAACGACGACAGGCCTGGAGCGACTGTGGCGGGGACGTCGAGCGCCGATTCACGAAGGACGAACTGCTCACCTCGTTCTCGCTCTACTGGCTCACCGGCACCTTCGCAGGGTCGGTGCGGTACTACGCCGACTCCTTCCGGGCTCCCTGGAGGCCCGACCACCCGCGGTCGCCGACCCTGGAGGCGCCCACCGGGATCGCGGTGTTCCCCTACGAGTTGTCCCATGTCCCGCGGGCCGTCGCCGAGCGCCACGCCAACCTCGTGCGCTGGACCCGGATGGAGCGGGGCGGCCACTTTGCTCCTGCCGAGGAGCCCGGGCTCCTCGTCGAGGACATCCGCGCCTTCTTCCGTCCGCTGCGCGGTTGACAGGCGCGACCGGCGAACCGGCGTCTCCCGGGCGAGTCCGGGCGCGCCTAGGGCAAGACGAGGCGCCGCACCGAGGTGACCCGGGCGCCGCGCATGGTGACCACGTAGGTGGGCGCACCCTTCGGCGCGTGGAGTCCCAGGTAGAGGGCGGCTGCACCCTGGGTCCCCGGGATCCAGCCGTCGTACTCGAGGCGGAACACCACCCCCTCCTCCGACCAGGTGCTGGTGTAGAAGTCGGTGCCCACCGCGACGACCGAGACCGGCCCAGGCGGGATCGCCTGCTCGATCGCCCCGGCAGCCCGAGCCACCACCGCCACGTCGGCGCTACTCCACTCGACCTTCGGGGGATCGGTGCCCGCCGCACGGACCTCGAGGGTGCCGAGCACGAGCAGGCCGAGCACGAACGCGACGACGCCCAACGGGCCCGCCGCCCCGGCCAGCCGTGTGACGCCACCGCGCGCCGCGGCCGGGGCCCGGGCGGTGGCCACCCCGACCGCCTCGACCACGACCCAGGCGAGCAGCACCCACAGGGCCATCGCCACCAGCCAGAACGCGTCCACGAGGTAGGAGAGGCTCAGGATCTCGTTCGCCGGGAAGACGGTGAGGCCGATCACGAGCCCGCCGGCCAGGGCCAGCGTCACCGCCGCGAAGCCGCCCAGGGCGCGGCGCCCGGTCCCCCAACCGACCCCCGCCACCACGGCGAGCAGCCCGAGTAGGACCACCCCGTACCAGGCCGGGTGGGCGGTCTCGAGACCGGCCAAGGGGAAGAAGCCGGTCGGGAGGCGGACCAGCCAGAGCGGGTGGGCGGCCCCGGCCATGGCGAGGTCCCGGAGGGCGAAGGTGATGCCGAGCTCCTGCTGCCCCTGCGCGGCGTGCAGGACCGCCGAGAAGTTGCCGCGTGGCCCCTCCAGCTGCTGGACGATCGGGGCGAGCCAGCACAGGAGTCCGAGCCCCAGCCCGACCGGGATCCACCGCAGCCGGCCGCGCCGGGCGGGGTGGAGGAGCCCGAGCACCAGGGCGACGATCACGAGGAGCGCGGCCGGGATCGTGAAGTACAGGTGGCACTGGGCGGTCACCGACGCGGTCACGACGAGCACCGGCCACCACCCGGTCTCCCCGTTCGCGACCAGCCAGGCGAACAGCACCGAGGCGAGAAGGAACGGCACCGGGAGCGACGCGTTCCAGCCGATGTTGTCGAAGACGAACGGCGTGCGCCACAAGAGGTCGAGCACGGCCAGCGCGAGGAGCCCGCAGGCGAGCCACCGGCCCGTCGCCCACGCCGCCTCCACCGCCAGCGAGAGCACCACGCCGCACACGACCGCCGCGCCCCACAGCAGCCCGTGCGCCGGGTCGATCCGGACCGGCAACGCCAGCAGATAGAAGAGGAGCGGCCCGAGCCCGTAGACCTCGTGCCCGGTGTGGTTGGAGGCCGCCGAGGCCAGGCCGGTCAGCGATCCGTGCGACGACAGCACCTGGTAGGCGCGGCTCGAGATCGCCGCGTCGTCGCCGAATGGCCGCCATCCCATGGACAGCTCGACCAGGGCCGGCACGAGCACCGACGCCCAGACGACGAGGTGCGCGACCGTCCGGACTCCTCCGGCGAGTCGCGGCGCGGCGCGGCTCGCCGGGACCGCCGGCGGGTCGGTCAAGTCCCGCCCTTCTTGCCGCGACGGTTGGTCACCGAGGCCTTCTCGGCCAGGGGCTTGGCCTTCGGGACCGGGTCGGGTGCGCTCCACGCGGCGGTCCCGGGAGCGACGACGACCGGTCCGTCGGGGCCGAACTCCAAGCGGACCACCGCGGCCGGGCGGGGGTTCGTGCTCGTGTAGTCGATGGCGAACGGGGCGTAGAACATCCACCACCGCGACCCGTCGTTGAAGAGCGACTCCTCCCCCGGTCCGCTCCCCTGGGCGTTCGACCCGAACCACGGGCCGAGGCTCGTCGGCTCACACGGCCCGGTCGGGCCTAGGCACTCGGCCACCCCCATCGCGTAGGCCGGCTCGTTGAACCAGTTGCCCGAGAAGAAGAGCCAGTAGTGGCCCGACGCGTAGACCATGTCCGGCGACTCCACGATCCGCCCCTCCCAGGGCAGATCCGCGGTCATGAGCGCGACCGGGCTCCCGAGCAGGCGCAGCCCGTCGGCGGTCAGCTGCTGCGCGTAGATGGTCGTGTGGCTGGTGGCGTCCACCGCCGCGTTTTCGTCGGACTTCCAGAGGAGCCACAGACGGCCACTCGGGTCGGTGAAGACCCGCGGGTCGATCGAGCCCAGGTGGTCGAGCTGGCAGACGAGCGGCGCCGGGTCATTCGAGCGGTAGGGGCCGAGGATCGTCCTCGAGGTCGCCACGCCGATGCACTTGGTGACCGCCGAACCCGACGACGCGAGCCCGGCGTTGAACCACATCACATAGCGCTGGCCCACCCGGAGCACGTCCGGCGACCAGGTGAAGCCCGGCGACGCCCACGGCGGGAGGACCGGCATCGCGTCGACCGCCGGGCCCTGCCAGCTGGTCAAGCTGTTCGAGACGATCATCGGGACGTTCTCGGGGGCGAAGCCGTCCTGGGAGAAGAACATGAAATACAGCCCACCCCACCCGATCACGTAGGGGTCCGGCACGTCGCGGCTCGGGGTGACGACCACCCCCGGAGCGGGTAGGACCACCGCCGGCGTCACCGCCGGGCGGAAGAACAGGACCCCCGCTCCCGCTGCGGAGGGTGCGGAGGATGCGGGGACGAACGCCCCGAGCGAAGCGAGCGCGACGGCGAGCCCCGCGCCGAGCAGCCGGGCCGCGGCTCCCCGCCGCCCGAACCGCCGTCGCCTCACCGCGGCGCCGACTCCCCCCAGCTCTCCCCCCTCTGCCTCAGCGGAGTACCGCCCCCAGCTCCCGCTCGACCGCTTCGACACATCGCGCCCGCAGCCCCCCGACCTCGCGGTCGGTGAGCGTCCGATCGAGCGCACAGAACCGGAGGCGGAACGCCAGGCTCCGCCGGCCGGCCTCGACGCCGGGGCCCCGATAGACGTCGAAAAGGGTAACCGACTCGAGCAGCTCCCCCCCGGCCACCGACAGCACGTCGGCCACCCGGTCGGCGGGGACGGCGTCGGCCAACGCGAAGGCAAGATCCACGTCGGACGACGGGTATCGGCTGACCGGCCGGGCCCGGTCGCTTGCCCGGCCCACGACCGCGTGGTCGAGCACCAGACCGAGGTCGAGCTCCATCCAGCCGATGCGCTGCCCGTCGACCCCGAAGTCGGAGGCCACCGCCGGGTCGATCTCCCCCACCGTCCCGACGACCCGGCCGTCGGCACCGGCCCGGACCTCGGCCGAACGCGTCGGGTGGAGCCCGGGCAGCGGGAACTCACCCTCCGGGGCCCGCAGCCGGACCTCGACCAGGCGGAGGTCGTCGGCCAGGGCCAACAGGGCCGTCACCGCCGTGCGGGCGTCATCGCCGTCGGCGGCGAAGACCGCCGACACGAGCTCGCGCTCGACCGGGAGGGCCGCCTGCTGGGCGCCCCCGGACCCGGCCCGCACCGTGCGTGGGTGCGCGGGGTCCGGCGGGGAGAACACGTTGCCCACCTCGAACAGCCGGATCGATCCCTGGCGGCGGTCGAGGTTCCAGGAGAGCGCCCGGAGCAGCCCCGCCATCTGGGTACGCCGGAGGGACGCCTGGTCCGCGGCCATCGGATTGGTCACGCCGACCGCCGGCCCGGTCACCCCCACCCGCCGGTCCTCGCTCTCGTCGACGAGCGACGCCGTCCACGCCTCGATCGCGCCGAGCCCGACGAGCACCTCGCGGACCCGCCGCCGGTCCCGCTGGAAGGCGGTGAGCCCGCCCGGCTCGGTCCAGGTCGGTTGCGTGCGCTTGATCCGGGAGTAGCCGAAGACCCGGGCGACCTCCTCGCACAGGTCGGCGACGCCCTGGGGGGCCGGCCGGACGTCGGGCCGGTTGGAGGGCACCGTGACCGCCAACGCGTCGTCGCCCTCGGGCTCGCAGGCGAACCCGAGCGGTTGGAGGAACCCCGCGACCTCGTCGCGCGACAGGGCGGTGCCGAGCAGGGCGTTGACCGAAGACGCCGAGAGCGACAGCGTCGTGCGGCCACCGAGCTCGCCACGCACGTCCAGCGTGCCCGCCGCCACCACGGCTCCGGGCGAGCTCAGCGAGACGAGCTCGCAGAAGCGGTCGGTGGCCCGGTCGATCCCGAAGGGGTCGGTGCCCCGCTCGAAGCGAGCCGATGCCTCCGTCCGCAACGCCAGGCGCTTGGAGGTGCGGGCGATCACCATGGGCTCGAAGTAGGCGGCCTCGAGCAGGACCCGGGTGGTCGACCCGGCGATCTCCGACGAGGTCCCGCCGAAGATCCCCCCGATCCCGACCGGGGTCCCGGCGGCGTCGCAGATCACGCAGTCCTCACCGGTCTCGCCGAGGCCCCGGCCGGGGACCCCGAGCGTGCGGTCGACGCCGTCGAGCGTCCGCACGACCTCGCCGCGCGCCGCCCGCCGCACGAGCAGGCCCGGCGCGCCGAGCCGGTCGAGGTCGTAAGGGTGGGTGGGCTGGCCGAGCTCGAGCATCACGTAGTTGGACGCGTCGACGATGTTGTTGATCGGGCGCATGCCGGCGAGCACGAGGCGCCGGGCCACCCAGGTCGGCGACGGGGAGACGGTGACCGACTCGAGCACCCGCACCGTCAGGCGGGGGCACAGCCCGGGCGACTCCACCACCGCGGTGGCGAGCCGCTCCACCGGCGGGCCGGTCGGCACGACGGTCGGATCCGGGAGCGCGAACGGCAGCCCCAGCCGGGCGGCGAGGTCGCGGGCCACCCCGGCCATGCACCAGGCGTCGGGTCGGTTCCCCTCGACCGTGATGTCGAAGACCGTGTCCGGCGCGATCCCGAGCGCCTCGACGATCGGCGTCCCGGCTTCGGCGCCCTCGGTGCCGGTCAGCACGAGCAGCCCTTCGCTGTCGTCGGAGAGGCCGAGCTCCCTTCCCGAGCACAGCATCCCGTTGGAGACGACCCCCTTCATCGAGCGGCGACCGATCTCGAGCCCACCGGGCAGCACGGTGCCGACCCCGGCCAGCGGCACGAGGTCACCGGCCCCGAAGTTGAAGGCCCCGCACACGATCTGGAGCGGCTCGCCGTCGCCCCGGTCGACGAGCACCCGCCGGATCCGGTCGGCCCCCTCGATCGCCGCCACCTCCAGGACCCGGACGACCACGATGTCCTCCAGACCCTCGCCGACCCGCTCGACCCCCTCGACGATGAGACCGAGGTCGTCCAGCGCGGGGACGAGCACATCGACGTCCGCGTCGATGGGGGCGAACTCCTTCAGCCAGGACAACGGGGCGCGCACGCGTGCTCCTCAGAACTGCCGGAGGAACCGGAGATCGTTCTCGATGAGGGCCCGCATGTCGGCGATCTCGTGGCGCATGATGGCGCTCCGGTCGATGCCGAACCCGAACGCGAACCCGGACCACTCGCTCGGGTCGATCCCGACCGCGGCGAACACGGCCGGGTCGACCATGCCGCTCCCGCCGAGTTCGACCCACCCGGTCTGCGCGCAGGTCCGACACCCCGCCCCGAGGCAGATCGTGCAGGTGATGTCGTACTCCGCCGAGGGCTCGGTGAACGGGAAGTAGGACGGCCGCAGCCGCGAGTGCACGTCGGGTCCGAAATAGGCGGTGGTGAAGGCCTCGATCGTGCCAGCCAGGTCGCCGAAGGTGATGCCGTGGTCCACCACCAACCCCTCGATCTGGTGGAACACCGGGAGATGGCTGGCGTCGGCCGTGTCCCGGCGGTAGCAACGACCGGGCATCACCGCGTGGATCGGGATGGAACCCCGCTCCACCGCCTGCTCCATCAATCGGATTTGGACCGGCGAGGTGTGGGTGCGCAGGACGATCGTCTCGGGCTCGCCGAGGTCGAGGTAGAAGCTGTCGTACATGCCCCGGGCCGGGTGCGCCGGCGGGATGTTGAGCGCCTCGAAGTTGTACCAGTCGGTCTCGGCCTCGGGCCCCTCCGCCACGGTGAACCCCATGGCCACGAAGACGTCCTCCAACGCGTCGCGCGTCGTGGTGACGAGGTTGCGGTGGCCCCGCAGAAGGGGCGAGCGGAGCTCGCCGACCACCACCTCGGTCAGGTCGAGGCGATCGGACTCGAGGGCGGCGGCGCGCTCGACCGCCCCCAGCTCCCGGCGCCGGGCCGAGGCAAGGTCCTCGAGGCGGCCCCGCAGCTCGTTCAGCTGCCGGCCGGCCTCCCGCCGCTCGTCGGCACCGAGCCCGCCCAGGCTGCGGTGGGCGCCGGCCAGGGTCGAGCGCTTCCCGAGGACGGCCGATTCGACCTCGTCCAGCTCGGCCGTGGTGGCCGCACCGGTGATCGCCTTGGCCGAGTCGGCCTCGAGCGCGGCGACGTCGACGCCCGCACCGGCCGCGGTCACCGCCGCGCCCCTCTCGACCAGGCCCCGGTCATCCCGGGAATGCTAGGCGGCGCCGCGCGGGCTCCCGGAGGGCGGGAACGCCCCGCCCCCGCGCCGCTGCCGCCGGGCCTCGAAGCACAGCACCGCGCAGGCGACCCCGACGTTGAGCGATTCGGCGCGGCCACCCATCGGGATCGCCACCGTGCCGTCGAGCGTGCCGAGCAGCTCGTCGGCGAGGCCGGCCGACTCGTTGCCGAGCACGAAGGCACACGGACCGGTGAGGTCGAGCGAGGCGTAGTCGGCACCCTTGGCGTCGGCCCCGTAGACGGTGAGCCCGCCGGCCCGCAGCCACTCGAGCACCGGTGGCACCTCGGGGTGCACCGCGAGCGGGACATGGAACACCGAGCCCGCCGAGGAGCGCACGGTCTTCGGGTTGAACGGGTCGACCGTGCCCGCGCAGCACAGCACGGCGTCGACGCCGGCCGCGTCGCACGACCGCAGCACCGTGCCCGCGTTCCCGGGGTCGCGCACGTCCACGCAGACCACCGCGAGCGTCGGCCGGCCGAGGTCGCCCAGCGCGACGTCGGTCATGGCGAACACCCCGAACACCGGGTGCGGGGTGACGGTGTCGGCGACCCGGTCGGCGACCCCGGGTCCGAGCACGTAGGTCCGTGCCCCGGCCCGAGCGGCCGCCGCGACGAGGGCCGCGACCTCGGGTTCGCCCCGCGCCTCGGTGGCCACGAAGACGGATTCGGGCACCGAGCCGGCCTCGAGCCCGCTGCGGACGACCTCGACCCCCTCGGCGACGAAGGCGCGCTCGGACCAGCGGGTGGCGCGCTTTTGGAGCAGCCGGCGCAGGCGGCGGACCCGCTGGTGCGCGAAGGCGAGCTCCTGGGTCAGGAGGCGGCCTCCCCGGCCGCGGCGTGCTCGCTGTTGGCCGAGGCCACTGCGACCAGGGCGCCGAAGGCCTCGGCGTCGGTCACGGCCAGGTCGGCCAGGATCTTGCGGTCGACCTCGACCCCGGCGTTGTGCAGGCCGGCGATGAACCGGCTGTAGCTGAGCCCGTTCTGGCGGGCCGCCGCGTTGATCCGCTGGATCCAGAGCTTGCGGAAGTCCCCCTTGCGGGCCCGCCGGTCGCGGTAGGCGTACTGCATCGAGTGCAGGAGCTGCTCGTTCGCGGCACGGAAGGTGCGGCTCTTGTTGCCGTAGTAACCCTTCGCCTGCTCGAGGACGGCGCGGTGGTGCTTGCGTCCGTGTACCGAGCGCTTCACTCTGGCCATCGGGGTCCTCCTCTGCTTCTGGTATTGCGGTACGGGTCGATCTAGCGGTGTGCCCGGCCTGATGCGGCGGGCGACGACCGGGGGTGGGTCAGCGGCCGAGCATCCGGCGGACCTGGCGCTCGTCGGACTTCGCGATGCTCGTCTCGCGCGCGAGGCGCCGCGTGCGCGTGCTCGGCTTGTGCTCCAACATGTGCGACCGGAACGCCTGGCGGCGACGCAGCCGGCCGGTCCCGGTGATCTTGATCCGCTTGGCTGCCCCGCGGTCGGTCTTCATCTTCGGCATCGTCACTCTTTCCCTGGTGTTGCCGTCGTGTCGCTGCCACCTTCGGACGCCGCCTCGGCCGGTGCTTCGGGGGCGGCCTCCTCGCTCTGCTGCCGACCGGCTTTGGCCGCCGCCGACTGGCGGGCCCGCTTGTCCGGTGCGAGCACCATCACCATGTTCCGGCCGTCGAGGCGGGGTTCGAACTCGACCTTGGCCGCGTCGCCCAGCTGCTCGGCCACCCGATCGAGGATCCGCTTGCCGAGCTCGGGATGGAAGACCTCCCGGCCCCGGAACATGATCGTGAGCTTGACCTTGTGCCCGTCGTCCAGGAACTTGGCGACCTGCCGGGTCTTGGTGTCGAAGTCACCCGGACCGATCTTCGGCCGGTACTTCATCTCCTTGATCCCGACGTGCACCGCCTTGCGGCGGGACTCCTTCGCCCGCTGGGCCTCGTCGAACTTGAACTTCCCGTAATCCATGATCCGGCACACCGGCGGGGAGGCCATCGGGGCCACCTCGACGAGGTCGAGATCGAGCTCACGGGCAATCGAGAGCGCCTCGGGCAGCGGCTTGATCCCGAGCTGCTGGCCGTCGGGGTCCACGAGTCGGACCTCGCGGGCCCGGATGCGCTCGTTGATCCGGTGCTCGTTGGTGGCTTCAGTGACTATGCGGCATCACTCCTCCCGCTCGGGCCCGCGATCGCGCGCGAGCCGATGTGGCGGAGAGCGGGGGGAACTCCGGCTGGGCCGGAGCTGCCGTGTCGACCCGGCGCACCTCGATGCTGCAGATGCGGTGGCCGGGTGGAGGTGGCGCGTCGCCACCCCGCTTTCCGTGGTGTTCGGCCTTGTAGGGTACCAGCATGTCCAGCCTCTGGACACCGTCGGGCGAGCACGAGGTCGAGCGCGAGCGCAGCGCACCTTCGTCCGGCCCGCAGGCGGCAGGACCGGCCGTCGATCCCGACGACGACTCCCCCGACGCCCAGGCCCAGGTCGAGGCGCTGCGTGAGCAGCTCGCCCGCACGCCCGCCGAGACCGTGCTGGCCAACCACTGCTACGGGCTGTTCGAGCTCGGGGCCATCTACCTCTCGGCCCACCCGCCGCTCATGGCGGAGGCCCGGCTGGCGATCGACGCCTTCGGCTACCTGGTCGAGGGCCTCGGCGAGCGCCTCGGCGAGGCGGCGGGGCCGCTGCGCGACGCGCTGGCCCAGATCCGGCTCGGCTACGTCCAGGTCGAGGCGGCCGAGCGGGCGGCCGCCCAGGCCCAGGGGGCGCCCGACGGCGGGGCGCCCGGCTCCCAGTAGCCGCCTCAGCGTTTCACCACCTCGCGCGCTTCCAGCACCCCGCGGTGGCCGGGGCGCACGATGAACAGGACGGCCCGGCCCACCTCCACCTCCCGGCTCCCGTCGGTCAGCGCGGTGCAGTGGAACGGGAACGTCGTCCCGTCGGCCTCGGCGACGGTGCCGAGCCCCCGCTCGCTCTCGAATGTGGCGACGACACCGACCCGCGGGTCGCGCCGGGCCGGCCAGCCGTCGTCGGTCAATGGACGATCTTGGCCAGGGCCAGCTCCAAGATGTCGCTCGCGCCGAGCTCCTTCAGCTCCGGGATGAGGGTGTTGATCTCGTCCTTGCGCACCACGGTCTCGATCGCGAACCCGCCGTCCCCGGCCAGCTCCGAGACCGTCGGCGAGCGGAGCGAGGGCAGCCGCTCGAGCACGGCCGCCTTGCGCTCGGCCGAGACGTTCAGCTTCACGAGCACCTTCTCGCGGGCCTCGAGGGTCCCCGTGAGCAGCGTGTAGAGCTGCTCCATGGCCCGCCGCTTCTCGGGGTCGGCCGCCGAGATCGGGTTGGCGATCAGCTCGGTGAACGAGACGAGCAGGGTGTGGATGATCCGGAGCCCGGCGGTGCGCAGCGCCCGGCCCGTCTCGGTGAGCTCGACCACACAGTCGGCGATGTCGGGCACCTTCGCCTCGGTGGCGCCATAGGAGAGCGAGATCTCGGCCTCGACCCCGGCGTCGGCGAGGGCGCGGCGGGCCAGCTCCGGGTACTCGGTCGCCACCCGGAGCGGCCTCTCTCCTCCGGCGAGGTCCTCGAGCGACTTGGCCGGCGAACCCTCGGGGACGGCCAGCACGATCCGGATCGGGTAGCCGCTCGCGACCTTGGAGTAGTGCAGCTCGCCGAGCGAGACCACCTCGACACCCCGTTCCTGCACCCAGTCGCGCCCGGTGATCCCGAGGTCGAACAACCCCTGTGCGACGAAGACCGGGATCTCCTGGGCCCGCAGGATCCGCACCTCGGAGAAACGGTCGTCGCGGATCGACGCGCGGTAGTCGACCTCCGAGGATCGGTACACGCGCAGATCCGCGTCGGCGAACAGCTCGAACGTCGACTCCTCGAGAGATCCCTTCGGCAGCACCAGCTTCAGCATCAGGCCCCCACCGCCCGCGCCGGCCGGGGGGCGAGGGCGC
This sequence comes from Acidimicrobiales bacterium, assembly GCA_036844945.1. GTDB lineage: Bacteria > Actinomycetota > Acidimicrobiia > Acidimicrobiales > RAAP-2 > Palsa-461. The sequence continues at coordinate 28,017 of DAIUEV010000021.1, forward strand.
GCAGGACCGTCACCATCTGCACCGCCGAGAGGGCGGCCTCCCGGCCCTTGTTCGTCTCGTCGGGCCGCGCCCGCTCGAGCGCCTGTTCCACGTTGTCGGTCGTGAGCACCCCGAAGACGACCGGCAGCCCGGTGTCGAGCGCGACCCGGGCGAGGCCCGACGCGCACTCGCCGGCGACGAAGTCGAAGTGCGACGTGTCGCCCCGGATGACCGCGCCGAGGCAGACGACCGCGTCGACGGCGCCCGCGCTCGCCATCCTCTGGGCGGCGAGCGGCAGCTCGAAGGCACCCGGGACCCAGGCCACCGTGATGTCGGCCCGGTCGACCGATGCCTCCTCGAGCCCGGCCAGCGCGCCGTCGAGCAGGCGGGCGGTCACCCCGCCGTTGAACAGCGCGCAGCCGATCCCGATCCGCAGCCCCCGGCCGCCCGCCTCGGCGAGCAGACCCTCCCCCACCTGCCGACCGACCCGCGGCGCGACCGCGGCGAAGACACCCGGGTCGAGCCGGGTCTCCTCCGAGCCGGTCACGGGGCCGGTGGGTCCCGGTCCTCGATGACCCCGTCCAGGTTGGCGAAGAGGTGCCCGAGGCGTTCGCGCTTCGTGCGGAGGTACGAGATGTTCTCCGGGTTGGGCTCGGATTCGAGCGGGAGGCGCTCGACGATGTCGAGCCCGAAGCCTTCGAGGCCGCCGTACTTCACCGGGTTGTTGGTCATGATCCGCATGGTGGTCACGCCGAGGTCGACCAGCATCTGCGCGCCGATGCCGTACTCCCGGCTGTCGACCGGGAGTCCGAGCTCGAGGTTGGCGTCCACCGTGTCGTGCCCGCGCTCTTGGAGGTTGTAGGCGCGGATCTTGTGTCCGAGGCCGATGCCGCGGCCTTCGTGGCCGCGCAGGTAGATCACGACCCCACGACCCTCGCGCTCGATCAAGTCGAGGGCGCCGTGGAGCTGCGGCCCGCAGTCACAGCGCAGCGAGCCGAACACGTCACCGGTCAGGCACTCCGAGTGGACCCGCACGAGGACGTTGTCCTGCCCGGCCACGTCGCCGAACACGAACGCGAGGTGCTGTTCGCCGTCGAGCAGCGACTCGTAGACGTAGGCGGAGTACTCGCCGCTCTCGGTCGGGATCCGCGCCTGGGCGACCCGCTTGACCAGCATCTCGTTCTGGCGTCGGTACCGGATGAGATCGGCGATCGAGATGATGAGCAGCCCGTGGTCGGCCGCGAACCGCTCCAGCTCCTCCAGTCGGGCCATCGCCGACTTGTCGGAGGTCACGATCTCGCACAGCACCCCGGCCGGGGTGAGCCCGGCCGCCCTGGCCAGGTCGACGGCGGCCTCGGTGTGCCCGTGCCGCTTGAGCACGCCACCGGTGCGGTAGCGCAACGGGAAGATATGGCCGGGCCGCCGGAGGTCCGAGGGCGCGGTGCCCGGGTCGATCAGCGCTGCGATCGTGGCCGCCCGGTCGGCCGCCGAGATCCCCGTGGTCGTGCCTTGGGCGGCGTCGACCGACACGGTGAACGCGGTCCGCTGGGACTCGGTGTTGTTGGCGACCATGAGGGGAAGGTCCAGCTCGTCCGCCCGTTCCGGGGTGATCGGGACGCAGATCACCCCCGAGGTGTGGGCGAGGAAGAATGCGATCTTCTCGGGCGTGGCCGCATCCGCGGCCATGATCAGGTCGCCCTCGTTCTCGCGGTCCGCGTCATCGACCACCACGACCATCTCGCCGCGGGTGATCGCCTCGATTGCCTCCGTGATCGACGCCAGTGCCATCAGGCCGCCACCTCCACTCGCAGGTCTTCACCCAGGCGCTCGACCGACACCAGCCGGCCGCGCCAGAACCCCTCGATCGTCGCGGCCCCCGGGCCGGCGAACACCGGTCTCCCGTCGTCACCGCCCGACAGCGCCGGGGCCAGGTACAGCACGTACCGGTCGACCAGGCCCGCAGCATGCAGGTCGTGGGCCACCGTGGCCCCGCCCTCCACCAGCACCTGCAGCGCCCCCCGGGAGCCGAGCTCATCGAGGACGCCACCCAGGTCACCCGAGAGTTCGAGCGCCGGGTGCACCCGCGCCCCGGCGGGGGCCGACCCCAGCACCACCCGCATCGGCTGGCGGTCCGGTGGCTCCCCATCGAGCCGCACGGTGAGGGCGGGGTCGTCGGCTCGCACGGTCCCGGCCCCGACGAGCACCGCGTCGGAGCACGCCCGCAGCCGGTGGGCGTCGGCCCGGGCCGCCTCCCCGGTGATCCAACGGCTCGAGCCGTCCGGCGCGGCGGTCCGCCCGTCGAGCGTGAGGGCCATCTTCAGCACCACCCACGGCCGGCCGGTCCGGCGGTGCTTCAGGTACGGGGCGAGCTGTTCGGCCACCGCGTCCTCGCACACCCCGGTCTCGACCTCGATGCCCGCCTCGCGAAGCCGGGTCACGCCCTGCCCGCGCACCTGGTGGTCGGGGTCGATGATGCCCACGACCACCCGGGCAACCCCGGACCCGATCACCGCGTCGACACAGGGCGGGGTCCGGCCGTGGTGCGAGCAGGGCTCGAGCGTGGTGTAGAGCGTCGCCCCGCCGGCCATCCCGGCCTCCTCTGCGCGGCGCAGGGCCACCACCTCGGCGTGGTCCCCGCCCGGGGGTGACGTCATCCCCTCGAAGGTCCGACCCGGGTCACCGGCCGGCACGACGACCGCCCCGACCCACGGGTTGGGGGCCGTGACCGGTCGGGCGGCGGCCGCGAGCTCGATCGCCCGCGCCATGTGGCGGCGATCCCGGGCGCGCCCCTCCTCGCCCGTGGGCGGCTCCGACGAGGGGCGCATAGCAGTCCGATCCTACCGGGCGGTCACAGAAACCCTGGACAGAAGGGGTGGCGGAGGGCGGCCGCTACCCGATGCGGGCGCTGTCGGCGCCGCGCCGGATGGCTTCGACCGCCTCCCAGGGGGCGTCGTGGCCGAACACCGCGCTGCCGGCCACGAAGACGTTTGCCCCCGCCTTGGCGGCCCGGGTGGCGGTGTGCTCGTCGATGCCGCCGTCCACCTCGAGGTCGGCCGACAAGCCACGCGCGTCGATGGCCGCCCGGACGTCCATCACCTTGTCCATGACCTCGCCCATGAACTCCTGCCCGCCGAAGCCCGGGAAGACCGTCATGCACAACACCAGGTCGACCTGGTCGAGAAAGGGGTCGATCGCCGAGAAAGGGGTGTCGGGGTTGGCGGCGATCCCCGCCCGCATCCCGAGTCGCCGGATGCGCGCGAGCAGCGCCTCGGTGTCCCCCACCTCGACGTGGACCGTGAGCGAGTCGGCGCCGGCGTCGCCGAACGCCTCCAAGTAGCGACCCGGGTCCGTCATCATCAGATGGCAGTCGAAGAACAGGCCCGAGTGCTTGCGCAGCGACGCCACCACCGGTGGCCCGACCGTGAGGTTGGGAACGAAGTGGCCGTCCATCACGTCCACGTGCAGCCAGTCGGCCGTGCTCGCGACCTCCCCCACCGCCTCGGCCAGGTTGCCGAAGTCGGCCGAGAGCACCGAGGGGGCCACCTTCACCGCCCCGAGCCGGCCCGGGTCACGACCACTCGAGGGGCGCGCGCTCACGAGATCCGAGCCTACGGGCGGTTTCGGCCGGCCCGCGTAGTCTTCGCCCTCGTGGTTCCAGGGCCCAACCTCGACGCGGCGCCGTCCTCTTCGCCGCCGAGGAGCCCGGCCCACGCCGCGCCCGCCGACCGGCCGCCGGCCGCCCCGCCCTCCCCCCGCCGGCCGGGCGTCGGCTGGTTCGCGGCCGCGCTCCTCCCGGCCGTGCTCTATGTCGTGTTCGTCGTCCACTACGGGGTGAACAGCTTCTTCAACGACGACTGGAGCATGGTGCCGATCGTCCACGCGGCGCTGCACGGGCACCTCAGCTGGGGCCAGCTGTGGACCCAGCACAACGAGCACCGGGTGCTCGTGCCCAACCTCTCGTTCATCGCGTTCGGCTGGCTCGTCGCCCTCGACGCGAAGACGATCATGCTCGCGAGCGCGGCGTTGTTCGTGGTCGCCTACGGGCTCTTCCTCGCGGTCGTGCGCGCCTACGCGGGGCGCCGGCCCGACTGGGCCTCGACGCTCCTCCTCGGCGCGGTCTGGTTCAGCCTCTCCGACGTCGAGAGCACGCTCCTCGCCTACCAGATCACCTGGTACTTCGTCGTCTTCTTCCTCCTCGTGCTCCTGGCGCTCCTGGCCCGGCCCCGCCTGCGCGCCCCGATGCTTCTCCTGTGCGGCGTCGTGGCGGTGGCCGCCTCCTACTCGTCGTTGCAGGGACTGTTCCTGTGGCCGGTCGGCCTCCTCTGCCTGTGGCGACGCCGCGGGGACCTGGCCCGGCCCGGGCGGGTGCTCTGGTCCTGGGCCCTCGCCGGATCGGCGACCGCCGCCCTGTACTTCATCGACTTCCACCTGTCCGAGGCCGGTGGCGGCTCGTTCCGCTACGCGTTCGACCACCCGTTCACCGCGATCCAGTTCCTGCTGGCCGAGATCGGCAACTTCGTGCCCAGCCTCTCGCCCGGCTCCCTGCACTGGCACGAGGCGCTGGGACTGCTCGTGGTCGTCCTCGCCGCTGCGGTGGTCGTGGCGTCGGTCCGCGAGGTGCGCCGGGACCGCCTCGGGTCCTCGACCCCGCTCCCCGCAGCGCTCCTCGTGTTCGCGCTGTTCTTCGACCTGTCCTCGGGGCTCGGCCGGGTGAACCTCGGGCTCGACCAGGCGCTGGCCCCCCGCTACACGATGGCCAACCTGCTGGTGGTCCTGGCCATCGCGGTGTTCGCCTGGGCGCGTCTCGCCCGCGCCGTCGCCCACTCGGCGCGATGGGCCCAGTGGCTGGGTCGGCTCGCCCTCCTGCTCGCGCTCGGCGCCCAAATCGGGGTGTCCACCAACTTCGGCCTCGAGCAGGCCACCACCATCCAGCGCACCCGCGAGCTCGGTGCCGCGACCGTCACGCGCCTCGGCCCGGACCCGAGCGCGGCACAGCGCGCCGTCGTCGCGACCACCGTGTACTTCAGCTACGGCGGGCTGCGGCCCCTCCTCGCCACCGCGAAGGCGGACCACCTCGGGCCCTTCGCACGGTGACCTCCCGGTCGGCGCTCACGGAAAGCGGGCCCAGCACAGGATGCGGCTGAACGCGTAGAAGTAGGGCCGCTGCTGGCCCAGCTCGGCGAGCAGGCGCGCCCGGTAGCGGGCGAGGTAGGCCTCGAAGGTGGCCTCGTCGAGCCGGGCCCGGATCGGCGTGAGGAGCGACCCGCGCACCCACTCGACCACCGACTCGACCGACGGGAGGAGGTGGCCGTAGACCTGCATCCGGCAGTGCTGCTGCACCGCACCCAGCGCCGCGAGCACCTCGGCGTAGCGGGCCGGGGTGAGCACCGACTCGCCGGGGTCGGGCGGCGCGCCACCGTCGGCCGGCGCGAAGTCCGGTTCGGCCGCCACCTCGGCCGCCAGCACGTGGCTCGGGTGCCCGAAGGTCGCCGGCACCTGGAACGCGAGCTGGCCGCCGGTGCCGAGCGAGAACCGGAGCCGGGCGAGGAGGTTGGGGTGGTCCGGCGCCCAGTGCAGCGACGCGTTGGCGAACACCAGGTCGAGCCCGTATCCGTGCCACACCGAGAGGTCGCCCTTCTCGAAGCGCAGGCCCGGCACCTCGAGCGCCCAGCGGGCCGCCTCGGCCAGCATGGCGTCGGACCGGTCCACACCCACGGTCTCGGCGGCGCCGAGGCCCCGGTGCAGCTCGGTGGTGAGCTCGCCGGTGCCGCAACCGAGGTCGACGATCCGACCCCCGACGACCGGCATGCACAGGCTCCTCAGGTCGTCGAAGGGCTGGCGCCGCTCGGCCGCGAAGCGGCGGTACTGCTCGGGGTCCCAGGCGTCGGTCACGGAGGGCCGTCGCCGAGCCGGGGGCGCGGGCCCAGATGCGCGCCCCGCACCCAGTCGCTCGCGGCCATCGGCCGGCCTCCTTCGGGCTGCACCGTGACGAGCACGACCGCCCCGTCCGCGGTCGCGACCGCCGTCCCCACGAGGGTACCGGGGGCGAGCCCCGCCGCCGGGGAGGCGCCCGCCGCGGCCACCGCCTCGAGCACCCGGAGGCGCCGGCCGTTGGCGGTGGAGTGGGCCCGGTCGAGCCGCACCACCGCCAGCACCTCGCGGGTCGGCCGTCCCCAGTCGAGCACCAGCTCGCCCGGCTCCACCTTGTGCGCGTAGGTCGGCTCGCCCGACTGGGCGACTGGAGCCGGCAGCCCGGCCAGCCCGCCCGCCACCACCTCGACGAGCAGCTCGGTGCCCGCCGTCACCAGGCGGTCCCGGAGCGCGCCCAAGTGCTCGCCCGGCTCGATCTCGAGCTCGGCGCGGGCGTAGACGGGCCCGGTGTCGAGCCCCTCCTCGACCGCCATGACGCACACGCCGGTGCGTTCGTCTCCGGCCAGGATCGCCCGCTCGACGGGCGCGGCGCCCCGCCACCGCGGCAGCAGCGAGAAGTGCAGGTTCACCATGGGGACCGCCGCGAGCACCGAGGGCCGGATGAGCCGGCCGTACGCGACGACCACACCGAGCTCCGGGCGCACCGGCATCGAGACGAGCTCGCCGATCTCGGTGGTCGCGGGCAGGCCGAGCTCGAGGGCTGCCGCCTTCACCGGGGTGGGCGAGGCCGCCGGGCCGCGCCCCCGGCGCCGGTCGGGACCGCTCACCACGAGCGCCACGTCGTGCCCCGCCGCGACGAGCGCGCGCAGCGGCGGCACCGCGAGCTCGGGGGTGCCGAGGAAGGCGAGGCGCGGCATCGCTCCAACGTAGGGGCGGGCGGGCGGCGCCCGGCGGCTACGCCGGGGCGAAGTCGCTCAGCAACCGGCCCGCCACCTCGTCGAACATCTCGAGGTCGCCGTAGGGGCGGGCGACCAGCATCGCCCCCTCGAGCGCTGCGATCACCATCCGGGCGGAGCGCTGGGCGGTGCCGGCGAAGGAGAACCCTCCCGCCTCGCGGCCCGACTCGAGCAGCCCGGCCACCCACCGCTCGTTTTCCTCGAAGAAGCCGACCACGGCGTCGCGCATCGGCGTGGCCAGGGTCTCGAACTCGGCGGCCAGCATCCCGCAGAGACACATGCGGTGCCCGGCCAGGGCCCGCCGGTAGATGTCGCAGTACGCGGCGAGCTTGGCCGGCGGTTCCTCAGCGGTCGCGTCGATCGCCTGCAGCGCCCCCTCGAACGTCGCCGCGTACCGCGTGATCAGGCTCTCGCCGAGCTCGGACTTGGAGGCGTAGTGGTAGTGCAGCGCCGCGGTCGTGATCCCGAGCTCGGCCGCCACGTCCCCGTAGCTGAACGCGTTGAACCCGCGTCGCTGCACCAGGCGCTCGGCCACATCCAGGATGGCCGTCTTGGTATTCGCCGCCCGCGGGCTCGCGCTCATCGCCCTCCCCGCCCTCCTCTGGGTCTTGACCCCTTACTTACTAATAGATAAGAATACCAGAACCGTGTTGACGAGGGTGGAGGTGGGGCCATGGAGCAGGTGACCGAGCACCGGCAGTTCGACGAGGCCGACGAGGTGCGGGAGTTCCCGCACGGGCGGGCCGAGATCCTGAAGGTGGGCGGGTCCGAGATCGGCCGGCTCGTCTTCGAGCCCGGCTGGCGGTGGTCGGACCACGTCAAGCCCATCGCCGGGACCGACAGCTGCACCGCACCGCACTTCCAGTACCACGTGGCGGGGCAGCTGGCGATCCGGATGGACGACGGGACCGAGATCGTGGCCCGGCCCGGCGACGTCACGTCGCTGCCGAGCGGGCACGACGCCTGGGTGGTGGGCGACGAGCCGGTGGTGGTCGTGGACTGGTTCGGTGCCAGCAACTATGCCAAGTAGCGACGACGCGCTCGCGGTCGTGACGGCGTTCGGGGACGCCTGGGGCGCCCACGACCTCGAGGCCAGCCTGGCGCTGTGCGCGGCGGACTGCCTGTTCGACGGAACCGGCCCGGCCCCCGACGGCACGAGCCACGTCGGGATCGCCGCGATCACCGAGGCGTGGCGCCCCATCTTCGAGGACCACTCGGCCTCGTTCACGGCCGAGGAGACCTTCGCGGCCGGCGACCGGGTGGTGCAGCGGTGGCGCTACGACTGGGACGGCGGACACGTCCGCGGCGTCGACCTGTTCATGGTCCGCGACGGCCGCATCGCCGAGAAGCGCTCCTACGTGAAGGGCTGAGCCCGCCGCGCACCCGGCGCGCCGGAGCTACTCCTCGGCCACCAGCTTCGACAGTCCGTCGGGGTCGTCGCCGGGCAGCTGCAGCGCCCGGGCCCGCAGGATCGCCTTGGCCTCGCGCCGCTGGTCGGGGTCGAGCCGCTCGACGAGGAGCGTGCCGTCGAGGTGGTCGACCTCGTGCTGGAGGGCCCGGCCCTCGAGCTCGTCGGCCTCGATCGACAGCTCGTTGCCCTCGAGGTCGAGGCCGATCAGGTGCACCGAGCCCGGCCGCACGATGGGCCAGCTGAGCCCGGGGATGGAGAGGCACCCCTCCTCGTAGGTCCACTCCCCGCTCGACTCGACGATCCTCGGGTTGATCACGACCACCGGGCCGTTGCCGACGTCGTAGACGAACATCCGGCGCTGCACACCCACCTGGTTGGCGGCGAGGCCGACGCCGGGGGCGGCGTACATGGTCTCGATCATGTCCTCGGCGAGCTTGGCGACGCGCCCGTCGATCTCCTCGATCTCCCGGGTGACCCGGCGCAGGACCGGGTCCCCGTACTGGCGGATCGCGAAGGTGGTCACCGGGCCGCCATGGTAGTGGGGGCCCCCTCAGACCCCGACCGGGTCGACCACCACCTTCACCCGCGCCCGCGGTCGGGCGGTGGCGGCCAGCCGGTCGCACAGCGTCACGTGGTCGGCCGCCCGCACGAGCCAACGGTCGTCGCCGAGGGCCGAGCCCTCGAGGCCGAGCGCGGCCGCGAGCTCGGCCGCCCCGGGACCGGACAGCTCGGCAAGGGCGCGGAACGGCGGCAGGGCGAGCTCGCGGCGCACCGCCAGCTCGCGCTCGAGGAACGGACCCGGGTTGCCGGCGGTCGCCGCGGTCAGCACCTCGTGGTCGGGCATCCTCGTCTGCACGACCACCGCCCCGGCCCCCGGCTGGCCCCGCCCTCCGACCAACCGGCCGGCCCGGGAGAGGAGGCCGAGCGACTCCTCCCCCGCCGACAGCCGGGCCGCGAGCAGATGGATGTCGAAGTCCAAGAAGGCGACCACCTCGGCGCGGCGCACCCGGTGGAGGACGGCCTCGGTGCCCACGAGGTAGCGGGTGTCGGGCACCGGGGAGTCCGGCCCCGAAACCTCCCCCACGGCCTCGCCGACCAGCGCCTCGAGCTCCTCGCGGACCCGACTGACCCCGACCCGGAGGGCCTTCAGCCGGGTGCGGCCGCAGGCCGCGCAGAGCCGGGGCCGGCGCGCCCCGCACGCCGCGCACACGAGCTCGTCGCCCTCCTCGCGCACCGCCCGTCCGCAGACCTCGCAACGGGCCAGCTCCCCGCAGGCCGCGCAGGCGAGGAGCCGGGCCCTCCCCTTGCGGTTGAGCACCGCCACGAACCGGCCGGCGCTCGTCGCGCGAGCCCGGCGCACCAGCTCCTCGGAGTAGAGGCCGGTCCTCGGGTCGTCCGCCCGCCGGTCGATCACCTGCAGCACCGGCCAGCCGGCCCGTTCGACGTCTCGCGGCAGCTCGGCGATCCGGTAGGTGTGGGCCTGCACCACGCTCGGGGTCGCGGAGGTGAGGAGGCACGGCGCGCCGTCCCGGCGGGCCCGCTCGACCACCACGACCGAGGCGTCGAAGTGGGGGGCCCGCTCCTCCCGGTAGGCCTGGTCCTGCGCGTCGAGGACCACCGCGGCCCCGAGCCGCCCGGCCGGCGCGAACGCGGCCCCCCGCGAGCCGACCACGACCGGCCAGCCGGCCGCCGCCTCCTCCCACGATCCCGCAGCCGGAAGCCCCCGCCGGGCCAGGCGGCCCCGCAGCCGCTCCGCCCAACCGACGTTCGGCACGAGGACGAGCACCGGTCCGGTGACGCCGGCGGCGGCCGCCTCGACCACGGCCAGCAGGTCGGCCGCCGGCGGGACCCGCAGGAGCGTGGGGGTGCCGACGTCGCGCAGCGCCGCGGTGGCGGCCCGGCCGAGCGGGTCCTCCGAGGGGACCCCGGGACGGGGCCCGGGCAACGGGGCCGCCGGCAGTTCCCGGACCACCCGGTCCGGCGAGGCCACGGTGAGCAGTGCGCTGAGCGGTCCGGCCCATCGCCAGGCCGCCCAGGTCGCGAGCGACAGCACCGGGGCGGGCGGCCCGAGGCCCGAGAGCTTGGCCAGTCGCTTCGTCTCCCGGTACGGCTCCGGTTCGACGTCGTCGTCGACGACCCACCCGCCGACCCTCCGACCGTGGAGGGGGACGCGCACCCGGGTGCCCACCGCGACGTCGGCCTCCCAGCCCTCGGGCACCTCGTAGTCGAAGGGCCGCCCGACCGCCGCCACGTCGGGCAGCACCCGGACCACCCGCACGCTCAAAACCCCGGCGCCGCGGCGGCTAGAGCCCGAGCGCCCGCTTCATGTCGTCGACCTTCGGGGTGGCCTCCCACGTGAACTCCTTCTCACCCCGGCCGAAGTGCCCGTAGGCGGCGGTCCCCTTGTAGATGGGCCGGCGGAGGTCGAGCTCCTCGATGATGGCGGCCGGCCGGAGGTCGAACAGCTCCCCCACCGCGCCGGTGATCTTGGCCGGGTCCACCGTCTCGGTGCCGAAGGTCTCGACGAGCACCGAGACCGGGTGGGCGACCCCGATGGCGTAGGCGACCTGGACCTCGCACCGGCGGGCGGCGCCGGCGGCGACCACGTGCTTGGCCACCCAGCGCGCCGCGTAGGCGGCCGAGCGGTCGACCTTGGACGGGTCCTTGCCGGAGAAGGCCCCGCCGCCGTGGCGGGCCATGCCCCCGTAGGTGTCCACGATGATCTTGCGGCCGGTGAGCCCGGTGTCGGCGTGGGGCCCGCCGAGCTCGAACCGCCCGGTCGGGTTGATGAGAATCGAGACCGCCGAGGTGTCGAGGTCGCTCGGCAGCAGGGGTTCGATGACCTGCTCGCGCACGTCGGGGGCGAGCAGCGTCTCGATGTCGATGCCGGGTTGGTGCTGGGTCGAGATGAGGACGGTCTCGACGGCCACGGGTCGGCCGCCGTCGTACGCGATGGACACCTGGGTCTTGCCGTCGGGCCGGAGGTACGGGAGGGAGCCGAGCCGGCGCACCTGGGTGAGCCGCTGGGACAGCCGGTGCGCGAGCCAGATCGGCAGCGGCATGAGGTCGGGCGTCTCGTCACAGGCGAAGCCGAACATCATCCCCTGGTCACCCGCGCCCTGAGCGTTCCGCATGTCCTCGCCGCCCGAACCGGTCCGCAGCTCGTAGGCCATGTCGACGCCCTGGGCGATGTCGGGCGATTGCTTGTCGAGCGACACGAGCACCGCGCAGGTGTTGCCGTTGAACCCCGTCGCGTCGTCGTCGTAGCCGATGTCGCACACCGCCTGGCGGGCGAGCGAGGTCACGTCGATCGTTGCGTCGGTCGTGATCTCGCCGGCCACGACGACGAGACCGGTCGTGAGCAGCGTCTCGCAGGCCACCCGGCTCCTCGGGTCCTGCTCGAGCAGCGCGTCGAGGACCGTGTCGGAGATCTGGTCGGCCATCTTGTCGGGGTGGCCCTCGGTCACCGACTCCGAGGTGAAGGTGGTCCGCATCAACGCTCCTCTGGTTCTCTCGTGCCGTCGGCCGGGTGGTCGAGCAGCTCGACGACCCGGTCCAACACGGCGTCGGCGACGACCGCCTTCGTGGTCAGCGGCACCTCGTGGTCGTTGCCCGGACCGACGATGGTCACCGCGTTCGTGTCGTGGTCGAAACCCACCCCCGGCGCGCTCACGTCGTTCACCACCATGAGGTCGACGCCCTTCTCTTCACGCTTGCGCCGGGCCCGGGACAGCGGCTCGTCGGTCTCGGCCGCGAAGCCGACGATGACCTGGCCGGGCCGACGGTGCCGGGCGAGGCCGGCCAGGATGTCGGGGGTCCTCTCCAAGACGAGCTCGGGGATCCCCTTGTCCTTGGTCAGCTTGTGCCCCGCCACCGCGACCGGCCGGAAGTCGGCCACCGCGGCCGCCATGACGATCACGTCGGCCTTGTCGGCCTCGATGGCCATCGCCGACTCCATCTCGGCCGCGGTGTCGACCCGCACCACGCTCAGGCGGGGGTGGGCCGGCAGCGTGTCGGCGACGGTCGTCACGAGCGCCACGTCGGCGCCCCGGCGCAGGGCGGCGGCGGCCAGCGCGTGGCCCTGCTTCCCCGACGACCGGTTGGAGAGGTGGCGGACCGGGTCGATCGGCTCCCGGGTCCCGCCGGCCGACACCGCGACCCGCCGGCCGGCCAGGTCACCGTGGGCACCGAGCATCCCGAGGGCGACGGCCACGATCGCGGCCGGTTCGGCCAGCCGGCCGACGCCGACGTCGCCGGCCGCCAACGGGCCGCGCTCGGGCGGCACCACGGAGACCCCCCGCCGCACGAGGGTGGCCAGGTTCTCCTGGACGCTCGGGTGCTCCCACATCTCGGTGTGCATCGCCGGACACACGAGCACCGGGGCGCGGGTGGCGAGCAGCGTCGCGGTCAACAGGTCGTTGGCCATCCCGGCCGCGTAGCGGGCGAGGAAGTCGGCGGTGGCCGGCGCCACCACGACGAGATCGGCGGACTGGCCGAGCCGGGTGTGCGGGATCGGCGAGGACTCCTCGAACAAGGACCGCTGCGCGGGCTCCGACGCGAGCGCCGAGAAGGTGACCGCCCCGACGAATCGCTCCGCGTCAGCGGTCAGCACCGGCGCGACGTGCACGCCCGCTTCGACCAGGCGGCGGCAGACCTCGACGGCCTTGTAGGCGGCGATGCCCCCGGTGACCCCGAGGACGACCCGGCGGGCGGCGGGCGGTGTCGACATGGCTCGCCGCCTATCCGGCGGCCGGGCCCTCGTCCTCGGGCGCGTCCTCGTCGGATTGGGTCCCGCCGCCCAGGAGCGCGGCGAGGCCGCCTTCGACCTCGCTCAGCTCGGTGCCGGTCCCGGCGGCCTCGGCCGCCTCGAGCGCCGCCAGCTCCTCGGGGTCGAGGCGCACGTAGGTCGCCTTCCCCGCCGCGATCTCCTCGAACGCGATCGACAGCGGCTTCCCCGACACCGAGGCGACCTGGGGCGGCACGACCCGGCCCAGCCCCTCGCCGAGGCTGTTGTAGTAGGCGTTGACCTGGCGGGCCCGCAGCGCCCCCAGAGCGACCAGCGTGAACTTCGAGTCGACCTTGTCGAGCAGGTCCTCGATGGGCGGGTCCATCAGGTTAAGTCGGCCTTGGGCCATGAATCCTCCGGGTGATCTGGGGGGTGCGCTCAGGAGTGCTCGAGGTGAGCCGAACGCGCGGCCTCAACTATACCGGCCACCTCGGTGGTGGCCCGAGCCACGTCGTCGTTGACCACCTCGTGCGCGGCGAGTTCCCTCGCCTGGCGGACCTCCTCGCGGCCGGTCTCGACCCGCAGGGCCACCTGGTCGGCGGGGTCCCCCCGGGCCTCCAACCGGTGCTCCTGGACCGCCGTCGAAGGGGGCACGAGGAGGATGACGACGGCCCCAGGCCACTTCTCCACCACCTGACGCGCGCCCTGCACGTCGATCTCCAAGAGGACGTCTCGGCCTTCGGGCGGATCGGGGTTGGGGGTGCCGTAGTGGTGGCCGAGGAACTCGGCCCACTCGAGGAACCCACCCTCGTCGACCTTGCGGCGGAACGCCGCCTCGTCGACGTAGACGTAGGCGTCGTCGGTCTCGCCGGGGCGCTGCGGGCGCGTCGTCCACGAACGGCTGAGCCACAGCTTCGGATCGCGGGCCACGAGGGTCCGCGACACCGTGCCCTTCCCGGCCCCCCCGGGACCGATGAGGACGAAGATGAGCGACGCGGCGTCCAGGGGACGCGCGCCCTGTCTAGCGAGCGGTGGCCTTCAGCAGGTCGGCGCGCTGCTTCGCGCCCAACCCCTGCAGGCGGCGGCTCTCGCTGATCCCGACCGTGTCCATGAGACGGCGGGCCTTCACCTTGCCCAGGCCGGGCAGCGACTCGAGCACGGAGAGGACCTTCATCTTCCCCACGGTCTCGTCGCCTTCGGCCTTCTGCAGCAACTCGGCGAGGGTGAGCGAGCCGAGCTTCAACTTCTCCTTCACGTCGGCGCGCTCGCGTCGAACCTTGGCGGCCTTCTGCAGCGCGGCCTGGCGCTGCTCAGCGGTAAGTGCGGGCGGTTGAGGCATGACCCGACGATAGCGCCTCAATCAGAACGGGGGCGCAACTCGGAGATGATCTTCTCCTGGGCGCGATCGGCCGCATCGAGCAGCCCCTGAGCGTCCGGTCCCGCCGATGCCAGCGACCGCGACAGGTTGACCACAACTGGCGTGGATGCCATACCCCCGAACTGCGCCCCCAAATCGGCCCAGGTCGCACCCTGGGTTTCCACCCCCGGGGCCAGGTAGAACGTGGCTTCCGGGACCTCGAGGGGGCGGGCCGCCGTCATGAGTCCGATCACCGCACCCACCACTTCGGGTCGCTCCATGACCACATCGAGCAGCGACTGCTCGAGGGTCCGGCCGTCGGCGACGCGCGCCTCTTGCACGGCCCGTCCCTCCGGGTTCGAGCTCCGCACGACGACGAAGACACCGCGACCTTCGCGCTGCGCGATGTCGAAGAAGGGCGTCAACGCGCGCGCGCCGAGGTACGGCGACACAGTCAATGCGTCGGCGGCGAGCGGGCTGTCGGCGTCGAGCCACGCGCGCGCGTAGGCGGTGTTGGTCGACTCGATGTCACCGCGCTTCGCGTCGAGGATCGTCATCACGCCGACCTCGCGCGCGGCTCCGAGCAACGTCTCCAAGGACGCGAGCCCGGCCGCGCCATACTGCTCGAAGAACGCGACGTTGGGTTTCACCACCGCGACCCGCCGAGCGAGCACCTCGAGATAGCGCAACCCGAACTCAGCGGCCCCCTTGGCCGAGTCCTCGATGTCCCAGCGGGCGAGCCCGGCCCGCGTCGGGTCGATCCCGGGGCACAACGACCCCTTGGCCACCAGCGCGGCCTGCAACCGGTCGCGGAAGGTCTCAGGCATTGAGCGACCCCACGAGCTCGCGCAGCGAGGCCACGCCGTGATCCTCGCACCACCGACCGAGCTCGGAGAGCACCCGCCACGGCGCGCGCGGGTCACGGAAGATCGCGGTGCCCACCTGGACGGCGTCGGCCCCCGCGACGAGCAGCTCGGCGGCGTCGCGCCCGCTGCCGATCCCACCGACCCCCACGATGGCCGCGCCGGGGAAGGCGGACCGGCAGTCGGCGACCGCGCGCACGGCCACGGGCCGCAGCGCCGGACCCGAGAGACCCCCGCCACCGGCCCCGAGCACCGCCGTGCGCGTCTCGGGGTCGACCACCATGGCGAGCAGGGTGTTGACGAGCGTGAGCCCCTCGGCCCCCGCACCCAGCGCCGCGCCGGCGATCTCGCAGATGTCCCCCACGTTGGGGCTGAGCTTGGCCCAGCGGGGCAGCCCGCACTCGGCCGCCTCGACCGCCTCGGCGGTCGCCCGGGGGTCGTGGGCGAACATGCGCGACCGGTCCTCCACGTTGGGGCAGCTCACGTTCACCTCGACCGCCACGACCGGAGGCCCCACCCCGCGCAGCATGCCGGCCGCCTTGGCGAAGCCCTCCACGCTGCGGCCCCAGATGCTCACGACCACCGTGGCCCCCGAGCTCGCCAGCCCGGGCAGCTCCCGCTCGAGCCACGCCTCGACCCCGGGCCCGCTCAGCCCGACGCTGTTGACCATGTTCTCGCCCGACTCGGTCAGCCGCGGGGCGGGGTTCCCCGACCACGGGTCGGCCGAGATCGACTTCACCACGTGCGCGCCGAGGAGCGCGAGGTCGCCGTACGCGGCCAGCTCGGTGCCGTAGCCGGCGGTCCCCGCCGCGGTCATCACCGGATTGGCGAGGGTGAGGCTGCCGACCGTGGTGGTGAGGTCGACAGCCACCTCAGCGGACCGCCCCGTCCAGGTGCAGCTCCTGGAGCGAGCGCACCTCGAGCGGGTGCGTCGCCCAGTCGGCGATCCCGGCCACCGCGGCCTTGGCCGCGGCCAGCGTGGTGAGGCAGGGCACGTGGTGGGCCAGCGCGGCGGTCCGGATGTACTGCCCGTCGGCCCGCGGGCCGCGGCCGCGGGGGGTGTTCACCACCAGCTGGATCCGGCCCGCGGCGATGAGCTCGGGCGCCTGGGGGCCGACCCCGTCCTCCCCCACCTTGGCCACCACCGTCTCGACCGGCACGTCGTGGGCCGCCAGCAGCGCGGCGGTCCCGGTGGTCGCGGCGAGGCGGAAGCCCAGGGCCACCAGCTGGCGGGCCACCTCGAGCCCGGCCGGCTTGTCCCGGTCGGCGAGCGAGAGGAACACGGTGCCGTCGTGGGGCAGCCGGGTCCCGGCGGCCATCTGGCTCTTGGCGAAGGCGAGTCCGAAGGTGGTGTCGACCCCCATCACCTCGCCGGTCGAGCGCATCTCGGGGCCGAGCAGCGTGTCGACCCCGGGGAACCGGTCGAAGGGCAGCACGGCCTCCTTCACCGAGACGTGGCTGAGCGGGCCGACCCGGTCGAGCTCGCCGGCCGCCCGCAGGTCGGCCAGGGTCTCGCCGACCAAGAGGCGCGCACCGATCCGGGCCAGCGGCAGCCCGGTCGCCTTGGCCACGAACGGGACGGTGCGGCTGGCCCGCGGGTTGGCCTCCAGGACGAAGACGGCCCCGTCCTTCACCGCGTACTGCACGTTCAGGAGGCCGACCACGCCGAGCGCCTCGGCGATCGCGCGCGTCTGGTTCTCGATCGTGGCGAGCACATCGGCGCCGAGCGTCTGGGGTGGCAGCGCGCAGGCGGAGTCCCCCGAGTGCACGCCCGCCTCCTCGACGTGCTCCATGATCCCGGCGATCAGCACCTCGCCGGTCGAGTCGCGCACCGAGTCGACGTCGACCTCGATCGCGTCCTCGAGGAACCGGTCGACCAGCACCGGGCGTTCGGCGCTCAGGCCGCCCTCCCGGGCGAGGCCGGCCGCCACCGACTTCATCACCCGGTCCACGCCGTCGTCGTCGTAGACGATCTCCATGGCCCGGCCCCCGAGCACGTAGCTCGGCCGCACGAGCACGGGGTAGCCGATGTCCCGGGCGATCGCGAGCGCCTCGTCGACCGAGGTGGCGGTGCCCCCGGCCGGCTGGGCGATGCCGAGCCGGTGGCACAGCGCGTTCCAGCGCTCCCGGTCCTCGGCGAGGTCGATCGAGACCGCCGGTGTCCCGAGCACGAGCGACTCGGGGATCGCGGCCGCCAGCTTGAGCGGGGTTTGGCCGCCGAGCGACACGATGACCCCGACCACCCGCCCGTCGTCCCGGCTGGCCCGGGTCTCCACCTCGATCACGTTGCGCACGTCCTCGGCCGAGAGCGGCTCGAAGTAGAGGCGGTCCGAGGTGTCGTAGTCGGTCGACACGGTCTCGGGGTTGCAGTTGACCATCACGGTCTCGTACCCGGCCTCCCGGAGGGCGATGCTGGCGTGCACGCAGCAGTAGTCGAACTCGATCCCCTGGCCGATCCGGTTGGGGCCCGAGCCGAGGATGATGACCCGGGGCCGGGACGACGGGTGGACCTCCTCCTCGTCCTCGTAGGTCGAGTAGTGGTACGGGGTATCGGCGGCGAACTCGGCCCCGCAGGTGTCGACGGTCTTGAAGGTGGGGACGACCCCGGCGTCCGTCCGGGCCGTCCGGACCGAGGCCTCGTCGGTGTGGAGCAGGTAGGAGAGCTGGGGGTCCGAGAACCCGAACCTCTTGAGGCGCCGCCAGTCCGCCCTGGTCAGCGAGGTGAGCGTCCCGTCCCCCCGCTCGGCGCGGCGCTGCTCCAGGGCCAGGCGGGCGTCGCTCAGCCGGGCGATCTGGGTGAGGAACCAGGGGTCGATGCCGGTGCGCTCGGCCACCGTGTCGACCCCGAGCCCGCGGCGGAGCGCCGCCTCGACCTCGAAGATCCGCTCGGGGCTGGCCACGGCCACCCGGTCGAGGAGGGCCGCGTCGTCGACCTGGTCGAGCGCGGCTTCGCCCGGGTCCGCGTTCAGCCCGTGGCGCCCCTGCTCGAGCGAGCGGAGCGCCTTCTGCAGCGACTCGCCGAAGGTGCGTCCGATGGCCATCACCTCTCCGACCGACTGCATCCTCGTGCCGAGGGTCGCCTCGGCCCCGTGCAGCTTCTCGAAGGCGAAGCGCGGGATCTTCGTCACGACGTAGTCGATCGTCGGCTCGAAGCTGGCCGGGGTGGCCCGGGTGATGTCGTTGGCGATCTCGGCCAGCTCGTATCCGACCGCGAGCCGGGCCGCGATCTTGGCGATCGGGAACCCGGTGGCCTTGGACGCGAGCGCCGACGAGCGCGACACCCGTGGGTTCATCTCGATGATCATCCGCCGCCCGTCGGCCGGGTCGACCGCGAACTGGACGTTGGAGCCGCCGGTCTCGACCCCCACCCGGCGCAGGCAGGCGAACGCGTCGTCGCGCATCGCCTGATACTCCACGTCGGTCAGCGTCTGGGCTGGGGCGACCGTGATCGAGTCGCCGGTGTGGACCCCCATGGGGTCGAGGTTCTCGATCGAGCACACGACCACGCAGTTGTCGGCCCGGTCGCGCATCACCTCGAGCTCGAACTCCTTCCAGCCGACGATCGAGCGCTCGACGAGCACCTCCCCGATGGGGCTGGCGTCGATGCCCACCGCCGCGAGCGCGGTGAGCGCCGGTTCGTCGCGGGCGATCCCCGAGCCCGACCCGCCGAGGATGTAGCTCGGGCGCACGATCACCGGATACGAGATGACGGCCGCGATCGCGAGCGCCTCGTCGACCGAGTGGGCGAAGCCGGACTCGGGCACCTCGAGACCGATGTCGCCCATGGCCTCCTTGAACCGCTCGCGGTCCTCGGCGGTCGCGATCGCCTCGGGGCGGGCGCCGATCACCTCGACCCCGAACTGCTCGAGGGTGCCGCGCTCGAAGAGGGCCATGGTGAGGTTCAGCGCGGTCTGCCCGCCGAGGGTCGGGAGGAGGGCGTCGGGCCGCTCCTTCTCGATGATGGCGGCGAGCACCGACGGGTCGAGCGGCTCGACGTAGGTCCGGTCGGCGGTGCCCGGGTCGGTCATGATCGTCGCCGGGTTGGAGTTCACCAGCACCACCCGGTACCCCTCCTCGGCCAGGACCCGGCAGGCCTGGGTGCCCGAGTAGTCGAACTCGCAGGCCTGGCCGATC
>DAIUEV010000022.1:0-45961 GCA_036844945.1 Acidimicrobiales bacterium
TGGGACTGACATCGAAGGATGGGCCCTTCAGAGGCGTCGCAGGGGGTCATCCGGCAAGCGGCCCACGTCGTGCAACCTCTTGAACTCGCCGGAACGGGCGAGGAGGTGAGGCCCGATTCGTCGCTCAGCGCGATAACGACCGGAAAGACCGAAAGGCCAGGCGGGTGAGAGTAGGCCTTCCGAGCCGCCTCGGCTCGCTTTGACCTTTCGCAGACGAAAGCTTGCTCTCAGGATCGACCTCGCGCTCGAAACGGGCCATGAACGTCGCACGGGTCGGCTCAGTATCGGTCAATCCCCGGGAGTGCACGGTATAGGCGCCTAAACGCGATCGGAGGGAGCGCTGCTCGGATGTCATGGGCATGGAAGCCTGTTAGCGCCGGAGGTGTTCTAGTTAACGATTCAGGCTGGCGAAAGAACTCGCAACAGATAGTGACGCGGCCCCGAGCATTGAATGGGTGGTGTCCCGAGGCGCAAGAGAATGAAGGCTCGACGCTACCTTGACGACTGAGAAAGACCGCCACCGGTTACCTCGAGGAATCCGCAGGGGCACACCTCGACGCATTTGCCGCATTCCAGGCAATTGTCGAGCGAGAGCGAGAAGTACGCCCCCGGGGCAGAATCGGCGAGACGACCGAACGACAGCACGGTGCAGAACATCCAGCACTGCTCGCAGCCGAAACAGGAACCGCACGACAAGCAGCGGCTGGCTTCCCCTAGGAACTGCTCCTCGTCGATGCCAAGGCTGACCTCGGCGCTGGGGAGGCGGACCGCGTCGTCTGGAGCGAGGCGAACAGCCTCGGCACGCGTGGCCGGTGGATAGGCATCGAGCAGCAGTGCGGCGGAGCTGATCGGCGGGCGGCTCTCCGGCACCGGCTCGGGACGCCCGCCAAGTCGGGTATGGAGTGCCTCTGCGGCACGTCGGCCGTGGGCGATGGCCGTCCCGCAGATGCCAAGTTCGATCGCATCGCCGCCACCCCAGACTCCCTCCGTGATGGCGCCGCTCGAATCGGGAGCGAGCCAACCGGCACGTTGGAGTTCTTCGAGGCCCGACCAGTCGGGTACCTGGGAGACCGCCGCGATGATGGTGTCCACCGGCAGCTCGGTCTCCGAACCCGCCACGGCGACTGGCCGCCGTCGTCCGGACTCGTCTGGCTCGCCGAGCTCCATGGAGACGACCGTCAGGATGAGCGAGCCGTCACGCCGTTCGACCCGTACCGGCGTACTCAGGAGCAGCAGCCCCACCCCTTCCGCAAGCGCATCATCGACCTCCGCTTCGATCGCCGGCATTTCCTTGCGGGAACGCCGGTAAACGATCGTCACGTCGGCGCCAGTTCGCCGGGCCGTCCGCGCGGCGTCGACTGCGGTATTGCCCCCACCGATCACTGCTACCGTCGCGCCGACCTCCACTGGGTCGCCTTGGTTGACGCGGAGAAGGAACTCCGCGCCGTTCCAGACGGCCCCGTCAACCTCGCCCGTGATCCCGAGTTCACGGCCCGCCTGCGCCCCGATCGCGACGTATAGAGCGACGTGGCGCGCCCGCAATTCGGCAAGTGAAACGTCGCTTCCGACGGCCGTGTCAAGCCGGATCTCGACGCCGAGACGCGCGATGCGGTCGATCTCAGCGTCGAGCACCTCGGGGGGCAGCCGGTAGTCCGGGATCCCGTAACGGAGCATTCCGCCCGCCCGTGGCCGTTGCTCGTAGATCGTCACCCGGTACCCGCGACGGGCCATCTGATATGCGAACGAGAGGCCCGACGGGCCGGAGCCGATAGCGCCGATCCACTCGGGCTTTTGGTTCTCTTCGAGGCGGGCCAGTGGGAGCCGCTTGGAAATGGCCCAGTCACCCAGGAAGCGTTCCATTGCATTGATCGAGACGGGCTGGTCGAGCTCCGAGCGGTTGCAGTCTGATTCGCAAGGACGCGGGCAAACGCGGCCCAGCGTGCTCGGCATCGGGTTGCGCTCGACGATCACTCCCCAGGCGCGCGCGAAAGCCTCCTCGAGCGTGAGGCCCAACTTCTCCCTCTGGGCGATGATGCCGACCCATGTTCGGATGTCGCCGGAGATCGGGCAGCTCGCCTGGCAAGGTGAGACTTTCTGCAGCTGAGTCGGACGAAATGAGGGCGTCAGCCGCATGAGATTGTCGTGTCTACTCACGTTGCCACCTGGGAACGGCGTGCCTCGCGCAGTCGCGACGAGAGTGTCTTCAGTAGGTTCAGCGCGAGCAGTGGATCCTCCGTGATCCGGCGCAGCAACGCTCTCTTGTCAATGGTCAAGACCCGCGCATCGCCCAGTGCGCGCACGGTCGCGGAGCGCATCTCAGTCTCGAAGAGCGCCATTTCCCCGAAGAAGCTTCCCTCGGAAATCACGTCGAGTCGTCGCTCGCGATCACCTTCCCCGCGGATGACCTCGACCTTGCCCGCCTGAACGACGTACATGCAGTTGCCAGGTTCCCCTTCGCGAACGATCACCGCACCATTCGGGTACACCGTGCCGAGCGCGCCGGTGCCCATCGTCAGGCCGCCTTCGGTCCTCGGCGCCGGGGAGGAGCACCGAGCAGAAGGTTCCAGGCCATTCCCGCGAGGAACGCGGGGTGGAGGGTGTCCTTCAGGATCTCGCGGTACGGGGCACTGCCAGTGAACATGTTCCAAAGCACAGAGCTGAGGCGTCGCGCGGAGCCGGGGGATGCCTGCTCGTTCCGGCTCATTCGCGCGATTGCGCGCCGCGAGAAGCGCGCGTACTTGAACGCCCGTGTGACCGTAAACATGAACTTGCCAATTGCGTTGTCCGCCGCGATCGCCTCGCAAGTCGGCGCGTAGTGACGTCTGAAGTCCTCGGCCGCAATCCCCTGGAAGACGGCGGACTCGGCTGCCGCTTTGGCCGTGCGCAAGGCGGCGCCGATGCCATCCTTATAGAGGCGGGTCACCCCGCTATCACCAACAAGGACGACGCGGTCGGCGAACGGCTCCTTCGGGCCGCGAACGTTGATCAAGGGAGAGCAGGTGCACACGCAGGGCGTCGAGTCGACGGGGAAGCAGCGCATCACCTCAGGCGAATGGAGGAATTCGTGCACGAGCTTCTCATCGATATCCTCCCCTAGCAAACACATCGTGACGAACTCGCCTTTGGGGATTAATGCAGCGAACTCGAGGCGAGGGATGTCGAGTAGGAAGACATGCATCGAGTCGCCGAGCACCCGCTGGATCGTCTCAGCATCAGAGCGGAACTCGCAGATATAGGTGCGCATGGTCTCAAGCGGGCCCATCTCGACTCCGGCCTGGGCGAGCAGTCCAACGAAGTTGCTGTTCACTCCGGATGCGATGCAGACAAGCTCGTATGGCGATGCGCTGCCCCCAGCTTCAAGGAGATTCGGAAGGCCATCGCGCCACTCGATGCCGCTGACGAGCGAGCGAACAACGCGCGCGCCGTCACTAACCGCTATCTTCTGGAGGAAGCCGTCAAAACTCTCCCAGGGCGATGCTTCTCCCGTCCGCGGCCCATTGCCACGATAAAGCGCCGCGATCCGCCGCTCACCGCCTGGGCTCGCGATGCGGACGCTGTCGACATCCATATGGACGACATACGATTCGATGCCCCGCTGGGCGACATCGAGTGGCAGGTTGATCCCCTCGGTCGCGAGGATCTGGACAAGCGACTCGGAGACGATGCCGCCACAGTGGTTGCAGCCACCCGGGCCGCTGCGAGCGAACGAACGGGGCTCCCAGATGTCGACGGAGAGGTCGAGGCCGACCTCGGCTGCCATCTTGAGGAGGAAGTGTGCAAAGAACGAACCCGCCGGGCCACCGCCGACAACCGCCACGCGGGCTCCGTCTTCGAGCGAGAGCACCGGCTGCGCCGATGTGCCGGCAGCGGCGAGGTTGCCGAGGGGAGAAAGACCACGACGGGTCTTCCCTAGAGGCATGGCACCTACCCCTCCGAGGCGAACACCAAACGAACTCGTTCGGCGCCTTGAGCCTGAGCCTATTGGCCCCGGAGCAATCGCCCCCAGGGCCGAAGGTCCCATCGCGAGCGAGAAAAGGGGGATAAACGGGGTTGTGGCTGAGGATGGCGACGAGGGGTCCCCCAATCAAAGTGCGGCTCGCACGGGCCACATCTGTGTCGACGTGACCTGCTCAGAGGCCTTATTCGGGAGTGCAGCGTGCCGCATGAGCTTGAATCGGGTCTTCCTTTAGGGTCGCCCGAGTAGTACGCAGTTCGAAGTCCTCGGGGTCAAGATCACGCAGGCGAGGGTTCGGGGACCCTCGATTCGGCGGTCCGACGCAGCGCTCGGATGAGCCCAGGAAACAGGAACCGGTGAAACGGCAGGAAGGTGTACCAGTAGAGGTAACCGGAGAGACCGTGCGGATCGAAGAACGCAGTCTGTTCGATCCGAGCACCGTCCAAGTCGGGCAGGACCTCGAACTGCAACCAGGCAGTTCCAGGAAGCTTCATCTCGGCTCGCAACCGCAGCAGATGGGGTGGCTCGAGTGCCTCGACGCGCCAGAAGTCCACGGGCTCACCGATGCGAAGCTCGCGGGGATGGCGGCGACCTCGTCGCATGCCTACCCCGCCAAATATCCGGTCGATGAGCCCCCGAATCTGCCACAGAGTGTTGCCGGCGGGCCATCCGCGGTCGCCGCCGAGCGCGCACACGGCGTCAAAGACCGTTTGGGGTGTTGCCGAGCAACGGATCCGATGGCGCTCAAACAGCATGCCCTCGTGAATCGCGAGCTGGCGACTTGGGAATTGATCCGCGCTGAAACTGGCCAGGCTGGAGGCCCACGTCGTCTCGACCTCGTCACTTTCCACCCGGGCCAGCGCCAACTCGAGCGCGGCACGATAGCGCATTGGCCGGACACCGAACTCGCGTAGAGCGCGGTCGCTCCGTACCGTCATATCGGTATCCAGACTGGCCACAAGCGGTTTTGCGATGGCGTATGGAATCGGTGTGACAAGGTCAACGAACCGGCTGCTCCATTGGGGGTGAGGCACGGGAAAGACGAAGATTCGACGGTGGAGCCCCCGAACGCGGGCGTATTCGAGCATCATTTGCCTGTAGCTGAGTATGTCCGAACCGCCGATCTCGTAGATGCCTTCGGCATCAGGATGGTCGAGTGCTTCAATCAGGTATTCCAGGACGTTGCGGATGCCGATCGGTTGGCAGCGCCTGTCCAGCCACCGGGGAGTGACCATTATCGGCAGACGCTCGGTCAAGCTCCGGATCATTTCGAAGCTCACCGATCCCGAGCCGACGATCATTGAGGCGCGGAACTCGATTACTGACACGCCGCTGGCGGCCAAGATATGGCCCACCTCGTGACGCGAGATCAGGTGTTCGCTCAGGCTTTGGCTCGGATCTCCAAGTCCCCCGAGATAGACGATCCTCATGACGCCCGTCTTCTGAGCAGCCGTTGCGAAGCTATGAGCGATTTGACGATCCCGTTCGGGGAACGCCTCCCCGCCCCACATCGAGTGCACCAGGTAATAGACGACATCTATATCGTCCAATGCTCGACGCGCAGCATCCTCGTCAACGAGGTCGCCTTGAGTAAGCTCCACGCCCGGCCACCTACGGCCATCTAGCCGTCGGAGGTCACGCGTGACACAGCGGACACGCGCACCGCGGCCGAGTAGCCTCCCTACTAGCCGGCCACCGATGTACCCAGTCGCTCCCGTAACCAGAACGTGCGTTCCCATCGTTCCGTCACCGGCGGCAGCGTTCACTTTCCCTTCCCGGTTCCCGTCCCGGCACCGAATCCGAACTTCGAACTGGCTTCGTACACAATCAAATGTGACCTGATCAGCGACGGGTGAAGCCAGAGGCGAAGGTCCTTGTCGGTGTCTGACTGCCTGCCGCTCATCTGGGCACTTCAGGTCCAATAGGCGACGGTGGCCCACGTCCGTGTCGATGGTCGAGCTCCGCCTGTTCACACCCCAAACGTTATTCCCAGTGCCGTGACCAGAGCGGTTGCGAATCTCGCTTCGGGTTCTTGACTTGGACCGCCACCGATCAATTCGAGGGTCGGACCAAGGAGCCGAGCCAACGAGCGGTAGGGCCTCCCTGATCGACGGTTCCTTCAGCCGGTTGCGAAGGACAATCCTCGATGCCCGAGAGCGAGCCAATCAACCCGCAACTCCGCAGAATGCCACCCGAGGGATCGGAACAAGTGCCCGAGTCGGCTTCCCGATCTGGACACTGAGCGATCAACCGCCTAGTGCCGTTCGCACAGCGGCAAGACGCGTGGGTTCGACTCGCCACCACATCCACCGGCCCCGCTTCTCCCCGACGAGGAGACCAGCCTCGGCTAGCACCCTGGTGTGGTGCGAGACAGTCGGCTGGCTCCTTCCGAGCGGCACCTCCAAGTCGCACGAGCAGACCTCCGCTTGAGCGGCAACGAGGGACAGCAACCGTAAGCGCACCGGGTCTGCTAAGGCTCCGAGCACCCGGGCCAGCTCGGCTGCCTCGTTCTCGGCGAGCGGGGCGTCGACAACAGATGAACAGCACAGTTCGGCGTCGCGTGTGGAAGCGATCGCCCTGGTTCTCGGCACCCGAGTCTCCTCAGATATTGACAAGGGTCGATACGTGGTGTCAGACTGAACATCGACCAAGGTAAATGTATCAGGAGGACCAGCCCAATGTCCCGAGTGCAGCTCGCCCTGAACGTCAAGGACCTGGATGAAGCCGTGGCCTTCTACTCCAAGCTGTTTGCGACCGAACCGGCAAAGGTTCGACCCGGTTATGCCAACTTTGCGGTGATTGACCCACCGCTGAAGCTCGTGCTGATCGAGGACGGCGCTCAGGCGCCGGGATCACTCAATCACCTGGGGATCGAGGTCGAGACCACCGAGCAAGTCATGACAGCCCAAGCTCGGCTCGCGGCTGCCGATCTGGAGACAGCGGTGGAGGAGCAAGTGGCCTGCTGCTATGCCGTGCAAGACAAGGTCTGGGTCGATGGCCCCGGTGGGGAACCCTGGGAGATTTACGTCGTCCTCGCCGATACCGAGATGCCGGCGGGACAGCTTCGGGCCTCCGATCCGAACGGCGCGGCGTGTTGCGCGACTCGACCCGATCTGGTGGCAGAAAACCCCTCGCCTTGCTGCTGAACGTCGAGTCGACATCGAGGCGATTGACCAGGCCGCAACTCCATGGATGAGCATGCGCTGTGGCGTCGACTCACCGCCGAGTTCTTTGGCAGCATCTTTCTGGCTGCCATCGTCATTGGCTCCGGAATCGCCGCCCAAAGGCTCTCACCTGGTGATCTGGGTCTGGAGTTGTTCGAGAACGCTGCAGCGACCGGCGCAGGGCTCTTCGCCACAATCTTGATGTTCGGGTCGGTCTCAGGGGGACATTTCAATCCGGTGGTGTCCTTGGTTGACGCGGCGTTCCGGGGCCTGCGTTGGCGCGACGCCTTCGCTTACCTGCCCGCTCAGGTCGGCGGTTGCATCGGAGGGGCGATCCTGGCCAATCTCATGTTCAGTCGAGCGGCGATCAGTCTCTCCGCCAAGCATCGGGCCTCTGGTGGCCACTTCCTGTCCGAGGTTGTGGCCACCGTTGGGTTAATGCTCGTGATCTTCGCTTTGGCTCGGACTGGCCGCAGCCGATCCGCCCCAGCGGCCGTGGGTGCCTACATCGGTGCGGCTTACTTCTTCACCAGCTCGACGAGCTTCGCGAATCCGGCCATCACCGTGGGCCGCATGTTCTCGGCCTCGTTCGCCGGCATCGCTCCTTCGTCGGTCCCGAGCTTCGTCGGAGCACAGGTGCTGGGAGGGTTCGTCGCATTTGCGGTTCTGAGAACGCTGTATTCAAAGCTGACTCCCGCGGAAGCTGCTCAGGTGGTCGTGGCCCACCCCGAGGAGTCCCTTGTCGCGCCGGCCGGTGGGTCGCAGGTGCCTAGGGAGCTCGTGTGACCGAGAAGCCGGTCGTCCTCTTCCTATGCGTGCACAACGCCGGAAGGAGTCTCGCGGCCAGTCTCTTGCTCGAGCACTACGCCCAGGGTCAGGTCGATGTCCGTTCGGCTGGCTCGGAGCCCGCCGCCCAGCTCAACGGCTCGGTCGTAGCAGTCCTGCGCGAGCGGGGGCTTGACCCGAGTCGGGAGTCTCCAAAGTTGCTTACCGATGAGACAGCCAGGGCTGCTGACATCATCGTCACCATGGGGTGTGGCGACACCTGCCCCTTCTATCCCGGCAAGCGCTATCTCGACTGGGAGTTGGAGGATCCCGCGGGCAAACCGGTCGACGAAGTACGTCCCATCGTCGATGAGATCGATCGTCGGGTCCAAAGCTTGCTCGGCGAGCTCATCCAGCCTGCGAGGTCTTGAGGGAACGTGCGGGCAGGACGACGGAGTCGGGGATCCCGAGGTTGCCGTCGATGGCCAAGTCAGCCCGCGTCCAGGCACCAAGATGATGTCGATCGGCTGGCCGACCGGAAGCTTGGACGCCGTCAGTTGAGCACGGGGCGGGGCCGAACCTCCTTCCGGTCCCGCCACCGAGGGGTCAATGTTCGTTCACTTGGCCGATGAGGTCGCGGCGAACTTGATGGTCTTCGTGGCAAGGTTGTAGCGACCGACATAGACCGCACCGAGTGCGTAGGTTCGGCCCGCGCCGAAGGACACCGCGCTCGGGACACCGGGCAAGAGGACGTTCCGTAGGTTCTCTCCGGCACGGGCGAAACTCGACTCCGTGAGGTTCCGCCCTGCCCGATCGGCGATCGTCTTGAAAAAGGCCAGGTTTTCGCAGGCCGTGATGGGGGCCGCGTAGGTGGTCACTTGGAGCGACTTGGCGGTGACGGTCTTGGGCGGTGCGGTGATGACGTCCGAGGGATAGGCCTTTCGAATGATTTGCACACACTTTTGGACGGACGATTCCGCCCACACTCCGAGGGGCTGTGCGAGCGGCGTCGAGGTCACCATGTTCTTGACGTAGGTGGGGTTGTTGACGCCTTCAAGATAGCCGTTGAGGTCCGCTGAGTTGGTGGCCACCCACGGCGGGTTGTAGCTGCTCTGGTTGGCGTTTAGGCCGTCGGGCCACGTCGCCGAACCGTCACCCACTGCGACGACCTCATTCACCCCGGTGCTCTGGAAGCGCGAAGAGATGACGGCGACCTGTGCATAGGCGGCGGGGTCGTCGCCCTCCGGGGCCGCGTCGATCGCGCTCTGGATGACGTCGACGTGGAGCTTACTAAGGGCTGCTTCGACGACCGCCACCTCGGATTTGTCGGTGGTGTCGCCACCGAAGACACCCACCTTCTTGCCTTTGAAGACGCCGAGTTTCGAATACACGCTCAGCTGCAGGGGATCGTATGCGGACGAAGGGGGAGTGAGGGTGAAGTTCGGCGCCCATCCCGGCGATACCGTCTTCTGCTCCAACCCGCTTCCGTTGATGGTCGGTACATTGTCAGCCAGATAGCAATCCGGCATCAGTGGAGCGATCGCGACGAAGATCTTGTCGTCCATAGTGAGTTGCGTGCACGAGGTGTCCGCGGCAGCGACTTCCGCAGGGTTGACGGCATCGAGGTAGGCCACAATGTGGCGGCCGTCGACGCCACCGTGGGCGTTCATGTTGGCGATCAGCGCCTGATATGCGTCGGCGTAGTTCCCGGGGTTGAGGTTCACGCCAATCGCACGCACCGCGGCGAAGTCGACGTAGGGAATCCCGATTCGGATGGTCGAGGCGGTGACGCCCTGGGTGGTCGCAGCAGCGCCCGCCAGGGGCCCGGTCCCGAGCGAGGCAAGCACGGTCGTGAGCACAACCGCGGCGGCGACCAGAGCTCGCTTTGCCATGTTCCACCCCCTGCTACGCGAGCGTGAGCTCCCGAGCGTTCTCAAGCATGATCCGGCGCTGGTCCGGGATGCTAAACGAAGAGACGTTGTCGAAGAAATCGCGCGGATGGGCCATACCTTCCGCATGGGGCCAATCCGACCCGAAAAGGATTCGCTCCACAGGGACATGCCTCGCCAGATCCTCGACGCTGTCTTCGACGAACGGGGCGATCCAGCAGTTCTCGTGGAATTGGTCCACTGGGTTCTTGGCGAACATCCCAGGGTGCTGGCCATGAAGCAGCTGGAGAACGTGAAGCATGTCCGGGACCCATGTTCCACCATTCTCGATGAACGCAACCCGGACGCCAGGGTGCCGCTCGAATAGCCCGTGGACGACGAGCGCGGCCGCGAAATCGTGTACGAGTCGGCGGTGCATCAACGCGCTGATGAACGGCTCGTTCACCGTGAGGGCATTGGTGATGCCATGGTGTCGACCGCTGCGGTAGCCCCACGCATGAGCAACCGCCTCTTCAACCTCGCGGTACCCGTCATCGAAGCCCGCGTGTGGCGCAACGATGAGGCGCGCCTCGGCCACGCGTGCCCAAAAAGGATCGAACTCGGAGTCAGCGGGCGACTTCGTGCCCTCGGGGGTGAATGCGGGCCCGTTGCGGATCGTGATCACACGCGCCCCCCGGCTGATCACCCACTCGAGTTCGCGGATCGCGCTGTCGGGCTCGGAGAGCGTGAGGAACGGAGCGGCGAAGATTCGGTTCTGATATGCGAATCCCCAGTCCTCGTCGAGCCATCGGTTGAAGGCACGGAAGATGTCGACCGACGCCTCGATGTCGGGCTGCATTGGGCCCTCCATGCAAACGCCTTGAGAAGGGAACATCCAACACGCCTCCACGCCCTGCCCATCCATGCAATGGAGTCGAGCGTCGCGGTCGTACCACTCCGGGTGCTCTGAAGGGAGCTCGCACGAGAGCATGTTGGCGAGGTCTGCCTTGGCGCTCCTGCCGGCGAAGTATTCGAATAGCGCCCCGGGCCGCGGTCGGAGGTTGACGTCGCCCGGCCCAGGAATGATTGGGTGGAATTGCCCGCCAACGACATAGCGGAGTTGCCCGTCAACCTCCTTCACAAGCACACCTCGATCCGCGTACTTCGGGTCGCGGTGGCGGGTGAAGGCATCGCTGGTCTCCCAATAGTGGTTATCGACATCGAAGATCGTCGGAAATTTGTCCCCCGCGTTCACCATTGGGTGCTCCTCCGTTAGTCCTTGCCGTGACGAAGCAGCTTGCCGGGCGTCGCGCCGGTGCACTCGCCCTCGACGAACGTCGTCTTGCCGTTGACAATGATCCGTTCGTAGCCGACTGCCTTCTGAACCAGCCGCATCTCGCCCTCGGGGTAGTCCCAGAGCCGCTCCTGTGGACCGCTATCGAGCCTCTCGTAGTCGTAGATGACGACGTCCGCCGGTGCCCCTTCGCGAAGGTATCCACGGTCCTTCAGGCCGGCGGCGACAGCGGGGTAGAAGGCAAGTCGCCAGTGGGCTTCTTCGAGAGACATGATCTCGTGTTCGCGGACCCAGTAGCTGATGAGCTCGGTCGGATAGCGCGCCGTGGTCACGAACTTCGTGTGCGCGCCACCGTCACTCACGCCGGGCAATGCCACCGGAGACGTGGCGATCTCCTTCATAGACTCCGGTGGTGTCTCGAGCATCTTCGTGGCGAAACCGACCTTCAATCCACCGGCGACTGCGATGTCGAGCATGGCGTCGATCGGATGTTTGTCTTCGCGGGCCGCGATCTCGCCGATCGTCCAGCCTTCGTAGCGTTCCTTTATCTCCTGGGCGTGCGGCGCGTCACTGGAGATCCAGTTGACTTTGATTTCGTTCAGGACGTACCCGGCACCGAAGAGACCTCCTCGCTGTTCGTGGATCTCCTTCATGGCCCGGCGACGCTCGGGGTCGGCGAGTTTGTGCCGTTTCTCTTCAATCGTTCCGAGGAGCGCTTCCCTCCAGCACGGGATGGTATCGAGGAGGTTGTAGTCCTCGAATGTGAACTCTGAGACGAAGTTGGTCGTGAGCGCCTGCGCATAAATGCGCAGTCCCTCCTCTTCGTTGTAATACGCAAGCTGCTTCAGCGCATCGCGGTGCGAGTACTGAGCACCGCCATGCTGGTTCAGCGCACCGTCTGCCAGGAGTGCGTTCCAGATGATCGGACGACCGCTTTCACGGGCGATCAGCGCGGCACTGTCAAGTGAGCCGGTGAGCTGGACGACGCCCCGGCCGACTGAGCGAAGCGCATGTGAGAACGCGGCCACCTCGTGATCGGTCATGAAATCGGTCACCATCGGCGTGCCGTCGTAGTCGAGTTGCACATTGCCGATCTCCCCCGAGATCTGCGCGCTCCATCCGCACCCGCCCTGTTCCATGGCGCCTACCAGGAGACGACACATCTCGTCGAGCTCCTCGTCGGTGACGCGGTAAGCCTTCGTCTTGTCGACGCCGGCGACGTACGCGTAGAGCGGGGCCAGTGGAACGAAGGCCATCACATTCACGCCCTTGGGCGTCCGGTCGACGCTGCTGAGAAACTCCGGGAAGGTCTCCCAGTCCCACGGCATTCCGGCTCGCATCGTCTTGAGCGGTACCGCTTCGTTACGGGAGACGGTGAGCATCGCTCGATCGCGGTCCTCGGCCCGGCACGGCGCGAAGCCGAAGCCGCAGTTTCCGATCACCACGCTCGTCACGCCGTGCCAGCCCGACATCGTGCACCACGGGTCCCAGAAGACCTGGCTGTCGTAGTGGGTATGGAGGTCGACGAATCCGGGGGCGACGATCCTCCCGGACGCGTCGACCACCTCGGCGCCGTCGGACGCTTCTACCCTGCCGATCTGGGCGATCCGCCCACCGGCGATGCCGACATCCGCTTTGTAGCGCGGCGTCTGCAACCCGTCGATGACCGTGCCGCCCTTGATCACGAGGTCGTAGGTCGCCATGCTGATCCTTCCGGTTGCCGTGGAAGTTCTGGAATGTTACTTGTTATGGCCCCAACAAGCCATCGCGCCGTGCTCTGTTACCGTGTCAAATGATGTCCCTCAAAGCGACACGACCGAGAACGCAGGCGGAGCGAAGAAGCAAGTCTGAGCAGGCGTTGCTCGACGCGGCGGCGGCGTTGATCGCCGAGCTGGGGATCGAGCAAGCATCCCTGGCGAGGATCGGCGAGCGGGCCGGGACGAGCCGTGGTCTGCCGAGCCACCATTTCGGGTCGAAGGACGAGCTCGTTGCACGCTTGGCCCGGCGTGTGCAGGACCACGTCTCGGCTGCGACAGTGAAGTCCCTCGGGGACATGCGCCAGACTCCCGAGGACGTCTCGGCACTCGAGCTGCTTCGCGCGACCGTCACCACGTATCTGGGGCTTTTCGAGAACCCGACGGCCGAGGAGCGCGCTCTCATCGTGATGTGGGGCGCGACCTTCCCATCGATGGCGTCGATCGATGGGATGTTGGAGGCGGACCAGCGCAGCTACGACGGCTGGGCCGACTTGATCCGCCGCGGTCAGCAGGAAGGATCGATCCGAGTCGATATCGATGCGGCGGCTGCCGCCGTCGTCCTCTTCGGCCTGATGCGCGGTATCGCGGCTCTTCTGTTGACCGAGTCCGAGATCAAGGACATGCGCCTCGTCCGAACGACATGCGACGCTTGGATCGCGGCGGCACTTGCGCCGTGCCCGACGACTCAGTTCTTACCGGGGTCCTGAACGATCCGGTGGCTCGCACCCATTGCACCACCACGGTCTAGTCGAGACGTCCTAAAGCACGGTCGCTTGCTCGTTCGCATCACAACGCCAGACCTTGCCGTTTCAGACGGGAAGTCCCTTCTGGCGTTACGGTGAACCGGTTCCAGGAACGCCGACTTCGACGACGTGAATCGTCGCGTCTTGGGTGCCCTTGATGGACTCCCCGGGGAGCTCCTTTGAGGTCAGCAGGAACAGGGTGCGCAACTCCGGGCCGCCGAGCGTGCAAGCGATGGCGAGCCGTTCGCCCATCGAGATGCGCTCGAGGACATCGCCACCCGGAGCTATACGTTGGAACTCGTGCGCGAGCGGCATGGCTGCCCAGAGCGCACCTTCGGCATCGATGCAGATGCCGTCTGGGCCATAGGGTGCACACTCTGCGAACACGCGGCGACCGGTCAGCGAGCCGTCGTCCGTGATGTCGAATTCGGTAAACCGACGGCCGAGCGACTCGGCAACGATCAACCTGCGTCCATCATCGGCGACCACACACCCGTTCGGGAAGACAACGTCCTCCGCCACGATGCGTGCCGAGCCGTTCGGCTCGACGAGCACGAGCACGCCCCGTGGGTCCGAAACTGGTGGAAACGTGCCCACGTAGGCGTTGCCACGTCCATCGACAACCATGTCGTTGCACCGGTCGCTGACCAACGGACTCAGGTTGGCATGGACGGTCACGTTCTGACCGTCGACGCGGAGGATCTCTGGTTCGAGCATCGAGACGACCAGCATCGCTCCGTCGGGAAGGAAGCCCAGCCCTGAAGGCTCGCGCCCCGGAAGGTTCGCCACCGTTTCCAAGCGGCCGCCGAGATCCACCGTTCGAACTGCCTCGCCATGCATGTCCGAGAACCAAAGCCGGTCACCGCGCCAGCGGGGCCCCTCGGCGAAGACCAACCCATCGGCGAGCAACTCCGGTGTTCGGTGCACTTGCGGATTCTGGGGGCCAGACGGCTTGGTGTCAACACGTGTTGATCAGATCGTGACGTTGCCACATTTGGTGAATGGATGGCCCTTGTATGGGAGTACCCGATGCTCGAGACGCAAGCATTTGCTGCGTCTCGCCCTTTTGGATTCATCGCCGCCAGGGTCACTGGCCGGCCGCGCCACCATCCCGGAGACCGAGATCTTGCGGATGAGGCTCACGTCGCCGAAGATGTTTGCCGCGTGATCGAGTCTTTCTTCGGTGTCGGTGTCATAGACACACTGATCGGGTTTCCGTCGGATCCCGATCAGACCTACGCCGTCATGCGCCAATCGGTCCGCGACCGCGAGAGTCGCGAGGACTTCGTCATGCCCGCGCAGTACATGTTCCGCGACATTCCCGAGCGGAACATAGACAGGACGGTCGATCCGGTTGCCGTAACGCTTGGTGAGATGGATCGTTACGGCATCGAGATCGGTCTGGTCAGCGCCAGCGTAAACCGGGAAATCACTGTTCGAGCTCTGACGGAGCATCCGGAGCGGTTTGTCGCCTCGTGGACGTGTGACCCTAACGACGGTATGGATGGGATCCGGGCCTTGGTGCAGGCACGCAACGAGCTCGGGATCCGCGCGGCGTCGTTCTTTCCCCATGGGACGAATCCACAGGTAGCCCTCGATGCGCCGATGATGTACGCGTACTACGCGAAATGTATAGAGCTCGAGATCCCCGTGTTCGTTACGGTCGGGATCGCCGGACCACGTGTTCCGTCCATGGTCCAGCATGTCGAACGAATCGACCAGGTGATGTACGACTTTCCCGATCTGACCTTCGTAATGAGGCATGGAGCCGAACCATGGGTCGACCTGGCGGTCAAGCTCATGCTGAAGTGGCCGAACCTCTACTACTCGACGAGTGCGTTCGCCCCCCGCTACTACCCGAAGGGGATCGTCGACTACGCGAACACGCGCGGCGCTGAGAAGGTCATGTACGCCGGCTATTTCCCGATGGGGCTTTCTCTCGATCGCATCTTCGGCGAACTTCCGAAAGTACCGTTCAAAGAGGATGTCTGGCCGAATTTCCTGCGCCACAACGCAGTCAAAGTCCTCAAGCTTGGGAATGCCTTGTGAGTGGCCATCCAACCTCTGAGACCCGCGCTCATTTCCAAGCGCGGGTTCGTGGCTGGCTCGACGCGAACGCACCTAAGAAAGGGGATTCCGACGACTTCTCGACTGTTCACATCGTGAGCGCACCCACTCCCGAGGAGTACTGCGTCCTCGAGGAGCAGGCGGTGGCAGTCACTCGAGCGTGGCAGCGGAAACTCTTCGACGCTGGGTTCGCGGGGTGTTCGTGGCCGGTGGAATACGGAGGCCGGGGGGGCTCAGGATGGGAAGACGACGTCGTGGCCGGCGAACAGTCCCATTTCGGGGTGTCGACAAAGATGTTCGCGGTCGCGCTCGAGATGGTACCTGCCGTGCTCTTCGCGCACGGGACACATGAACAACGACTGATGCATCTCCCTCCTGTCATTCGTGGCGAGGAGACGTGGTGCCAGCTCCTCTCAGAACCCGACGCGGGCTCGGACCTCGCAAACGTGCGAACACTGGCGAAGCCCGTTGCCGGTGGATGGTCGGTCACCGGACAGAAGGTGTGGACGTCGGGAGCGAGAACGGCGGCGTTCGCCCTCCTCATCGCTCGCAGCGATCCGGCATCGTCGCGTCAAGCTGGTCTGTCCTGCTTTGCACTCGACATGTGCGATCCGGGAGTGACTGTGCGTCCACTCCGGCAGATGTCGGGCGGCTATCACTTCAATGAGGTCTTTCTTGACGAGGTGTTCGTGCCCGAACACGACCTGATCGGCGGGCTTGGCGGGGGCTGGAGCGTTCTTCGGACGATGCTCCGAAGTGAACGGGCCGCGATCGGAGGTGGGACGAGCGGCCGCTCTGCGGCGCAGTTCGTGCAACTGGCCCAGGGAGTCGACCGGCCCAACGGCCCCCTGATGCGGCAGACCGTTGCTCGTGTACTGATCCGTGAGCGGGTGCTTGACCTCCTGGGAGCACGCGTCGCGGTGCCCGGGGTGGTCCCGGCCGGCGGATCCGTGTCGAAGCTCCTGTACTCGGAGCACTCCCGCCTCACTGCGGAAGCCGCGACGAACCTCCTTGGCGTTGCTGCGGGCGTCTCCAACCACGAGGCGGCGGCTCCGTGGGTGGAGCGGCTCCTCTTCGCCCCCGGCCTCCGGATCGGGGGCGGAACGGACGAGATTCAGCGCAACACGATCGGCGAACAGGGCCTCGGGCTTCCCCGGGAACCTCGGCCCCCGACGTCCGACACCCGTGTGGGTGGGGGCTGAGAACGATCGAGGCCCGCGCAATCGCTCGTCGATCTCTGCCGTGACTGCTGCCATGGCGAACTACAAGGTGCCGCGTGCAGCCGAGCTCACCGAGGAGCATCCGTTCAACGTGACCAGGCCAGGTCATGAACGAGACTCTGCGGGCCCGGGCCGCGTCGGTTACGTGGGGACGTTCAGGCGCTGAACAACGAAGCGGTCAGTGGTAGGAGAGTCCGAGCAACTCCAGCCCGTTATCCCTGGCGACCTTGTGGACATCGGTCTCTGAGAGGCCGCTCAGCGATTCGGTAATGAAATCGAGGGGTTGTCTGGAGCCTTCGGCGTGCGGCCAATCGGAGCCGAGGAGGAGCCGTTCGATGGACATGTCGTTCAGAAGTGACGGGACGTCGTCCTCCCAGAACGGCGTGACCCAGACATGCTCTTTGAAAACGTCCCTCGGGTGTTCAGCGAAGTAGCCAGGGTTGCGGTTTGCAGAATCATCCATTCGATGGAGCATGTCCGGTACCCAAGATGCGCCGTTCTCGACGCTGGCCATCCGGAGCCGTGGAAACCGCTCGAAAAGCAGTTGACATAAGGCAGCAAGGAAGAAATCGGTAATCGCACGCCCTTTCGTCACCGCGCCCCGCAGCGGCGATCGGAAAAGCGAGCTCTCAGGCCGACCGGGCTCCCACATCTGCACCAGCACGTCATAGCCATCCACCCCAGAGTGGGCGGCCACGACGACGCCCGACTCCTCGGCGAGGCCCCAGAAGCGGTCGTAAACGGGGTCGAACGGCGACCGCCACCCCCCTTGAACGGATATCGGGCCATTCCGCACGTCGACGACGATGGCGCCCAGATCGAGGACCTGCTGAAGCTCCTCGACAGCCGCGACGGGATCGATCAGCGCGATGTAGGGCGCTGCGAAGAGCCGGCCCTTGTACGAATAGCCCCAGTCCTCGTGCAACCACCGATTGAAGCCATGGAAGACCTTGACGGCTGCTTCTGGGTCTGAGTTGAGAGCATCCTCGATTCCCACACCCTGGGTGGGGAACAGCACGGCTCCGACCAGACCTTGTGCGTCCATGACCTTGAGCCGCTGGTCACGGTCCTGGTACTCCGGGCGCAGGGGTTCGAGTTCGCCGAAGGCTTCCCTGATGTTCTGCCGTTTCGGGTTACCCCGATACCAGTCATAGAGCGACCCGGGGCGAGCCACGGGGTCAAAGGTGGGGTTGGCGATGTAGGAGTTCACAGTGCCACCCACGAGGAGGCGCCGTCTTCCGTCGATGTCGGCCCAGCGCACCCCGCGGTAACCGAGGCCGGGGTCCTGGTGACGGGTAAAGGCGTCGGTGGACTCGTAGTAGTGGTTGTCGAAATCGAAAACCCACGCGTTACTTGACACGCGACAAGTATCCTACCCAGCGGCCACCATGACCAGAGCGGTCGCCGAGCTTCCTGGGAGCTGCATGAAGACCCGCGTCCACGACTCGCTCGCCTTCGAGACCCTGGGCGGGTCACCTTGTCGCGATGTGTTCGCGTCCGAGGCGACATGGCCAGGCCGCGGCCGGCCGAGCGTGAACACCCGATGATGACCGCCGCCGACGTGCTCCGTCAACGGGCTGGCGACGACGGTGTTGGGCTCCTGATCGGTGACGGGGCATGGACCTATCGCCAGATTCTCGAGGAGGGCAGCCGCCGCGCTGCGCTCTTCGATTCCCTGCGGAGGCCGGGGCGGCCTCCGCACGTCGGCATCCTGCTTGAGAACGTCCCCGACTACCTCTTCTGGCTCGTCGGCGCCGCGCTCTCCGCCTCGGTCGTCGTCGGCATCAACTCGACCTATCGGGGCGAGCAGCTCGGACTCCTCGTCCGTCACACGGACTGCCAGCTGCTCGTCACTGACACGAAGTCGCGAGAGCTGCTCGACGGAGTCGATACCGCCGTACCGGACGAGTTGGTGCTCGCCATCGACGGCCAGGATTACCCTGACGCTGTGGGGGCGCAGCCGTCCTCCTATCCCGAGCGACCGGTGCTGGAAGAGGATCTCTACCTCCTGATCTTCACCTCCGGATCGACCGGCCTCCCCAAGGCCGTGCGGTGTACGCAGGGCCGATTCGCCCGTCAGGGGGCTCATGTCGCCCGCATCGCCGAACTGGCCCCGGGTGACGCGGTGTACGCACCCCTTCCTTTCTTCCACTCGAGTGCGCTCTTCACCGGATGGTCATCGGCTCTCGCGGCGGCCGTCCCCATCAGCAGCCGACCGCGCTTCTCGGCGTCGAACACCCTGACTGACATTCGACGGTTCGGTGTGTCGATGCTGGCCTACACCGGCAAGGTCCTGAACTACATCCTCGCCACGCCCGAGAAACCTGACGACGCCGAAAATCCACTTCGTCATGCGATCGGGAACGAGGCTTCCGTTCGTGACATCAAGGAATTTGCCCGACGCTTCGGCTGTACGGTCCGCGACAGCTACGGATCGACCGAGGGGATCATCATCATCCGCAGGGATCCCTCGATGCCGTCCGGTGCACTCGGGAAGGGCGAATCGACCTTGAGGGTGCTCGACAGCGACACCCACCAGGAGTGCCCACCGGTCG
Source organism: Acidimicrobiales bacterium (assembly GCA_036844945.1). Lineage (GTDB taxonomy): Bacteria > Actinomycetota > Acidimicrobiia > Acidimicrobiales > RAAP-2 > Palsa-461. Next base: position 19,389 of record DAIUEV010000022.1, read on the forward strand.
CGTTCGACGCCGACGGGCGGCCGAACAACCTGGAGGAGGCCGTCGGCGAGATCGTCGAAACGCAACCGACGTCGGGGTTCGAGGGCTACTACAAGAACGAGGAAGCGACTCAGGAGCGTTTTCGCGAGGGTTGGTACTGGTCAGGCGACCTCGCCTACCGTGACGCAGACGGATGGTTCTACTTCGCGGGGCGATCGAATGAATGGCTCCGGGTCGATGGCGAGAACTTCGCCGCCGCGCCGGTCGAGGCGATCATCGCCCGTCATCCCGACGTCCGCTCAGTTGCCGTCTACGCGGTACCGGATGACCCGGTCGGGGACCGGGTCATGGCGGCTCTCGAATTTGGCAATGGCGCGGATTTCGACCCGGTGGCCTTCGACGAGTTCCTCGATCGACAGCCCGATCTGGGCACGAAGTGGCGCCCGAGCTTCATTCGGGTCACTGAGGAGCTTCCGAAATTGGCGAGCATGAAGATCGACAAGCAGCGCCTCCGACGGGAGGCGTGGCGAGAGGGCCAGGTGTACTGGCGTTCGGGGAAGGGCCAGCCGCTCGTGCCCCTCGTGGCCGACGACCGTCGGCGGCTCGATCCGCTGCTCCCGGTGTGAGTTTCAAGACCGGCATGAGTGGCGACGTGGCTTTTCTGTGAGCGAGTGACGCCGTATCCCCTGACCACTGAGCCGATCGTCGAACCCGACGACGCCGTCGAGAGCGCCCTGCGGACCGCGAACGTCCTGGCACTCGTTGCCTCGGTGGTCCACATCACTGGCGACCCCGCGGTGCTCAGAGGTCCGATCAGACCCCGTCGCCTCGCCTTCAACGAGTTTGATGGCGGTCTGGCGGAGGAGGATCAGACTGAACTCCGGCGGTTCGCATTCGGGGCCGTCAAGGCGTTCCGGGACCGCGGTTCAGAGACACCTTCCCCTCTTGAGGGTCCGGTCGTCAGGGAGTTGATGGACTGGCTGGCAGCGGCCCACGTCGATGACGACTACGCCGAGCTCTTTCTTGAGGAGATGGATCTCGGAGGGAATGACCCCCGACGAATCGATGTGCACTCGACGACGCCCCCTTCGGTGCTCGTCATCGGTTGTGGCATGTCGGGACTGCTTGCCGGGATCCGCTTGAAAGAGGCCGGGATCCCCTTCGAAATCGTCGAGAAGAATGACGACGTCGGTGGAGCCTGGTACGAGAACACGTATCCGGGGTGCCGGGTCGATGTCGCCAACCACTACTACTGCTATTCCTTCGAGCCGAACCACGGTTTCAGTGAGTACTTCTCCCGACAGCCCGAGCTGCACACCTATTTCCGGGATGTCATGCGCCGTCACGGTGTCGATCGACACGTCCGCTGGCGGACCGAGGTCGAGCGAGCCGAGTGGGATGAGGAAGGTCTGCTTTGGCGAATCACCACCCGCGCTCTCGACGGGAGCCGCTCGGAGATGACAGCCGCCGCGATCATCTCGGCGGTGGGGCAGCTCAACCGCCCACATATTCCGGACATCCCCAATCTTGATCACTTCGCCGGACCGGTGTTCCATTCGGCGCAGTGGGACAGTACGGTCGATCTGCGCGGCAAAAGGGTGGCGCTGATCGGAGCGGGGGCCAGTGGGTTCCAGATCGGCCCGGCAATCGTCGATGACGTCGAGAGTCTGCTCGTGTTCCAACGAACCGCACAGTGGATGATCCCGAACCGGCTCTACCACGAGGCGGTCAGCGCGGGGTCTAGGTGGGCGATGAGACATCTTCCTGGTTACGCACGGTGGTACCGATTCCTGCTCTTGTGGCAGGCGACCGACAAGATGCTCGACGTCGTCCGCGTCGACCCGACCTGGCCGGGCCTACCCGGCTCTGTGAACGCGCTTAGTGAGCGCTTCCGTCAGAGGCTGGTCCAGTGGATCGAGGAGCAGATCGGCGACAACCCCGAACTCATGGCCAAGGTGATACCGGACTATGCCCCACTCGGAAAACGGTTGCTGCAGGACGACGGGAGCTGGCTGGGGTGCCTGAGTCAAGAACACGTCGAGCTGGTGCGCGAGCCGATCGTCGACATGGAAGAGCACGCCGTGGTCACCGCGGACCGCCGATACCCCGCCGATGTCATCGTCCTGGCGACCGGATTCAGAGCCAATGACTTCCTCTTCCCGATGGAGATCGTCGGCCGGGGCGGTCACTCGCTCCATGACGTCTGGAACGGCCGTCCGGCGGCGTACCTCGGGATTACTATGCCGGACTTCCCAAACTTCTTCCTCATGTTCGGGCCGGGAACGAACCTCGCCCATGCCGGCAGCGTCATCTTCCAATCCGAGTGCCAGATGCGGTACATCGGCGCGTGCCTGGCCCTGCTGGCCCGGAATGGCGGGGGCTCGGTCGAGCCCACGGCGGCCGCCTTCGACGACTACGTCGAGCGCTGGCAGAACGAGCTGTCCCAAACGGTGTGGGCCCACCCGTCGATCGGACACTCTTGGTACAAGGCGGCCGACGGGTGCGTCTACGTGCTGAGCCCGTGGCGGCTGGTCGACTATTGGAAGATGACCGCGACCCCCGACCCAACTGCCCACATCGTGCACCCGCCACGAGCAGCCTCGTGAACGAGCTCGCCGAGAGGGTTGCGCTCGTCTCCGGAGCAGCTCGAGGTCAGGGTCGCGCCATCGCCCTTCGTCTGGCGACTGCCGGAGCGCGGATCATCGCCGGAGACCTTAGAGCTGAGGATCTGAGCTCTCTGGCCGATCAGCTCGGCGAAGCGGCCGTTGTGGGGGAGCTGGACGTGCGTGTGCGCGAGTCGTGGGACACGATCGTGACCCGCGGCGCGGGAGTGTTCGGACGACTGGACATCCTCGTGAACAACGCCGGGATCCTGCACGCTGCTCCGCTCGAGGACGAGAACGCCGACACCTTCGAGGAGGTATGGCGGGTGAACTGTCTGGGGTCGTTCCATGGCATCCAGGCGGTGATACCTCACCTTCGCGAACGCGGCGGGGGAGCCATCGTCAACACGCTGTCCACGGCCGCCTTCTCGGCGTTCCAGAACCACGCCTCGTACGTGGCCTCGAAATGGGCGCACCGTGGATTGACCAAGGTGGCCGCCCTCGAGCTCGCGCAATACGGCATCCGTGTCAACGCGGTGGTGCCGGGTCCGATCGCCACTCCGATGATCTTGCAAGACGACAATCCGAGGACCCGTGAGCGCTTCTCGGCGACCCCGCTTGGTCGAATCGGAGAAGCCGAAGACGTCGCCGAGGCTGTGCTTTATCTGGTGTCGGACACCGCTTCGTTCGTGACCGGGGCCGAGCTGACGATCGACGGGGGGCAGACGATCGGCTTTTCGGTGCCCCAACCGCCGCCGCCCTGACCGGCTCCAGCTTCGAGTCTCCGAACAAGCCACGAAGAAGTTCGCTGCGGTCGCAGTCGGACCGTGCACGATAGCCACTGACAGTGAGTGATCCACCACTCTCAGTCGTAGACCGGTTACCGTGGCCACCCCCAGCCAGGGAGGTGGAGAGATGGCACTTCGGATGTGGCTCGTTGGGCTCGGTGTGGCCGTGTGCGGGACTGTGGCACCGGGGCAGGCTGCGTTCGCAGCCCCCCCTACCCCGACATCGGACCCAACGGGAGGCACGTTCGTGATCGGGGACGGCAGCGTGACGGCCGGCCAACCGGTGGAGTTCTGGGGAGCCCAGTGGGCCATGCACAATGCGGTCAGCGGCGGGGACGCGCCCGCCTCTTTCAAGGGTTTCGCTGACATCGTCCAACCGAGTGCTCCGGGTTCTTGCAGCGGGACCTTCGAGACCCGGCCGGGCAACAGTTCCGAGCCTCCGGCCACCGCCTCGGGGGAGATCACCGTCCTGGTCGCGAACAGCGTCACGAAGTCGGGCGATGTCATCTCTGGGACCTACACCGACATGGTCACGGTGGCGGTCGAATCTGACTACGCCCCGGATCCGGGCCACACCGGCATCGGTTTTGTTGTCCTCGGTTCGGCCTGCACCAGCGGCACCGGCACCGGCACCGGAAGCGGCGGTGGGTCCGATTAACTCGCCGCCAGCGGGCGTGGCGCTTTCAGATCGCTCGCCCGCGGGCGGCCATCAGACGGCGTCCACCCTGGCCATGGCAACCGGACACGACGACTGAAGACGTAGGAAGCCCGACCTCCACCTAGCGGAGGCTGAAGATCTCTATGCCTTTGGCAAGAACCGGTATGAAGATCTTCGCCGCGCCGGCTGCACCGGAATGTGTGAAGCCTGTGATGACGGCCTGACTCATCACCTTGCCGGAACGAGCCGAGATGACCGAGAGCGGTCCGCCGATACCGGGAGCGACAAAGTCCCCGGTATTCGGATCGAACCAGACCTCGTCTTCATTGGGCAATCCAGCCAGGGTGTGCACGATGGCATCGGTACGGAGGGCGATGACCATGCGCCCGTTTCCCGCGCGGCAACCCAACAGCGCTTGCTGGGTCGCGGGATCGGCGGGGGCACAACCGGAAACCGGATACTCCGAGAGCTCCGCAAGCGGCGACATTTCGGACCCCCGATCACCGAAGGCCGGCGAACGTATGACGCGGCTGCGGACGTTGTCACCGGCCAATCCCGCTGGCCAGATGCTACGCCGACGCGGTTACCAGGAGGTCGCTGGTTTCGAACCCGATGCGGTCGATGTCGGGCTGGAGCTTGCCGAGATCGAAGCCGTACAGCTCGGCCGCGTTCTTGAACAGCACCTTGTGCACATCGTCCTCGGTCACACCCGCAGCGCTCACGAGGTCAGCAACCTCTTCGGAGACCCGCTGATAGTTCGACTCAAAGTGCGGATAATCCACTCCGAACATGCACGCGTCGACACCGATGTGGAACCCGGGCAGCGACCGCTGCTCGTCGTTGATCCCCAGCAGCTCGCTCATGGCGTCCCTTCCCGACGCCAGATGGGTCGGGATTTGCCGGGGTGAGAACGGCGAGACGCCGACGAAGATGTTCGTTTGGAAGTACTCGCTGGCCAGGCGCTGGACCGACCGCTCGCGGTTCATCATCCGCGCGAAACCCATGACGTCGTTGTCCGCGCCGAGGATCATGTCCATGTTTGCGATCGCCGGGATCAGGAACATCAGTTGAGTCTCGATGTAGGCCACCCGCAGATTCGGGAACCGGTCGAACACGCCACCGGCGATGAGCTGCCAGAGCGACCGCGAGGAGAAGAAGGCGTTCTCGGTCATGATCGTGAGAATCGACGCGAAACCCGGAGGGCTGTAACCGGGGAGTCCGGCTCCGCCGTGCTGGCTGATGACGAGACCAACCTCCTGGGCTGCTGCCCAGACGGGGTCGAACCGAGGGTCGAAGAAGAAGGCGCCGGCCGGTGGGGCGGGGAGCCCGACACCACCCAAACCGTGCTCCTTGGCCCAGTAGACATCCTGGACGGCCGTGTCGACGTCTTCGAGCGAGATCTGCATCTGACCCCGGCGCCGCTCGGGGGCAAGAGAACAGAAGTCGACGAGCCAGCGGTTATAGGCGCGGCGGCCCTCCTCGGCCAGCTCAACGTTCTCGGTCCGGGCGAAGTCATCGAGGCGGTTGACCTGGAACGGCCGTCCGTTGGGGAACAACACCTCGGCGACCACGCCCTTGCTCTCCAGGTTCTTGGTCCGGAGCTCCGAGTCCCACTGGACGGCCGGGTCAAACTCCATATGCAGGTTGCCTGCGTCGCGGAGGCCCGCCTCTTCAGCGGCCTTCACCTGCTCGTCGTAGACCTCGAGGTACTTCTTTTCGATGTAGTCCCGATACTGGGCACGCGATGCCTTGACGTGACCATCGATCGAAATGATCCCAATTCGACTCATCACTCCTCCTCCCGGCCCCTGCCTGCTGCGTGCTGAGGCCCCCGCCGAACTATGGTACTCCGAGCCACGCCTATCACCCGGGGTGAACTCACGGAGTCGACGCGGCGACCGCCGACGTGCGGAGCCCGGTGGGATGGGCGTCGGAACGGGATACAGGAGTTCATGGTTCGAAGCCCGCCCACACCGCAGCGTGCCCGGCGGACGCCGGTGATCGGTCAACGAAGGACGCGGCCTAGCCCTTCGTAACGACTTGAAAGGTTACGGCGCTTTGTCGGTGACCCGCGACTTCCAACCCACCTGAAACGGACCCAACGAGCTCTGCACCGAGGAGATGACGCGGTAACCGGCGGGCATGTGTCCGGGTCGCGCGAGGAACACCGAATGCGTAGCGGGGAGGGAGTGACCCGGGCCCAGAATGAACCGGTAGTAGCCAGGGGGAACGGTGCACGCTTCCGAGTGCAGTTCCAAGACGTCGCAGATCCCGAAGGCCCAGTGCATGAACACCGAGTTGTCGAAGTCGACGGCGATCCGGTTCGGCGGGTGCTTGCCCTCCGCCTGCTGCAAGGCTCCCCATACTCGTGCCATGGCCGGAGCAGTCCAGCCAACCCCCGACGAGGACACCGAAGAGAACTTGGCCGTCGCTCCGCCCAGGGCCAGGACGACGGCACCCATCACGATCGCGCTCTTGCGGGCAAGGACCGGAGCGAAGATCAAAGAGAGAGCGACGATCCCCAGTCCCACGGCGGAAGCCGCCCACGCCATCAGGTAGGTGTAGGGCGGTCCTACGATCTGCGACGACGCCACCACGGCAACGCCGAGGGCTGCCACTGCAACCAGTGCGAGCTGCGCCGCCATGCGCTGGTGGAGTAGGCGCGCGATGAGGGCAACCGCTCCGATGCCCCCGGCCGCGAGGAGCAGCCAGGTGATACCGAGGCCCCGGTTGAATTCGAGCTCGAAGTTGGACGCACCGAGGGCAAACGTGGAAGCCCATCCCGTTGCGCTTGCGCCTCCCAGCAGGCCGGCATGCGGGTGATGTGAAAGTACGAAGGACGCGATGGCCGACAGATTTGGGTGCGCACTTGTCAGCTGGTCGACGAGGGGAGGGACCCACATGATCCCGGTAACGATGAGGAGGGCCGGCGCCTTCCACCCGCGTACCAGGCCTCCCAGCTTGTGACGCGCCGCCAACACCGCCAACGCGGCCGCCGTTAAGGCGACGACGCAGATCGCTGTTCCGTAGTCGGTCTGCACCTCGTAGCTCCCGACGACGAGCATGGCCGCGAACGCCGTGGCCGATCCCCGCATGGTGCACAGCGTCAGGGTGCCGAGGAGGACCAGCGGCAAGGCGACCGTGTACGGGTTCCAGGGATCCACTTCGAGCTGGACGGTCGTCAGAAGTGCCACGAACAGCGACCCCACCGCCGCCACCGCCGCGACCGAAGGTCCGCCCATCCGGCCCAAGACATAGACGGTGGCCGCCAGGCTGAGACCGCTTACCAACGCGGCGGTGATCAGGAGGGCCTGAGCCCCATGGGAGATGCCGATCACCCTGGCGACGAATGAAGCCAGATACACGAACACGGGGCCCGGGTGGTGCAGGTCAAAGCGGGAAAATGCACCGAGCAGTTGGTGGAAGTCCGCCGCTCTGCGCATGTTCATGTCGAGGACCGCGACATCCGAAAGCAGATAGATGTGGCCGCGATTGGCAACAACGCGAACGCAGTAGAGAGCAAACGGGAAGAAGGTGATCAGAGCCCAGGGAAGACTCGAGCTCGATCGCCGCAGAGGTACGCGCCTTTGGCCGGTATCGCTCCGCTCGGATTGTTCCGGCGCGGCCGGAGTTGGGCCGTCCCCTAGTTCGTCGACATTGACGGTATTGGGGAGCTGCTGGGCCACGGCTCTGTCAGCCCTCCGGCTGGCCCGTGGTCGTGTGTCCCGTCGCGCTTGGGACTTCTGGTCCTTCAAGCCGGCGACGTGGTACGACTCCTAGTCGTGACGGCATCGGGTGATTCTGGTCGTCGGCGCCTACAGGTGCCAGATGTCGACACTCCGCTCGATCCCCAGGCGGGGGCTCCACTCGGGGTGTTCCACGTCTCGGTCAGCTCGACGCCCCCACCCGACGGCGACGCCTGGATCGTCACGGGGGGACCGGGTTCCATCGGCTACTGGGACGACGAGTTGGTGGTGGTCTCCCTCCCGGACCGGACCTCACCCAAGGGCGCTCACCCCCTGGTCGCCACCGCTCGGCCCTTGTCAACCGAACACCCGAGGGTGACTGGAGTGGTGGCGTTGCGAGACCTCGAGGTGTCTACCCATGACCAGGACGAGTTGGTCGAGCTGTCCGTTGGGGCGTGGGACTCATTCGAGGCCGCCTTCGACGCGACCGTTCTGGGCCTCTTCCGGCGCTCTGACACCACCGGACCGGAGGTCCGCCTTCTCCTGGTCACTCGCTACGCCTCACTGGCGGTCTGGGAGCAGTCCCGTGCGGCCGTACCCGCCAGATCGGGTGACCTGGCCGAGGCCGGGCGCCGGTTCCGGCGGCGCCGAGAGATCACCCGGCGGACGAGGGTTCGGATCGGTCCTCTGCTTGCCGGTGCAGTGATGCTCCACGACTGAGCTCCCCGTACCGAACACGTGGGCGTCTCGGCGCCGCCGGCGGGCTCCGTCTCCCGCACAGCTGGGATCTCCGCCCTTTCTGATGACTTCACTCGTTGCTGTTGACAACCGCGCCCCCTGAGTCGAGCCACCAACGGACGGCCTTGTCTGCCATCGCAGGCGGGACAGTGTGGCCCCCTTCGAACTCCTGGAACATGACGTCGTAGCCAGCTTCACGGAGGACCGGTACGAAGGATCGGCTGCACGAATCGATGGGGAGGATCTGGTCCATGGTGCCGTGGGAGACGAACACCCGAGGCATGCCGGTGGCCTCGATCACGGCCAAGAAACCAGGTGAGAAGCAGATCACGGTCGAGAACACATCACCGTTCGACAACCCAAGCGAGAGCGCGTACGAGGCGCCGTCAGAAACGCCTGCGATGCCCAGTCGGGTGGTGTCGCCGTTGACACGGTCGACCACGGCGTCGAGCACCTCGTCGAGAAAGGCCACGTCAGGGCCGAAGCGACGCTCGGCGAGCAGGTCCCAGGTCTCGACGGAGCGGGAGTCCGGCGCCACCAGGATGACGCCGTAACGGTCGGCTGCTCCCAGAACTGGACGGAGGTGCGCCCTGCCAGAGCCCATTGCCCCGTGAAGGAACACCATGATGGGCGCACCAGCCTCGGCCGAGTCGGGCACGTAGAGGACCCCGTCGCGGCCCTCGCGCAGCCCCAGTGGTTCGTTGCGGCCTCCCGTCCTTCCGCCAGTAGGCCGGGAGCGAAACCTCAGTCGCCCTCGGTCGTGTCCTTCGAGCTCGGGGACCATGTCCGAACCTGCTACCGAGCCCGACGGTCCTCAGAGCCGTCGGCTCCGACCGGGTCGAGGAGCTCCGCTCGCTCGATCATGGCTCCGACCCTCCGGCGGGTTCGGTGGGCTCGAGCGGCGCTTCTGTGAGCTTGCCGGAATCGATCTCACCGCGGGACTTGAGCACTACCTCGGTCCCGAATCGCCGGCGAAGAACCCAAGCAACAGCGAGCCGGTGGGATCGGTTTTCGCAATCGCGACGCTCAAGATCTTGAGAGAATTGTTCGTCCACAACAAGACGGCCGATTGTTTCGATGTGGAGGGGGAGCACGCGTAGTCACCGGCCGTGGTCTTGCTCGACCCTATGTGATAACCGCCTTCCTTTGGACAGGTGTTCGAAGTGGCGTTCTCGCCGACTTTGAGGCTTTGAGCCGTCAGGTCGATCACGTAGAGGCCGTTCATGGCCTTGACCGTCTTGAACTCTTGGTAAGTGACTTCGTTTGGTTGACCCTGGCCAGTCGGGTAGCAGGAAACGGACACAAGCAGGGTCTTCGCATAGGACTTGACGATCGAAACGCTGGCCATCTCCCTTCGGAACGTCGATGTCGATCCGACGCAGGTACTCGCAAACGACGTCGGCACGCGTGCCTTGATCATCGTCCGTTCAGCCGGCGTGACCTTTGCGGAAGCACCGGCGTTCGGTGCTCCCGCGACGAAGACGGCGAGGCTCAGGAGCAGGGAAAGGATGAGTCGCTGCCTCACTTCGGCCAGAACCCCCTTCAACTCGGGGGGCGGTGGACCGGTGCCCACTTCCCAGAGCAGACGCAACTTCTACGTGGCGAGCGCACCTTTGTCAATGTGTTTGGGTTGGACAGCCGGAAGCGAGCGAGCCTCCGTCACCCCGGCAGCAGCGGAAGCCCGTGCCGCTGGTGTGGTCCGTTCCTGAGTCGATGATCGGTCACTCCGGCAGAGAACAGCCGACGGTGCTACACAAAATCCGAACCGCCATCGACGTTGATGTCGGCACCAGTCATGTAACTGTTCACCCGGGACCCGACGAACGCGATCACCACACCGATCTCATTGGGGTTGCCTGCCCTCGGCATGTAGGCGGGGTGACCAAAGTCCTCGGTGATCGCGCGCATCGCGTCATAGGGGTTGCCCGGATCGACGTTGCGCTCGGCGGGGAGCCCTTCGAGGTATCGCTGCAATCCTGCCGACAGGACCGAGCCTGGCGAGACCGTATTGACAAGGATCTCCTCCGGTGCGAGCAGTTGCGACAGGTTCTTGCCGATACTGGTGAGCGCGGCCTTCGAAGCCGTATAGGCAATCAGGCTCGGGGTCTGACGCTTCACGGAGTGAGCAGAGAGGTTCACGATGCGTCCCCACTGGGCGGCACGCAACATGGGTAAACATGTTCGTACGCAACGCACGGCTGACAACGTGCCCACCTCGAACGTCTTGAGCCACGCGTCGTCTGAGAGCTCCTCCACCGTGCCACCCCCGACGTCGTCCGGACCGGCCGCGTTCACCAGGGTGTTGACAACGCCTTCCCATCGTTCGGCGATCTCCCCGAAAGCGCGTTCGATCGACTCGAGTTGACGAAGGTCGGTCTGGATGGCCAGGGGATCAGGGCTGCCGAGATCCCGTAACGAATCAAGCGCGAGGTCGAGTCTCTCTCTTCCGCGTGCGAGCACGGCGACGTTTGCGCCGTCGCTCGCGAAGCACTGTGCGGCGGCAAACCCCATTCCCTTCGTGCCGCCTGCGATTACGACTTTCGCACCTGCCAGGCCCAGATCCATCACACCTCCGCACGGTTGGCTCAGGTGAACCGCGAGTGTTCGAGCGATGTTCTATCTCGGTGGGGGCTTGGGTGGCCGAGAGGTTCCTCCGATCGTGCGCTGGCGTCGTCGCCGTTCTCGCGCCAAACCGTTCCACGATCGCGATCCGGGAGCGGGATGGAAACTGCGGTTTCAAGCGCTTCCGAACGCGGACGATCGATACCTGTTGCCCGAGTCCTCTTTGGTTTGGCTGGCAGCCGAGCCCGTGTCAATCAATCGGCTGATGAGCGCTCTCAGGCATCTCGGGTCATCATTCGCCACGCGCCGAGGACTGACCAGACCACCAACCACGCGACGATGACGCAGATGGCCACCGTGGTCGACTCCGGCAGCAGTCCGGCATTACCCCCGCCACCTCCGGGTCCCCCGCCACCTCCGCCCAGCACGGGAAGCCCCCCTGGTGACAGGTGGTCGGTGGCGAGGCCGACCACCGCACGCTGCAGATTCGACAGGTGGGGGATCCGCGCCCTCGAGAGGACCGGTGTCAGGACAACCTCGAGGATGATCAGGACGACGACCGCGACCGTCCGCTGTCCGATCAGCGACCCGAATCCCAGCCCGACGACGAAACCGATGACGGCCTCGAGTTCGAGCCAGAGCCCGCTCTTTATCATCAACGAGTCCGACGGGTACAGGAACTGTCGCGCGTAGTCGGGATAGTCGCCCTTTGCGATGAGGGCGGCGGCCTCCCTGATCTGGGCTTTCGATGCATGCGGCTGGCCTTGCGCGCCCGGGCCAGGCCCGAAGTTCACGCGGGGACCGCCAGGGCCGTTGCCGCACGGGACGCTGTTGAGCGCATCGGCGATGGTGGAGGGTTGCGAGGAGGGGCCGATCCTGACGTCGAAGTTGCAGATGACCTCGTCCGGATGCTCGGTGGCCCAGTTCTGAAGGCCGGCGCGTGAAAGATGGGCGGGCACGTTGACGCCGTCGAAGTTCAGCTGTTTCGGCGCGGCGAATACGCACACCGCGCAGACGATGGTGAACCCCACCGCCACCAGAGGGACGATGACGGCAAGTCCGGCGGGGATCCGAGCCAGATAGAGGGCCAAGCGCGAACGGCCGGTGACCACCAGGTGCCGGAACATCCCGTCGGTGAGGTCGGCGGATCCAGCGGTGGCGCCCAGGGTGGCGGCAACGATGAAGCCGAAGATGTACAGCACGCCGGAGACAAGCCCGGCGTACGTCGTGTACCCGCCTGCAGGCCCGTAGGTCTTCGGCGCGATGCCATGGAGCAGCAGTCGAATGGCTAGGAATACCGTGGGGATCCCGACGGTCACCAGGATCAGGGTGATCATGAGGCCGCGGCGCTTGCGCAGCTCCATGAACCGGGTCGTGATCATCGCACCCGATGGGATCCACGACCCCCAATGGCCCGGTGTCCCGCGAGCCGGTGTCCGAAACGGTGCAGCGTTTGCTGAAGAGTCCACCGCGGCAGGTCGCCCCGTCATTTGGGTTCCCCCAGTCGGCTCGTGACCTGCAAGAACCACGACTCGAGCGAGGCCTGGATCTGCTGGAGGCGATAGACGGAGATCCCGCCCTCGACCAACACGCGGTTGATCTCGGCGACGACGTCATGTCCCGTACCCGCCGGCAGGGTGATCCCGAGGCCCTGTGGGTCGACGTCGATCTTGGCCCCGATCGTGGTCGTCTCGAGCAGGAGAGAACGGGCACGGTCCGGTTCGGAGCAGCCCACCTGGATCACGAGCGACGCCCCGGCCAGCAACTCGGAGATCGGTCCCTGACGGACGACGTTGCCTCGATCCACGATGGCCACGGCGTCGCAGGTCCGCTCGACCTCGTCGAGCAGGTGCGACGACAACACGACCGTGCGGCCCTCGGCGACCAGCGAGACGATCATCTCCCGCATGTCCTGCATTCCCGCCGGGTCGAGGCCGTTCATCGGCTCGTCGAGGATGAGAAGTTGGGGATCCCCGATCAGGCAGGCAGCCACGCCGAGGCGCTGGCGCATCCCCATGGAGTACTTCGACACCCTGTCGTCGGCCCGGTGAAGGATGCCCACCCGCTCGAGCGACTGCTCGATGCGCCCACGAGCGGCGGGCTCACGAGCCGCTGCGAGGATCCGGAGGTTGTCCCGCCCGGTCAGATGGCCGTGGAACCGCGGTTCGTCGACGATCGCTCCGACCCGCGCCAGAGCTCTGTCGCGTTGCCGGGGAACCGGGTATCCGAGCAGAGACATGGTGCCCGCGTCGGCCCGGGTCAATCCGAGCAGTACCCGGATGAGGGTGGTCTTTCCGGCGCCGTTAGGCCCCAAGTAGCCGAAGGCGCATCCACGGGGTACGAGGAGCTCGACATCGTTCACAGCGACGGTTTCGCCGAACCGCTTGGTCAGCCCGTGGGTCTCGACGGCCCACCGGTTCTCGGCGGCCTGTTCGTCGGAGGCTGCGGAGAGCACCGTTGTCGTCATCGGACTCTCTTCCTTCAGCGGCGGTCGTCGTCGCCGCTCCCGGTGGATACGCCCCGACCTAGCCAGGTGCGCGGTGCCTTGCTTGGCAAGCTAGCAGACTGTATCTTGTGGTGCATGGCAAGTAGCGAGGGCCGGCGGAGCCAGCTCCTCCGGGGGGTCCTTGACCTCTGCCTTCTGGCGGTGATGGAAGAGGGGCCTGCCTATGGCTACGAGATGACAAAGCGGCTGCGGGCGCGCGGGCTGTCGATCGTCGGCGAGGGGTCGATCTATCCGCTGCTGGGCAGACTGGAACGCGATGGCCTCGTCGAGACCCGTCGAGTAGCGAGCAATGGGGGGCCGCCCCGGAAGTACTACAGCCTCTCGCCGAAGGGAGCGCGAGCCCTGGAGTCCGGGGTCAACGAATGGCACGCGACGCGCGACGCCGTGGATCGTGCCCTTGGTCTGGTCGAAGCGGAGGTAGCGCCGTGAATGAGTTCGTCGAGGAGTGTCGTCGGGAGTGGCGGCGGCTCCGAGTCCCGGATCCCGTCGCCAACGAGATGGCCGCCGACCTGACAGCCGACCTGGACGAGGCCGAGTCCGAGGGTGGCTCGGCGGAAGACGTGCTTGGGAACAGCGCGTTCGACCCCCGACGGTTCGCGGCGGCTTGGGCCGTCGCCCGAGGTGTGGCAGGCCCGCCGGCTCCCGATCGCTTGTCCGGATGGCGGAGACCGTTGGCTCTCGGGCTCTCCGTCTTCTTGGGGGCGCTCACCATCCTCGCTGGCTTGGTCCTTCTCAGCGGCCACGCCAGTAGCTCGATTGCCGTCGCCACCCGCCGGATCGTCGCAGGACCCGGGCCGATCGGGTTCTTCGCACCCGGTCCGGGCGGGATGGTGGTTCCCGGTCCCTTCGGCCCGTTCGACGTTCGGCAGATCTCACACGGGCACCCCATTGCCTTGGTGGTTCTGGCGGTCGGCTTGGTAGGCCTCGGACTGCTTGCCGCCCTGTACTGGTCGCCCTGGTTCCGCCGTCGCCGATATGAGCGTCACGGACGAGCGCCGGGGTGGAACTGAACAAGGCAGGTCCACGTTTCGACGCGACCGACCAACTCGTCACGAACAGGGTCAGCGCCCGAGGGCGAATGGGCCCTGCTGACCGCCGTGGGTGATCAGAACAGCACGGACTTCGCGCTGGAGATCGTCCCGGGCACCCCGAGCGCGGGGTCGGGCGTGTAGACGGCGACAACGGGCGCCTTCTGTGTCGGCTCCCCGCTTTGGGGTTGGCCGAGCGTGATCGTGAGGGTGTGACCGCCGTCCCAGTGGATCCTGGTGCACCCCGTGGTCTTGGTGGCGGAACACTGAGCCCCCGGCCCACCGATGGTCTGGGCACTGTTGAAGTAGCCGCGCTGACCGAGATCGATCGATCCGAAATGGAAGCCCCCGGCACAGTCGGTGCTGTCCGTCACCGAGCTGATGACGTCGTCACCCGATCCGGGCTGGTTGGCGTCGATGACGACGTTGGGGTCCACGAGATCGAGATGCGAGCTTGAGGTCCATGACGAACAGAACGACGAGGGAGCGGGGGCCGCGGCGAAGGTGACGATGATCTGATCACCCTGCTCCGGTCGACCGGTGTTGCCGCCTGGACCATTCAGGATCGCCAACGAGGCTGGTGTTGGCGGCGACGTCGTGGTCGTTGGCGACGTGCCTGTCGTCGAGGTCGTCGTCCCTCCATGGGCCGGTGCGGCGGTGGTGGTCGGCGTGGCGCCGGTCTTGGTGCCGCCTCCGCCGCTTGGTGATGTCGATGAAGTGGTGTTGTTCTTGGCAGTACCCGTCCCGCCCCCCGATGACGAGCCGGTGCCGGTTGCCGATCCCTTCGAGTTCCCAGAGGCATCGGAGGTCCCGGTCGCACCGGCACCACTGCTGTCGGCGTTCGATCCCGGTCCGGTGCCGATGCCCGAGGAACCGGTGGCCGGCTGTCCGTTCCCGGCCACCGCCGGTGGAGGAGCTGCGATCGACGTCTGCAGCGGTCCGGCGACACCGAGGCCGACGATCCCGGCGCCAGCGACAACCCCAGCGGCGAGCGCATGGCCGGTCGTACCCACCAGCCGGCCGAAGCCCGTCGCCACCCGCCCAAGTGGCAGCGCGGCCAGCCAGGAGACCGGGGCCACGAACCGGAGACGCCAAATCGAAACCGCGAGAAAGGCCTTCACGACATCAGGGTCGAATTGGCTCCCCGCACAGGCGGCCAGCTCTTGGCGAGCCTTTTCCGGCGCTATCGGCCTCTTGTACGACCGCATCGACGTCATGACGTCGTAGGAGTCCGCAACCGCGACGATCCGGGCCCCAAGTGAGATTTCGCGTCCTCGCCGACCGAACGGGTACCCGGCCCCGTCGAACCGCTCATGGTGTTCCGCGATGGTGTTCGCCCACGGGCCGAGCCAGCCCGACAACGGGGCCGTGATCCGTGCACCTTCGAGTGGGTGTTGCCGAATGACCTCCCACTCAGCGTCGGTCAGCTTCTCGAGCTTGTTCAACACATGGGGGTGCACGGTGAGCTTGCCGATGTCGTGCAGCAAGGACGACCAACGCAGCCGGTCTCGGTCCGGCCCGGAGAGGCGCATCTCATCGGCGATCATGTCGGTGAGGGCTCGCACCCGTTCGGCGTGGCCACGGGTTGTGCGGTCGTGCGCGTTGAGGCTGGCAGCAAGGCTGACGATATGGGCGGCGGCGAGCGTTGGCTCGTCCGTGACGCCTCGACTGCGAGCCTCGTCGACCCGGCGGCCGAGATCGCGGACGGTCCCTGCGCGACGGGCCGCGGCCAGGCGCTTCGGCGCCTGGCCCGGGAAGGCCATGTTCAGCTTGAGGAGGACCGCCAGCGGCAACGCGCGGCGGGCTACTCGGCTGACGATGAAGAAGGCGCTACTGCACACACCGAGCATGACGAGCCACCACACGGCAAAACCGAGGATCGTCGTCGGCTGCCGAACATGCCGCTCAATCAAGAAGGCGACCCCGATCGAGCAACCGATGGGGACCACCGTGACCGCGACGGTGATCACCGCGGCAAGCACCCATCGGCTCTCCCAGCGGTGGTCGGCAGTGTTCCTGGAGCCCATCAGCTGTCTGCCTTGGTTCAAACCGGTGGTGACTGGAACCGCGTGGCTGGATCGAAGCTAGTGCCCTCGAATTGATTGCTCGCGGCATTCGGGTCGGTCGCTGACGATGATCGCCGCGAGCGAGGAAGAACTCTCGGGTGGAACCCTCGGCGATCGTCGGCGAGCCACTAATTTCGCCTCATCGTGGGGAACTCGACCGACGTGAACAACCTCCCAGCCACCACTTCGTCGGCCAAGAAGCCGTCTTCGATCGAACGAATTCAGCGCTTGGAACGCTTGGAGCACGAGCGACTCGACGAGAAGGAACGCAGGGAAGAACGGCGGCGTCAAGCGATCGCCGGCGCGAAGCCCGCGGGCGGGCGTCACGACCTCGTCGACCGCATCGAACGGATCACGAGGCTCCCGATGGTCCTCGTCGGGGTGGCCTGGCTGGTCATCGCCATTCTCGTTCTCACCGCCGACGCGAACGGATCCGCCTCTCTCGCCCTGGTCGGGAGCCTCTTCGGGCTGTGGGCCACGCTGCTCGTCGAGTACCTCGTTCGGCTGGTGGTCACCCCTGATCGCCTTGCCTACCTGAAGCGCCGGTGGGTAGAGCCGGCGACGGTGGTGGTACCTCCCCTTCAGGGCTGGCACTTCGTCGGGATGGAGAAGACATCCCTGGTTGTGCGCGAAGCGGAACTACGGGTGGAAGTCATCCTCAAGCACCACAGCCTCTTTCGGGTGCTCCTCGCCGCCGCCGGAACCCTGTTCGCCGGGGCGTGGCTCGTACTGCTCTTCGAACAGAACGCAAAGGGAAGCAACATCCACAACTACCCGGATGCCTTGTGGTGGGCCATCGTCACAGTGACCACCGTGGGTTATGGGGACCGGTTTCCCACGACTGGTGGCGGCCGGGCGATCGCCGTCATCCTCATGCTGGTGGGCATCGGTCTCATCGGAGTCCTCACCGCAACCGTTGCTTCGGTCTTCATCAAAGAGCACACCGACTCGAACAAGGACGAGATCAAGAAGGGTCACGCCGACTTAGGCGAACGGCTCTCCGTGATCAGCGATCGGCTGGCCGACGTCGAGCGCCGGCTTGGCGCCACGCCCGCGGAGGTGGCCGCGGTGGATGTTGCGGCAGACGCCGAGGCCAAAGCAGACGGGCTCGTCGACCCGAGTCCCTGAGCCATCTTCTTGCCGGGGTGGTCGTCAGGAAACTACGTCGTTCTAGTGGGCCGCCACCCGGGCCTTCGATTGGGCGTCTTGAGGAAAGTGCAAGCCTCTCCTGATCGACGTCGATGCAGAGTTCCCGTGCGATACTGCTTCGGCTTCGGGTTGTGAGAGTGGGGCTGGCGCGTTACCCAGTTACTGGGGCCCGTCGTCGGCCGGACTCTGGAAGCTGAGAAGTCGGGGGGTATTGCGATGAAACGATGGCTCTTCCGCGGGTCGCTACTCGTCGTAGTCGGCTTTGTGGCAGTGGTCGGTGTCTTCTGGGCTGATTCGGCCCACTGGTTTCTGCGCTACACCGGTGCCGACGCCGAGTCGGGTACTTGGTATGGATTCTGGTCCGGCTTCGGTGGCGCGATTCCCGACTTCCTCATCCTCGGAAGTCTCATCACCATCTATCGCCACCACAATTGTCATGTCAAAGGTTGTCTGCGGCTTGGGAAGCCGGTCGATGGAACCCCGTACCTTGCGTGTCCCGCACACCACCCGGCCCATGAGGGCAGTAAGCGGTCAGTTTCAGCCGAGGTCATCAGACTCGCCCACAAGGCCCACCTCGAGCACGAGGCATAGCGACTTTGGGTGGTTCAGATGGTCAAAGGGGCGGCTAGGTCGCGCGCAACCGCCCGGGTCGGCCCCGCGCTGCATTGTCGCCGGCTTCGTTCATCACCTCTTCGACGGGTTCTGGGCGATCGTCGAACTCGGTGCGCAACGCCCGGGACATCACTGCGTGATGGAGGTAGAGCGTGGTGATGTAGGTCAGCTCGAGGATCTGCTCGTCGGTGAGGTGCCTGTGCAACGCATCGAAGATGCCGTCGGGCACGCGGCCAAGATCGAGGGCGAGACAATCCGTGTACGCCAGCACCGCTCGTTCGGCGGCGTCGAAGCATTGTGAGACGGCCCAGTTCGGCACCGCCGCGATCCGCTCTTCCGAGACCCCGATGCCCCGGAGGGACTTGCAGTGTTGGGAGAAGACGAACTGGCTCCCCGCTGCCCACCCCACCCTGGCTTGAGCCAGCTCCCTCAGCACCGGCGGCAACAATCGCTTCGGACTCTGATAGAGCCTGAAGCCTTGAACGGCGTGGTCCAACACGTCCGGCACCAGTGCGGCGACCGTCCACCAGTTGCCCGGGGTGCCGTCGGAGGTGCCCGGCTCGGCGACCGGGTCACGGTCCTGGAAGAGGAGGTCGTACATCGTCTTGACGATGGGTGCCTCGGCCTCGGACCGGGAGACCTGGCGCAGACGCGGCATCGTCAGACCATCGATGCCGCGTCCGAGGCTCGCCGGGGGACGTGGCGGACGTCGTCGGCGTCAAGGTCACGGGTCCAGCAGGCGAACTCGAGCAGGATGCCATCGGGGTCCTGGAAGTAGATCGATCGCACGAAGACACCGTCATGGAGCTCCTTGGCGATCCCCGACTCGCTGTCGTCGTGGTTCCAGACCTCCGTGCAGTCAATCCCCTTGGCGCGGAGGCGGTCTCGGTAGGCGTCGATCCGATCGGGTGGGACCGCGAACGCCACGTGGTTCATCGAGGAGACCGCGCTGGTGAGGCTCCCGAGATCGGGGCGGGCGGCCGGGGCCGAGACGCCGGGGTGGGCGACCGGAGCGTCGGGGAACCAGAAGAAGGCCAACGAGTCGCCGCCCCCGCAGTCGAAGAAGAAGTGTTGGCCCATGTCCCCTGGCAGCTCGATGGTCTTGACGAGGGGCATGCCCAGGACGCCGCTGTAGAACTCGACGGTCCGGGCCATGTCGCTGCAGACCAACGCCAGGTGGTTGATCCCTTGGAACTCGAAATCAGCCGTTGCCCCCATGCGCCCTCCTCCGAGACTGCTCCTTGGACGCTAGTGCGGAGGCTGGCGTCAAGACCTGTTGCCGTCGCGGGGGCCGCCTCCTATCGTTTCGCCATGGGCGAGATCCAAGACCTGCTGAGCCAGGTCCCGCTGTTCTCCAAGCTCTCCAAGGGCGACCTGAAGCGCCTGGCCCTGGCAATGAAACAACGGACCTTTGACGCCGGATCGGTCGTCACGGACCCGGAGCACACCGGGGTCGGGTTCTTCATCATCGAGAGCGGCACCGCCTCCGTCACCGCCGGAGGTGAGGAGCGCGGTGCTCTTAAGAGCGGGGACTACTTCGGGGAGATCTCTCTGATCGACGGCGGGCCGCGCACCGCCACGATCATCGCTGACACGGACCTCCACTGCTACGGAATGACGGCCTGGGAGTTCCGTCCGTTCGTTCAGGAGCACGCCGATGTGGCCTGGTCGCTCCTGACGACCCTTGCGCAAAGGGTGCGGACGGCCGAGGCCAAGAAATTGACCTCGTAGCATCTCCGATCACTCCCCGTCCCCTAGACCCAGCGGCCAGGGGTTGCCTCCGACGGTCCGGCCGATCACCGTTGTCTCGTCGTCAGAACTTGCCTTGCGCACGACGGGCCGGGCACAGGTCGTGGGAACATTGGTCCGTGGAGTGGCCATCGGGCTTCTTCGACCGGGTCGACGAGTCCTCCGATCCATACTTCTACCGGACCCCTCGATTCGTCACCCACATCGATGATCGGGCGATCGCGGCGGTCGGGGACCTGTACGAACAGCTGGGTGTCGACGGCGAGGTCCTCGACCTCATGTCCTCGTGGGTCTCGCACTTTCGACGGCCACCCCGACGCCTGACGGTCCTCGGGATGAACCGGGAGGAGCTCGACGCGAACCCGCAGGCCACAGTGCGCGTCGTCCACGACCTGAATGCACATCCGACCCTGCCTTTTCCGGCCGACGCGTTCGATGCTGCGGTGTGCTGCGTGTCAGTCGACTACCTGACTGCACCGGTCGAGGTGTTCCTCGACCTGTCCCGGGTCGTCCGCCCGGGGGGCACGTTCGTCTGCACCTTCTCCAACCGGCTGTTCCCCACGAAGGCCGTGCGCGGCTGGCTGTACGCGACCGACGAGGACCGCTCCGAGGTCGTGGCGACGTACTTCCGCGCGGCCGGGACGTGGAGCGAGCCGCTGGTGCGCCGGTGCACGCCCCTCCATGATCCAGGGGACCCCCTCTTCGGTGTGTGGGCGTTCAACCACCGTGATGCCTCTGCAGTCGCGGACGGGACGACTCCGGAAGCCCGACCTTTGACCCGACCGTGACCGCGGTCGAAATGCTGACGGCGCGGCCTCGTGTTGCACATGCCTCGGTGTCTTCCGATCGGGAAGCGGGCAGTCCACCCGGGCGTCATTCTGAACCCGGGGGTTCTGGTCGATCCCCGAGCGGGCTCCTTGGACTCGCGGCCGCGCCGGGGGGAAGATGGTCGCTCGAGACCGGATGGCGGTCCGGGGTGGGGGGCGCATGACCGACACCGAACTGAGGAACTCCGTGCCGAGCCTCGTGCCGTCGGCCCGCAGTGGGACGAACGTCGCCTCGGCCCTGTCGCGGGCGGCCCGGCTGGTGCCGGCGTGGCCGGCGGCCGTGGACGGTCCGGTCCGGCTTGACTACTCGACACTCGAACGGCGGGTGGCCGGTCTCGGTGGCGGACTGCTCGGGCTCGGCGTCCGACCCGGGGCGGTGGTTGCAGTCCTGGCCCTCAACTCGTATCGACACCTCGAGTGCTGGCTCGGCATCCCCCGCGTGGGGCTGGTCCTCAACGAGCTCAACACCCGGCTGGCGCTCGCCGAGCTCGAATTCGTCCTCGAGGACTCCGAGGCCGAGGCTCTCATCGTCGACGACGCGTTCGTCTCGATCGGCCGGGAGCTGAAGGCGGCCCTGCCCGGGATCCGGCTCATCCATGCCTCGTCCGAGCCCGCCGACGGCCTCGTCGACTACGAGTCCCTCGTGTCCGCCGCTCCCGCCCCGCTGGCCGAGGTCCGCGACGACGACCTGGCCGGCGTCTTCTACACCGGGGGGACGACCGGGCGCTCCAAGGGGGTGATGCTTACCCACGGGAACCTGGTCGCCAACGCCAAGCACATGCTGATCGGAGCGGGGCTCACCGCCCGAGACCGCTATCTCCACGCCGGACCGATGTTCCATTTGGCCGACGGCGCGGCCACCTACGCGCTCACCTGGGTCGGGGGGACGCACGTCTTCGTGCCGTCGTTCACGCCGGGCGGGGTGGCGAACGCCATCGAGACCGAACAGGTCACGACCACCTGCCTCGTGCCGACCATGATCAACCTGCTCGTCAGCGACCCCGAGGCCAGCGGACGCGACTTCTCCAGCCTCCGGTTCGTCCTCTACGGCGGCTCGCCGGTGACTGCGTCCCTCTATCGGAAGGCGTCGGCGGCGCTCGGGTGCGCGATGGTGCAGGCATACGGGATGACCGAGGCCTCGCCGCTCGGGACGCTGTGCTGGATCGACGGCCCCGTCGACGAGGAACCGTGGGCGACCCGGATCCGGTCGGCTGGCGTGCCGGCGCTCGGGGTGGAGATCTCGGTCCGCCGTCCCGACGGCTCGGTCGCGGACGTCGACGAGGTCGGTGAGATTTGGCTGCGGGGCCCGAACATCATGGCGGGGTACTGGCGCCGACCCGAGGAGACCGCGGCGGTTCTCACGGCCGACGGCTGGTACCACTCCGGTGACGCCGGGTCGATGGACGTGGACGGGTACCTGTACATCGTCGACCGACTGAAGGACATGATCATCAGCGGCGGCGAGAACATCTACTGCGCGGAGGTCGAGGCCGCGCTCAGCTCGCACCCCGACGTGCTCGAGGTGGCCGTCTTCGGGGTGCCCGACGACCACTGGGGCGAGCGGGTGCACGCGGCGGTCGTGTTGCGAGCCGGCGGCACGGCGACCGCCGACGACCTGGTCGCGCACTGCCGGACCCAGATCGCCGGGTACAAGGTCCCTCGGTCCTTTGACCTCGGCACCGAGCTGTTGCCGAAGTCCGGTGCGGGGAAGATCTTGAAGCGGGAGCTGCGGGCGCCGTACTGGTCGTCAGAGGCCGGCGTCATCCACTAGCCGGCGTTCCGGTCGGAGCGGCCGATCAGGCCGCGGTCTCCTCCCCGCGGAGTTCCCAGAGGTTTCCAGCCGGGTCCCGGCAGTTGACCACCTTGGGGAACCCGGCGCGCTCGAAGGCGTCGAACTCGACCTCGGCGGCCCGGAGGCGGCCTTCCACCTCGGCCAGCTCCGACCCGAACTCGATGGCGACGTGGGCTCGGGCCGCCGGCCGGTGGTCGGGATCGGCGCTCAGGTGGATCTGCCGGCCGTCCTCGGACTCGTACCACTTGGCGCCCATGGCCCGCACCGCGTCGTCGAGCTCCACCGGCCGATAGCCGAGCATGTCGACCAGGAAGGCGATCTCGGCCTCCACCATGTCGGGTGGGACGCCGAGGTTGACGTGATGGAAGCGGGCCATCGGCCAACCCTACCGGCGGTCTCCCGGTGTGTCACCGGGACCGGCGCCCCGTCCGGGTGCGCGCCCGGGGGACCTCCGATGCGGTCGGCGACTCGATCGAGCACACTGGCTCTCCCGCGACCGTGGCTCGAACCCGCCGTCCGGTCCGTACCGGGCCGGGCCGACCGACGAGGGTGGACGTGCTCGAAGGCGAGAAGATCCTGATCACCGGAGCCGGAGGCAAGATCGGGTTCCCGATCGCCCGGGCGCTGGCCGGAAGCAACGAGGTCTGGGGCGTCGCCCGGTTCACCGATCCCGCCGATCGAGACCGGCTGGCCGAGGTGGGCGTCCACCCGTTCGCGCTCGACGTTTCGAGCGCCGACTTCTCGACGCTGCCACGGGACTTCGGCTACGTCTTCCACGCCGCGACCGCCGACGGCACCGAGGACTGGCCGTACTGCCTGGAGACGAACGCCCAGGCCTCCGGCGACCTCCTCTTCCACTGCGCGGCGGCCAAGGGCTTCGTCTACTGCTCGACCGGCTCGATCTATCAGTACCAGGGCCAGCGGCCGCTCAAAGAGGACGATCCACCGGGCGTTCCCCTCCGGAGCGCCTACAGCTTCTCCAAGGTGGCGGCCGAGGCGGTGTGCGGCTGGGTCTCCCGCCGGTTCGACATCCCGCTCACGGTCATCCGCATCTGCTCGACCTACGGCGCGCTCGGGGGCGCCCCCGCCGACCGGTTGGAACGGATCCTCGAGCGCCGGCCGATCGCGCTCCACCCGGACCGGCCCAATCACTTCAACCCCATCTACGAGGACGACTACGTCGAGCTCGGGATCCGGGCGATGGAGGCCGCGCAGTCGCCGCCCCTCGTCGTCAACTGGGCCGGCAGCCAGACCGTGAGCGCCGAGGACTACTGCACCTTCATGGGCGAGCTCGTGGGGGTGGAGCCGATCTTCGAGTACACGGCCTCGGCCCACACCCCGCTCTGGCCCGACGTGTCGAGGATGCACGAGGTGCTCGGCCGGACCAAGGTCGACTGGCGTGACGGGTTCCGGCGCATGGTCGCGGCCCGTCACCCAGAGCTCCGACTCGCGTCCCCCGCCGCCGGCTGAGGCGCCTCAGGGAGGTGGCCCTCAGGGCAGGTGACGAGTCCAGTCGTAGGGGGCGACGGTGTGGAACGGCGCGGCGAGGACGGGCATGACGGCGGCATCGGCCCACCGCCGCTCGAGCGCCGGCCGCAGCGCGTGCGCGGTCTCGACGGGGTCGCCGTCGAGGAAGAGGTACGTCAGCTGGAGCCCTGTCGTGTCGACGCTCGTGCCGGCCGGCCCGGCCGGGTCGCCCCGGACCCACCACGCACCGCCCACCCCCGAGATCTCGCACAGGGCCGTCGCCGGCGCGTCCCCCTGCTCGACGAGGAGGTAGACACCGCGGCCCGGCCACCACGGCAACACATCCGCTCCGACCTTGATCCGGGGCGCGGCGGCCCGACCGACCACCGTGTACAGGCCGAACTCGACGGTCGGCAGCAGCTCGGGCGTCCTGCCGCCGTTGCGCAGACCGTCGCTCAGCTCGACGAAACGCTGCAGGTCGCTGCGGTCGGCGAAGAAGTAGCTCATCACGTGGTCGACGACGCCGTAGTGCTCGTCGCCGGCGGCCCGGGCCT
This sequence comes from Acidimicrobiales bacterium, assembly GCA_036844945.1. Classification (GTDB taxonomy): domain Bacteria; phylum Actinomycetota; class Acidimicrobiia; order Acidimicrobiales; family RAAP-2; genus Palsa-461. Next base: position 44,153 of record DAIUEV010000022.1, read on the forward strand.
CGCGGCACGCCGGGGTGGACACGAGGCGGAGCGACGCCCGGAGGGACGGGAGCCGGTACTGCTCGGGGCGGTGGTCGACGGTGTGCCACTCGAGATACGCCGCGTCCCGGCCCTCCGGATGCCGGGCTGCCATCGACACGAACACGGTGGAGATGCCCGAGCCACCGGTGGCCAGGACCTCGGGCAGGTCGTCCGATGGGGAGCCGACGAGTACAGGCACGGCGGGCAAGCCTAGGTCGGCGGCCTCGGGGCTCCTCTATCCGATGCCGCCGCGATCCAGCCGGTCCTGCAGGGCCCGGCCGTGCTCGCTGAGGAACCCGAGTGCCTCGTCCATCCCCGCGAGGTGGCCCTGCTCGACGAGGGCCCGATACCCCTCGTTGCCCTCTTCGGCTCTGCGCACCATCACCTCGCGGTTGTACCGGACCCGGGCCGCCACGTCGGCGAGGAACCCGGACCGGTCCTCCAGCCCGTAGGCGTCGAGCAAGAGCCCCAGTCGGCGAGCGTGGTCGGGCGGCCGGTCCCAGCCCATGAGGCGCGTGACGAATGGCCCGTGCAAGGGGACCCACTGCCATGCGACGAAGGCCAGATCCGCGCGGGGCGTGCCGGGTCCGGCCAGGTCCCAGTCGATGATCCCGACGAGCCGGCCATGGTCGAGGACCGCGTTGTACGGCGCGAGATCGTGGTGACAGACGATCTCGTGGTCGGCGAGCACCGAGGAGCCGGTCTGCCACGGCCGCTCACCCTCCGGTCGGAAGTCGGCGACCGCCCGGTGGTAGCGGGCCGTCGCGGCCCCGACGCTCTCCAGGAGTTCGTCGCTCCGGATCACCTCGGGCCACGGGAGGTCCCAACCGACGGTCGTTCCCGGCAGGAAGGAAAGGACCTCCCGACCCTGCTCGTCGTACCCGAGCGGCTCCGGGCCGAGATCGAAGCCACGGACCCGCACGTGCCGGAGGAGGGCGTGGATCGTCGGTGTCCAGTCGCCGGCCGGCCGGCGGACGGTGTCGCCGACCCTCACGACGGGGTTCAGCGTTCCGCCCGACAGGGGGATCTCCTGATCCGTCATGGTCGCCGCCGCCTCAGGTGAACTCGAGGAACGGGTTCGGTGGCAGGTAGTCGGGCGGGACCTCGTCGACGTGGCGGTACGTCGCGATCAGCAGCACGTTCGACACGTCCTCGGGGGCGTCGAACACGCTGCACACGGCGAGGTCGCGCGCGTCGGCGAAGACGTCCTCGGCCGGCGCGTCGAGGTTGGCGTAGAGCTCGAAGGCAGCCAGGTCGATTCGCCCGACGAGGCAGTACACGAGACCCTCGGAATCCTCGCCGACGAGCCGGGCCACCATGTAGTGCCTCGGCCCGTCGTCGATCACGTAGGCGGTGGTGTCGCCCTCGCCGATCACCGCACGGAGTCGCTCGTCCTCGCGTCCGTGCAGCCCGAGGCGAAGGTGCCGGCGGTACTTCATTACCCAGAGGGCGGCGTCGGGGATCGTGTCCTCGTCCTCGGGCTCGCCCGCCTCGAGGGGGGTCGACCCCTTCGGGCGGAAGACGGTGACCCGCGGTTGGTAGCCGAGGGGTGGGGGAGCGGTCTCAAGCTCCTTCGGCCGGAGCCATCCGTCCGGGTCGTCGACCTGGTCCCCGCCGACCTCGTCCCCGCCGACCTCGTCGATCTCGTCCCCGTCGGCGCCCATCCGAACCTCCAGTCCGGAAAGGTACCGGTCGAGTGTCGGGGAGCCCATGGGTGGTGGCCCCAGCGTGGTCCCGGCGTCCTCCCGTTGTCCTCCGGCTCCCGGCCTGTCTACCTTGGTGCCGATG
>DAIUEV010000023.1:0-42817 GCA_036844945.1 Acidimicrobiales bacterium
CGCCGCCGCCGCGGCCCGCGGAGGGCTACCGCATGGCCCAGATCGACATCGAGCGGGGCCAGGAGTTCCGCAAGTGCATCGAGTGCTTCATGTGCCAGGACGTCTGCCACGTGATCCGGGACCACGAGGAGAACAAGACCCGCTACGCCGGGCCGCGCTTCTTCATCCGCTTCGCGGAGCTCGAGATGCACCCGCTCGACACGAACGACCGACGCGAGCTCGTGCGCCAGCAGGGCGGGCTCGGGATGTGCAACATCACCAAGTGCTGCACCGAGGTCTGCCCCGAGCACATCAAGATCACCGACAACGCCATCATCCCGATGAAAGAGCGGGTGGTGGACGCCAGCTACGACCCGGTGGCGTGGCTCGGCCGCAAGATCCTGCGGCGCCAGAAGGCCTCGCCCGGCGAGGCCGCCTCCCACGGCCGCTGAGACACCGCCGGTGGCGCGCTTCCTCTCGCCCGAATGGATCGCCGCGTTCAACGGCGCGCTCCAGGGCGTCGACCTGGGCGCGCTCGCCGACGGCGGGGTGCGGGCCCAGGGCGGGCGGTTCTGTGTCGAAGAGCACGTGGCCGGGGTGCCGGACCGGCCGGAATCGATCGGTCCGCTCCGGGTCGCGCTCTTCGTCGACGAAGGCGCGGTGACCCTCGCGCAGTGCGAGGACGGCGACGAGAGCCGGGCCGACGTGGTCGTCTCGCTCTCCTACGAGGACGCCGCCGCCCTCTCCAAGGGCGAGCTCGACGCGGCCGCCGCCCTCGGGACCGGCCGGGTGCACGTCCGCGGCGACCTGCACGTGCTCGTGGCCGGCCAGGGCATCCTGGCCGCCGCGTCGGCGCGGATGGCCGAGCTCCACGCTGACACCTCCTACTGAACCCCGCCCGCCCGGAGTGTCGGGCGGGTGACCGGCGTCGTCGACGCGGGGCCGGCGACCCGGGGCCGGCGCCGTTGGGTCGCCCCGGTGGTCGTCGTCGTCGCCTTCGAGGCCCAGGCCGCGCTCGCCTGGACGGTCCCCTCCGTCGACCGGCCCCTCTGGCTCGCCCCCGTCCTAGTCGCCTGCGTGGGCCTGCTCGCCGTCCTCGCGTTGTACTTCGAGGCTGATCGTCTGGGTGGACCGACCCGCGGCGCCGCCCGACGGTGGCTCCCGCCGAGCCTGGTGGTCCTCGCGCTGACCGTCTTCACCGGTTTCGTCGGCTGGTCGCTCACCCTGCCGGCGAAGATCTCGGGCGACCCCGCCGCGACCCAGCTCGCCGAGCGCCTTCTCGCCCGGCCGGCGACGGGGTGCGAGTCGAACGGGCGGGACCTCTCGACCGTCGGATCACTGATGTCGGCGGAGGACGTGTGCGTCTTCGCCTTCGGAGGACACCGTTTCGTCGAGTTCGGCGGCGCCACGACCTCGCGGGGCGGCCTCGCCGGTCGGGGGCTGCTCTATCTGACGTTCGACCCGTTCCGCGAGCCCCGCTCCCTCTTCGGCATCTGCCTGCGGCATCTCGAAGGGCAATGGTGGGCCTACGACCAGTTCGGTCTCGGCTGCTCGTTCGGCTACTCGGGGATCGCGGGTCCGTAGCGGAGGGGCACCCCGGGCCGCCCGCGCTCAGACGATGAGCCCCGCGGTGTGGAGCACCTCGAGCTGCTCGGCGACCTCGGCGCGGGTCGGGCCCGGCCCGGGGCCGGCCCGGCCGAGGAGCGAGACGATCTCGTCCACGTCGTGGTCGCCCGTGCACAGCTCGAGCACCGCGGCCGCCGCTGCGTCGAGCTGGCAGGCCTCGCCGGCGTTCGGGCGGTACACCGTCGCGCCGCCGGCCTCGGTGGCCCAGGCCGCCAGCCCTTCGACCCTCGCCGGCCGGTGGGTGAGCGGAGGCGGTGGCGCGACGCGGCGCAGGACGAGGTTGATGTCCGAGACGATCGCCCTGGATCGATGCAGGTTGGCCACGGTCTCCGCACTGAACGTCCGGATCGCGCCCTCGGCATCGAACAGCCCGAGGCTGAACCCGCGCTCGACGTAGGAGTCGAGCACCGACTCCTCCTTGAGGTGGCGACGCTTGAGCTCGCCGCGTGAGAGCTCGACCATGATCGTGATGTCCGGGTTGGCGGCGATCGTCCGCTCGAGTCCCGCCACCACGTCGTGGTCGAAACCCTGCGCGTCGATCTTCACGAAATCCACCCGCTCGGGGAGCACGTCGTCCGGCCGCACGCAGTCGACCTCGGTCTCCGCCTCGCCGCGCTCGACGAGGTAGTGGCCGCCCCGGTTCTCCTCGTCGAGCTGGAGCGCCATCCGCCCGGGTCGGTCGGTGGCGGCGGCCGGGATGATCGTCACGCCCGGATGGCCGGTCCGGGCCAGGTTCTGGCGGAGCATGGCGAGGTTCCGGGGCTCGGGCTCGAAGGCGATCACCCTGCCCTCGGCGCCCACGACGATCGTGGCCAGCACGCTGTAGTACCCGACGTGGGCGCCGACGTCGACGAACGTCTGGCCCGGCCGGAGCGTGGCGGCCACGTACCGGGTCTCCCTCCACTCCCAGATCCCCCCAGCCGCGAGGGCGGGGGTGATGAACAGGTCGTGGCGGGGCAGTGTGAGGACCCCGACCACGGTCGGGATCTCGACCGTCTCGTCGTCGGGGTCCGAGCGTGGCGGCATCGGGCGGCCGAGCGTAGCAACGGCCCGCTCGGCGGCCCCGGTGCAGCGGCGGGGTCGGTGGCGCCCCGGCGACACCTTGGTGACGCCCCGGTGTCGCCGTGCTGGGATCGCCGAAATTCCGCCAGACCGCCGGTGTGCGGTCGTTCCCTCCGCAACGAGCCCGACGGGCTCGAAGACAGGAGGATCGATGGAGGAGGAGAAGGCGACGGGGACCTCGCCGTTCGAGCGGCGCATCTCCCGCCGCACGTTCCTGACCGCGGGGACCTCCGCGGCGGCGGGGATGGCGCTGTCCCTCGGTGCCGGGCGGGTGATCGAGGCGGCCGCGGCCGTCACCCCGTCCACCGCCCGGGGGATCGGCGAGATCGAACACGTCGTGATCCTCATGCAGGAGAACCGCTCGTTCGACCACTACTTCGGCACCCTGTCGGGGGTGGCCGGGTTCTCGGACCGCCGGGCCATCTCCGAGAAGGTCAACGGCGCGCGTTACCCGATCTTCGACCAGTTCGGCTACGCCCCGGGCACCGGGGTCGACCCCTCCGGCTACTTGCAGCCGTTCCACCTCGTGAGCGATCCGCCGCTCGTGGACGGCGAGACCACCAACGACATCACCCACTCGTGGGGGCCCCAGCATGAGAGCTGGGGCGGCGGCGCGATGGACGCCTTCGTGCGCACCCACATCGTCGCCGACGGCGCCACCAACGGGTTCGTCACCATGGGCTACTACACGCGCGACGACCTCGCCTTCTACTACGCGCTGGCCGATGCGTTCTGCATCTGCGACTCGTACTTCTGCTCGGTGCTCGGCCCGACCGACCCGAACCGCCTCATGTCGGTGTCGGCCACCCTCGACCCGGCCGGGGTGGCCGGCGGCCCGGTGGTGGAGACCTTCACCAACCGGGCGTCGGAGTACGGCACGCTCAGCTGGGAGACGATGCCCGAGCGACTGTCGGCCGCCGGGGTGAGCTGGAAGGTCTACCACGACCCGACCGCATTGCTCGAGCTGAGCCCCTTCCCCTACTTCTCGCAGTACTTCGGGGCGTCGGCCAAGCCGCAGCTGGTGCAGAACGGGATCGCGCCGGTCTACCCGACCGACTTCGCTGCCGACGTCGCCACCGGGAACCTGCCGTCGGTGAGCTGGATCATCCCCCCGCTTGCCGAGTGTGAGCACCCGGCCGCCCCGCCCGAGTACGGCGAGTACCTCTCGAGCCAGGTGCTGGCCACCCTCGTCTCGAACCCCGACGTGTGGGCCCGGACGGTCCTGTTCATCACCTACGACGAGAACGGCGGGTTCTTCGACCACGTGCCCCCGCCCACCGCGCCGGCCGGGACGGCCGGCGAGTACCTCACCGCCTCGCCGCTCCCGGCGGCCGCCGGCGGCATCGCCGGCCCGGTCGGGCTCGGGTTCCGGGTCCCCTGCCTGGTGGTCTCCCCGTTCAGCCGGGGCGGCTGGTTCTGCTCGGACACCTTCGACCACACCTCCACCCTGCGGTTCCTCGAGACCCGCTTCGGCGTGGCGGTGCCCAACCTCACCTCCTGGCGGCGCAGCGTGACCGGGGACCTCACCTCGGCCCTGCCGCTCGCCAGCCCCGACCCCACCGTGCCGGCCCTCCCGGCCACCTCGCTCGGGGACACGAGCGTGGCCGAGCAGGCCGTGATCAACGCCCTGGCCGGGACCGAGGACCTGGGCGTCCCCTACCCGCCACCGACCGTGAACGCCATGCCGGCCCAGGAGACGAGCCCGTCCCGGCGGCGGACCCGCTGAGCCGACCGGGGCCGTCCCGGCCCGGCGGGTGACGGGACCGCGGCGGTAGTGTCGGATCGGAGCGGCCCGCACCGGGCGGGCCAGACAAGGGGAGGACCCGCGTGGCACTGCCGATCGACGACCACTTCTTCTTGAAGTACCGCGAGTTGCTCGACGCCGAGGACGCTGCGTTCGACGAGCTCGAGCACGCCTGTGAGGAAGGCGACCGCTCGCACTTCGAGCTGGAGATGGCCGCATGGCACCACGCCCTGGCGAAGAAGCTCTCCTTCCTGCGCCACGCCGGCATCGACCTCCCGGTGGCGGTCGGCTCCTAGCCGCGTCGCGCGCCCGGCCTCAGCCGGCCGGGAGCAGTCCGATCACGGCCCGGACGAACCGGGCGAACCCCTCGGGGTGGGTGCGGTGGCCGAAGTGGGTCGCCCCCTCGACCACGAAGACCCGGGCGTCGGGCATGCGCTCGGCCATCCACGGCGCGCCCCGGATCCGGTCCTCGAGCGACGCGGTGCCGTAGGCGACCACCGTCGGCACCGCGACGTCGGCGAACTCGAACGGCGCCCGGAGCGCGCCGGTGAAGTCCACCTGCAGGGCCCGCCCCTCGGCCCGCCGCAGCGCGCGCCCCTCGGGGCCGAGCGCCGCCCATGCCTCCTCGCCCAGGATCTGGCGGGCCATCCGCTCCCCCGCCGGCCCCGGGTCCTCGGCGGCCTCCATCTCTCTCAAGATGTCCTTCGTCGACTCCGGCCACCAGTCGACCCACGGGAGGGCCGGCTCCCACACCCCGAGCGCGCCGAACGCTGTGGGGTCGAGGGCCGCCGCGGCCATGGCCGTGAGCCCGCCCATGCTGTTGGCCACGACGACCACCGGGGCCGGCTGGTCGGCGACCAGGGTCAAGAGGTCGCGGGCGTGGTCGGCGATCGAGGTGGCCGGGGCCGCGTCCACCGCCCGGCCGTAGCCGCGGCGGTCGTAGGTGACCACCCGGAGGTCGCCGAGATGGCCGAGGAGGGCGCGGAACGTGCTGGCCCGGTCGGGCGCACCGTGGACGAGGATCACCGTGGGCGAGGCGTCGGGCTGGTGGACCCGGATCGCGAGCTCGTCGGCCAGCACCGGGGGCACGGCCGCCTCAGGCCATCGGGACGATGGTCGCCTCGGCCGTGCCGCCGTCGATCTCGAGCACCGCCACGCTGACCTCGTTGGCCAGGGTCGGGCTGCCCGGGTTGACCGAGAGCACGCCCCCGGCCCGCCCGATCGACGCCTCGTGGGTGCCACCGTGGACCACCACGTCGACCGGCCGGCCGAAGAGCGCCGCCGGATCGGCGTCCCCGAGGGTGTTGACCATCCCGATCGCGAGGCCGCCGGCCTCGATCACGTGCGGCCCGTCGAAGAGTCGGGGCGGCTCGGCGTCGGGGTCGGCCGGGCTCCGGACCGCCACCACCGGGGCGATCTCGGCGAGCTGGTCGAGCACCCCGGTCGTGCTGAGGTCGCCGAGGTGCAGGATGAGCTCGGCGCCGTCGAAGGCGGTGGCCACCTTGTCGCGCACGCCCTCGAACGGCGCGATGGTGTCGTGGGTGTCGGCGATCAGCCCGATCTTCATCGCTCCCCTCCCGTGTGCGGCCGGCCGGTCAGCCGACCAGGCCGAGGCCCCGGACGTCGCTGCGCTCGCCCTCGAGCTCCTCGGTGGTGAGCCGGATCCGCTCGGCCGCGAACTCGTCGTGCTCGAGGCCCTCGACCACCTGCCAGCCGCCCTTGCCGTCGGAGGTCACCGGGAAGCCGAACTGCAGCCCCTCGGGCGCCCCGTACTGGCCGCTGCTCGCCACCGCCACCGAGGACCAGTCGCCCTTGGCGGTCTTCTCGGTGAGCGAACGCACGGTGTCGACCACCGCGTTGGCCGCCGAGGCGGCCGACGACAGCCCGCGGGCCTCGATGACGGCGGCGCCCCGCTTCTGGACCGTCGTGAGGAACTCGCCGCGCAGCCAGTCGGCGTCCCCGATCATCTCGGGCACGGCCCGGCCGCCGATCCTGGCGTGGGCGAAGTCGGGGAACTGGGTGGCCGAGTGGTTGCCCCAGATGGCGAGGTTGGTCACCTCGGCCACCGGCACCCCGGCCTTCTTTGCCAGCTGGGACTTGGCCCGGTTCTCGTCCAGCCGGGTCATCGCGAACCACCGGTCGGCCGGCACATCGGGGGCGGCCGACCGGGCGATGAGGCAGTTGGTGTTGCACGGGTTGCCGACCACGAGGATCCGCACGTCGGCGGCGGCGTGGGCGGCGATGGCCTCGCCCTGGGGCTTGAAGATCCCGCCGTTCACGCTCAACAGGTCGCCCCGCTCCATGCCCGCCTTGCGGGGGACCGAGCCGACCAGCAGGGCCCAGTTGGTCCCGTCGAAGGCCTCCTTCATCTCCGAGGTCGCCACCACGCCGGCCAGCTGGGGGAAGGCGCAGTCGTCGAGCTCCATGACCACGCCCTCGAGCGCCTTCATGGCCGGCTCGATCTCGAGCAGCCGCAGCACCACCGGCTGGTCGGGGCCGAGGAGCTGGCCCGAAGCGATCCGGAAGAGGAGCGAGTAGCCGATCTGGCCGGCCGCGCCGGTGACGGTGACGCGCAGGGGGGGACGGGCCATGGGTCTCCTCGGGTGCGCTCCGGCCTACAGCCGGTCCACGATCGCCGAGGCGAACTCCGAGCACTTCACCTCGGTGGCGTCCTCCATCAGCCGGGCGAAGTCGTAGGTGACCACCCGGTCGCCGATGGTCGCCTCGAGCGCCTTCACGATGTCGGACGCCGCGTCGGTCCACCCGAGGTGCTCGAACATGAGCACGCCGGAGAGGAGCAACGAACCCGGGTTGACCTTGTCCTGCCCCGCGTACTTGGGCGCGGTGCCGTGGGTGGCCTCGAACACCCCGTGGCCGGTGACGTAGTTGATGTTCGCCCCCGGGGCGATCCCGATGCCGCCGACCTGGGCGGCCAGCGCGTCGGAGAGGTAGTCGCCGTTCAGGTTGGTGGTGGCGATGACGTCGAAGTCCGACGGCCGGGTGAGCACCTGCTGGAGGGTGATGTCGGCGATGGTGTCCTTCACGAGCAGCCGGTCGCCCGGCTCCCCGTTGCAGTCGTCCCAGCCGACCGCCCGGTCGGCGAACTCCTCGCGGACCAGCTCGTAGCCCCAGGATCTGAACGCGCCCTCGGTGAACTTCTGGATGTTGCCCTTGTGGACCATGGTGACCGAGCGGCGGTCGTGTTCGAGGGCGTAGTTGAGGGCCGCCCGGATGAGGCGCTTGGAGCCCATCTCCGAGATCGGCTTGATGCCGATGCCCGAGCCCTCCCGGATCGGCCAGCCCATCTCGTCGCGCAGGTAGGCGGTGAGCTTCAGTCCCTCGGGGGTCCCGGCCTCCACCTCGTAGCCGGCGTAGACGTCCTCGGTGTTCTCCCGGAAGATCACCATGTCGACCAGCTCGGGGTGGCGCACCGGTGAGGGGACGCCGGCGAACCAGCGGACCGGGCGCAGGCACACGTAGAGATCGAGCAGCTGGCGCAGGGCGACGTTGAGCGAGCGGATGCCGCCGCCCACCGGGGTGGTGAGCGGGCCCTTGATCCCGATCAGGAGTTCCCGGAACGCCTCGACCGTCTCGTCGGGGAGCCAGCTGCCGGTCTCCTTGAACGCCTTCTCCCCCGCCAGCACCTCCTTCCAGGCGATGGTGCGCCCGTGCTTGCCCGCCGCTGCGTCGAGGACCAGCCGGGCGGCCGGCCAGATGTCGACGCCGGTCCCGTCGCCCTCGATGAAGGGGATGATCGGCTCGACCGGGACCGACAGGACGCCGTCGTTGCCCATCGTGATCTTCTCTGCCATGGCTCTGCTCCTAGGTCAGTGGGCGGCCCGGCGCAAGTCGCGACGGTGGGGACGTTCGGCTCACGCGGTCGGCGCCCCGCTCAGGTGGGGCGCGAGACCGAGGGCCGTGTAGATGTCGCGGGTCGCGCTCGAACGGTTGAGCGTGTAGAAGTGCAGCCCCGGCGCGCCGCCGGCGAGGAGGGCCCGGCACAGCTCGGTGGCCAGCTCGACCCCGCACTGCCGGACGGCCTCGCGCCCGCCCTTCGCGTCGGCCGCCTCGAGACGGGCGACCATCCAGTCCGGGACGGCCGCCCCCATGCCCGCCATGCGGGGGATCGAGCTCAGCCCGGTGACCGGCATGATGCCGGGGAGCACCGGCTTGTCGTTGCCCCGCTCGGCGAGCTCTGCGACCAGCCCGAGGTACTCGTCGGCCTCGAAGAAGAACTGAGTGATGGCGAAGTCGGCCAGGGCCAGCTTCTCGGCCAGCCGGTCGCGGTCGGCGCGGCGGTCGGCCGAGGCCGGGTGGCCGGCCGGGTGGGCCGCCACCCCGATGGAGAACCCGCCGATCGCCCGGGCCAGCTCGACCAGCTCGATCGCGTAGGCGAGCTCACGGGGCGCGGCGTCGGGGTCCGGGGTCGGGTCGCCGCCGAGCGCCAGCACGTTCTCGATCCCGGCCCGACGCAGCGACACCAGGATCTCGGCCAGCTCCAGACGGGAGTGGGCCACGCACACGAGGTGGGCCATCGGGACGAGGGTCGAGGTGTGCAGCATCCCGGTGACCAGGTTCTGGGTCCGGTGGCGCGACTCGGCCCCGCCCCGGTAGGTGACCGAGACGAAGGAGGGGCCGAGGGGCTGCAGCTCGGCCAGGGTGCGCGACAGGACCAGCTGCTCCTGGTCGCTCTTCGGGGGGAAGAACTCGAAGGAGTAGGTCCGGCCGGCCGACAACAGGTCGGAGATCCTGGTCACGGCTCTCAAGCGTAGGCCGGGGTCCCGGGACGAGAGTCCGGGGACCCGGCCTACCCGGGGATCGGGGTGTGCGGACCGCGCTCGGGCTCAGACGCTGGCCTCGTTGGTCCGGAACCGGTGGAGGGCGATGGGCACGCAGACCGCCGTCAGCAGTGCGCACCACGCGAGCATGGCCACGATCGGATGGGTCAGCTGCCACGAGCCGGTCGAGTGGACGCCCTGACAGATCTGGCGGATCGCCGCGACGATCGCGGACAACGGGTCCCACTCCGCCATCACCCGGGGCACGAGCTTCATCCCCTGGATCGGCACGAAGGTCCCGCCGAGGAAGGACAGCGGGAGGACGATCGCGAACCCGAGACCCTGCACCGCGTCCGGGCTCCGCATCAACATCCCGAACAGGACGCCGACCCAGGTGAACGCGATCAGGCCGAAGAGAATCAGGCCGACGAGTTCGAAACCGGACACCACCCCGAGGTGCGGACGCCAGCCGAGGCCGAGCCCGATGCCGGCGACCAGCACGAGCCCGAGGATCTGTTCGAGCACCTGGCCCGCGACCTGCGCGGTGATGACCGACAGCCGGGTCACCGGGAGCGAACGGAACCGGTCGATCACCCCCGAGGCGAAGTCGGTGACCGTGGCCGAGCCGGCGCCGATCATCCCGAAGGCGAGGCTCTGGCCGAGGAGTCCCGGCAGCAGGAAGTCCTGGTAGCGGACGCCCGGGATGTGGATGGCGGAGCCGAACACGTAGAGGAAGAGGAGCGTGAACAGGATCGGCTGGACCGTCACGTCGCTCAACCGCTCGGGCACCCGCGGGATGGCCCGGAGGCTCCGTCCGACGAGCAGCAGGGTCTCGCGGACGAAGCGGTTCGCCCGCGCCGCCCGCTCGGGCGGCGGCGCCAGGGGACCGATGCGCAACGCGGCGACGGCGCTCATGCCGGCACCTCCATTCTCAGCTCGTCCATCGGGTCCTCCTCCGTCGGCTCACCGGTCAGGGCGAGGAACGTGTCGTCGAGGGTCGGGCGGCGCAGCGCCACCTCTTCCACGCTCACCCCGATCGTCGCGACGACCTGGGTGACCGCGAGCAGATCGGCCGCCTCGCCGGGGGCGGGGATCGAGACGGTGCGCCGTTCCGGATCGAAGCTGCACCGGAACCGGGCCTCGAGCACCTGCGCGAGGTGCGCGAAGCCGGCCTCGTCGGTCGCCACCACGTCGACCCGATGGTCGCCGATCTGCGCCTTCAGCTGGCCCGGGGTGCCGGTGGCGACCGCCCGCCCGTGGTCCATGACCACGACCCGGTCGGCCAGCTGGTCGGCCTCCTCCAGGTACTGGGTCGTGAGCACGACGGTCACCCCCCGGGCCACGAGCTCGCGCACCGTCGACCACACCACCTGGCGGCTCCGGGGGTCGAGCCCGGTGGTGGGCTCGTCGAGGACCAGCAGCTGCGGCTCGGTGACGAGACTGGCGGCGAGGTCGGCCCGGCGGCGCTGCCCGCCCGAGACCGACTTGATCGGCGTGCCGGCGAACTCGCCGATGTCGAAGCGGTCGACGAGCTCGTCCACGATCCGCGTCGCCGCCTGACGGCCGTGGCCGCGCAGGCGGGCGATCAGGATCAGGTTCTCGCGGGGCGTCAGGTTGGGCTCGAGCGCCGCGAACTGACCGGTGAGCGCGAGCGCGGCCCGCACGGCGTCGGGCTCCTCCACGATGTCGTGGCCGCACACGCGGCCCGAGCCGCTGGTCGGCCGGGCGAGCGTGGCCAGCATCCGCACCATGGTCGTCTTGCCGGCCCCGTTCGGGCCGAGCAGCGCCGCCACGGTCCCGGTGGGGATCTCGAGGTCGACGTGGTCGACCGCCACCAGGTCCCCGAAGCGCTTGGTCAGTCCCTCGGTGACCACGGCGAACTCGGTTGTGGGCATGGGTCCTCCCGATGGGTCGTCCTCGCCAGATAAACTTACAGTGTCTATAAAAATCTAGCAACTAGAAGATTCGTGGGGCTGTATGATTTTCCCGGTGGTGGAAGAAGGCTCCCCCGAGGGCGCCGAGCCCGTGGACTGGACGGAGAGCCTCCGCGAGCGCAAGAAGCGGCTGACCCGCAGCCTGATCAGCGAGACCGCGACCGCCCTCTTCCTGGAGCGGGGGTTCGACGAGGTCCGGGTGACCGAGGTGGCCGAGGCCTGCGGCGTCTCCGAGAAGACCGTCTACAACTACTTCCCCACCAAGGAGTCCCTGCTCTTCGACCGGGAGCCCGAGATGGCCGCCGAGCTCTGGCGGGCCCTCGGCCCCGGCTCGGCGGTGCACTCCCCCGTCGCCGGGGTGCTCGGGGTCCTGGCGGCCGAGCGCACCGAGATGCGGTCGGCCTGGGACGTCGACGCCAGGGAGTTCCTGCGCCGCTTCTCGGGGCTCATCGAGACCACCCCGGCGGTGCAGACCGCGATGCGGGACATGTGGGACCGGCTCGAGGACACGGCCGCCGAGGCGCTGGCCGAGCGAAGCGGGGTGAGCCCCGACCAGCCCGAGCCCCGCATCGCCGCCTCGGCCCTGATCGGGTTGTGGCGCATCCAGTCCGACAGCCTCCGTCGGTGCGCCACCGAGGGGCGCGACGCGGCGGGCACCGACGAGGTGGTCGCCTCCGAGGTGGAGCGGGCGGCCCGCGTCGTCGAGTCGGGGCTGTGGTGGTTCGGCGCCGCCGGCGACGGCCGGCCGAGCCGACAGCAGCTGAAGGTCGCCGCGGATGCCGCCGTCACCGCGGGCCGCCAGATCGTGGGCGCGCTCCGCCAGGCCCGCACGGCCTGGGAGCAGATGCAGCACGAGGGGGCCGGGCAGGACGAGGTCGGCGACTTCTCGTTCCCGGCGCTGGCGAGCTTCCTCGAGGAGACCGAGCGCTGGAAGCGCGACATGCTCGGCCAGAAGGACGAGTGGAAGCGCGCCTACCGGGAGGAGCAGGTTCGCCTGCGCAAGGCCCAGCGCGAGTTGGCCCAGCACTACCGGGAGCAGGCCCAACGGAGCGCCCGGGGCCGCCGGCGAGGGCCCTAGCGGCCCGCCTGGGCGGGGCCGAGGGACTCCCGCGGTGAGGAGGCAGCACACACAAGATCCCCGGGTCCGATCGTCCAGGAGTCGCTGGGCTGCGAGCCCCACCCTCCCGTGGTGCTTTTCCTTGTGAGGGCGTCCTGGACATGGGCGATGAACCCCGACGTCGCTCCTGACTCCTGGCCGGGCGCGGAGGGTCAGCGTGCGTAGCCGACTTCCTGAAGGAGGGTTGTGATGACCCTGGCGGTGTCAGTGGCGTGTCGTCCGGTGAGCCCGACGTGGTCGCTCTCAGGGAGTTCGACCAACCTGACCGTCTGGCGCTCGGTCATGAGCTCGGCGAAGGCTCGGAGAAGGCCCCGCCGGTAGCCAGCCATCAGCGACTCGGCCCAGGGCGGGCCCCAGTCCTGTCCCCCCGAGAGCACCACCAACAGCGGTGCCTCGACACGCCGGTACAACTCGAACATCCTCAGGTCGCCAGTGAGGCCTTCGTACATCGGCCTCGACGGGTGTCGGCGCCAGCGTCCGCCGCCCAGCTTCAAGAAGCTCCGCTCGGCGAAGGCGTCCACCTCTTCTGGCGGCACCCCGAGGGCCCGGAAGGTCCGGGCCACTTCGATCATGGCCTGGTCTTTCCAGGCCGAATCGCCTTCGGCTCCCAGGTGTGCCGGGACCTTCGCCATCTGACTGCTGCTCAGAGCCTCGAAGTCTTCGGGGTCGACCCCGTCATACAGCGATGCGTCGCCTGGTCCGTTGCCGTCGAGATTGACCACCGCCGGTACTTCGGGATGGCGAGTGCCGTAGTGAACGGCGATCATCCCGCCCCAAGAATGGCCACCCACCACAGGGTTGCCGAGACCCAGGCCGTCGATGACGCACTCCGCGTCGCTGACGAGGTCGTCCCAACAGTAGGTATCACCGTCGCCGGACTGGCCAGACCACCGCTGGTCCATCGTGACGACCCGGTACTCATCCATTTCGCCGGCAAGGCGCTCAAGCGACAGCAGATGCGTTCCAGCTCCATGCATGAACAGGATGGGCGGTCCGTCACCACCGTGGTCTCGAACCGCCAGATTGATCCCGTCGTGAGACTCGACAGCCAGATCGCGCTTCACACGAAACTGGCGCTGATCCCGACTCATCTCCACCTGCTCCCTCCCCAAATGGCGGTGGAGTGTCGCCACATGCCCCGTTGGAAGCAAGCGGCTGACGAGCGATACGCTGAAAACAGAGGCCGCCCGGCGCGAGAGAGCATTCCCCTACTCGTGCTTCAACCGAGCGAACCCAGCTCGACACACCCGGAGCCGTTGCCCGGACTCCCGGATCCCTCCTAGCTAGGGGCGCTCGGCCGCCAGCAGCGCGTTGCGCAGCAGCATGGCCCTGGTCATCGGGCCGACCCCGCCGAGGCGCGGCGTGATCCACCCGGCCACCTCGGCCACGTCCTCGGCCACGTCCGAGATGACCCGGCGCCCGGCCCAAGTGGTGCCGGCCCCGACCACCGCGGCCCCCGGCTTCACCATGTCGGCGGTGACCAGGCCGGCCGATCCGGCCGCCGCCACCACCACATCGGCCCGCCGCACGTGCTCGGCGAGGTTCGGGACCCCGGTGTGCACCACGGTCACCGCGGCGTTGCAGCCCGGCCGCTTGAGCGCGAGCAAGAGCGCGAGCGGTCGGCCGATCGTGACGCCCCGGCCGATCACCACGACGTGGCGCCCCTCGATCGGCACGTCGTAGGCGTGCAGGAGCTCGAGGATGCCGGCGGGAGTGCAGGGCAAGGGCCCCGGTGTCCCCAGCACCAGGCGACCCAGGTTCACCGGCTGGAGCCCGTCGACGTCCTTCTCCGGCTCGATCTTCAAGAGGGCCCGCTCCTCGTTC
Organism: Acidimicrobiales bacterium; assembly: GCA_036844945.1. Lineage (GTDB taxonomy): Bacteria > Actinomycetota > Acidimicrobiia > Acidimicrobiales > RAAP-2 > Palsa-461. The sequence continues at coordinate 14,065 of DAIUEV010000023.1, forward strand.
AGGCCGGGCGGCAGCGGGAGCTGGACCAAGAACGCGTGCACCGCCGGGTCGGCGTTGAAGCGCGCGACCGCGTCCTCGACCTCCTGTTGGGTCGCGGTCGCGGGGAGGTGCTGGTGGAACGAGGCGATGCCGACCTCGGCACTGTCGGCATGCTTGCCGGCCACATACCGCGCACTCGGCACGTCGTCGCCGACCAGGATGGTGCCGAGGCCGACCTGGATGCCCTCCTTGGCCAGCTTGGCCGTGCGCTCGGCGACCTCGGCCCGGACCCGGGCCGCCACCGCCTCGCCGTCGAGGATGATCGCGCTCACCGCCGCTCCCTCTCTCTTTCTTCCTCGTGAGTCCGTCGTGCCTAGTGCCGGAAGTGGCGCTCGCCGGTCGCCACCAGCGCCACGCCGTCGCGGTCGGCCGCCTCGATCACCGCGGCGTCGCCGACCGAGCCCCCCGGGTGCACCACCGCGGTGACGCCGGCGCGGGCCAGCACCTCGAGCCCGTCGGGGAACGGGAAGAACGCGTCGCTCGCCCCCGCCCCGCCCTTGGCCCGGTCCCCGGCCTTGGTCACCGCGATCTCGGCCGCCCCGACCCGGGACGGCTGCCCGGCCCCGATCCCGACCGCCTGGCCGCCGCGCACGACCACCACCGAGTTGGACATGGTCCGCGCGCAGACCCGCCAGGCCAGCACGAGGTCGCGCCAATGCTCGTCGGTGGGGTGGGCCTTCGTGACCACCGTCCACCCCTCCCGGGCGGCCAGCAGCCGGTCGGCCTCCTGGACCAGCACCGACGCGCCGATGCTGCGGACCTGGGTCCCGGAGGGCTCGGGCGCCGGCGCGGCGAGGAGGCGCGTGGACCGGCGCCGCTTGACCAGACGCTCCCGGGCCGGCTCGTCGATCGACCCGGCCACGATGACGTCGGCCTGCGGCCCCGACGCGATCGCCTCGGCCAGCTCGAGGTCGATCGCCCCGGCCACCGCGATCACGCCGCCGAAGGCCGACTGCTCGTCGCACTCGAGGGCCGCCCGGAAGGCGTCGAGCAGCCGGGGGCCGACCGCGGCGCCGCAGGGGTTGGCGTGCTTGATGATCGCGACGGCGGCCTCGCCGGCGTCGGCGGCCAGCTCGTGGGCGAGCCGCCAGGCCGCGTCGGCGTCGAAGAGGTTGAGGTAGCTGAGCGGCGTCCCGGCCAGCTGGGCCATCCCGTCCCACCAGCTGGGCCGGCCGGCCACCCGGTAGCGGGCGCCGTGCTGGTGCGGGTTCTCGCCGTAGCGGAGCACCTCGGCGCGCTCCAGGGTGAGGTGCAGGCTCTCGGGGAGCAGCTCGCCGTCGTCGAGCCACGCGACGATCGCCGCGTCGTAGGCGGCGGTGTGGGCGAAGGCGGCCCGGGCCAGGCGCCGTCGCGTCGCGTCGGACAGCCCGCCGCCGGCGCGGAGCTCGTCGAGGACCGGCAAGTAGTCGGCCGGCGAGACCACCACCCCGACGTGGGCGAAGTTCTTGGCCGCGGCGCGCACCATGGTCGGTCCGCCCACGTCGATCAGCTCGACGGAGGGGTCAGAGGAGAACGGGTACAGGTTGCACACCACGAGGTCGATGGGCTCGATCCCCTGGCGCTCGAGATCGGCCAGGTGCCCGGGTACCGAGCGGTCGGCGAGGATCCCGCCGTGGATCGCCGGGTGCAGCGTCTTCACCCGGCCGCCCAGGATCTCCGGCGCGCCGGTGACGTCGCTCACGGCGCGGTGCGGCACGCCCGCCTCGGCGAGGGCGGCCGCGGTGTTGCCGCTGGCGAGGAGCTCCCAGCCGAGCTCCGAAAGGCCCCGGGCCAGGTCGGTCAGGCCCTCCTTGTCGTAGACGGAGAGCAGCGCCCTCATCGCGGTTCCTTCCCGCCGGCCGTGGCCAGCTCGCCCAGCATCCGCAGCACGGTCTCGGGGTAGAGCCGTCGCTCCACCGCCTTGATGCGCTCGTGCAGCGATTCGACCGTGTCGTCGTCGAGGACCGGCACCGCCTCCTGGGCGAGGATCGGGCCGGCGTCCATCTCGAGCGTGGCCAGGTGCACCGTGCACCCGGTGACCTTCACCCCGGCCTCGAGGGCGTCGGGCACCGCGTGCCAGCCGGGGAAGGCCGGGAGCAGGGCCGGGTGGGTGTTGAGGATCCGGCCGGCGAACGCGTCGTGGATCGGCTGGGCGAGGACGGTCCCGAACCCGGCCATGGCGACGAGGTCGACCTCGGCGGCCCGGAGCGCCTCGGTCACCGCCACCGTGTAGCCCTGCCGGTCGAAGCGCTCCCCGAACCCGCCGTGGGCCCGCCGGTCGACGAGCGTCGCCGCCACCCGGTGGCGCGCCGCCACCTCGAGGCCGGCACAGGGGCGGTCGGCGACGACGAGGGCGACCGGCACCCCGGAGGTCACCATCGCGTCGAGGATCGTGCCGCTGCCGGACACGAGCACCGCGACGCGCACGGCGCCCAACGTACAGGGCCGGCTCGGGCGGCCGGGACACGGGGGTGGAGGTGTCCCGGCCGCCCGGCGGAGCGGGGGCGGCTCCGCAACCGGGCCCGATCGCAGGCGGCTCAGCCGGTGCGGGCCGGCTCCTCCGACCGCTCGATGGAGAGGTCCCCGCTGACGCTGCGCACCGCCAGCGACACGTCGGGGGGGCCGGGGTCGTGGGGTGGTCCCTCGGCGATCGGGATCTCCGAGCGGACCCGCCCGGACATGGAGTCGGCGTCGACCCGCAGCCTGAGCCCCTCGGGGAGGCCGATGATCACCTCGCCGGAGACCGACCGGGCCCGGACCCTGCCCCGCTCGCAGCGCAGGACCCGGGTCGTCCCCGAGACGTTGACGAGCGAGGCGTCCCCGGTCAGCCGGCCGATCACGAGGTCGCCCGAGACGCAGCGGGCGTCGACGCCGTCGGCCGAGCCGATGTGCAGGTCTCCCGATGCGGTCTGGGCGCGGCACCGCCCGTCGACCGCGCCGAGGGTGGCGTTCCCGCTCGCCGTCGCGAGCCGGCAGTTCCCGGTGGCCGCCTCGGCCACGATCGAGCCGCTCGCGCTGCGGAGGAACGCGTCGCGCGCGGTGCCCCGCACCCGGATGCCGGCCGACGCCGTCCCGACGTCGAGGTCCGCGTGGGTGGGCACCGCGACGTGCACGGCCACCGAGTCGAGGTGCGACCGCATCCACCGGTCGCGCCGCGGGATCTTCACCCGGACCGAGTGCAGGTCGCCGGCGGTCGTGCACTCGACGACCGCCCCCGCGACGAGCTCGGCCGCCTCCGGGGTCTCGGCGTCGAGGGTCACCTCGGTGGTGTCGCCGTCGCGGCAGACGATGTCGACGACGCCCACCTCGTTCTCCACGAGGAGGAGGACGCGCCCGGGGGTCTCGAAGGTGCGGTGCATGGGGTCTCCCTTCAGCTCGTGCCGTAGCCGTGCAGGCGCGAGTGCCTGCTCCGGCCGGCGTAGGGGGCGGTCCGCCGCTCCAGTTGGCGGAGGATCCAGCTGTTCACCGAGAGCCCCTCGCGTGACGCGCTCTGCTCGATGCGCTGCTTGAGGGGCTCAGAGAGCCGCAGCGTGATCCGCGCCGACAGCTCGGAGTCGGGGTCGGCCTCCGGCTCGGGTCCGGCGACGAAGGCGAACGAGACGTCGTCGCCGGCCAGGCGCAGCTCCACCTCGCCGTCGGGGATCTCGGCCGACACGTCCGCCGCGACCTCCGAGAGCAGGTCGAGGATGCGGGTGGTGGCCGACCGGACGATGACCGAGCCGATGCGCTGGGCCGCCTCGGCCACCGCCTCGCCCCCCAGCCCGACCACCTCCTGGAGGTCCGCCCGGAACCCGTCGGTGATCAGCGACATCTTCATGATGTCACTATGACATCATGAAGATGTCAATTCAAGTGAGTCCTGCTCAGCGTGCCTTTCCGGCGCCCGCCCCCGGGCCATCGGCCCCGTCGGCCACCATCGAGCGGTAGACGGCGAGCAGCGCGCTCTTCTGGGCCTCGTTCAGGTTCGGGTCGCTCCGGATCGTCGCCTCGGTCCCCCGCCCGTGGTCGGGCTCCCCGTCGATCCCGGCCGCGTGGGCGAGGAGGTCCTCCGGGGAGACCCCGAGGGCCTCGGCCAGGGTCTTGATGATGGTCACCGAGGGCTGGTGGAGGCCCCGCTCGATCTGGCTGAGGTAGGGGTTCGAGATCCGGGCGACCTCGGCCAGCTGGCGCAGGCTCATCTGGGCCAGCTGGCGCTGGCTGCGCAGGTACTGGCCGAACGCCTCCCAGGGGTTCGACGCGTTCGGGGCGCCCTCGTCGGCCACCGTCGTCCTCCCGGTTCGCGGGACGCGCCGACTCTACCGACCACGCCGATCACGCCCCGAGCGGCGGGCGTTGACCGCCGCTCCCGAAGGGGCTGTAATCGGCCACGGCCACGACGCGCGAGCGCCCGGGGGGTGCGATGTCCGAGACGGTGGCACCCGAGGAGATCGAGCCGGTCATCGGCGGCGGCGAGGACCTCGGCGCGCTCGACCCGCTCAGCCTCCTCGAGGCGATGTCCAAGGTGGCCCGGCGGACCTGGGCGAGCGCCGCGCCGCGCCGGGCCGCCCGCCTCGGTGGCGAGCTGGCGCGGGTCGCCCTCGGCCGCTCCGAGATCCGCCCCGGGCCGCGCGACTGGCGGTTCAAGAACCGGGCCTGGGCCGACCACCCCCTCTACCGCCGGCTCGCCCAGTCCTACCTGGCCTGGGTGGACACCCTCGACGGCCTCGTCGACGACGCCGGGCTCGACTGGCGCACCGAGCAGCGGGCCCGCTTCGCCGTCTCCCTCCTCACCAGCGCGCTCGCCCCCACCAACCAGTTCGCCCTCAACCCCGACGCGCTGGAGCGGGCCTTCGAGACCGGCGGCCGCAGCGTGCTGCGGGGGATCCGCAACGTGGGCCTGGATGTGACCCAGAACCGGGGCATGCCCCGCTCGGTGGCCCCCGGGGCCCACGAGGTGGGGCGCAACCTGGCCATGACACCGGGCGCGGTGGTCCACCGCAACGAGGTGTGCGAGCTGCTCCAGTACGCGCCGGCCACCGACTCGGTGCACGAGCGGCCGGTGGTGGTGGTGCCGCCCCAGATCAACAAGTACTACGTGATGGACCTCGCACCGGGGCGCAGCTTCATCGAGTTCGCGGTGTCGGAGGGCTTCCAGGTGTTCGCGATCAGCTGGAAGAACCCGGGCCCCGAGACGGCGGCCTGGGACCTCGGCACCTACCTCGACGCCGCCGAGGACGCGATGCGGGCGGCGGCGGAGATCACGGCCAGCACCGTGAGCGCGCTGGGGGTGTGCGCGGGCGGGCTGACGACTGCCGCGCTCCTGGCCCGACAGGCCTGGCGGGGCGAGGACCTCGTGCACGCCGCAGGCTTCGCGGTCACCCAGATCGACTACGACGTGCCGTCGCTGATCGGCATGTTCGGCACCGCCAGGGTGGCCGGCGAGTCGGTCCGGGCCTCGGCGCGACGGGGCGCCCTCGACGGGGCCGGACTCGGCGCGCTCTTCGCCGCCCTGCGGCCCAACGACCTCATCTGGAACTACTGGGTGAACAACAACCTCCTCGGCGAGGATCCGCCGGTGTTCGACGTGCTGGCCTGGAACGCCGACGGCACCTCGCTCCCGGCCGCCCTCCACCGCCAGTTCCTCGACGTGTTCGTGCGCAACACCATGGCGCGGGGCGAGCTCACGCTGGCCGGCGAGCCGATCGACCTCCAGAAGGTCGCCGTCGACACCTTCGTGATGGGCGCCCGCACCGACCACCTCGTCCCCTGGCAGGCCTGCTACGCGAGCACCCGGCTCTTCGGGGGCCCGAGCCGCTTCGTGCTCTCGTCCTCGGGCCACATCCAGAGCCTGGTCAACCCGCCCGGCTCGCCGAAGATGACCGTGACCACCGGGCCCGAGCCCACTCTCGGGGCCGAGGCGTGGCTGGCCGAGGCGACCGAGGCGCCCGGGGTCTGGTGGCAGCAGTGGGCCGCCTGGCAGGCCGATCGGGCGGGCGACCGGCGCCCGCCCCCCGAGCGCCTGGGCAGCCATGCCCACCCCGAGATCGAGCCGGCCCCCGGCCTCTACGTCCGGAACGGCTGACCACCGACGGAAGCGGGACGATCCCCCGGGGGGTTGACGGGATCCCGGGTGCTTGATATAGTTAGCAGCAGTCCCACAATCCCAAATCTTGAAGGAGTCCCCCCAATGCCCACCGCCACCGAGATCACCGAGACCGTGCAGAACGGCATCCTGAAGGTCGTCGAGAAGAGCCAGCGGCTCACCCTCGACGCCCTGAAGACGGCCACCGGCACCTTCGACAGCCTGGTCCCGGGCCGCCCGTCGATGCCCTTCGCCGGCGTGGTGTCCCCCCAGGAGCTCGTCGACTCGAGCTTCGGCCTGGTCGAGAAGCTGCTCGAGGCCCAGAAGAGTTTCGTCACCGAGCTGGTCGCCCTGACCACCACCAAGACCGCCGCCTGAGCGATCCCTCCGACCGAAGGGGCGCGTCCGGTCCGCCGGGTGCGCCCCTTCGGCGCGCCCGGGCTCAGCTCGCGGCGATGAAGTCGGCCACCACCGGGGCGATGCGGCCCTCCCAGGCCGACCCGCTGAACACGCCGTAGTGGCCGGCGTCGGGCTCGACGTGGTGGTGGCGGCGCGGGACCGACGGGCAGAGGTCGTGGGCCGCGGCGGTCTGACCGAGGCCGCAGATGTCGTCGCGCCCACCCTCGACGGTGAGGAGCCCGGTGGTGGTGATGGCCGCGGGACGCACCGGCCGGCCCCGCCAGGTGAGCTCGCCCTTCCCCAGCAGGTGGCGCTGGAACACCCGGTCGATCGTGTCGAGATAGAACTCGGCCGCCACGTCGAGCACCGCCAGGTACTCGTCGTAGAAGTCGGTGGTGACCCGGGCCGCCTCGGCGTCGCCGGCCACCAGGTCGGCGAACAGCTCGAGGTGCGCGTCGAGGTGGCGCTCGGGGTGCATCCCCATGAAGCCGGCCAGCTGGACGAACCCCGGGTAAACCCGGCGCCCGCCCCCCCGGTAGCGGGCGGGCACGGTGGTGATCGCCCAGTCCTCGAACCACGAGAGGGGGAGCCCGGTGGCGAGGGCGTCCACCTCGGTCGGGCTGACCCGCGTGTCGACCGGCCCGGCCATGAGGGTGAGGGTGCGCGGCACCGCCGCCTCGCCGTCCTCGGCCATGAGCGCGACGGCGGCCAGCGCGGCCGGGCAGGGCTGGCACACCGCCACCACGTGCGCGCCGGGGCCGGCCCGCCGGATGAACCCCATGAGGTGCGCGACGTAGTCATCGAAGCCGAAGGGGCCCGCCGAGACCGGCACGTCGCGCGCGTTGCGCCAGTCGGTCAGGAACACATCGTGGCCCGCGAGCAGCCTCCGCACGGTCGGCTGGAGCAGGGTCGAGAAGTGGCCGGCCAGCGCGGCCACGACGAGCACCGTCGGACCCGGCGCGTCGGTGTCCTTTTCGAAGTGGAGGAGGTCGCCGAACGCGGTCGAGTCGGCGACCGTCACGTGCACGGCGCGGGGCCCATCGGCCGTCGCGACCTGCTCGATCCCGAAGGCCGGCCGGTCGTGGCGGAGCCGGGCCCGCGCGACCAGCTCGGTGCCGGCCCGGAGCAGGCGGGCCTGGGGGGTGGCGGTGAGCCACGGCGGCAGCGCGTCGAACACCTGGGCGGTGAGCGACGCCCACGCGGTGAGCGGCGCGGTGAGGTCGCGCTGGGACTGGTAGGTCGAGTACAGCATCGTGCGGCGGCCTGCCTCCGAGCCCCGGGCGGGGCCCGACGCGGCTAGGGGAGCCCTCGGACGATCTCGACCATCTTCTCCCCCGCCTCCGTCGGATTCGCGGCCACCGTCACCCCGGCCGCCGACAGCGCCTCCATCTTGGCCTGGGCGGTCCCCTGGGAGCCGGAAATGATCGCCCCGGCGTGGCCCATCTTGCGCCCCGGCGGTGCGGTGACCCCGGCGATGTAGGCCACCACCGGCTTGGTCATGTGTTCTCCGATGAACTCGGCGGCGCGCTCCTCCTCGGACCCCCCGATCTCGCCGATCATCATCACCGCGCGGGTCTCGGGGTCGGCCTCGAACGCCTCCAGGCAGTCGATGAAGTTGGTGCCCGGCACCGGGTCCCCGCCGATGCCCACGCAGGTGGTCTGGCCCACCCCCTGCTGGGAGAGCTCGTGGAGGGCCTGGTAGGTGAGGGTGCCCGAGCGCGACACGATGCCGACCGGCCCGCCGGGCAGGGCGATGTCGCCGGCGGTGATCCCGATGTTGGTCTTGCCCGGCGAGATGATCCCCGGGCAGTTGGGCCCGAGCAGCCGGGTGCCGGGGAACTCCCGCACCAGCCGGTTGTAGGTGAGGGCCTCGTCCTGGGCCGGGATGCCCTCGGTGATGCAGACGATGAACGAGATGCCCGCCGCGGCCGCCTCGAGGATCGCGTCGCAGGCGAAGCGCGGCGGCACCACCACGAAGGAGGCCGTGGCGCCCGTCTTCTCCACCGCGTCGCTGACCGTGTCGTAGATCGGGATGCCCTCGACGTCGGTGCCGCCCTTGCCGGGGGTGACCCCGGCCAGCACCTTGGTCCCGTAGTCGCGGTTGCGGAGGCCGTGGAAGCGGCCCTGGCCGCCGGTCAGGCCCTGGACGACGACGGTGGTGGTCTCGTCGACGAAGACGCTCACGACCCCTCCGCCTCGGCCGCCAGCGCGACCGCGTGGCGGGCGGCGTCGAGCATCGTCGGCTCGGCCAGCACCCGCTCCGAGAGGTGGGGGGCGAGCAGCGCCCGGCCGGCCTCGGCGTTCGTCCCGTCCAGCCGCAGCACGATCGGCGAGCGGATCTCGACGCGCCGCAGGGCCTCGACCACCCCGTTGGCCACGTCGTCGACACGGGTGATGCCACCGAAGATGTTCACGAGGATCGACCGCACCTTCGGGTCCGAGTTGATGACCTCGAGCGCGGCCGCCATCACCCCCGCGTCGGCGCCGCCCCCGATGTCGAGGAAGTTGGCCGCGCTGCCCCCCACCTGGTTCACGACGTCGAGGGTGCTCATGGCCAGGCCGGCGCCGTTGGCGATGATGCCGACGGTCCCGTCGAGACCGATGTAGTTGAGCCCCCGCTCCTTGGCCATCTTCTCGCGGGGGTCCTCGATGTCGGTCCCGGCGAACTCCGCCCATTCGGGATGCCGGAAGGTCGCGTTCTCGTCCAGGGTGACCTTGGCGTCCAGGGCCCGCACGGTGCCGTCGGTGGTGAGGATCAGCGGGTTGATCTCGGCGAGATCGCAGTCGCCCTCGACGAAGCACCGGTAGAGGTGGACGAGCAGCGGGGCCGCTTGGTCGCGGGCCTCGGCGTCGAGACCGGCGGCCACGACCCACCCCCGCGCGGTCGCCTCGTCGAGCCCGTCGCACGGGTTGATGTGGAGCCGGGCGATGGCATCGGGGTTGCTCGCCGCCACCTCCTCGATCTCCACGCCGCCCGCCGCCGACAGCATCCCGAGGTGGAGCTTGGCCGGCCGGTCGAGCGTGAAGCTGGCGTAGTACTCCTTCGCGATGTCCGACGCGTGCTCGACCCACAGCCGGTGCACGGTGTGGCCCCGGATGTCCATGCCCAGGATGGCCCCGGCCGCCGCGCTGGTCTCGCCTTCGTCGTCGGCGAGCTTGATGCCGCCGGCCTTGCCCCGGCCGCCCACCTTCACCTGGGCCTTCACCACCACCGGGTAGCCGGCCGACCGGGCCTCCTCGACCGCCTCCTCGACGGTGTCGGCGACCCCGCCGGGCGAGGTGGTGATGCCGAATCGGGCGAAGTACTGCTTGCCCTGGTACTCGTACAGATCCACGGTTGCCTCTGGGTCTTCCTTCTCTTCTGGTGGCTGTTCTGGTGGCTTCTCGCCGGGCGGCGAACGCGACGTGGCGGCGTTCAGCGGGTCGCGGTGCACACGGTCATCGGGGTGAGCCCGGACGAACCTGGGCGGTGCTCACACGCCGAGGGCCTCCTCGCGCCGGTCCAGCGCGTCGGCCAACCACTGGCCGATCGAGGGCAGCGGCGCCCCCGGGGTGAACACCGCGGCCACGCCCAGCCCCTCGAGCGTCGGGATGTCGGCGTCGGGGATGATCCCGCCGACGATGACGAGCACATCGCCCCGACCAGCGTCACGCAGCGCGTCCATGACCTTCGGGACGAGGGAGAGGTGGGCTCCCGACAGCATCGACAGGCCCACCGCGTCGGCGTCCTCCTGAACGACCGCCGCCACCACCTGCTCGGCGGTCTGGTGGAGGCCGGTGTAGACGACCTCGAAGCCGCTGTCGCGCAGCGCGCGGGCGATGACCTTCGCCCCCCGGTCGTGTCCGTCGAGCCCCGGCTTCGCCACCACCACCCGGTAGGGACGTTTCATGGAAGACCGACGATAGGCGGGCCCCGGGGCCGGTGGCCAGGTCGACCCGCTCAGGCCCGGCGGAGCGGGGCGGCCGAGAGCAGGAGCTTCTTCGAGCCCACCGAGCCGAACCGGACCTCGGCCTGGGCGCCGTCGCCCTCCCCCTTGGCCCACAGCACCGTGCCCTCGCCCCAGCGGTCGTGGACGACGGCGTCGCCGGCTGAGAGGCCGAGCTGCTCGGCCCCGGTGGTCTGGCGGCGCCGGGGGGCCTGGGGCAGTCCGAGCCCCGACGCGCCCGAGCCGACCACCCCCACGTCGTGCACCAGCTCGGCGGGGACCTCGGACAAAAAGCGCGAGGGGATGTTGTGGGAGGTCGAGCCCCACAGGGTGCGGCGCCAGGCGTGCGACATGTAGAGCCGCTGCTTGGCCCGGGTCACCCCGACGTAGCAGAGCCGCCGCTCCTCCTCGAGCTCCAGGGGCTCGGCCAGCGTCCGCATGTGCGGGAAGATCCCCTCTTCCAGGCCGGTGAGGAAGACGGCGTCGAACTCGAGGCCCTTGGCCGTGTGCATGGTCATGAGGTTGACCCGGGTGCCGTCGCTGTCGAGCTCGTCGGAGTCGGCGACCAGGGCGACCGTCTCCAGGAACTCGGACAGGTCCTCGTACTCGGCGGCGACGCCCGCCAGCTCGAAGATGTTCTCGATCCGCCCGTCCGCCTCATGGGTCCGCTCGGCCTCGAGCTCGGCCACGTACCCGCTCCTCGTGGCGACCGCCTCGACCAGGTCGCCGGGCGCGAGCGTGCCGGCCAGCCGGCCGAGATCGGCCAGGAGCTCGGCCAGCGCGGCGGCGCCCCGGAGCGCCCGGCCGGACAGACCGGCCTCTTCGGCGTGCGCGAGCGCAGCGGGGATGGGGAGGCCGGCCGACCTCGCCCACGCGACCAGCCGGGCCACCGAGGTCTCGCCGAGCCCGCGCTTGGGGACGTTCAGGATCCGCCGCGCCGACACCTCGTCGGCGGGGTTCCCGAGCAGCCGCACGTAGGCGAGCATGTCCTTCACCTCGCGGCGGTCGTAGAAGCGGGTGCCCCCGACCACCTTGTAGGGGACCTCCCGCCGCACCAGCTCCTCCTCGAAGACCCGGCTCTGCGCGTTGGTCCGGTAGAAGACGGCCATCTCCGAGTAGCTGAGGTCCTCGCGGTCGTGCAGCCGGGCGAGCTCGGAGGCCACGAACGACGCCTCGTCGTGCTCGTCCTCGGCCCGGTAGCGGGCGATGGGCGGCCCCTCGTCGCCCTCGGTGAAGAGCCGCTTCGGCCGCCGGGCCAGGTTGTTGGCGATGATCGCGTTGGCGGCGTCGAGCACCCGCTGGGTCGAGCGGTAGTTCTGCTCGAGCAGGATCGTCGTCGCGTGGCCGAAGGCCTGCTCGAACTGCAAGATGTTCGAGATGTCGGCGCCGCGCCAGCGGTAGACGGACTGGTCCGAGTCGCCGACGACGCACACGTTGCCGTGCGCGGCGCCGAGCAGGATCACCAGCCGGTTCTGGGCCTTGTTGGTGTCCTGGTACTCGTCGACCAGGATGTGCTTGAACCGCTCCTGGTACCCGCGGCGGACCACCTCGGACGCTTCCAGCAGGTTCACCGCCACCATCAAGAGGTCGTCGAAGTCCATCGCGTTGGCCGCGAGCAGGCGCTGCTGGTACTGCGCGTAGACCTCGGCGATGCGCACCGCGAACGGGTCGCCCCGCGCGTTCTCCCGGAACGTCTCGAAGTCGATCAGCTCCGCCTTGGCCTGGGAGATCACCGCCGACACCGAGCGGGGCGGCAGCCGCCGCGTGTCGAGGCCGAGCTCGGCTTCGATCAGCTCGATCAGCCGGCGCGAGTCGAGGTCGTCGTAGACGGTGAACCCCGGCTGGTAGCCGAGGATCGACGCGTGGGACCGCAGCATCCGGAGGCACGCGGAGTGGAAGGTCGACACCCACATCCGCTCGGCACGCCGGCCGACCAGCTCGACCACCCGGCGGCGCATCTCGTCGGCCGCCTTGTTGGTGAAGGTGATGGCCAGGATCTCCCACGGGGCGGCCTCGTCGGTCGCGAGGAGGTGGGCGATCCGGCGGGTGAGCACCCGGGTCTTGCCCGACCCGGCCCCCGCCACCACCAGGAGCGGGCCGCCCCGGTGGGCGACCGCCTCGCGCTGGGGCGGGTTCAGCCCCTCGAGCAGCTCGTCGGGGGTCGGGGTCCGACGGCGGGGCTCCGCCGTGTCGCCGGCCCCGGCTTCTGCCGGCGCGTCGACGGGCAGATGCGGTGGGGCCGGTGGGTGTTCGTGGACCCCGTCGAGCGGGGCCGGGGTCTCCTCGGTGTCGCTGGGCTCCCCCGGGCCGGCGTCGGGGCCGAGGCCGACTCCGAATTGCTCCAGTGCGAACAGCCTCGGGGCGCTGCGCCCCGGCGCGCCGCTCACTCCCACTCGATGGTGCCGGGCGGCTTCGACGTGATGTCGAGGGCCACCCGGTTGACCCCTTCGACCTCCCCGATGATGCGCGATGCGATGCGCTCCAGGAGGTCGTAGGGGAGGCGGGCCCAGTCGGCGGTCATGGCGTCGTCACTGGTCACCGCGCGGATCACGATCGGGTACGCGTAGGTCCGGCCGTCGCCCATCACCCCGACGGTCCTGGTCGCGGGGAGCACGGCGAAGCTCTGCCACAGCTCGGAGTAGAGGCCGGCCTTCCGGATCTCGTCGACGACGATGGTGTCGGCCGCCCGAACGATCTCGACCCGCTCCCGGGTCACCTCGCCGGTGATCCGGACGGCCAGCCCGGGGCCCGGGAACGGGTGGCGCCACACGATCTCCGCCGGCAGCCCCAGCTCCTCGCCGATCGCCCGGACCTCGTCCTTGAAGAGGAGCCGGAGCGGCTCGACCAGCTCGAAGGCGAGGTCCTCGGGCAGGCCGCCCACGTTGTGGTGCGACTTGATGTTGGCCGCCTCGGCATTGCCCGACTCGATGACGTCGGGGTACAGGGTCCCCTGGACCAAAAAGCGCGGCCCGGCGTCGCCGGCGCCGAGCTCGGCCGCCACCTCCTCGAAGATGCGGATGAACAGCTCGCCGATGCGCTTGCGCTTCACCTCGGGGTCGGTGACGTCCGCGAGGGCCTCGAAGAACCGGTCGGCCGCCTTCACGTGCACGAGGTCGATGTGGAACTGGCGGCGGAACGTCTCTTCGACCTGCTCGGCCTCGCCGGCCCGCATGAGGCCCGTGTCGACGAACACACAGGTCAGCTGGTCGCCGATCGCCTTGTGGACGAGGGCGGCGGCCACCGCCGAGTCCACCCCGCCGCTCAGCGCGCACAGCACCCGGTCGCTGCCCACCTGGGCCCGGATCGCCGCCACCGCCGACTCGATGATCGAGACATGGGTCCAGGCGGCGGGCGTTCCGCACACCTCGTGGGCGAACCGGGCGAGGAACTCCGAGCCCCGGGCGGTGTGCACCACCTCGGGGTGGAACTGGACGCCGTAGATGCGCCGGTGGTCGTCGCCGAAGGCGGCGACTGGCGACCCCTCGCTCTTGGCCAGGACGTCGAAGCCGGGCGGCGCCTCGGTCATGGCGTCGCCGTGGCTCATCCACACCTGGCTCTCGGCCGGCCAGTCGGCGAAGAGGGGCGAGGCGCCGACGAGGGAGACGTTGGTCCGTCCGTACTCACCCTTGCCGGTGCGGGCCACCGTCCCGCCGAGCTGCTTCGCCACCAGCTGGGCGCCGTAGCAGATGCCGAGGATCGGGATGCCGAGGTCGTAGACCGCGGGGTCGAGCGAGGGGGCCGGCGTCTCGTAGACCGACTTCGGGCCGCCCGAGAGGATGATCCCCTTCGGCCGGCGCTCGGCCATCTCCGACGCGGTGATGGTGGCCGGGACGATCTCGGAGAAGACGTGGGCCTCCCGCACCCGGCGGGCGATCAGCCTCGAGTACTGCGCGCCGAAGTCGACGACGATGACCGCGTCGTCGACCGCGGTCAATGGCCCATGCCGACGCCCTGTGACCGCTGGAGCTGCTTCCCCTCGGTCTGCAGGGACGGGGCCACCATGACTTCCGCCTTCTGGAACTCCTTGAGCGTCTCGTACCCGCAGGTGGCCATGGCCGTGCGGAGGGCGCCGAAGAGGTTCATCCGTCCGTCGTTCTCGTGCGCCGGGCCGAGCAGGACCTCCTGCAGCGACCCGCGCACCCCCGTGCGGACCCGGGCGCCGCGCGGGAGCGTCGCGTGGAACGTCGCCATGCCCCAGTGAAAGCCGCGCGACGGTGCCTCGGTGGCCGACGACAGCGGCGAGCCGAGCATGACCGCGTCGGCCCCGCAGGCGATCGCCTTCGCGATGTCACCGCCCTTGCTCATGCCGCCGTCCGCGATCACGTGCACGTAGACGCCCGTCTCGTCGAGATGGCGCATGCGGGCGCCGGCCACATCCGCGATCGCGGTCGCCTGGGGCACGCCAATGCCGAGCACGCCCCGGGTGGTGCAGGCGTTGCCAGGTCCGACGCCGACGAGCACCCCGACCGCGCCGGTGCGCATGAGGTGGAGCCCGGCCTGGTAGGAGGCACAGCCGCCGACGATGACCGGGAGATCGAACTCGCGGATGAACTTCTTCAGGTTGAGCGGCTCGACCGTCTTCGACACGTGCTCGGCCGAGACCACGGTCCCCTGGATGACGAGGATGTCGAGCTCGGCGGCGAGGACGGCCGGGACGAGGTCGAGGGTCCGCTGCGGGGTCACCGACGCGGCGGCGGTGACGCCCGCGTCCTTGATCTGGCGGATGCGCTCGGTGACGAGCTCCGGCTTGAGCGGCTCGCTGTACATCTGTTGCATCCGGGAAGTCGCCTTCTCGTCGTCGAGCTCCCGGATCTCGTCGAAGAGCGGGGTCGGGTCCTCGTAGCGGGTCCAGAGGCCCTCGAGGTTGAGCACCCCGAGCCCGCCGAGTCGGCCGAGCTCGATCGCGGTGGCCGGAGAGGTGACGCCGTCCATGGCCGCCCCGAGGAGGGGCAGGCCGAAGCGGTAGGCGTCGATCTCCCAGGCGATGTCGACGTCTTCGGGGTCCCGGGTGCGGCGGCTCGGGACGATGGCGATGTCATCGAACCCGTAGGCGCGGCGCCCCGACTTGAAGATGCCGATCTCGATCTCAGCCACCCGATTGACCTCCGGCTCCCGTCCCGCCCGGCGGTCGTTGCCGGGCCCCCGACGGCGATCTCAGTCGAGCCGACCCTGCGGACTGCGACACCGGGCCCACCATACCGTCTGGGTCTGACGCCTCCGATGAGGGTCTCCGGTCCCTTCTCGTTGCCCGACGGGAGCCGGTCAGGTCCTTCTCGAACCAGTGATGGGCGTAGGGATTGTCGTTGAACGGGGGGATCTCCCGGTACCCCGAGCTGCGGTAGAGGGTGATCGCCTCGGTCAGGGATCCGTTGGTGTCGAGGCGGACGGACGCGGCGTCGGCACCGGCCGCGTGCCGCTCCAGCTCGCCGAGCAGCCGCCGGCCGAGCCCGAGACCTCGGACCTCGGGGGCCACCCAGAGCCGCTTGATCTCGGCTGGTCCGCCCCCGGCCAGCTTCAGACCGCCGCATGCCACCGGCTCGCCGTGGAGCGCGGCGACGAGCAGGAGCCCCGCGGGCGGCGAGAGCTCGTGGGGTTCGACCGGGTTCGCGGCCTCATCGAATCCGCCGGGGAAGCGGCGCCCGATCTCGGCGACGTAGGACTCGAGGCACCACCGCGACCCGGGATCGGTGGGTCTCCGAGGGCCGATCTCGATCGCCGAGGCCGTGAGCAACCGCTCCACCTCGGCCATGGCCGTCAACAAGCGAGCCTGTTCACCCTCGTCGAGCGGCTCGAGGATCGAGGCGGCCAGCGCGTCCGAGCGGCGGTCGAGCTCGGCGCGCTCGGAGAGGCCTCGCCGCGTGAGTCGGACGGTGCGGACCCGGCCGTCCCCGTCGCTCGGCACCACGGCGACGAGGCCGTCGTCGTCGAGCGCTCGAAGCAGCCGGCTGAGATATCCCGAGTCGAGGTCGAGTCGTGCCCGAAGGGAGCGGACGTCGCTCCCCGCCGGACCGATCTCCCAGAGCAGGCGCGCCTGGCCGATCGGGCGGTCCCGTTGCAGGAATGCATCGTCGAGCACCCCGACCCGCTGGGTGACGATCCGGTTGAACCGACGGACCTGCTCGACACCGGGACCCATTCTCTGACTGTAGTCAGAGAATGGGTGGATTGACACGCGGCCGTTGGCCGGCGCTCCTCAAGGTCGACCCCCTCGAGGGCGAAGCCGACCAGTCGACACGTTGCCGCACCTTGCTGAACGGTGGACCTACACGACGATGACTTCTACGAGACCCTCGAGCGCGCGAAAATCCTCCCCGTTCCTCGTCCAGAGGGGAAGACCCTCGGCGTAGGCGGTTGCGGCGATGAGCAGGTCAACCGCTCGGGCCCCCCGCGCCTTGCGGCCCACCGCGGCAACCGCGCTGAACACCTGTCCATACGCTCGGGCGGCGTCAGCGTCAAAGGGGAGCGGATCGAAGGCAGCTTCGGTCCGCTGGAGTCGGTCTTGGCGACGGGCACGTTCCGCGGGATCCGATGTTGCATGGGGTCCGGCGGCGAGCTCGGCCAAGGTGAGAGCGCTCACCGCGACTTCGGAGGGGAGCCGCTCGGGGTCGATGCGGTCGAGATCGACCACGACCGAGGTGTCGAGAAGTCCCCGCCTCAATCGGGCCGAGCTAGTCACGAGCCACGTCCTGAGAGGCGATGGCGTCCAAATCACGACGAAGGCGAGCCAGCTCCACCGGCGGTGCGCCACGAAAGACCTCGGCAACGGCTTCGGTGCGCGCGAATCGGTTCCTCCTGAGGGGGGTGAGCTCGCCGACCGGGACGCCGTTTCGGGTCACGACGTAGGAGTCACCGCTGTCGAGCCCCCGCATGACCTCCCCGCTCTCGTTCCGCAGCTGTCGTTGGGTGATCTCCCGTCTCATGGGGACGATTGTAGCACGCCGTGCTACAACCCTCTCCGGGTCGCCAGGCAGCGGCCACGATGCCCAGCGACAGTTGAATTGGCTCAACTGCCGCGTCGGTGGGTCCGTCGCAGACGGCCTTCCGAAACGGTCGAGCCGCCCCGGCCAGCGCGTCGCACGCACGCACTGTGTCCGCTTGGTTGGGTGCGTCGGCCGTTTCGGTCCGGTCAGGCTCGGCCGGCAGGCAGTCCCGTCAGGACCAGTACGCAGCCACTAACTCGGCCAGTTCGCCGCCCTGCCGGAGACCCTCGAGGGCGGCCGTCGGAGCGATCGACGCGTCCATGAGGTTCATCCCGATCACCTTGGCGGTGCGGTCGTCGGGGTTGATCACCTCGACGCGGGCCCCGGCTTCGGTGAGCACCTTCGACTCGTCCTCCATCGTCTGGAAGATCTTGAGCAGCCGGGGGTCGCCCTGGGGTGCGCGGTTGGAGCCGAGGAGCGAGAGCACGAGCACCACGTCGTGGCCCACGGCCAGGTCGACGCTCGCGCCCGACCGCATCCCGCCGTCCATGTAGCGACGGCCGTGGATCGTGATGGGCGAGAAGAGCCCGGGCACGCAACAGCTCGACGCGACCGCCCGGTCGAGCTCCACACCGGCATCCGCGTCCCACACTTTGAACTCACCGGACCCCGCGTCGACCGCCGTGCAGAAGTAGCGGGGCGGCCAGGCCTCGCCCTTCAGGTAGCCGAACACCCGCACGAAGTCGTCCTCGGGGAGCGCATCGGCCTCGAGGGCGAACTTCCCGATGCGGGCCCGCCGCTCCTCGGGGCTGTCGTCGGCGGTGTCGGCCATGACCGCCATGAACCTGGCCATCCGGTCGGCCATCGACTCGCCCGGGCGCTCGTCGCGGGGCGGCGGGTTGCCGATGGCCGGGTCCGACCTCCGGTACCGCTCCACCTGCTCGCCCATGTCCCGGCCGAGCGCCAGCTGGGCGCCGACGGCCGAGCCCGCCGAGGTCCCGAGGATGAAGTCCGCCTCGGTGAGGTCGATCCCCTTCTCGGCCAGGCCGGCCGCCAGCCCGGTCTGCCAGGCGATGCCCACCGACCCGCCTCCGCTCAGCACCAGGGCCTTGCTCATCTCGCGCTCCTCTGTCCACGCCGCGGCCCGCCGCCGCGCGATCTCACCTTCCCATGGGCCGGTCAGGCCCGCCTCTCAGCCGGTGACCAGGATCTTGCAGTGCCGGTCGGGGTTGGCCAGGTCGTCGAAGGCGCCGGCCACGCCGTCGATGCCGACCTCGCCGGTGATCATCGGGGTGACGTCGATCTCCCCCTCGGCCAGGCTGCGCAGGGTCCCGGCGAACTCGTCGAGCTCATAGCCGAAGCAGAACTGCACCGACAGCTCCTTCGCGATTCCCCAGAACGGGGTGATCGTGTCGCCGCCCATGCACACGCCGACGACCGCGATACGGGTCTTGGGTGGCGCGTCGCGCAGCGCCGAGTCGATCACCCCGGGCACCCCGACGGCCTCGAACACGACCAGCGGTCGCGCCCCGCCGTGCTGGCTCCACGTCTCGAACAGGTCGGCGTCGGCCGGGTCGACGACGTGGTGGGCGCCCATGCCGGTGGCGAGCGAGCGGCGCATCGGCGAGTAGTCACCGGCGACGATGGGCTCGATCCCCTTTCGGGCGAGCGCCGCGATCACCGCGATGCCGACGGGGCCGCAGCCGATCACCACTGCGCCCTCGCCCGTCGTGATCCCCGACTTGTTGACCGCGTGCAGCCCGACCGCCATCGGCTCGGTCAGGGCCGCCCGACGCGCCTCGAGGCCGTTCGGCACGCTGAGCACGAGCGGCGCCGACAGGAGCATCCGCTCGCTGTAGCCCGACGGCAGGTCGTTCGAGTAGGCGAGGTCCTTCACCCCCTCCAGGGTGACCATGACCGGGACCGAGGTCACGAGGGTGCCGGGGGGCGGGCCCTCGGTGCCCGGGCCGACCTCCAGCACCTCGGCCGCGAACTCGTGTCCCATGAAGACGTCCCGGCCGACGTCGACGGCGGCGCCCCCCAGGTACTGGGTCCCCCGCATCGACTCGATGAGCCCGACGAGGGTGGCGCCGTGCTTGGCGAAGTGCAGGTCCGAGCCGCAGATGCCGCAGGCCTTCACGTCGACGAGCACCTGGCCGAGGCCGGGGACCGGCTCGGGGACGTCGTCGCGCACGAGCATGTGCCCGTCGCGGAGCACCGCGGCGCGCATCAGTTCCCGCCGTTGGTCGAGGTGGCGGCCTTCTCCTCGACGTGGCTGGTGATGGCGTTCATGATCGCCTGGCCGGCCCGCCCGAACAGCTCGTTGCGTTTGGACGCCGCCCAGTCGTGGGTGGCGCGCGGCGCCGCCAGCTTGTGCTTGAAGTGCGGGATGACCTTGCGGGCGAACAGCTCGTAGCCGCGGATGGTCGCCTCCGGCGATGCCCAGTCGTGGCCGAGCATGAGGAACGTGCCGAACCCGCCCGACTGCTCGAGCAGTCCCTCGATGTAGGCGATCGCGTCGTCGGGGGTCCCGATCACGATGTTTCCGCCCTGCGCGTAGCTCTCGACGAACGCGCGCGGGTCCTTGCTGTCCGACTCGACCTCGTAGCCGAGCGGGACGAACCCGGCGGTCCCGAAGTACTTGGAGAAGTCCTCGAGCCCGTACGTGCAGTCCGCGATCGCCTGCTCGCGGGTCTCGGCGATGTGCATGGCCCCGAGGATCCGCCAGCTGTCCCGCTCGGGCGCCGGGTGCCCGGCCGCCGCCGCCTGCTCCTCGACGACGCCCCAGGCCGCGCCGATGGCGGCGAAGCCGCCCTCGATCACCTGCATCGACAGCGACAGCAACGAGGTCGAGTAGCGGCCGGCGAGGCGGGGGCCCGACGGCGAGATCATGGCCGCCACCGCCACCTCGAAGTGGGGGTGGGTGAACGGCCGCATCTGAAGGCGGGCCTCCTTCATGGTGAACCAGTCGGTCTCCCGGCTCACCGGTTCGTCGGAGCGGAGCAGCGCCAGGATCGCCTCGAGGGACTCCTCCATCCGCCGGCGCTGGTCGACCGGGTCGATCCCCATGACGAAGGCATCGCTCGGCAGCGCCCCCGGCCCGGTGCCGAAGAGCACCCGGCCCCGGGTCAGGTGGTCGAGCAGCACCATCCGGTCGGCCACCAGCCAGGGGTGGTGGTACGGGAGGGACACGACGCCGGTGCCGAGCTTGATGTGCTTGGTCCGCTCGGCCGCCACCGCCACGAAGATCTCGGGACAGCCGATCAGCTCGTAGCCGCCCGAGTGGTGCTCGCCGAACCAGGCCTCGTCGTAGCCCAGGTGGTCGAGGGCGATCACCCGGTCGAGGTCGTACTCGAGGGCCAGCGTCGGATCCTGACCGAGCGGGTGGAACGGCGCGTAGAAGACGCCGAAGCGGAGCGGGGTGGTCATGGGATCTTCCTTTCGGTCACGTCGTAAAGGAACTCGAGCAGCGCGGCGTTCACCTCTTCGGGCCGCTCCTGCTGCACCCAGTGGCCGGCCCCCTCGACCACCACGTTGCCCCGGTGGTCGTCGAGGAAGGCGAGCCCGGGCTCAACCGACGCGAAGGACGCGACCGGGTCGAGGCTCCCGGTGAGGAACATGGTGGGGCAGGTGATGTGGGCCCCGGCCTGCGCCTCGGTCAGGTGCCAGTTGCGGTCGAGGTTGCGGTACCAGTTGAGCCCGCCGGTGAAGCCGGTCCGGGTGAACTCGGCGACGTAGTGGTCGAGCTCGGCCTGGCTGAGCCAGTCGGGCAGGCCCGCGCGCGGCTCGGGCAGCCGGTCGGTGAACCCGGCGTCCCCCTTCGCGACGAGCGTCACCCGCTCGGCGTCGGTGAACTCGTTGGGCTTGGGCCCGGCGAGGAAGCGCCGCATGGTCCGCGCGGGGTCGGCGGCCAGCTCGGCGTCGGCCACCCCCTCGTCCTGGAAGTAGACGATGTAGAAGAACCCGTCGGCGAACATCTGGCGCATCAGCTCGACCGTCGGCATCGGGCCGCGGGGCAGGAACGGCACGCTCATCCCCACCGTCGCGACGACGCGGTCCGGGTGGAGCAGCGGCATCTGCCAGGCGACGATCGACCCCCAGTCGTGCCCGACGACGACGGCCCGCTCGCGGCCGAGGTCGTCGAGGATCGCCACCAGGTCCGCGGTCAGCTGCTCGATGTCGTAGGCCTCGACCGCCCCGGGCCGGTCGGAACGGCCGTACCCGCGCTGGTCGGGGACCGCCACCGAGTACCCGGCGTCGATCAGCGCGGGCACCTGGTGGCGCCACGAGTAGGCCAGCTCCGGGAAGCCGTGGGCGAGCAGCACGAGCGGGCCCTCCCCGCCCACGTCGACGGCCAGCCGGACCCCGTCGCGCTCGACGGTGCGGGTGGTGGTCTCTGCCATCGCTCCTCCTCTTCCTAGGCGGCCAGCGTCTCGAGCAGCTGGTGGCGCGACAGCCCCGGCCGCTCGGGGGCCGGATAGCCCACCGGGTCCCCCATGATGGCCGCGGCGCGGGCCGTGAACTCGGGGTCGGCGTTCAGTTCGGCTGGCAACACGAGCAGGTTCCACAGCCGGGCCATCGCCCGCCCGACCACCGGGTCGGTCTGGCTCGCCGCCATCAGTGCCCCGAAGCGCTCCCGCAGCACCCGGTCGCCCTCGTCGAGGCCCGGGTCGGCGCCGGAGCGGTCGAGCTCGACCGCGTGGCGCCACCACGGCGCCACCTGCTCGGCGCAGGCCGCCTCGTAGCGCGCGCCGCGCTCGACCGGGTCCTCGGTCGCGTCGAACGCCTCGGCCAGCAGCACCGCTTGGACCAGCGCCAGCGAACAGCCGCGGCCGTAGAGCGGGTTGGTGCAGGTGTGCGCGTCCCCGAGGGCGTGGAAGCCGCGCACGAGGGGCCGCCCGTCGTCGTCGGTGAACCGCCGGATGCGGTTGAGGAGCCCGCCCATCGGCCGCACCCCGCCGACCGGCTCGAGCTCGAGCCCGGCGAACCACTCGTCGGGACCCGGCAGCGCCCGGCAGGCCCGGTCGAACGCGTGCGGGTCGACGAGGGCGCGCCGCAGGTCGCGGTCGGCGGTCGGCACGGCCAGGGTCGCCGACAACATCCCACCGTCGCCCGGGACGATGAGGTACTTCAGGAACTCGAGGTCGCCACCGGCCTTCGGCGCCAGCGGCACCGCCACCTCGTCGGCGCTGCGGTACCAACGCGTGAAGTACATGAGCCCGCTCTCGTGCACGGTCTCTTCCAGAGGCACCCCGAGCGGCTTTAGCCAGCCGGCCAGGTCGCCGCGTCGGCCGGTCGCGGCGACCACCGCGTCGGCGAGCACCTCGCGCCCGTCCTCGAGGACCACCCCGCGCACGACCGGCGCGTCGGGGCGCTCCGAGCCCGGGACGAGACCGGCCACGCCCGTGCCGCTGCGCAGCTCCACGCCCGGCTCGGCCAGGGCGGCCCGGCGGAGCACCCATTCGAAGGTGCTCCGCCGCACGAGCAGGATGGCGAGGTCCTCGTCACCGGGGCGCGGCTGGCCGAGCGCGGCGGTGCCCGACATGGTCGTGCAGCCGGTGGCATGGAGCGCGTCGAGCAGGTCGGGGAAGTGCTCGCGCAGCAGCACCACGATCCGGGCCAGGAACCCGTGGGTCTGGTGCACCTGCGTCGCGCCCGGGCGCTCCACGGCGAAGGCGTCGTCGGCCGAGCCGAGCTCGGGGAGCGGGTCCCGCTCGAGGAGCACCACCTCGGTGCCGGCCCGGGCGAGCGCCAGCGCGGCCCCGAGCCCGCCGACCCCGCCGCCGGCCACGACCACCCGTCCCCGTGCCACCGGTCGATTAAGGTAACACACGTTGCCAAATCTTGACCTGGCCCCCGCCCGCCGGCGCTTCACCGGCCTCTCCGCCGAGGCCCGCCGCGGGGAGCGCCGGATCCTCCTCCTCGACGCCGCCTACGACCTGCTGGGCACCGGCGGCTGGTCGGCGATGACCGTGCGGGCGGTGCTCGAGCGGGCCCGGCTCAACCCGCGCTACTTCTACGAGAGCTTCGAGGACGTCGACCAGCTGGCGGTGGCCGTCTACGACCGGGTGGTGGCAGAGCTCGGCGCGGCCGTGTGGTCGGCGCTGGCCGACGCCGGGGCCGAGCCGGCCGGGCAGGTCGGCGCGGTCGTGGACTGCATCGTGGCGTTCGTCGACGAGGACCGCCGCCGCGGCCGGGTCCTCTACGTCGAGGGGCTGGGGAACGAGACGCTCAACCGGCGCCGGATGGAGACCGCGTCGATGGTCCTCGCGTTCGTCGAGGACTACGCGGCGGCGGGCCGTCCGGACGGCGAGGTCGAAGACGTCGTCGGCCGGGTGACCACCTCGGTGCTGGTGGGCGGCTTCAACCAGCTGCTCGTGGACTGGCTCTCGGGACGGGTCCGGATCTCCCGCTCCCAGCTGGTCGACGACACCACCGCGCTGTTCCTCGCGCTCGGCGACGGCGCCGCCGCGGTGGCGGCCACCCGGCGGGCGACCAAGGGCCGGGCCCGCCGGGGCGCGCCGTGACCGCCGAGGGCGGCCCGGTGGCCCGGCCAGTCGACGTGAGCGTGGTGCGGCCGGTGCGGGGCGAGGTGCTGCGGGCCGGCCGCCCCCTCCACGCAAGCGTCATGCCGCTCGACGACCACGAGGACTCCCGGCATCTGGCCGTCTTTATGGACGACGAGGTGGTGTCGGTCGGGAGCATCCTCCCCGGGGCGCCGCCGTGGGAGCCCGACGCGGAGGGCGCGTGGCGGGTCCGGGGCATGGCGACCCGCGAGGGGCATCGCAGCCGCGGCTACGGCGAGGCCGTGCTCGCCGGGCTGCTGCGGCACGCCCGGGACCGGGACGGTCGGCTGGTGTGGTGCGCGGCGCGCCTCGGCGCGACCAACTTCTACGCCCGCGCCGGGTTCGAGACCGAGGGCGAGCTGTTCGTCACCGACGACGTGGAGCACATCCACATGTGGCGCCCCCTCTAGGGCGCGCTCAGGCGGCGACCTCCAGCCCGTCGAGGGCCGGGCCCATGAGGTCCTCGAAGTTGGCCCGGAAGAACCGCTCGCACTCGTCGTCGCTGCGGCCCGCGAGCGAGGCCTCGAACCGCTTCATCGGGTTCCGGCCGCCCTCGACGTGGGGGTAGTCCGAGGAGAACATCGCCACCTCGGGGCCGGAGTGCTCGATGATCCAGCCGGCGTCCTCGTGCGGGTAGGGGGTGACCCGGAGCTGGCGCCGCACGAACTCGCTCGGGGTGAGGCTCGCCCGCTGCAGCCGCTCCTCGTTCTTCACGAACGCGCCGGCCGCCGAATCCATCGAGCGCATCCAACCCGGCAGCCAGCTCGCCCCGAGCTCGATCGCCCCGAACTTGAGCTCGGGGAACCGGTCGAACACCCCGTCGAAGATGAGGGTGGCGAGGGTCTGCATCGGCGCGTAGGGGATGGCCATGTACGAAACCGAGGTGAAGTTGGAATCGCCGCCGTGGAAGTCGGGCACCGGCGGGAGGCCGTTCTTCTTGTACACCGGGTTCATCGGCTGCTCGCCACCCACGTGGAACAGGATCGGCCGGCCCGCCTCCTCCGCCTGGGCCCACACCCGGTCGAAGCCGACGTGGCTCTGGGAGTGCTGCTTGGGCGGGTTCGACGCGATCATGAGCGCCTTCGCGCCGAGCTCGATCGCCTCGCCGGCCATCGCCGCGGCCCGGTCGATGTCGGTGAACGGCACGTAACAGACCGCCAACAGGCGCGGGTCGACCGAGCAGAAGTCGACGATGCCGCGGTTGTGGGCCCGGGCCATCGCATAGGAGAGCTCGACGTCCTCGCCGAGGTCGAGCTTGCGCAGCGGCGCCAGGTAGGTCGTGGTGAAGACGAGCTGGCTGGTGAAGCCCAGGTGGTCGAGGGCGGACGGCCGGTCCTCCCGGATCATGGCGCCGAGGGCCACGTGGTTCTTGCGGAGCATGATCTCCTCGGCGTCCTTGGCCCGGAACTCGGGGTCCTTCTGCTTGGCCAGCGCCGAGGTGATGAACTTGCCGGCCTCTCCCCTCCCGAGCGCCCCGGCGAGGGCGTCGCGCATCTTCGGGTCGGCGTAGGACTCCGCGTAGCCGGGCGGCTCGAAGATGTGGGAGTCGGCGTCGTGGACCACTCGCCCCTCGACGTATGGCATCGTGCCCTCCCCTGTTGATCAGGCGCGCCGCGCCAGGGGTCGTGTCCGACCCATCGTGCCATCCCGGGCGTCGGCGTGCGCCCCGGGCGCCGCCGTCTCCCTATCCCAGGTACTCGGCCTATCCCAGGTACTCGGCGATCGGGGCCAGCGCGTCCTCGACCTTGAGCACCGGGACGACGTCGAACTGGATGAACTCGCTGAACGCGAGGACATCCGCGTAGCTGGCCGCGATGTCGTCGGTCTCGATCACCGTTGTGCCGCCGCCCCCGTCGACCCGCACGTAGTGGGCGAGCTCTCCCTGGGGCCGCGGCCGGGTCCCGAAGATGTCCATCAGCTTCTTCACTTCGCCCTTGGCCATGTGCGGCCGGAGCCGGTAGTTGGTCACGTAGAGCATTCGTTTTCCTCCCGAACCGGGGCCGGTCCCGACGACCGACGCCACGACCGTAGCGAGGGGAGCCCCCCGGTTCAATCGGCACCGGCCACCGTGGGCCGGGAGCCGTACGGGCTCAGCCGGGCACGGGGATCCCGAGGCTGACGAGGGCGAGCTCGTGCAGCATCCGGGCGGTCGCCCCCCAGACCCGCTCGCCCTCCACGTCGAAGAACCACAGCTCCCGCCGCTGGGGCCCGATGGCCGACCACTGCTCGTAGGGGTCCCAGGTGTCCGCCCGGTAGACGCCGTCGGCGACGAGCTCGGCCAGCTCGACGTCGAACACGCGGGCCACCTCGGCGGGGTTGGGCGCCGCGACCGGGCGCTCCACCAGCGCGCCGACCACCGGCAGGATCAGGGTGGCGTTCAGCGTGTAGAGCGGGTGCAGCCACCCCACGACCCGCACCAACGTCGGGTCGAGCCCGATCTCCTCTTCCGCCTCGCGCAGCGCCGCGCCGGCGGCGTCCTCGCCCTCGTCGAGCCGGCCGCCCGGGAAGGAGACCTGTCCCCGGTGGGTCCGCAGCTCGGCGGAGCGACGGGTGAGGATCACCCGCGCCTCGCCGCCGTCCTCGAACAGCGCGACAAGCACCGCCGAGGCGGCCGTCACCGGGAGGTCTCGGTCGGGCAGCACCGACCGCCAGCCGTCGAGGGGGCCGTCGGCTCCGGCGGTCGGCGCGGGCACGGGCCCGAGCTGGCCGGCGGCGTCGAGCGCGGCCATCACGGACTCGAGCGGTATCGGCCGGCGGCGGGCCGCCGGCAGCGTCGCCCACGGGGCGGGGCCAGCGAGCAGCCGGCGCAACGGATCGAACGGCGGGCCGGGTTCGGCAGTCGACATCAGTGGGGTCAACCTACGGCCCCGGGCGAACGGGCCCCTACATCATCCCCATGCCGCCCATGCCGCCCATCCCTCCGCCACCGGCGGGCATGGGAGCGGGCGGCTCGGGCTTGTCGGCCACGAGCACCTCGGTCGTGAGGAGCAGGCCGGCCACCGAGGCGGCGTTCTGCAGGGCGGACCGGGTCACCTTGGCCGGGTCGATGATCCCGGCCTTCACCAGGTCCTCGAGCTCGCCGTTCAACGCGTTGAGCCCGATGTTGCCGGTGGCAGCCTCGACCCTCTGGACCATGACCGCGCCCTCGTAGCCGGCATTGGAGGCGATCCAGCGCAGCGGGGCCTCGAGCGCCTTGGCCACGATGTTCGCGCCGGTCGCCTCGTCACCCTCGAGCGAGGAGGCGATCTTCTCGACCGCGGCGCGACTGCGGATGAGCGCGGTGCCGCCACCCGAGACGATGCCCTCCTCCACCGCGGCCCGGGTCGCGCTGAGCGCGTCCTCGATGCGGTGCTTCTTCTCCTTGAGCTCGACCTCGGTGGCCGCGCCGACCTTGACCACGGCCACGCCGCCGGCCAGCTTGGCCAGGCGCTCCTGGAGCTTCTCGCGGTCCCAGTCCGAGTCGGAGTCGTCGATCTCCCGCTTGATCTGGGCGATCCGGCCCTTCACCGCGGTGGCGTCGCCGGCCCCCTCCACGATGGTCGTGTCGTCCTTCGTGATGATCACCCGGCGGGCCCGACCGAGCAGGTCGAGGGTGGCGTTCTCCAGCTTGAGACCGATCTCCTCGGAGATCACTTGGGCACCGGTCAGGATGGCCATGTCCTCGAGCATCGCCTTGCGACGGTCGCCGAACCCGGGGGCCTTCACCGCCGCGGAGGTGAAGGTGCCGCGGATCTTGTTCACCACCAGGGTGGCCAGGGCCTCGCCCTCCACGTCCTCGGCCACGATCAGGAGCGGCTTACCCGTGCCCATCACCTTCTCGAGGACCGGCACGAGGTCGTGGACGGCCGAGATCTTGCCGTTGAGGAACATGATCAACGGCTCGTCGAGCACCGTCTCCTGGCGCTCCGGGTCGCTCACGAAGTACGGCGACAGGTAGCCCTTGTCGAACTGCATCCCCTCGGTGAGCTCGAGCTCGATGCCGAAGGTGTTGGACTCCTCGACGGTCACCGTGCCGTCCTTGCCGACCTTGTCGATCGCCTCGGCGATCACCTCGCCGATCGCTTCGTCGGCCGCCGAGATGGCGGCCACCTGGGCGATCTCGGTCTTCGAGTCGATCTCCTTCGCCTGGCCCGCGATGGACTCGACCGCCGCGGCCACCGCCTTCTCCATGCCCCGCTTGAGGGCGGAGGGCACCGCGCCGGCGGCCACGTTCCGCAGCCCCTCGCTGATCAGGGTCTGGGCGAGGACGGTGGCGGTGGTGGTGCCGTCGCCGGCCACGTCGTTGGTCTTGGTGGCCACCTCCTTCACCAGCTGCGCGCCCATGTTCTCGAAGGGGTCCTCGAGCTCGACCTCGCGGGCGATCGACACGCCGTCGTTGGTGATGGTGGGGGCGCCGAACTTCTTCTCGATCACCACGTTGCGGCCCTTGGGCCCCAGGGTGACCTTCACGGTGTCGGCCAGCTTGTTGACGCCGGCCTCGAGCCCGCGGCGGGCGAGCTCGTCGAACTTCAGGATCTTGGGCATGGGGGGACGATCTCCTTGCTACTGCGTCGGTGGGTGGTCGGGAGCCGGCGCGGGCGGTGGCCCGCCGGCACTACTTCTTCTTCTTGCCGACCTTGGCCAGCACGTCGCGGCCCGACAGGATGAGCAGGTCCTCACCCTCGACCGTGATCTCGGTGCCGCCGTACTTCGAGTAGACGACCGTGTCGCCCACCGCCACGTCGAGGGGGATCACCTCGCCGGTGTTCTCGGCGCGCCGGCCCGGGCCGACCGCCAGGACTTCGCCCTGCTGGGGCTTCT
Source organism: Acidimicrobiales bacterium (assembly GCA_036844945.1). Lineage (GTDB taxonomy): Bacteria > Actinomycetota > Acidimicrobiia > Acidimicrobiales > RAAP-2 > Palsa-461. The sequence continues at coordinate 42,755 of DAIUEV010000023.1, forward strand.
CCTTGGCCGTGTCGGGGATGACCAGGCCAGAGGCGGTGGTCTCCTCGGACTCGCCGGGGCGAA
>DAIUEV010000024.1:0-42477 GCA_036844945.1 Acidimicrobiales bacterium
GGCTGGCCTGCGCCGTCCCCGGGCTCTCCTTCCTTCCGGCCGCGGCCCGGGAGCCGGGCGAGCAGCCTCGCCACCATCGCGGGCGGCCCGGTCGGCGGGGCCGACGGGCGGCGTTCGGGACGCCACATCCGGGCGGTGGCCACCACCGCGTCGGCGGCCAGGGCGACCAGCGCGATCCAGACGAGCCAGCTGGCCAGGTTGGGCTGGGTGGTCCCGGTCGCCTTCCCGACCACGACGACGGTCCCGGCGGCGGTCACGAACCCGACCGCCCCGAGCGTGAGCAGGCCGCGCAGCCACCGGAGGCTCAGCGCGGCGGCCGCCGCGACCGCCACCACCGCGCCGAGCCGCCAGGTCGTCACCGCGCCGGCCACCCCGCCGGTCGCCGCCGCCACGACGGCCACCGCCCACCACGTTGGCCGGGTCCCCCGCCCGCGCCAGGGCGCTGCGAGCAGCGGGCTGTCATCGTCGTGCGGCGAGGCGGGGAGCGTCATGTCGCCGAGCGGGACCGCCGCGGCCGCGGATCGCCGGCGCAGGAACCGGCGGAGAGGGAAGAGCGCGATGCCGAGACAGAGCAGGAGCGCCAGTGCGGACACGATGAGGCCCTCCCATACCTGCTCCTGGGGGGTCCAGGTGAGCGAGACCGTGAAGACGCCCGTCCGGACCGCCCCGAGGGAGCTCAGGTCGGCGGCGGTCACGGGCCAGCCGTTGGCGAACGCGTCGACGAGCTGGGAGGGGCCGAGGATCAGGCTGCGCGAGCCCTTGGGCGGCGGCCCGCCGAAGGACTGGGGCGACGCCACCGCCTTCCACCCCTGGTTCACGCTCTCGCCCAGCACGAGCTCGAACGGCCCGGTTACACCGGTGACCTGGAGCTGCTCGCTCGTCGAGGTCTGGCCGATCACCCGCACGCTCGGCGCCGGGCCGGGCTGGGTGGCCGGGAGCGACCCGAAGCCCGCCGCGGAGCCGGGCCCGGCGCCGGGCGCCGAGTCGAGCGTCAACTGGTCGACGTTCCAGCCCGTCGCGGTCGAGTGCCCGAGCGAGGTCAGCACGACGTGTTGGCCCGGCCCGAGGGTGATCCCCCCGGCGTCGGGTCCGCAGGGGACGAGGGTCATCTCTCCGTTGGTCAGGGCGTTCGCGGCGGAACCGACGACGGCCACACTGATCGGCCGCCCGTCGATCGTGATGAGGTTGGACTGGCAGCTGCCGGGGAGGTCGGCCGGGAGCGGGTTGACCTGGACGCCGGGGATGCCCACCTCGGCGATCCCGAGCGGGAGGGCGATCGGGTAGCCCGAGTAGAAGTTCTCCCCGTAGGAGAAGCGGACGCCGGTCACCGTGACGCGGATCTGCTGGCCGGTGAGGGCCGGGAAGCTGACCGGGACCGAGACGGTCGACCCCTTGGCGAGCCCGTTGGTGATCTTCGGCAGAGTGATCGACCGGGTGATCGACCGGGTGCCCGACCTCGCGCTGACCTCGATCGAGGTGGGGACCGAGTGGAGGCCGTCGGCCACCACCTGCAGGTCGAGGTGGTCGAAGGTGATCGGCTTCTGCAGGTCGTACTCGAGCCACTGGCCCTTCTGGTAGGGGGCGCCGAACCCGGGCTGCCAGGCGGTGGCCGGGTTCCCGTCGGCGGCCGCGGATGCGGTGGCCGCGAGGTCACCGGGGAGGCGCCCCTTCGAATAGGCGACCACGGCGTTGGTCTGCCCGGGCGCCTCCCGCCCGACCAGCCGGTCGATCTCGTCGTCGGGAATGAGCGCCGACAGGCTGGCCGTACCGGTGAGGGTGAAGGTGCGGGCGGTCGGCAGCGTGAACTCTCGGGCGATGGTGGTCTCGGGGTCGGTGCGGTACGGGAACGAGAACGGCGACACCCGCTCGCGGGACATGTCGATGGTGAGCCGGTCGTGCACCGACGCGGCCCCGGCGTCCTTCAGCAGGTCGGTCGGCATCTTCACGATCTGGAAGGCGTGCACGCCGGGCAGCTCGACCTCGCCGAAGCCGACCGCGGTGGCCGCCGCCGCCGAGACGGTGTCGTCGCTCGTGGCGTCGATCGTGATCCGCAGGGTCCGGAAGCTGCGCGGTGCGAAGGGGATCTTCTGGCCGACGGCGGTCCGCGACGCCGCGCCGAGCCGCACGGTCAACGGTCGGCCGCCGTCGAAGGTGAGGGTGACGCGGGTGATGGTCCGGTTGGTGTTGCCGTTCTGGGGCTGGACGAGTGTGACTTGGTCGGTCGTGATCACCCGGCCCAGCTGGAGCTGCCACCACTGCCCGGCCGGGTCGGGTATCCCGATCCCGGTCGTCCAGCTGGTGTCGAGGTTGCTGTCGATCGCCGCGTAGGCGGAGGTCTCGGGCGCATAGGAGTCGGCGCTCCCGTACGAGGACGCGGTCGCGTCGAGCGCGCCGAGGTAGGCGGCGACCGTCTTCGAGTCGATCGGGGCCCGAGGGGTGAGATCGAGGGGGGAGTCCGACGGGTCGTTCCGGGCCGGGTTGTCGGCCGGGGTCTCGGTGTAGCCGTAGTCCCCGACGAAGGTGTCCCAGCGGAACGCCTGCTTGCGGTTGGTGTCGGTGAGCACCACATCCGCGCCGCCGCCGAGCAGCTCGTCCAGCTGGACCGGGTCCTTGTCGAGGGTGCTCGCGTAATAGATGGCGCTGTCGGTGTTGAGCAGGCCGGCGGCGGCGAGCTCCTCCAGCCCGACCCCGTCGCCCGCCACGATAAGCGCCCCCGCGTTCGACTCGCCCCGGGTGACCGGGCGGGGGTTGTCGACGGTGTAGTCGACCAGTGGCGGGGGGTTGGGGAGCGGGGCGATCGGGGCCAGGTTCTGGTCGTCGACGTAGGAGTAGCTCGGCGTGTTGGGTCGGGGCGTGCCGAAGCTGACCGGGTCGCTCAGCCCGTCGGGCGTCTTGGCCAGGTCTTGGGCGAGCAGTTGGGGCTCGGGCGAGTTGTAGTGCTCGAAGCGCTGGTCGTACTGGACGAGGACGTCACCGGCGCTGAGCAGCCGGGCCATCGGCGCGAGCGACGACCACTGCTCGGTGCCCAGCTCGATCGGGTCGTCGAGGGCGGCGAGCGTGTCGGCGGTCGCGATCGAACCCATGACCTGCTGCTCGCGGGTCACGTACGGGCGGGTGAGGAATGCCGGCTGCGGGGGGTCGACGGTGTCGCCGAACCGGGACGACGCGAACTGCTCGCCGGGGATGGCGAGGACCCGGGTGCCCGGGTGGGTGGTGTTCAGGTGCGTGATCGCCTTCATCTGATAGGTGGGGAGCTTGGCCGGCTGGACGAAGAAGCTGGCCACCTCCGCGTCGCCGTTGAAGATGGCCGGGTTGTCGGCGATGACCGCCGTCACGACCGCCAGGGCGATCACCAGGCTCGTGCGGGGGAGGCGGCGGCGCAGGGCCGAGACACCGGACCCGAGCAGCATGGCGAGCCCGAGGATGACGAGCGGGGTGGCCCGGTCGGTCGACCGCAGCGCGAGCCCGGCGGTCGTGTCGACCATGAACTTCTTGAGCAGGCTCCCGACCGGGGTCGGGTTGGAGAACGGGTGGCTCCCGACCGAGAGGACGACGCCGACGAGGACGAGGACGACGAAGTACGTCCGGTGCCGCCACCGGGCGATCACCCCGCCCAGGAAGGACAGGACGGGAACCAGGTAGGACAGAGCCACCAGCCAGAGGTGCTGGGTGTAGAGGAGGACCGAAGCCGTCCACGCCCCCAGGCGGTCCTGGCCGTAGAAGTACCAGTAACCGAGGCCCCGTATGACATCGGAGGCGCTCGAGGTGCTCGTCGTGGCGCGCAGAGTCTCGGTGTAGCGGAGCACGTCGACGCCGTAGGCGGCCTCCACGATGAGACCGGTGATCCACCACAGGCAGGTGAGGATGGTGAGGAGCGCGAGTCGCGCGGCCACCACGATCCCGGTCTTGAGGGTGACCTCGCGCTGGACGAACACCGCGAAGAGGAGCCAGAGGATCGGCGCGACGCCGACGTAGAGGATCGCCGTCGCGTTGATGCCGCTCGTGAGGGCCACGACGATCGCGAAGAGGGCGGGGTACCGCCACCCACCGTCGCGCAGCGCCTTGGCGGTGAGCGCGACCATGAACGGGAGTCCGGCCCACGGCAGCAGGATCACCGAGATGCGCCCGGAGTACTGCAAGAAATACGGGGAGAGCATGAAGGCCAGGGCGGCGACCGTGCGGGCCGGCGCGCGCAACTGCAGCGTCCGGCTGAGGTACAGGACGCCGGCTCCCGCCGCGAACAGGATCGAGCCGAGCCAGAGCCGCTGGGCCACCCAGACCGGCACCCCGATCACCGAGAAGAACCAGTAGAAGGGGCCCATCGGCAGGAGGTAGCCGATGTACTGGTGGGTGACCGTCCCGAGGCCGACCGTCGGGTCCCACATGCTCGTGGCCTGGCGAAGGAACCGGCCGGGGTCGAGGTAGAGGTAGGTCTTGGTGTCGGAGGTGACGACGCCGGCCTTCACCAAGACGAGCGGGATGTAGGCGAGACCGGCCAACATCGCGTGCTCGGCCAGCCCGAGCAGCGAGATGCGGTGTCGACTGAACCCGCGCTTCAGCCGGTTCCACGTCGAGGGCTCCGCCGGCGAGGGCTCGGCGGTCGTGGACGAGGTCTCGGCGATGGTGGTCATCGGGCGGCGCGGCCCCCCAGAGACGCCGGCGCCAGATCCGCAGCGGCCCGCCATTCGTGGGCCTCTAGCTGGGCGGATTCGGCGCTCACGGTAGTGTAGAACGACGCCCTGGAACGAACCTGTCGAGCCGCGCCACCTCGCGGGCGCCGGCCCGTCGACGTCAGGTGATCGGGTCCCTCGCCTCGGTGTCGAACGACTCGGAGGGCTCGTCACCGAGACCTCCGCCGACCTCCACACCTTCGAGGTTGTCATGGGCGGGTGCGGGCAGGCTCACTGGCTCCTCGATGAGGGGCATCTCGGGCTCGGTGGCGGCGGTCTTCGCGTTGGCCAGCAGGAGCACGCTGACGAAGACGCCGACGAAGCCGATGATGCGCAGGGCCAGCTTCCAGTTTGAGGCGGGCAGGTGCTCACCGAAGATGACGGTGCCGACCGCGACCACGTAGGTGCTCGACACCACATTGGACACCGGCACCACGACCGACGCCGAGCACCGCTGCAATGCGGTCTGAAAGAGCAGGAGGCCGAAGGCCGAGCTGCACGCGAAGGCGTACAGGTAGGGCGAGGCGAGTACATGGGGGATCGAGAGCCAGACACCGTGCTTCTCGACGATGGCTGAGACCGCCTTGATAGCGAGCCCGCTCACCCCGTAGATGAGTCCGGTCCCAAGGCCGTACAGCGGCGCGCGGGCGTGGCCGCCGCGCAGTGCCCGGTCGTGCAGGCGGTCGGCGCCGAGGAAGAACACGCAGGCCACCGCCACGGTCGGCAGCGCCGCCGCGATCAGCGACCCGAACCCGCCGGTGACGCCGGCCTGATCGCTCGAGAGGTCGAGCGAAAGGCTGATCGAGAGCAGCGCCAAACCGACGAGCGCGATGGCGAACCACTCCCGTCGTCCCAGCCGTTCCTTCAGCGTGATGTGCGAGAGCACGAGCAGGACGACGATGCCCGAGACGAAGATCGGCTGGACGACCGAGATGGGGGCGAGCGAGAGCGCGATGACTTGGAGACCGAGGCCACCGAGCATCGAGCAGAACCCGATGACCCAGACCGGCGACGAGGCGAGCGTCGTCACCAGGTGCACCAGGCGACGTGCATGCACCGATGGCATGTCCTGAAGGCCGTGCTTCTCGAGGACGAACCCGACGTTGTAGAGCAGCGCCGAGACGACGCTCACGAGCACGCCGGCTGCGAGGTGGGTGTGGCTCACCGCGTGCTCCGCGGTGGGGCCGGCCGGGCGCGACCGTCGAAGGACCCGGTCAGCATGGACCGCCAGCGTACCGCCCGGATACGGTGCCGAGGCGGGCCACCCTCGGCGCGGCCCCGCTCACGGTCCGTGGTTCAAGAGGGGGGCGTGCGCGCTTCCGGTCGGCACGTTGAGCCCGGCGTACCGGGAGAGGGGCTGGTCGGAAGGGCATGCCCCCGGCCCGGCGACGCCCACGTTGTAGCGGGGGTCCCGGGTCCACGGACCGGTCTGCCACCCTGGCGCGGGTTGGGCGAGTCCCAGCGCCGGGCCGATGTCGTCGACCACCACCTCGGCCATTGCCGCCGCGCCCAGCGGGCACAGATGGATGTTGTCAATCTGGCGCATCCGGACGTAGCCGCCGCTCCGGGTCGGGAACCAGGTGAGGAACCGACCTCTTGGGGCGAAGACCTGGCCGGTCGAGAGGTAGACGGCGTGGCCCGGGAAGTCGGCGACGACCCGGCGCGCGCTCCGGTCCCACGCGTTCTGCTCCAGGGTCAGAGTCGCCCACAGCCGGGCCCGCTGTTGGGGCTCGAACTGGAAGGGGTTGGGTCCGATCTGGGGGAACTGGAGGAGGACCACGAGTTCGACGCCGTCGCCCGGCGCCAGCCAGACGCTGAGGGCCTGACGGAGGAGCGAGAGGTACCCGGCCGGATCGTCCTGTGCCACCGCGTCGTCCCACGACCACGTGCCCACCACGACCTGGGGATGGAACTCATCGATGATCTCGTTGCTGTAGGTCGCCCACAACGGGATGCGGATGAGGCCCCATCCGCCGAACGAGGAGTCCTCGACCACTCCGGCCTCGCCGGTCGCCGAGAACGCGGCGCCAAGCGCCGGTGAGACGTCATTCATGACGCTGTCCCCGAGCACCCACACCCGCAGCGGGTCGCTCGGGGTCGGGGCGGCTGCGGAGACCTGGAGGCCGGCCGGGGTGACCGCAGTCTCGATTCCCGACCCGAGGGCGCCCGAAGGCGACGGGACGACGAGGAGGGACGCGAACACGGCCGCGGGCACGAAGGCCCGGCGCACCTGTCGTCCGGCCGACCTGCGACCCTGGGCCATCGGGGGGGCGAGCCTAACAACGGGGTTGCGCTGCGGTCGCAGTCGGGTGGTTGTCGGCCCCTTTGGCCTGGTTCTTCACTCTCGGCGGCCGGTAGTGTGGGCGGACGCTCTGGGGGGATTCCAGTCGAGCGTGGCGGTTGGCGACGGCATCAGAGGGTGCGTCGGATGACTCGTCAGGCAAGCCAGACAGCGAGCGAGGGGTGATCGTCATCGGTCAGCACAGCCACGAGGCTGCCGCGACCCTGCACGACGCCGTCGAGTCGTCGGGGATCCGCCGGGTCGACGTCGTCGCCTGGCGCGACCTCGATGATCCGGAGGCGGGTGGCTCCGAGCTACACGCTCACGAGGTCCTCACCCGCTGGGCGGCCGCCGGCGTCGACGTGAACCTGTTCACCTCGCGGGTCGACGGCGCCGCGCGGGTGGTCGACCGCGGGGGGTACCGATCGCACCGTCGGGCCGGCCGCTACGCGGTCTTCCCGGTGACCGCTCTCGACGCCCTGACCGGCAAGCTCGGACAGGGCGATGGGATCGTGGAGATCTGGAACGGGATGCCGTTCTTCTCGCCGCTCTGGGCTCGGAAGCCCCGGATCGTCTTCCTCCACCACGTCCACGGCGAGATGTGGCACATGGTCCTCCCCGAACGGCTGGCCAAACTGGGCTCGGCGATCGAACAGCTGATCGCCCCGCCGCTGTACCGGCGGGGCCGAATCGTCACGCTCTCTGAGTCCTCCAAGCGCGAGATCGTGGAACGGCTCGGGTTCCGGCCGGCTCGCGTCACGGTGTCCTCGCCGGGAATCGACCCGCGGTTCTCCCCGCGGGGCGCGAAGCAGAAGGATCCGTTGGTCGTCGCGGTCGGGCGCTTGGTGCCGGTGAAGCGGTTCGACTGGTTCATCGACGCCATGGCCAAGGTCCGTGCCGACCACCCCGCGATGCGCGCCGTCGTGGTGGGGGAGGGTTACGAGCGACCGGCGCTCGAAGCGCGTATCCGCGCTCTTGGTGCCGAGGAGTGGTTGACCCTCCCCGGCCGTCTCCCGGACTCCGAGCTGGTCGGGCTGTACCGGCGGGCCTGGCTCCTCGTCGGCACCTCGTCGCATGAGGGGTGGGGGATGACGATCACCGAGGCGGCGGCGTGCGGGACGCCGGCGGTCGCGACCCGGATCGCGGGACACGAGGATGCGGTCGTTGACGGGGTCTCGGGCCTTCTCGTGGACACCGTGGACGATGTGGTGACCGCGGTTGGTGCGATCCTGAGCGACGACGACGAGCGGGCGCGCCTTTCCAAGGGCGCGCTCGAGATCTCGGGCCGCTATCGGTGGGACGAGACAGCGCTGGCCGCGTACCGCGCCCTCGCCGACCAGGCGCGCGCTCGGGCCCCTCGCTGGGATTGACTGCGATCGAGTCAGCCGAGCGGACCGGCGCCCATCCGCACGCCGGTGCCGCCGCCGCCGACCCCGGGCCGGCCCCGGAGGTCCAGCCGGGCCAGGAGGCGCCCACCCCGCTCCGCCCTCCGCGGTTCCCGGGCTTCGACGGACTGCGCGCCATCGCGGCGGGCACCGTTCTCGGGGTCCATGTCGCCTTTATCTCGGGACTAACTATCCGGAACGCCGCGGTCGGCTCCTACACGGCCCGCCTGGAGATCGGGGTGGCCGTCTTCTTCCTGATCTCAGGGTTCCTCCTGTATCGGCCGTTCGCGGTGGCACATCTGGCCGGGGAGCGAGACCCGAGGACCCGTTCGTTCTGGATCCGCCGGCTGCTTCGGATCCTCCCCGCGTACTGGGTCGCGCTCTTCGTCACGACCACGATCCTGCACGCGAGCTCGATCGGGCCCGGCGGCTGGCACGGGTACCTGTCGCACTACCTCTTCGCCCAGATCTACTTCCCGAGCCAGGTCGAGTCGGGCATCACCCAGGCCTGGTCGCTGTGCGTCGAGATGACCTTCTATCTGCTCCTGCCGCTCTACGCGGTGCTGGTCGGGCGGCGGCGGGCCAGCCGCTCGCCAGAACAGCGCCTCGCCCGGGCCCTCGTCGGCCTCGGGGTCCTCGTGGCGATGAGCCTCGGGTGGCGCTTCTGGGTGCTCTCGAACCAGCACGGCAAGGTGTTCGAGACGATGACGGTGTGGCTCCCCTCCGAGCTCGACCTGTTCGCGCTCGGGATGCTGCTCGCGGTGCTGAGCGCGTGGACCCATCTGCGCGACAGCGAGCCTCGATGGATGTCGAGCCGGTGGTTCCCGTGGGTCAGCTGGGCCCTGGCGGCGGGAGCCTTCGTGGCCGTCAGCCACCTGGGTCTCTCCCGCGAGGCGCTCTACTCGAAGTCCTACTCGGACATCTCCCGCCAGACGCTGTACGGGACGTTCGCCTTCTTCCTCCTCCTGCCGGCGGTCTTCGGGCCCCAACACCAGGGCCTCGTCCGCCGCTTCCTCCAGTGGTGGCCGATGGCCTCGCTCGGGGTGATCTCCTACGGCGTCTACCTGTGGCACCAGACGCTGATCGCCGAGCTGAGCAAGCACTTCCGCAGCTGGTTCGGGATCCCGCTGTTCTTCAATGTCGGGTTCTGGGCGATCTTCGGGGGGATCCTCGCGGCTGCGATCCTCGTGGCGTCGGCCAGCTACTTCTTGGTGGAGAAGCCGGCGCTGCGAGCCAAGCGGTTCTTCGCCTGGTTCGACGCGCCCCGACCGGGCGGGGGTGGGTGGCGACGCGTCCTGCGCCTCGGGCGGGTCACATCGGACGCGGCCCGCTGATCGGCGTGCGGCCGTGACCGGGCGGCCCTCTGCGAGACTGTCCGGAGCCGGTGGGCACCGCGCACGACCTGGCCGTGGGTTCGGCCACCGTCGGGGATAAGGAGGGTCCGAGCAGGTGGCGAAGCACGCCAGACCCGTTCGACCCGCGGTGCCGACCCCGGTCGAGACCCCGGTCCCGGACGCGCCGCCCGAGGGCCCGAGTCTTTCGTACATGCCCGCGCTCGACGGGGTACGGGCATTCGCCGTGCTCGGGGTCATGGCGTTCCACAGCGGGGTCCCGTTCCTGCCGGCCGGGTTCCTCGGTGTCGACGCGTTCTTTGTCCTCTCGGGGTTCCTCATCACCTCGCTGCTGCTCGGGGAGTGGGCGAAGAGTGCCGGCATCGGGCTCCGCCGGTTCTGGGCCCGACGGGCCCGGCGGCTGCTTCCCGCGCTCCTGGTCGTCATCGTCTTCGTCGCGGTCTACGCGCGCTTCGCGGTGCCTGCGGGCACCTATCCCGGGCTGCGCGGGGACGCGCTCAGCGCGCTCTTCTACGCGGCCAACTGGCACTTCATCGCGGTGGGCGGCAACTACTTCGTCCAGACCGGGCCGGTCTCCCTGCTGACCCACACCTGGTCGCTCGCGATCGAAGAGCAGTTCTACGTCCTGTGGCCGCTGATCGTTCTCGGATTGCTCCGGCTGACCCGCAGCCTGCGGGTGCTCCTCGGGGTGTGCGTGGTCGGTGCGCTCGCCTCCGCGCTCGAGATGGCCCTCCTGTACCGCCCCGACGCGGACCCCACCCGCCTTTACTACGGGACCGACACTCACGCCCAGTGCTTGCTCGTCGGCGCGGCACTGGCCGTCGGGCTGGCCCTCGTGGCCGAGCGCCGCCAGACGGTGGGCGGGCCCGCCGGCTGGGCCGCGTCCGGCGCCGGCGCAAGGACGGCGAGCGGCCTCCTCGGGGTGGGCGGCGCGGTGGCCACCGCGGTGCTGTGGTGGCGGGGCTCCTACACCGGCTCGTTCCTGTGGCGCGGCGGGTTCCTGGTCGCCGCGGTCTCGACTGCCGCCGTGCTCGCGTGTGTGGTCACGTCGGCGCGCTCGCCGTTGTCCCGGCTGCTCTCGCTCCTCCCACTGCGGTTCATCGGGCGCATCTCCTATGGCCTCTATCTCTGGCACTTCCCGCTGTTCCAATGGCTCGACGCCGGCCGGACCGGGTTGACCGGGTACCCGCTCTTCGGGGTGCGCTGCGCGGCCACTGCGGCGGTCGCCACCTGGTCCTTCTACTTCATCGAGCGTCCGATCCGGCACGGCGACCTGCTGCGGCGATGGCGGGCCTGGGTGGCCACGCCGGCCGCCGTCGCCGGGGTGGCGGCGGTGGTCGTCGCCACCACCGCGGGGGTCGGGTCGGTCGGAGCGGCGGTCTCCGCGCCGGCGCCGCCGCGGCCGGCGCCCACCGGGATCCCGCTCGGCGGCCTCAACGCGTCGAGCGCGACCACGGTGCTGCTCCTCGGCGACAGCACCGCGGTGACCTTCGGGTTCGGGCTCGGGGTCGAGGCGGCCCGCTATCACGCCACTCTCGTCAACCAGGCGATCATCGAGTGCGGAGTGGCCGAGGTGACCGACGTGCGGACCAGCAGTTCGGTCGAGCCGCCCGGTCCGGCCTGTCGTCCGAGCACGCCGGCGGCGCAGCAGTGGCCGTCGATCTGGACCACCGACGTCGCCCAGTTCCACCCCGAGGTGGTCGCGGTCCTGGTCGGACGCTGGGAGGTGAGCGACGTCAAGTGGAACGGGGCCTGGACGAACATCTTCTCTCGCCCATTCGCGGACTACGTCCGGCACCAGCTGCAGCTGGCGGTCGACATCGGCTCGTCGCGGGGCGCGCGGGTCGCGCTCCTCACCGCCCCCTGTTACGACAGCGGGGAGCAGCCCGACGGAAACGCGTGGCCGGCCGACGGCGCAGCCCGGCTGGCCGCGTACAACGACATCGTGCGATCGGTCGCGGCGGCCAACCCGACGGTCGCCTCGGTGGTCGACCTCGACGGGATCGTCTGTCCGAGCGGGCGCTTCGCCTCGGCGCTCGACGGCGTGCCGGTCCGGGCGCCCGACGGTGTGCACTTCCCCTGGTTCACGGTCGGGCTGCCGCTCGCGGCCGATCCCGATACGCTGGCCCAGGTCGACCGGTTCGGGGACTGGATCGGCCCGCTGGTGTGGCCGACGCTGGTGGCGGCGCACTGAGGTGTTCGCCCTCGGCCTGACCGGCGGCATCGGGAGCGGCAAGACGGCGGTGACCGACCGGCTCGTCCAGCGCGGCGCCGCGTTGGTCGACGCGGATGAGATCGTGCACGAGATCCAGCGGCCCGGCGGCCTGGCCTACCAGCCGGTCCTGGAGCGTTTTGGCGAGGGGGTCCGCGCCGCCGACGGGACGCTTGACCGCCCGGCCCTGGCCCGGATCGTCTTCCAGGACGACGAGGCCCGGGCCGCCCTCAACGCGATCGTCTGGCCGCTCGTGGGGGAGCGAATGCGGGAGCGCTCCGAGGAGCTGGCCCCGACGGACAAGGTGGTCGTGTTCTCGATCCCGCTGCTGCGCCCCGAGCACCGCGACCGGCTCGGCTACGCCGCGGTGGTGGTGGTCGACTGCCCGACCGAGGTCGCGGTCGAGCGGCTGGTCGGTGCCCGCGGCATGGACCGCGCCGATGCGCTGGCCAGGATCGGGGCCCAGATCGGGCGGGACGAGCGCCTCGCCCTGGCCGACTTCGTCCTCGACAACTCCTCGTCGCTCGAACACCTGGACGCCGAGGTCGACCGGCTGTGGCGCTGGATCGGGGCGCGGCGGGCCGGGGAGGCGTCATAGGCCAGGAGGACCCGACACAGCCGGCCGGTACCATCCCCGAGGTGACCGCCTTCGAGGTCGTCTCCCCCTTCCAGCCCGCCGGTGACCAGCCGGCGGCGGTCGCCGCCCTGGTCAACGGGGTGCAGCGTGGCGACCGCTACCAGACCCTCGAGGGCATCACCGGGAGCGGGAAGACCGCCACGATCGCCTGGACGATCGAGCAGATCCAGCGCCCAACCCTGATCATCGAGCCCAACAAGTCGCTGGCCGCCCAGCTCTCCTCGGAGTTGCGAGAGCTCTTCCCGAAGAACCGGGTCGAGTTCTTCGTCTCCTACTACGACTACTACCAGCCCGAGGCCTACCTCCCCTCGACCGACACCTACATCGAGAAGGACTCGTCGATCAACGACGAGATCGACCGCCTCCGTCATGCCACGACATCGTCGCTGCTCGTCCGCCGCGACGTGATCGTGGTGGCATCGGTGTCCTGCATCTACGGCCTCGGCTCGCCCGAGGAGTACCGCGACCGGACGGTCGCCCTAAGGGTGGGGGAGGAGCACGAGCAGCGGGGCCTGCTGCGCCAAGTGGTCGACCTGCACTACGACCGCAACGACATGAATCTCGTGCGCGGGACCTTCCGGGCCCGCGGCGACACGGTCGAGATCCATCCCGCGTACGAGGAGTCGGCCTTCCGCATCGAGTTCTTCGGCGACACGGTCGAGCGCATCGTCCCCTTCGACGTGCTCACCGGCGAGATGGGTGACGAGCTCGAGGACATCGTGATCTTCGCCGCCACCCACTACGTGGCGGGCGACGAGACCATCCAGCGGGCCATCCGGTCGATCGAGGCCGAACTGCAGGAGCGGCTGGCCGCACTGCAGTCCGAGGGCAAGCTGCTCGAGGCCCAGAGGCTCCGGGTCCGCACCCAGCACGACCTCGAGATGCTGGCGGAGACCGGCACCTGCTCGGGCATCGAGAACTACAGCCGCCACCTCGACGGCCGCGCTCCTGGGCAGACCCCCTACACGCTCCTCGACTTCTTCCCGAAGGACTACGTCACGGTCATCGACGAGAGCCACGTCGCGGTGCCCCAGCTCCACGGGCAGTACGCGGGCGACCGCTCGCGTAAGGACGTGCTCGTCGAGCACGGGTTCCGCCTGCCCTCGGCGGTCGACAACCGGCCGCTTCGCTTCGACGAGTTCGTGTCGCGGACCCCCCAGACGATCTTCGTCTCCGCGACGCCCGGGCCCTTCGAGCGCGAGGAGTCCGCACAGGTGGTCGAGCAGGTGATCCGGCCAACCGGGCTGGTGGACCCCGAGGTGGTCCTGCGCCCGACGAAGGGCCAGATCGACGACCTCATGAGCCGAATCGACGGCGCGATCGGGCGCGGCGGCCGGGTGCTCGTCACCACCCTCACCAAGAAGATGGCCGAGGACCTCTCGGACTACCTGGCCGACGCGGGGATCCGGGTGCAGTACCTGCACTCCGACATCGACACGATCACCCGGATCGAGATCCTGCGGAGCCTCCGCCTCGGCGAGATCGACGTGCTGGTCGGGATCAACCTCCTGCGCGAGGGGCTCGACCTCCCCGAGGTGTCGCTAGTCGCGATCCTCGACGCCGACAAGGAGGGGTTCTTGCGCTCCACCTCGTCGCTCATCCAGACCATGGGCCGGGCCGCCCGCAACGTCGAGGGGAGCGTCGTCCTCTACGCCGACACCATCACCGACTCGATGCGGGAGGCCGTGTCGGTCACCCAGCGCCGGCGGGAGCGGCAGATCGCCTACAACGCCGAGCACGGCATCGACCCCCAGACCATCCGCAAGGCGGTGACCGACATCTTGGAGCGCCTCCGGGGGAGCGGGGACGGCTCGGCCCGGGCCAAGCGCAGCCGGGCCGAGGTGCGGTCCCGGACCGGCACCCGGGCGATGCGGGTCCGCGCCGGGCTCGACCGGCCGGCGACGCCACAGGACTTCTCCGGACCCCCCGAGCTCGTCTCGATCATGCGCGAGGTGGAGGCCGAGATGCGCCGGGCCGCCGCTGAGCTGCGGTTCGAGGAGGCGGCCCTCCTGCGCGACGAGCTGTCCGAGCTCCGTTCCACCGCCGCGGCCGGCTAGGCCAGACCGGCCCGTCATACCCCTCCGATAACCTCCGATCGTGTCTGACCAATTGGTCATCCGCGGGGCCCGCGAGCACAACCTCCAGGACGTCTCGCTCGAGCTCCCGCGGGACCGGCTGATCGTCTTCACCGGGCTCTCGGGGTCGGGGAAGTCATCCCTCGCCTTCGACACCATCTACGCCGAGGGCCAGCGCCGCTACGTCGAGTCGCTCTCGGCCTACGCCCGCCAGTTCCTCGGCCAGATGGACAAGCCGGACGTCGACTTCATCGAGGGCCTGTCGCCGGCCATCTCGATCGACCAGAAGTCGGCGTCGCGGAACCCCCGCTCGACCGTGGGGACGATCACCGAGGTCTACGACTACCTGCGGCTCCTCTACGCCCGGGTGGGCCGGCCCCACTGTCCCAACTGCGGGCGGCCGGTGGCCCGCCAGACCCCCCAGCAGATCGTCGACCGGGTGCTCGAGCTGCCCGAGGGCACCCGGTTCCAGGTGCTGGCCCCGGTCGTGCGGGGCCGCAAGGGTGAATACAGCTCGCTGCTCGAGGACCTGGCCCGCCAGGGGTTCGCACGGGTGCGGGTCGACGGGGTGCCCCTCGAACTGGCCGAGCGGGCCGACGTCTCGCTGGCGCGCTACGAGCAGCACACAATCGAGGTGGTGGTCGACCGGCTGGTGCGCCGGGACGGCATCCGGGACCGGCTGACCGAGTCGATCGAGACGGCCCTCGAGCTGACCGGGGGCACCGCCGAGGTGCTGGTGGCCACGCCGTCGGGCCCGACGACCGGCACCGCCGAGGTCGGCGAGCCGCCCGAGGAGGAGGGCATCACCTTCAGCCAGCACCTGGCCTGCACCCACTGCGGGATCTCCTTCGAGGAGCCGGCCCCCCGCAACTTCTCGTTCAACTCGCCGTACGGCGCCTGCCCCACCTGCGTCGGCCTCGGCACCCGATTCGAGGTCGACCCCGAGCTGGTGGTGCCGGATCCCGGGCTCTCGATCGCCGAGGGCGCCATCGTGCCGTGGGCGGCCGCCCGCAGCGACTACTTCACCGGCATCCTGAGCGGGCTGGCCGAGGTCGGGGGCTTCTCCGTGGACACGCCGTGGCGCCGCCTGCGGGCGAAGGACAAGAAGCTGGTGCTCTACGGCTCCCAGGGCAAGCCGGTCCACATCCAGTACAAGAACCGCTTCGGGCGGCGCCGCTCCTACACGGCCCAGTTCGAGGGCATCGTGCCGTGGCTGACCCGCCGCCACGGCGACGCCGAGTCCGACTGGTCGCGCGAGCAGGTCGAGCAGTACATGCGGGAGGTCGACTGCCCGGACTGCAAGGGCGCGCGCCTCAAGCCCGAGTCGCTGGCGGTGACCGTCGGCGGCATGAACATCTACGAGCTGTGCTCGCTGTCGATCGCCCGGGCCGTCGAGGCGGTCGCGGCCCTGGACCTCTCAGAGCGCGACCACATGATCGCCGACCGGGTCCTGAAGGAGGTCCGCGAGCGGATGCAGTTCCTGCTCGACGTCGGCCTCGAGTACCTCTCGCTCGCGCGCTCGGCCGGCACGCTGTCGGGGGGCGAGGCCCAGCGGATCCGGTTGGCCAGCCAGATCGGGAGCGGGTTGGTCGGCGTTCTCTACGTCCTCGACGAGCCGTCGATCGGCCTCCACCAGCGCGACAACCAGCGGCTCATCGGCACCCTGCTGCGACTCCGGGATCTCGGCAACACGGTCATCGTCGTCGAGCACGACGAGGAGACGATCCGTACCGCCGACTACGTGGTCGACATCGGTCCGGGAGCGGGCGAGCACGGGGGACGCATCGTGCACGCCGGGGCGGTGACCGGGCCGAAGGGGCTCATCGCCAACAAGGCGTCGATCACCGGCAACTACCTGGCCGGACGGCGCTCCATCCCGGTCCCCGAACGCCGCCGGCCCGGCACCGGCGAGACCGTGGTCGTCCGGGGCGCCCGCGAGCACAACCTCGCCGACATCGACGTGGCGTTCCCGCTCGGATGCATGATCGCGGTGACCGGCGTCTCGGGGTCCGGCAAGTCGACCCTCGTGAACGACATCCTCCTCCGGTCGCTCGCCCACCAGCTCCACCGGGCGAAGGCCATCCCGGGCCGCCACGGTTCGGTCAGCGGCATCGACCGGCTCGACAAGGTGGTGGACGTCGACCAGGCCCCGATCGGCCGGACCCCCCGCTCCAACCCCGCCACCTACACCGGCGTCTTCGACCACGTGCGCCGGCTCTTCAGCCTGACCCCGGAGGCGAAGGTCCGCGGCTATCAGCCCGGACGGTTCTCCTTCAACGTGCGGGGTGGGCGGTGCGAGGCCTGCGCCGGCGACGGGACCATCAAGATCGAGATGCACTTCCTCCCCGACGTGTACGTGCCCTGCGAGATCTGCCACGGCGCCCGCTACAACCGCGACACGCTCGACGTCGCGTTCCGGGGCAAGACGATCGCAGACGTCCTCGACATGTCCTGCGAGGAGGCGCTGTCGTTCTTCGCCAACCAGCCCCAGATCGCCCGGCACATGCAGACCCTGGTCGACGTCGGCCTCGGCTACATCCGCTTGGGGCAGCCCGCCCCGACCCTGTCGGGCGGGGAGGCGCAGCGGGTGAAGCTGTCGAGCGAGCTGTCGCGGCGTCCGACCGGCCACACCTTCTACGTCCTTGACGAGCCGACCACCGGGTTGCACTTCGAGGACACCCGCCGCCTTCTGCATGTGCTCGAACGCCTCGTCGACCAGGGCAACACCGTGGTCGTGATCGAGCACAACCTGGACGTGATCAAGACGGCCGACTGGATCATCGACCTCGGCCCGGAGGGCGGCGACCGCGGCGGCCGGGTCATCGCCGAGGGCACCCCCGAGCAGGTGGCGAAGACGGCGGGGAGCTACACGGGCGAGGTGCTGCGGCCGCTCCTCAAGGGCTGAGCCGTCCGGTCCCCGTGGCGGCGTCGGCCGCCGTCGCGATGAGCTCGGTGCACGTCTCGAGCGGGATCACGATCGAGTCGATCACCAGGTCGTAGAGCGCCGGGTCGTCCTGGCGCACCCGGTAGAAGAGCCGCAGGAAGTGGTCGCGGGCCCCATCGGTCTCCCGCTGCATGGCCCGCACCTCGTCCTCGGGGAGCCCCTCGCGCTCGGCCACCCGGGCCACCCGGGATTCCACGTCGCCGTCGAGGCGGACCCGCAGCACGTCCGGCCGGCCGGCGAGGACGAGCATCGCCCCCCGGCCGAGCACCACCCCGCCGGTGGTGTCGGCGATCTGGTGCAGGATCCGCTCGGTCTCGGCCCGGAACTTGTCCGGGTCGTCGGCCGCCCCGAGGTCCTGGGGCGCCATGGGGACGGCCATGTTGGCGAAGGCCCGGGCGAGCCGGGCCCAGGTCGAGGGGGCCTTCTCGTCCTGGGCGGCGGCCTCCTCGAGCGGCATCGCCAGCCGTCGGGCCACCGTGGCCGGGATCGCCCGGTCGAAGAAGGCCAGCCCGAGGCGCTCGGCAACCGCCGGGCCGACCACGTTGCCCCCGGCCCCGAACGACGCGGAGATGGTGACCGTGCGCGCCACCGCGCCATTTCACCACGGCCCGGACGCGCCCGGGCGGTCCGGAGCCGCGGCGGGGGACGGCTACCGTGGCCCGCCGGTGGATCCCGGCGACGCACGTGAGTCGCGGCGCCGCTTCCGCGCCGGCTGCGCGGTGGGTGCGCTCGCGGGGACGGTGTCCTTCGCGTGGCTGCTGACCGGGGGAACCTGGCAGCTGCTCCAGCGCAATCTCTACGCCAACTTCTACGACGTCCAGGCCCGGGCGCTCTTCCATGGGCACCTGTCGATGCCGGCCAGCACGCTCACCGTCGAGGGGATTCGGGAGGGCACTCGCACCTACATGTACTACGGCCCGGTCCCGGCGCTGTTGCGCATGCCGGTCCTCCTCCTCACCCATCGCTTCGACGGCCGGCTCACCATCTGCTCGATGCTCGTCGCGTTCGTGGTCGCGATGGTGTTCGTGTCGCGGCTCGCCTGGCGGATCCGCGCGCTCGTGACCGGCGCGCCGGTCACGACGGGCGAAGCGGTCCTCATGGCGGTCGTGCTGCTCGTGGCGGGCGTCGGCTCGCAGTTCTTCTTCCTGGGCAGCGACGCGCTCATCTACCACGAGGCCGAGCTGTGGGGTGCCGCGTGCGCGCTGGGCGCCTTCGACTTCCTGGTCGCCTTCCTCGTCGCGCCGTCCCGCCGGTCGCTTCTCGGAAGCGGGCTCTTCGCGGGGCTCGCCATCTTGACCCGGGGTTCGGTCGGGGCCGGGCCGGTCGTCGCGCTCGGGGTCGCCGGCCTCGCCTACGGCGGGCTGGCCGCCGCCGCGGCGGTCCGGGCCCGGCGGGCCGGGGTCCGAGCGCCGGTGACCGGGGTCGAGCCGGGGCCGCACCGGCTCCTCGCCCGGCTCGGCCTGCCCGAGGTCGCTCGTCGCGGCGCGTGGGCGACCGGGCTCCTCGTCGCCGCGGCGCTCCCGGTGGTGCTGTACGTGGTGCTGAACGAGCTCAAGTTCCATACGCTGGTCAGCCTGCCGCTCGAGCACCAGGTGTTCACCCAGGTGAACCGGAACCGCCGGATCACCCTGGCCGACAACGGCGGCAGCCTGTTCGGGCTGAAGTTCGTGCCGACCGCCCTCGTCCAGTACCTGCGGCCCGACGCCCTGTCGCTCAGCCGGCTCTTCCCGTTCCTCGCCTTCCCCCCGAAGGCGGTCGTGGTGGGCCACGTCCACTACGACACCCGGGACTTCTCCTCCAGCCTCACCACCTCCATGCCGGCGGTGATGGCGATCGGGATCGTCGGCCTCGTCGCGGTGTTCCGGCGGCCCCGCCCGGGCCGGGGCTCGCTCGCCGCACTGCGGCTCCCGGTCCTCGGCGCGGCGGTCGGCACGGTCGGGGTGTTGACGATCGCGTATGTCGCCAACCGCTACCTGGCCGACTTCCTGCCCCTCCTGGCCCTCACCGCGCTCGCCGGCCTGCCGGTGCTGCGCGTCGCCTGGCGGTCGTGGCGCCCCGCCACCCGCCGGCTGGCCGCGGCGGCCCTCGCCGTCCTCGCCCTCTTCGGGGTCTGGGTGAACGTCGGGCTCGCGCTGCTCTACCAGCGCGAGCTCCGGCCGTCGGTCCCGATCGTCCAGCGCGCCGGCTTCGTCGCCTTCCAACAGCGGCTCGACACCGACCTGTTCGGGAGCGACCGGCCCGAGGTGACCGAAGTGGCGGCGCTGCCGGCCCCGGGGCCGCCCGGCGCGCTCGCCATCCTCGGGCGCTGCGTCGCCCTCTACCAGTCCGACGGCAGCGACTGGGAGGCGGTCGAGCGGTCCCAGGCGGCCGGCCACTACCGGCTGCGGGTGGTCTTCCCGGCCCGGGCCCCCGGCCGGTTCTGGCCGCTGCTCGTGAACGGGACCCGGGACCACGCCGACTACCTCGCGGTCCAGCCGCTCGGCCCCGGCCGGATCCGCTTCGCCTACCTCTTCGAGGGCTTCCACCAGGGCTGGGTCTACGGACCGGCGGTGTCGGTGACCCCCGGCCGTCCCTACGTGGTCGACGCGGTGTTCGACTGGCGCCTCCCGCAGGTCGAGGCCCACCTCGACGGGGCGGCGATGCTCTCGGCGCGCCTCGTCCGGCCGACCGCCACCTTCGACGTCGGCGTCGACCCCCTCGGCGGGCCGGCCGTGGCCCGGTTCCCGGGGGGACTGCGCCGGCTGCCGGTGCCCACCCCCACCTGCTCGGCGCTCCTCGGCCGCCTCGACGCGGCGGGACCGGGTTAGCGGTCGGCCGGCGACCCCGGCCCGTCGGGGGCCAGCTCGAACAGGTACTGGTAGGCGAAGAGGCCGGGCCAGAGCGCCACCAGGGCCCGGTCGACCGCCGCCACCCACCGCCACGACGGGGAGCCGGCGCCGGGCCGGGCGCCCCGGGAGGTCACCTCGACCGGCACCCCGACGGCCCGGCAGCGGAGCACCCGCCAGCCGGACTTGGTAGCCAGGCGCTCGAAGCTGCGCCGGGTGAAGAACCGGAGGTGGCCGGCGTCGAGGATGCCGCGGCGGTCGTAGTCGAAGCGCCCGGCGGCCACCCGCAGCCGCGGGTACCAGTGGGCGAAGTTGGGGATGCTGGCGAGCAGCCGCCCGCCCGGGGCGAGCCGCCCGGGGAGCTCGGCGAGGAGCCGCTCGGGCCGGGCCACGTGCTCGAGCACGTCGGCCGCCACCACGACGTCGAAGGGGCCGGGCGCGGCGTCGCCGAGGCCGGCGTCGAGGTCGGCGGCCACGAACTCGTCGACGCGCTCGGCCACCTCGGGGAGGGCCTCGATGTCCACCCCGGTCACGCGGTGGCCGAGCTTGCGCAGCCGGCCGGCCAGCTCGCCGCCCGAGCAGCCGAGGTCGAGGACCCGTCGGGGCGGCCCCTCGGCCAGCCACGACTCGAGGACCCCGTGGCTCGTCCCGGGGCCCTCCTTCCACTCGTAGGTCTGGCTGGAGAACGCGGTCTCGCCGTTGCCGAGGCCCATCTTGTGGGCCCGGTAGCGCAGCGCGTCCAGCGTGACGTCGGCCGCGTAGCGCAGGCCGTTCACGTAACAGATCTCGTCCCCGTAGTAGGTGGGGATGGGCACCTCGTTGATGCGCTGCCCCGACTCGATCAGCTGGATCAGGATCTCGGTGTCGAAGTCGAACCCGTCGGAGTTCTGCTCGAAGGGGATCCTGGCGAGCGAGGCGACCCGGTAGGCCCGGAAGCCCGAGTGCCACTCCGACAGCGAGGTGCCGACCAGCGCGTTCTCCACCCGGGTGAGGATCCGGTTGCCCACGAACTTGTACCGCGGCATGCCGCCGCGCCGCGCCGCCCCCGGCTCGAGCATCCGGGAGCCGAGCACGACGTCGCACTCGTCCCGCTCGAGCGGGCCGATGAGGTCCTCGAGCCGCTCCGGCGCGTACTGCCCGTCGCCGTGCAGCAGCACCACGATGTCGAGCCCGTGGTCGATCGCCCAGCGGTAGCCGGCCTTCTGGTTCCCGCCGTAGCCGAGGTTGTGCTCGTGGCGGACGACGGTCATCGGAAGGTCCTTGGTCAGCGACTGGTAGCCGAGTCCGACCAGGTAGGTGGTGTCCTGACTGTGGTCGTCGAAGACGAGCACGTCGGCCACCCGGCCCCGCACGCTCTCGGGGATCCGGTCGAGGACCGGGGCGAGCGTCGCCGCGGCGTTGTAGGCGACCACCAGGATGCCGATCCGCGCCGTGTCCATCAGTGTCTCCGCCTGCTCACCCGCCGGGCCCCAGAGCTTGTCCGCCTCCCTGCGACGGTGTCCACGTCAGGTGATCGCCAGCATCCGCTCGAGGGCGACGCGGGCCGAGCGGGCCGTCTCGGGGTCCACCGTGATCCGGTTGCGGACCTCCCCGTCGACCAGCCCCTCCAGGATCCAGGCCAGGTGGGGGGCGTCGATCCGGAACATGGTCGAGCAGGGGCAGACCAGGGGGTCGAGGCAGGAGATCTGCTTGTCGGGGTGCTCGTCGGCGAGCCGCTTGACCAGGTGGATCTCGGTGGCGATCCCGATGGTGGCGCCGGTCGGGGCGGCCGCCACCGCCCGGATGATCGCGTCGGTCGAGCCGGTCTCGTCCCCGAGCACCACCACCTCGTGCGCACACTCGGGGTGCACGAGCACGATGCCGTCGGGGTGGGCCTCTCGGAACGCGGCCACGTGCTCGGGGCGGAAGCGCTGGTGGACCGAGCAGTGGCCCTTCCACAACAGCAGGGTCGTCGCCTTCACCTCGGCGTCCTCCAGCCCACCCATGGCGAACCGGGGGTTCCACACCGCCATGTCGGACGCGCCGTAGCCGAGCTCGAAGCCGGTGTTGCGGCCGAGGTGCTGGTCGGGGAAGAAGAGGACCTTGTCGCCGGCCGCCTGACCGGTCCGGTCGGGGTCGAGGGCCCACCTGAGCACGGCCCGCGCGTTGGAGGAGGTGCAGACCGCTCCGCCGTGGGCGCCGACGAACGCCTTCAGCGCCGCCGACGAGTTCATGTAGGTGATCGGCACGATCCGCTCGACGTCGGTGACCGTGCCCAGCTCCTCCCACGCCTCCTCGACCGAGTCGAGGTCGGCCATGTCGGCCATCGAGCAGCCCGCGTTCAGGTCGGGCAGGAGCACCTGCTGGTGCTCGGCCGTGAGGATGTCGGCCGACTCGGCCATGAAGTGGACGCCGCAGAACACGATGAACTCGGCGTCCTGCTTCGAGGCGGCGGTCCGGGACAGCCCGAAGGAGTCGCCCCGGGCGTCCGCCCAGGCCATGACCTCGTCGCGCTGGTAGTGGTGGCCGAGGATGAAGACTCGGTCGCCGAGCGCCGCCTTGGCGGCGCCGATCCACCCGGCCAGCTCGTCCGGAGACGCCATCGTGTAGCGCTCGGGAAGCGCTCCTTGGAGTCGGATCATCTGTAACCCCCTGTGGGGAGGCTCCGATGTGACCGGCGGGGACAGCCTGGTCGCCCATCCGCGGGGTTGTCGGTCTCAGAGCCGCTATGTAGCCGGGGTACCAGGCCGGCTTCACCCAAGTCTACGGCCCGGGGCCCGATCGGGGCGCGTGGCGCGTCACCGGCGGGCGCGAGAGTGGGGGAGTGAAGGTCCGGCCCCCGACCAGCACGATCCCCGACGCCCCCGGCTCCTACCAGTTCCTCGACGCCGACGGCCAGGTCCTCTACGTCGGGAAGGCCAAGTCGCTCAGGCACCGCCTGCCCAACTACTGGGCCGACCCGGCCGCGCTCGCCCCCCGGACGGCCCAGATGGTGGCCCAGGCCGAGCGGATCGAGTGGGTGGTGGTGGGCACCGAGGTCGACGCGCTCATCCTCGAGCACTCCCTGATCCAGGCGCACAAGCCGCGATTCAACGTCCGGCTGAAGGACGACAAGAGCTATCCGTGGCTGGCGGTGACGGTCGACGAGGAGTGGCCGCGCCCGGTGGTGTTCCGCGGTCGCAAGCGCAAGGGGGTGCGCTACTTCGGCCCCTACGGCCACGTCGGCGCGCTGCGCGAGACGCTCGACCTGCTTCTCCGCAGCTTCCCGATCCGCACCTGCTCGGAGGCCAAGTTCAAGCGGCACGCGCGGCTCGGTCGGCCCTGCCTCCTGTACGACATCGAGCGGTGCTCGGGCCCCTGTGTCGGCGCGGTCGAGCCGGAGCGCTACGCCCAGATGGTCGACGACCTCATGCGGTTCCTCTCCGGTGAGACCGCCCCTGTCTTCGACCGCCTGCGGACCGAGATGACGGAGGCCTCCGACGCGCTCGAGTTCGAGCGGGCGGCGCGGCTGCGCGACCGGCTGGTGGCCGTGCGCAAGGCCGCCGAGACCCAGCAGATGGTGTCCGACCGCGCCGAGGACCTGGACCTCGTCGGGGTGGCCGAGGACGAGCTCGAGGCCGCGGTCCAGGTCTTCCACGTGCGCCGGGGCCGGGTGGTCGGGCGGAGCGGGTCGATCGCCGACAAGGTCGAGGACCTCACTCCCGAGCAGTTCGTCGGCCGGGTGCTCCAGGAGCTGTACGGGACACCGGGCGCCGAGGTCCCCCGGCGGGTGCTCGTCCCGGTGCTCCCGGAGTCGCCCGAGGTGCTCACTGCCTGGCTGTCGGCACTGCGCGGCGGGCCGGTGCACCTGGCCGTGCCCCAGCGCGGGGAGAAGCGGGCGCTGCACGAGACGGTCACCCGCAACGCGGCCGAGGACCTGACCCGCCACCGGCTGCGGCGTTCGGGGGACCACAACGCCCGCTCGAAGGCCCTCACCGAGCTCGAGGCGGCGCTCTCGCTGCGCCAGTCGCCGCTGCGGATCGAGTGCTTCGACATGAGCCACCTGCAGGGGACCGACTACGTCGGCTCGATGGTCGTCTTCGAAGACGGCCTGGCCAAGAAGTCCGACTACCGGCGCTTCATCGTGAAGGGCGTCCCGGGCAACGACGACTACGCGGCGATGGAGGAGGTGCTCACCCGGCGCCTCACTCACCTGCTCGCCGAACGGGCCGAGGCCGCGGCCCGCCGGTCGGGGGGGACCGAGGACGACCTCACGCTGCGGCGCGCCGCGGCCCGGAGGCGGTTCGCCTACCCGCCCCAGCTCCTCCTGCTCGACGGGGGCAAGGGCCAGCTGCACGTGGGCGAGCGGGTGGTCCGGTCGCTCGGCCTGGACGGCGAGATCGAGCTTGCGGCGCTGGCCAAGCAGTTCGAGGAGGTCTACCGCCCGGGCGATCCCGAGCCGATCCGGATCCCCCGGGGGTCCGAGGCCCTCTACCTCCTGCAGCGGGTCCGCGACGAGGCCCACCGCTTCGCCATCACCTTCCACCGGGAGCGGCGGGGCAAGCGGATGACCAAGAGCGTGCTCGACGGCATCCCGGGGCTCGGGCCGGCCCGCAAGAAGCGCCTGCTCGCCGCGTTCGGCGGCGTGCGGGCGGTCCAGGCGGCGACCCCCGAGGAGCTGGCCGCCCTGAACTGGCTACCCGACGCGGTGGCCGCGGCCATCCTCGAGCGGGTGTCGGGGGTGGGCGCGGCCCGCCGCACCGGCTGAGCGCCCATCCGCCGCCGCCCCGCCCCATCGACAAGACTGGCCTCTCGCATGGGCGAGTTCCTCGTCGTCACCGGGATGTCGGGAGCCGGCCGCTCCACAGTGGGGGCGGCGCTCGAGGACCTCGGCTGGTTCGTGATCGACAACCTCCCGGCCGCCCTCATCACCCGGGTCGCCGACCTCGCCGGCCGGGGCGGGGTGGAGGGCGATCGGGTGGCGCTCGTCATCGGGCGGGCCGGCGCCGAGGCCCACGAGGACGTGCCCCCCATTCTCGACACGCTGCGCCGGTCCCGGCACCGGGTCCGGGTGCTGTTCCTCGACGCCCCCGACGAGGTGCTCGTCCGCCGGTTCGAGGGCACCCGCCGCCGCCACCCGGTCGAGGCGCGCGGCGTCGAGGAGTCGATCGCCGACGAGCGCAAGCGCATGGAGCCGCTGCGAGCCGAGGCGGACATGGTCGTCGAGACCGGCGAGCTCAACGTGAACCAGTTGCGGGCCCGCATCCTCGAGCTGTTCGGCAACGAGCCCGGCATCTCCTCCATGCAGACCTCGATCGTGTCGTTCGGCTTCAAGCACGGCATCCCCCTCGACGTCGACCTCCTGTTCGACTGTCGTTTCCTGCCGAACCCGTTCTGGGTCGAGGGGCTGCAGCCGTTGAGCGGAGAGGCCGCCCCGGTGCGCGAGTACGTCCTCGGCCAGCCGGAGACCCAGGGGTTCCTGGACAAGGTGGTCGACCTGCTGCTCTCGCTCGAGCCGGCCTTCGTCCGGGAGGGGAAGTCGTATCTCACGATCGCCTTCGGCTGTACCGGGGGCCGGCACCGTTCGGTGGTGCTGGCCGATGCGCTCCAGGCCCGGCTGTCCGAGGGCGGCGTCCAGGCGACCGTGTTCCACCGGGACATCGACCGGTGAGCGGTCCCCGCGTCGTCGCCATCGGCGGCGGCCACGGCACGGCGGTCACCCTGCGGGCGGTGACCCGCTACACCGAGCGGGTCACCGCGATCGTCTCGGTGGCCGACGACGGCGGGTCCAGCGGACGGCTGCGCGAGCTGCTCGACGTGGTGGCGCTCGGGGACATGCGCAAGTGCCTGGTGGCCCTGGCCGACCCCTCCACCCCGCTGGCCGGCGCGTTCGAGCGACGGTTCGAGGAGGGGGAGCTGGCCGGGCACGCCCTTGGGAACCTGGTCCTGGCCGGACTGTGCGGCGCGACCGGCGACCTCATGCTCGCCGTCGACGAGGCCGCCCGGCTGCTCGGGGCGGTCGGCCGGGTCCTGCCGGCCACCACCGAGCCGGTCGTCTTGAAGGCCGACGCCGGCGGCGAGGAGGTGGAGGGCCAGGTGGCGGTGTCGCGCGCCGGGCAGATCCGATCGGTCTCGCTGGTGCCCGGCGACGCCGGGCCGCCCCGCGCCGCGCTCGAGGCGATTGCCGAAGCCGACCAGATCGTGATCGGGCCGGGATCGCTGTACACGAGCGTGCTGGCCGCCGCAGCCGTGCCCGAGCTGGCCAGGGCCATCGCCGCGAGCGAGGGCCGTCGGGTGTACGTCTGCAACCTGCGGCCGCAAATCCCCGAGACCCAGGGCTATGACGTGGGTCGGCACCTCTCGGCGCTCGAGGCGCACGGCGTGCCGGTCGACGCCGTGCTCTGTGACACCTCGGCCGGGATAGTGCTCGGTTCGGTGTCGATCCCGGTCACCGACGTGCGGCTCACCGATCCCGCCGGCCGGGTCCACGATCCTGGCAGACTGGCGGAGGCGCTGGCGGGTCTGCTCGGATGAGCACCCGTGCTTTTCCAGACGCACAGTCCGATGGGGTGTCGGCGACGATGAGCTCACCGTTCAGGCGGAACGGGCGGCCTCGATGACCGTCCGGGTCGGGATCAACGGCTTCGGCCGCATCGGCCGCAACTTCCTGCGCGCCGTCATGCAGGCCGACGCCGACATCGAGGTGGTGGCGGTGAACGACCTCACCTCGGCGGAGGTCCACGCGCAGCTCCTCCGCTACGACTCCACCCACGGCCCGCTCCGATCCCGGGTCGATGTCGACGGCACCGACCTCGTGGTCGCGAACCGGCGGATCGCGGTGCTGTGCGAGCGGGACCCGGCCGCACTGCCCTGGGAGGACTTCGGGGTCGAGGTGGTGATCGAGTCCACCGGGATCTTCCGGTCGCGTTCGGAGGCGAGCGTGCACCTGAAGGGCGGCGCGTCGACCGTGATCGTGACGGCACCCTCCGAGGACGCCGATGCCACCATCGTCATGGGGGTGAACGACGCCTCCTACGACCCGGCCCTCCACCACGTCATCTCGAACGCGTCGTGCACCACCAACTGCTTCGTGCCGATGGTGAAGGTGATCGACGACGCCTTCGGGATCGAGGGCGGGCTGATGACCACGGTCCACGCCTACACGAACGACCAGAACCTGCTCGACCTGCCGCACAAGGACCTGCGCCGGGCCCGGGCCGCCGCCGTCAACATCGTGCCCAACTCGACCGGGGCGGCGCGCGCCACCAAGCTCGCCCTCCCCGAGATGGCCGGACGGCTCGACGGGACGGCCCTGCGGGTGCCGGTCGTGTGCGGCTCGATCACCGACTTCACGGTGCTCGTGGCGCGCCGCGTCACCGCGGAGGAGGTGAACGCGGCGTTCCGGGCCGCCGCCACCGAGGGGCCGCTCGCCGCGGTCCTCGAGTACACCGAGGACCCGATCGTGTCCACCGACATCATCGGGAACCCGGCCTCGTGCATCTTCGACCCGAGCCTCACCCAGGTGCAGCCGGTCGGCGACAAGACGCTCGTGAAGGCCAACGGCTGGTACGACAACGAGTGGGGGTACTCGAACCGGCTGGTGGACCTCGTCCAGCTGGTGAGCGCCCCGCGATGAGCCCTCGGGCCGCGCCCCTGGCCGGTCTGCCCCTCCTCGAGGACCTTCCGGACCTCGACGGCCGCCGCGTCCTCGTCCGCACCGACTACAACGTCCCGCTGCACGACGCGGGCGGGCGGACGGTGGTGGCCGACGACTTCCGCATCCGGGCCAGTGTCCCGACACTCGAGTGGCTCCTCGAGAGGGGCGCCCGGGTAACGGTCTGCTCGCACCTCGGGAGGCCGAAGGGCGCGCCGGACGAGCGCTGGTCGATGGCCCCGGTGGCCGACCGCCTGGCCGAGCTCTGCCCGGGGGTGGAGCTGGCCGACAACCTGCGGTTCGACCCCGGCGAGGAGGCCAACGACCCCGCCTTCGTCGCCCGGCTGGTCGACGGCCACGACGCCTACGTGAACGAGGCGTTCGGGGTCGCCCACCGGGCCCATGCCTCGGTGGTGGGTCCGCCGCGCCGGCTGCCGAGCGCGGCGGGGCGCCTGCTGGCCCGGGAGGTCGAGGTGCTGGGCGGGCTGCTCGACGCGCCGGCCCGACCGTTCGTGGTCGTTCTTGGCGGGGCCAAGGTGGCCGACAAGCTGGGCGTCGTCCGCTCGCTGGCCGCCCGGGCCGACGTCGTCGCGGTCGGCGGCGCGATGGCCTTCACCTTCCTCGCCGCCCTCGGCCACCACGTCGGGGCGTCGCTGGTCGACCCCGACCATCTGGAGGACTGCCGGGCCCTGCTCGAGTCGGGGACAACCCCGATCCTGCTCCCCACCGACGTCGTGGCGCTCGAGCCGGGCGGCCGGGGCCTCGGCTCCGCGCCGGTCGGGGTGGACCGTCCGGCCGACACCAAGGTGCTCGGAGCCCACATCCCCGACGGCTGGCAGGGCCTCGACATCGGTCCTGAGACCGCCCGCGCGTTCAGCGAGGCGGTGTCGGCGGCCGGCACCGTCTTTTGGAACGGCCCCCTCGGGGCGTTTGAGGACGAGCGCTTCGCCGAAGGCACCCACACGGTGGCCGAGGCGGTAGCCGCCTGCGCCGGCTACACGGTGGTGGGCGGAGGCGACAGCGTCAGCGCGATCGACCACCTGGGCCTGGCCGAGCACATCGACTTCGTCTCGACCGGCGGAGGCGCCTCGCTCGAGCTGCTGGAGCACGGCGACCTCCCGGCGCTCGCCGCGCTCCGCGGCGCGCCGAACGCCCCCGGCGCCTCCTGAGCCGACGGTGAGCCCGAGACGTTCGACCGGGGCCGGAGCGCGCGCCCCGGGGCGCCGCCCACTCGTCAGCGCCAACTGGAAGATGCACCACGACCACATCGTGGCGCTGCACACCGTGCGCGATCTCGGTCTGCGGCTGAAGGGGGACGACGCCGCGCTCGTCGAGGTCTCGGTCCACCCGCCGTTCACCGACCTGCGCACCGTGCAGGTGCTGGTCGAGGGGGAGGGCCTGCCGATCGCCCTCGGGGCCCAGCACTGCCACCCCGACGACGAGGGCGCGTTCACCGGCGAGGTCGCGGCGCCGATGCTGGCGCGGCTCGGGGTCCGCTACGTGATCGTCGGCCACTCCGAGCGGCGCCGGCTGTTCCACATGTCCGACGAGGACGTGGCGGCGACGCTGCGGGCGGTCCGGCGGCACTCGATGACCCCCATCCTCTGCGTCGGGGAGACCGCCGAGGAGCGCGACGCCGGGACCACCGAACGCCGGCTCGAGGTCCAGCTCGCCGTCGCGCTGGGGGCGCTCGAGGTGGCCGACCTCGCCAGCCTGGTGGTGGCCTACGAGCCGATCTGGGCGATCGGCACCGGCCGGGCGGCCACCCGGGTCGACGCCGCCGACGCGGCGTCCTTCATCCGCATGAAGGTGGCCGAGGCCGGCGGGCCGGAGGCGGGGGAGGGGGTCCGGGTCCAGTACGGGGGGTCGGTGAACGCCGAGAACGCGGCGGACTTCCTCGCCGAGCCCGACATCGACGGCTTGCTCGTCGGGGGGGCCAGCCTGCAGGCGGCCGGCTTCGCCGAGGTCATTCGGGCGGTCGGCGGCTGCTACCGTGCTCCTGCCCCCTGACACGTGATCGCAACGTTGCGGTCCCGGCCTGCCCGAAGGAGCCTGCGGTGCTGACCGTGGTGTACGTCGTCGTCGAGATCATCTCCGCGTTCTCGCTGGTCTTCCTGATCCTCATGCACTCGGGCAAGGGCGGCGGGCTCTCCGACATGTTCGGGGGCAGTGTCGGGGCGGCCGCCTCCGGCTCGACCGTGGTCGAGCGCAACCTCGACCGGATCACCGTGACGGTGGCGGTCGTCTTCGCCCTCAACTCGCTCACCTTGGATCTCCGGTTGCAGTGAGCCACCGGGGACGCCGCCCGACGGGGCGGCGTCGGGTGGCGATCGGGTGCGTGCTGGCCGCGACGCTGTCGGGGTCGCTCGCCGCGTGCGCCGGGCCGGCCGCGACCCCGACGACCACCCCCATCACAGAGGTCCCGGGGGTGGGCGGGACGGTCGCAGTCGGTATCGACCAGGCCCCGACCGGCTGCAACCCCAACACCGCGACCGGCAACACCTACGCAGACGACCTGGTGCTCTCGAGCGTGCTGCCAAGCGCCTTCACCGTCGACGGGCAGGGACAGTCGGGGTACGACCAGGCCCTGATCGTCCAAGCCGAGGTGCAGTCGACCTCGCCAGAGACCGTCGTCTACACGCTCAACCCGAAGGCGGTGTGGTCGGACGGGACTCCCATCACGGCGACCGACTTCATCTACGCCTGGCAGCACCAGCGTTCCGTCCCGCTCGGGTCCTCGGGCGGGGACGCGGACGTGGCCAGCACCGCCGGCTACGACGACATCTCGACGATGACCCCGTCGAACCGCGGCCGGACCCTGACCGTGGTCTTCTCGACGCCGTACGCGGACTGGCAGCGGCTGTTCAGCGACCTCTTGCCGGCCCATGTCCTGGAGCACGCCGGGTGGAGCCCGCCGTGCTCCTCGGTCGACCCGTCGGTGGACCTGTCGGGCGGTCCCTATGAGATCGCGAGCGTCACCAAGAGCGCGGTCACGCTCGTCCGCAACCCTCGTTGGTGGGAGCAGCCGCCGAAGGTGGCCCGCATCGTGGTCCGCTTCGCGAGCGGTCCGCAGCAGTTGGCCCACTGGATGTACGAGCGGGAGATCGACGTGGCCGCGCCCTCCTCGTTCGACGCACCCTTCCTGCAGGAGGTGACCTCGATGCCCTTCGTGAAGAGCGCCCTCGACGTCTCGGACACCTTCTTGGAGCTCGAGTTCTCGACCACCGGCACGGCCACCGCCGACCCGCTCGTGCGACAGGGGATCGCCTATCTGATCGACCGCCAGGACCTGAGTGACAAGGTGGCCGGATGGGCCGACGTGGCGATCGCCCCCTCGGTCAGCCACCTCTACTCCCAGGAGCAGAACGCCTACCCCAACTCGCCGGCCCCGGTCCCGGCCAACGCGACGACCACGACCACGTCGACCACGCAACCGGCGTCGACCGCGGTCTCGGCGGCGACCTTCCCGACCGGCGCGGACCTCGACCTCGCCACCCGCGACCTCGTGGCCGCGGGCTACTCCCACAACGGGAACGGCCAGTGGGTCGACTTCACCGGTCGGCCCCTCGCGCTCCGCTTGGCGGTGGACGAGGGCGACGGCTGGGCGGCCCAGGCCGCCGAGTTCCTCGCCGACCAGCTCCGCAGCCAGGGGGTGACCGTGAGCACGCTGGCCGAGCCCGACGCGGCCGGGACCGGGACCGCGCTGTCGGAGGACCGGGCCGATGTGGCCCTCCTCCCGCTCGCCGCCGGCCCCTATCCCACCGAGACGAGCGCCTGGTACTCGCCGTTGCTCGATCTCCCCGGCAGCACCGGAGCGGAGGACTGGAGCGGGTACGCGTCGGTGAAGGTGGACAACCTGTTCGCACTGGCGGCCACCCAACTCGATCCGGTCACCGCCCAGCCGATCTACAACCAGATCGACCAGCAGCTGTGGACCGACATGGTCGCGTTGCCCCTCTTCGCCGAACCGGTCGTGTTGGCCTGGTCGGCGTCGGTGGCGGGGGTCACCCCGGGGCCGTATGGGGCGGGGCTCTTCTCGAGCGTCCTCACGTGGGCGCGCCTCGTGAGCGAGCCGGCCAACTACGCGGGCACACCGAGGCTGCCGTCGTGACGTGCGGCCCAAGGGGAGGCACGTAGGGGCTGGAGTACAGTCCTCGGACGGCTCATTGGGGTGAGCCGAGAGGTCGGAGTGGCGGAATAGGCAGACGCGCCAGCTTGAGGGGCTGGTGCCCGCAAGGGCGTGGGGGTTCAAGTCCCCCCTCCGACACCAGTAGGGGATGGCCTCCAACGACCGCTCACCACGACTCAAACCGCCAATGGCCCTTGGCACGGAAATGAGCGGATCGGTCCTCTACCTCGAACCCCACTCCTTATCCCGGTAGTAGAACCGGTCGGCATCCAGGAAGAGGCAGGGCACTCTTGTGAAGTTTGGCGGGTGCTGTGTTAGAGGGAGCGCACGTACCCGCCACCCAAAGATCGCCCCAGTACGGTACTTCGGGGGCACTCTTCCCAACCACTGCAACCCGACCGCTGTCCGGCAATACCGTGCTGTCCGTTTCAGCGCATCGGAGTAAGTCCGGGGGTTTCGGGCGCCCTCGTCGAAGACCGTCAAGACTGCTCCCAGTAGAGGAGCGACCCGTGACTCAGGTGGTCGACGCCCGGCGGACGAGTGCGAGCGGCGGGACGTTAGGTCCTGGAAGTACAGAGAGGTGAGCACGATGAGCAATGAAGAGGCGGCACCTGAGACGAAAGGTGTGACGGCAGAGTTACTTACAACGGTTGACCTTGGCCCTGAGATCGAGGGCATGGCGGGGCGTCAACTTCGAATGCGTATGTTCACCTTCGAGCCTGGAGCCGTCTTCGGCCCGATTCACGACCATAAGGACAGACCAGGCATCGTCTACATACTGCAAGGAACGATCACTGACCACCGAAATGGAGTCGCTACGGACTATGGGCCGGGAGTGGGCTGGCCCGAGGATAGGAACACCACCCACTGGCTTGAGAACAGAGGAACGCTTCCGGCGGTGGAGATCTCGGTCGATATCACCCCGTTTGCCCAATAGGTTAAGGCGCCCTCGTACATCGTCACCCTCGATCCGGCGTCGGGTGCGGTCATCGATTCTGACTTCACGAAGGAGGCCGCTACTGCCTGCGTAGGTGCCCCAAGACGCCGGAGCGTCGGCGCCACCACACACGTTGGGGCATCATCGGGCCGGACGGACACAGGGCTGAAGGCTGCGCAAGTCGCCGGGCCGCGAGGCGGGCGACCCGCGCCGGGCAGTACCCAGCATCGACTGCGGCTCCAGCGAGGCCGCCCACTCGGTTCGCCAGACGGGCGGTGTGCTGAACGAAGGAAACGGCCCTCCGACACGCGCGGTTGCACACGCGGTCGGTCGTGTCCCGCGATCACAATTCCTGGTCGGGACAGTACGTGATCGAAACCCCGGGTTCGGCGTCGATCTTGGCCTTGTGCTTCACGGGACCATCAAAGGCTCCATACAGAAATCGACGGCGCGACAGAAATCACCACAACGATCGGCCGGAGCTCGTGGACGACTGGTCGAAGGGGAGCGGGTGGTCCGCTTCCGGGGGCAGGCATGGCGGACCCACTCGGTGCGTCCGACCGGTGGGCTGAGCATGGCAAGGACCCACACCACGCACGGTCGATGCTCTGAAACCCATGGGATCCGGGCCGCTGAGCCGGGAAAGCGCTGGTGCCGGGCGCTACCCTGCAGATGAGGGGAGCGGAATATGCCTGTGTTCATGGTGGAGCGGCAGTTTGCCGAGGATCTCGAGGCCAGCACCGAAGCCGCTGATGGCATCAACCGAATCAACGAGGAAGAGGGGGTCCGGTGGCTGTACTCGTTCCTGTCGGCAGACCGCCGCAAGACGTACTGCCTCTACGAAGCGACCTCCCCGGATGCCATCCGTCAAGCGGCCCTGCGGGCGGGCATCCCCGCTGACGTGATCGTCGAGGTGACGAGCCGCCTCTTGCCCGACGGCTCGGCCACGACCGTCTGAGGCGGGTCGCCGAGCGCCAGTGGCCGCCGCCGAGGCCTGGCCGGCCCCACCTCTGTCGCCCCGCCTCGTCGCGAGCCGGCAGGCGCCCTTCGTCGGTCGGCGACAGGAGCTCAAGATCCTCGAGATCATGTGGGCCGAGGCGGAGGCAGGTCGCCGCCAGGCACTCTTTGTCGGCGGCGAGCCCGGGGCGGGCAAAACCCGGCTCGTCTCCGAGGCGGCCGGGACCCTGCACGACGCCGGTGTCGCCGTGCTGGTCGGGGTTTCGACGCGCGACGGCGCCGTTCCCTACCAGCCGTTCGCCGAGATGCTCGACCATCTCTTCGTCAGCACCCCGGCCGGCTCGCTCGGGACCGTGGTGGGCGGCGCCGCGCACGACCTGTATCGGCTGTCGGCCGAGGTCGCGAGACACAGCGTGGTCGAGGCACCAGAAGCGGGGGAGGTGCGCCGCGACCTCTTCGACGCCGTCGCAGGCCTGTTCCGCCGATTGTCGGCCGACCGGCCGATCGCCATCGTCCTCGACGACCTGCACTGGGCCCAACTGCCCACCCTCGCTCTGCTCGAGCATGTGCTCCAGGCCTGCCCGGACACGCACATGCTGCTTCTCGCCACGTTCCGGACCACTGCCCCCGACCGCTCCGAGGAGGTCGCAGCCCGCGTCGCCGACCTGCACCGGCTGGAGGGGGTGCGCCGGGTGGACCTCGACGGCCTGGACACCGACGCCATCGCCGAGTACGTGCGTCTCCGCACGGGCCTGCCCTTGGCCGAGCTGCGCACCTCTGCCGCCTTGCTCCGGGACCGCACCGCGGGGAACCCCTTCTTCCTACGCGAGGTGTGGGCCGACTTGGAGCGCCAGGGCGGCCTGTCCGCCCTCCGCTCGCCCCATCGGGTGCCGGCGTCGATCGGCGACAGCCTGGCCGCCCGGCTGGCCGGGCTCAGCCAGGAGGTCCGTCACCTGATCGAGTTGGCGGCCATCCTCGGGGACAGCTTCGACATGGCCACGCTGGTCGCCGCCGGCGACAGCGAGCCGGGGGTGACTCTGGCCCTGCTCGACTCGGCCATCGCCCTCGGCCTAGTCGAGTCGGGGTCCGAGGGCCAGGAGCTGTCCTTCGTCCACGCGCTCACCCGCCAGGCAGTCCTTGACCGGTTGCCCCAGTCGCGGCGCATGCTGCTTCACGCCCGGGCCGCCGAGGTACTGGCCCGCCAACCCGAGGGGGCCGCCCTCGTCCCCCGCCTGGCCCACCACTACCTCGCCGCCCACGTGCTCGGCTTCCACGCCCAAGCGCTGCGCTACAGCCGGGAAGCCGGTCGCTTGGCCGAACGGAGCCTGGCCTTCGAGGAGGCCGCCGGCTGGTTCGAGCGGGCGGCGTCGCTCCCGGAGTGCGACCCGCTCCTGCGCTCCGAACTGCTGCTGGCTGCGGCCGCCAACTACGTGCGGGCTTGCCAGTTCCCCGAGGCCCGGGGCATCTACGAGTCGCTGGCGGCGATGGGGGAGCCCGACCTGCGGTTGGCGGCCGCCATGGGCTACGAGGAAGCCACCTGGCGACCCGGCCTGATCGGCTCGCGCGCCGCCGACCTGCTCGTCGAGGCCGTCGACCAGTGCGGTCTGTCTCCTCAGGACCCGCGTTACGCGCGGGCCCTGGGCAGCCTCGGGCGGGCCCTCGCCCTGGCGGGAGAGCTGGGCCAGGCCCGCCAAGTGAGCGCCCACGCCGTCGAGGTCGCCCGCGCTTGCGGCGACGATGGCGCGCTGGCCCACTGCCTGACCGCCAGCCTGTGGCAAGGGACCACCCCCGACGTGGCTGACGTCCAAATGGCCCGAAGCGTCGAGGTACGGCGCTTGGCGAAGCGGAACCACGACTACGAGACCTTGGTCGCCGCCGCCAACTTTGGTGCCATGGTCAGCTACCTGAAGGGGCAGCCGGACGATCTGGCCGCTGCCATTGCGGACTCGGAGCGAGCCGCCCGGGCGACCGGAGAGCCGTATCTCCGGCACGTCTACTGCTGCCTGGCCCACGCCGCGGCCTTCCTTCGCGGCGACTTCGCCGCCGCCCGCCGTTGGACCGACGAGACCGTGAAAGAGAGCGGCGCTTCTGGCGACGACATGGCCGAGGGGCCGCACAGCACCCAGATGTTCATGCTCGCCCGCGAGACCGCCGCCCTTGGACGGTTCCGGCCATTCCTCGACGGCAATGAGGCTCTGTCCGGTCGCTGGGTCCCCGGGCTGCTCGCCCTCTACACCGAGCTCGGCCTCGAGGCGGGCATGCGCCGCACCTTGAACCATCTGCTCGAACGCGACCTGTCGGCCCACATCGGCCAGGCGCAGTGGCCCATGGAAATGGTGTTCATGACCGAGGCCGCCCTCGCCGTCAGCGACCTCGACGCCGTCGCCCAGCTGAGCCCGTTCCTGGCCGCGCTCGCGGGCACCAACATCGCCGCCGGCACCCTGATCGCCACGTTTGGAAGTGCCGACCGCTATCTGGCCCGTGTGGCCGCGGCCACCGGGGACGGCGGCGCCGCCGAACGCCATTTCGCCGCCGCCCTGACCCTCGATCAGGCGACCCGCGCGCCGGTCCACGTGGCCGAGACGCTGACTCACTACGCGCTATTCCTGGCGGACACGGGCGAGGCCGACCGGGCCCGCCACGCCGCCAGCGAGGCCCGCGCGCTTGCCACATCCGTGGGCCAGGGGCGGGTCCTGGCCCTCCTCGGACGTCTGCCCACCGATCCCGACGCGTACGGCCCCGACGGGCTGACCGACCGCGAGATCGAGGTGCTCCGGCTCCTGGCCGGCGGGCTGAGCAATGCCGAAGTTGGCATCCGGCTTCACATCAGCGCCAACACGGCGGCCAACCACGTCCGGTCCATCCTGCAGAAGACGGGTTGCGCCAACCGGACGCAGGCCGCCATGTACGCCAGTCGCCATCAGCTGATCTGACGACGATGCGGCCGGCTACCCCGGGTAGTCGGATCTGACCATTGGCCGGACCAAGAGAAAGGTCAGGATCGGTCATGACGGCGGACGGGCTCCTCCGTACATTGACATGACAGTCCGTCAGAAGGAGCGAACCGATGACGAGCATCCCCGACACCTCCGAGCTTCGAAGCCACATGGCCGGCCAGGTCATCGGACCCGACGACCCCGACTATGACGACGCCAGGTCGGTGTACAACGCCATGATCGACCGCCGGCCCGCCCTCGTGGCCCGGTGCCACAACACCGCCGACGTACGGGCCGCTCTCGCGGAGGGGCGCCGGGCCGGGTTGCCCATCGCCGTGCGCGGCGGAGGCCACAACGGCCCGGGGTTCGGCACGGTCGATGGAGGGTTGGTCATCGACCTGTCCCCGATGCACGCCGTCGCCGTCGATCCCGACCGACGAACCGCTCGGGTCGAAGGCGGGGCGATCTGGAGCATGGTCGATGCCGCCACCCACGCGCACGGCCTGGCCACCCCCGCAGGGATCATCTCGACGACCGGAGTGGGCGGCCTGACCCTTGGAGGGGGCCACGGCTATCTCTCTCGCCGCTTTGGGCTGACCATCGACAACCTGGTCGAGGCTGAGGTGGTGTGCGCCGACGGCCGGATCGTGACTGCGTCGGAAACCGAGAACCCGGACCTCTTCTGGGCGTTGCGGGGCGGCGGTGGCAACTTCGGAATCGTCACCGCCTTCACGTTCCGCCTCCACCCGGTCGCGACCGTGGTGGCCGGCCCGACGGCGTGGCCGCTGTCGGAGGCAGGCGATGTGTTGCGGTGGTTCCGCGACTTCCTGCCTGCCCAGGACGAGGAGCTCTACGGCTTCTTCGCCACCATGACCGTCCCCCCGGTGGATCCATTTCCCGAGCCGTTCCATCTCCACAAGGCCTGCGCCATCATGTGGTGTTACTCCGGAGACCCGGCCGGGGCGGACGTGGCCCTGCGCCCGGTGCGTGACATGTCGCCCGCGTACGACGGGATCGGCAACGCGCCCTACCCGGCCGTGCAGCAGGCGTTCGACGGGCTGTACCCCCGCGGGCTTCAGTGGTACTGGCGAGGGGATTTCTTCCGCAGTATTCCCGACGAGGCGGTGGCAGCCCACGTGGAACACTCCGAAGCGCTCCCCACCATGCACTCGACCATGCACTTGTACCCGATCGACGGGGCCGTTCACCGCGTTCCAGAGGACGCCAGCGCCTGGGCCTACCGCGACGCCACTTTCTCGGAGGTCATCGTTGGCGTCGACCCCGACCCCGCGAATGCCGCCCGCATCAAGCAGTGGACCGTCGACTACTGGGAAGCCACCCATCCGTTCTCGGCCGGCGGGGCCTACGTCAACTTCATGATGGATGACGAAGGTCAGGAGAGGGTACGGGCCACCTACGGGTCAAACTACGACCGATTGAGTCGCATCAAGGCAGAGTACGACCCCGACAACATCTTTCGGATCAATCAGAACATCCGGCCGGCTGGTTGACGCGCTGTCGACCCTCTCTAAGGCGATCGAGCATCCTGTCGAACAGGGGGTCTCGAAGTCGCCCGGTGGCCTGATTGTGTCGAACCGCATCGTGTGCTGAACGGAGTAAGCGCCCCTCCGACCCCTTTCTGACCTGCTCAGATGATGCTTCCTCACCGATGTAGAAACACAAGACGTGGTGTCACTCCTGCTGTTGAGCACACGATGAGGGTTGTCGACGACCACACGACGCCCGCCATCGGTAAACGGCGACCCGCTGGACACCGGCGTCCATCTCGTCACCAGGTCCGACCGGGATGCGCGGGGTCGTGGTGCGAGCATCGCCACAGTCGGGGGGGGTCCCACACTGGATCGGGGGCCGAAGTCAGCCTGAGCTAGATGAAGTGGTCGGGGAAGTGCACCACGCCACTGGCCGGCCGTCTACGTCGGGGAGCGCGACTCCGAGCCGAGCGGCCAGACTCGGGGCAAGGTCGATGATCTCGAGCGGAGGTAGCGCGGCACCGGGCTCGATACCGGGACCGGTGGCGAGCAGGAGGCCGTCCGGGCGGTGGTCACCCGTCCGCCAATGCGTGTACGGCACGTGGACTACGCCAGTCTTGGGCGACCAGACCGTCTCCACGCTGACGTCGTGGTTCCAGTCGATGAGGAGGTCGGGAAGGGCGTCGAGCGCCTCACGCCGGTAATAGTCCGTCGTTCGGGCCACTGATCGCACTACCGGCGCACCGGTTTGTGTATTGACGATTCCGAGAAGGTCTTCGGTCAGCTGACTGCAGACGGCATCGAACTCGGCACCGGGCTGGACCCGTCCGCTCGGCTCACGCCCGGCGAGGTTGATCCGCACACCACCGAATACGGAGTTGTTGGGGCTCGGGAAGAAACGTTGCGCGGCTCGCTCCTCCGGTGTGCACTCCTCGCTGCTCACCGGCGCTGGCACGCGACGGAGCCGGCGGCGGACCAAGCCCATGGCGGGAGGTTCAAGCCATCGGCGGACGGGGGTGGGGACATGAGGCCAGCCCAGCCTCGCCAACTTCATGGGCACCGAGTCGGCGAGTCCTCCGCTCGCAGAGTGGTCGAGGCGCCGGAGTAGCTCGGTGAGGAGGTGCGTGCCGTCGTAGTGCGGACCCATCCCGTGACTCAACAGGACGAGGGTCATCGTGTCGTTGTCAACATGCTTGAGATGCGCAGCCACAGCTGCGTCGAGCCGCTCATAGACGGCCTCGAGAGGATCGCCCAGGTCGCCGGCGAGGACGGGGTCGTGCCATGGGTGGGTTGGGTCATGCAGGTGCCAAGATTGGTGGCCGATGCTGTGGCTGTCACCGAAGACCGTGACGAAGAGGTCCCAGCCACCTTGACTCAGGTAATGGGTGGACAGCTGCCGTTTGCGTTCGATCCCATCCAGCAAGCCCGCCAGAAGGGCCCGCTCCTCGTCGGGCGTCCGATGCGGCCCGGCGCGGTACACGTAGTCGTCCGGAGCGAACTGCTTCTCTTCAAAAGGGTCGACGGTGAGGATGGGGTGGAGGCCGAACCGCTCGACGATCTCGCCTGCGAGTGACCGTGGCCAGGTGTGGAATCCGAAGTGTCGGTCGTGACAGCCCCATTCCACGACCGCGATCCCGTTGACCGGCATGCTGACCCGAGAGTGGGGCACATCGAGCACCGCGACCCGCTGGCCCGCGCTGCTGAGAACCTCCCAAAAGGGCACGCCCCGCAGGTCACGGGGGCTTGACAGGCGACGCTCGTAGGTTCCGG
This sequence comes from Acidimicrobiales bacterium, assembly GCA_036844945.1. Classification (GTDB taxonomy): domain Bacteria; phylum Actinomycetota; class Acidimicrobiia; order Acidimicrobiales; family RAAP-2; genus Palsa-461. Next base: position 40,213 of record DAIUEV010000024.1, read on the forward strand.
CTGCGACCTCCTCCCAACAGTGGAAGTGAGTGCGGGCCGCGGAACGTGCAGTAAAGAACGTCGTCCATAGCGTCCCCACGAAGAGCCCATAGGGGTTGCGCACCTCGCACGATGCCCACTCGTCCAGGAGCCTTGCCAGGGTCGGCAATTTGCCCTGGGCCACCATCGAGCGAACGGTTTGTGGGTCGCAGGCATCGAGGGCGACCAAGAGCGTCTTCGCCCGGCTGGTCATTGGGCGGAGGTGCCGTGTGAGTTCTTGGTCTGCACCCGTTCCGAGTCGGCAAGATGCGACTCACCACCCGACAGCCGGTTGGGGGCATCGGTGGAGTAGAAGCAGGCGATCGCGGGGAGCACCAGTGGGTCACGGTGTGCGGTGATTCGCAGCAGCAGGTCCCAGTCGCCCATCTCCCGGAGATCCTCGTCGAAGATCGCTTCTGCGAGTCCCGCGCGGTGGGCGACGGCACCTATGTCGGCGAGGTTGCCACGGAGGAGCGACTGGCGGTCGTAGGGGCGGAGGAACACCGTGGGCAGGGAGCCGGACCCCTTCCCGTTGACGCGCTCCCAGTCGTCAACCACGAAGGCGCCATACAGGGCGTCGACCTCAGGGCGCTGCTCGAAGGCCCAGACGACTGCCTTTAGCCATCCGGGATGCATCGTGTTGTCGTCATCGAGATAGGCGACGATCTCGCCTGACACGTGGCGCAGCCCCGCGTTCCGGGCTCCGCACACACCGCGATGATTCGTTCGGAATGAGTGGATCCGGGGGTCGGTGAACGAGTCGATCACCGACGGAGTGTCGTCGTCGCTACCGTCGTCGACGATCAGGAGTTCCCAATGGGCGTAGTCCTGCGCCAGCACCGAGGCCACCGCACGGGGTAGGAGAGCACTACGGTTTCGGGTCGGAAGCACCACCGAGATAAGCGGAGAGTCGGAGAGCCGGGCCTGTGCTACCCACGCCATCGTCGCTCGGATGTTGGCCAGCCGCTCGAGGACGGCGAATCGGTCTTCAGCCGCCACCGAGCTGAAGCGGAGATTGGCGAGGTCGGCCTGGAGGGCTTCCAGCCTGCGGTACAGGGCCTGGATCGACACCATGACGATGCCGTTTGCGTCGACCACACTGATCCTGCGGTCATTGACACCCAGCCCAAACGCGGCCGCGAAATCCTGCGCCGTGGGACCCAGATGCAGGACCTGCGCCGACTCCCCCTTGTAGTTCCAGGTACTGATCGGCAGGGAGGCCAGCTTCTCAAGGACCTCCTGGCCCATGACGGGCGCCTGTCGCGCGGGCGTCTGCGCGCGCTTGCGCCTAAACAACATTCCCAAACCAACCCAAAGCGCCGCTACGAGATGACAGGGACGATGTGTTCCTTTGCCGCCACGTGGCTAACGATTCCAATCTTGCTGGGTTGGCAGCCTCCACACGCCGATGATACGAGACGGGCATGACTCTCGGATAGGCGAACCGAGCAGGTCACGAGTGGAATCGTTGACGCTTAGGCGCTCCGATCAGTGGCGACGTACGGGAGGCTCCGGACATCGCCTGGCCGAGTAATTGGCTCCGACTCGCTTGAGGGCTGGTGCCCGCAAGGGCGTGGGGGTTCAAGTCCCGCTCCGAGACGACCTCTGAGCCCGGAGCAGTCCCTCCGTCAGCGTTCAAAGGAACCTCGACGCAGATTGCTGGCTGCTTCAATCGGGGGACAGTTCCGGTCGTCGATGCTGTTGCTCGCGGGCAAGACGAGTCACGAGTTCGGCGGCGGATCAAGGGATGAGCTCTTCGTTCTCGCGGGCTGATCCCACGCCTCCCCGGATCTACCCGCTCTGGGAGTGACGATGCATCTCTCCAGCGTGAGCAAACCATTCGGCTCGTGTCGGAGGCGGCACGTTCGCTTGCTCCATCGCGGGACCGAGTTGGTTCTGCATGAATTCCTCCTGAGCTGCCTTCGACTCCCACACTTCAACGACAACGAGTTTGTTGCCGGACTCGCCGGCCACGTGATGGAGGAGGGGAGGTGGCCAGTCCCCTGAGCCTGTGGAGGGATCGACTTTGAGAATCCCCGCCACGTTGCGGTAGAGCTCGACCGCTTTGGGCGTCTCGAACTCGAGGACGAGAACATCGGGCATGGCAGTGTTTCCTTTCAATTGGGGGTCTTACAACGAGGTGGAGGCCGTCCCGAGTCCTTGGTCTTCCTGAAGAGGACATCACCGTTGATCCTCTTAGCCTCGATCCACCGATGAAGTAGCCGAATAGAGGGTCGCGTATCCGCG
>DAIUEV010000025.1:0-2199 GCA_036844945.1 Acidimicrobiales bacterium
GCGAAAACGGAGATTGCCGGGGGTTCCCCGGCTCACCCTCGTGGAGGACTCAGGCGGAGCGTCGGAGCTGGCGGAAGATCCAGGCGGCCGGCTCAAGCAGGCTGGCGAGCAGCTCCCGGTCGCGCTCGTAGGTGATCAGCCCGGCGGCCTCGCCGAGCAGCACCCAGCGCATCTCGTCGACCTCCTCGCCGGAGCGGAACGCCCCGCCCTCGGGGCTCATGGCCCAGTAGGCGACGACCTTCGGGCGGTCCTTGCGGTCCCGGTACTCGGTGGTGCCGACGAAGGACACGATCCGGCACCGAAGCCCAGTCTCCTCCTGCACCTCACGCAGGGCGCAGTCGGTGAGCGTTTCGCTCGGCTCGACCTTGCCCTTCGGGAAGGACCAGTCCTCCCGGATCGGACGATGGACGACGGCGATCTCGAGCTCGTCGGCACCGACGGGCCGGACGACCAGGCCCCCCGCCGCCAGGATCAGCTCCGACGGGCGGTCCACGATCTCGACCGTCCCGCTGTTGCGCTCGGTCACGCCAGGACCCTACCCAGCGCGGCGGGCCGCGGGGTGGAACCCACCCACGACCCGTATTCGTCACACCGCTCGCAGGTCCGCTCGGGCCGACGGGCCGGCCGGGCGGCAGTAGCCTCCGGTCCCATGACCATCGGTCCAGGGGGTGGGCAGACCGACGCGGTCGAGATCGAGTGGCAGTTCGATGCCCTCGACCTGCGGCCGGTGGGCCGGTGGCTGGCCTCCCTGGCGGGCTCGAAGGCGTTCACACCCCTGGGGACGCTGATCGCGTCGGCGAAGCCGACCGTGGTCCAAGACGACCTCTACCTCGACACCGACGACTGGCGGGTCGCCCAGGCCGGCTACGTCCTGCGCGTCCGGCACGCGAAGACCAAGCAGGAAGTGACCCTGAAGGCGCTGCCCGGACTGTCGAGCGGCCCCAACGGCGCGCCGAAGCGTCGGCGGGAGGTGAACGAACCGCTCGACGGCGCCCCCAACCACTGGCTCGACCGGGCCGGGCCCGTCGGGTGGCGGGTATCGGCGCTCATCGGCCGGCGGCCACTGCACCAGGTGCTCGAGGTGCAGACCCGGCGCCGACCCTTCGTGCTGCGGGTCGGTGACGAGGACGTCGCCGAGGTGGCCCTGGACGAGACCGCGATCACGATTGACGACCAGAACCCGATGCGGCTCCTGCGCGTCGAGGTCGAGGTGCAGGCAGCCTGGGTCGAGGCGCTGGCACCGGTCGTGGAGGACCTGAGACGCGCGGCCGGGCTCTCCCCCGCCGTCCTCTCCAAGTTCGAGGCGGGCGTGCTGGCCCGGGGGTACGTGATCCCGACCCGGGTCAACCTCGGGCCGACGGCGGTGGGTTCGGGCGCCACGATCGGCGCACTGGCCGACGCGGTGGTCCGCAAGCAGCTGGGCGTCCTGCTGGCCCACGAGTCGGGCACCCGCCTCGGCGAGGACCCCGAAGAGCTCCACGACATGCGGGTCGCGACGAGACGCCTGCGTGCCGCGCTCGACGTCTTCTCTGAAGTGCTCCCGCCCCAGTACGCCGCGCTCGCCCCCGAGGTCGCGTGGCTGACCGGGGTGCTCGGATCGGTCCGCGACCTCGACGTCCAGCTGGACCGGCTCGATGCGTCCCCCGAGTGGCAGGGGGCGTGGGCGAGCGTCCCGGGCGATACGACGCCCGTCGAGGAGCTGCGCGCCGTGTTCACCCGCGAGCGCGACGACGCGCGCGCCGTCCTGCTCGGGGCGCTCGAGTCACCGCGCTACGAGCGCCTGACGACGGGCCTGATGGCGCTCGCCCAGCAGGGTGCCGGCGAGCGGTCGGCATCGGGCCACCTGCCGGCGACCGTGGTCGCCCCGGACTTCGTCGAGCGCCGCCACCGCACCGCGGTGAGAGCGGCGAAACGAGCGAAGCGCAGCGGTGAGGCGACCGACTTCCACCGTCTCCGCATCCGGTGCAAGCGGCTGCGCTATTCGCTCGAGTTCGTCCAGGATCTCTACGGCGAGCCCGCCGTGGCGTTCACCAAGCGGTTGGCCAAGTTGCAGGACCTGCTCGGATCGCTCCAGGACTGCCAGGTCGCGATGGACCGGCTCCACGCCCACGCCCTTCGGTCCCAGCCTCCGCTCTCGCGTGCGTCGGTGTTCCTGATGGGGGCGGTGGCCGAGGACGCGCGGCTCGAGGCGGCCCGGCT
>DAIUEV010000025.1:2299-6592 GCA_036844945.1 Acidimicrobiales bacterium
CTCGTCCTCGCCGGGTTCGGGGCCGGGTTCTTCAACGGGGTCGCCGGCGGGGGGACGCTCATCTCGTTCCCGGCCCTGCTCGCCCTCGGCTATCCCGCCCTGACGGCGAACGTCACCTCGACGGTGGGCATCTGGCCCGGATATGTGGGCGGGGTGGCCGGCTTCCGGCGCGAGGCCCACGCGCAGCGCGACCGGTTCGTGGTCCTCGCCCCGATCACGGTCGCCGGCGCAACGCTCGGCGCGGTGCTCCTGCTCACGACGCCTTCCTCTGCCTTCACCCGCCTCGCACCGTGGCTGGTGCTGTTCGCCACCGTCCTCTTCGCGCTGGGGCCTTTCCTCTCGCGGTGGCTCGCCGGGAGCGCGCCTCGCGAGCACCCGGTCGCACTGTGGGCCGGGATGTTCCTCGCTGCCGTCTACGGCGGTTACTTCGGCGCTGCGATGGGGGTCATCATCCTGGCCGTCCTCGGGATGACGCTCCCGGATACCCTCACCCGCTCGAGCGGGATCCGCGCGGTGCTCTCCGTCCTCTCGAACGCGGCCGCCGCGGTGGTCTTCATCGTCCACGGGCACCTGCAGTGGGCGGCGGCGGGGTGGCTGGCCGTCGGCGCCCTGGTCGGCGGGTACGCAGGCTCGGTGCTGGCCCGGCGGCTGCCCGCCTCGGTGTTCCGGGTCGCGGTCGTCGGCATCGGCCTCGCCACCGGGATTCGGTTGCTCGTCGGCTGACCTCGGGCGGGATCAGTCGGCGCGCGAGGGGAAGGGGCCCACCACCGCGTCCGACATCGCCCGGCCGAGCGCGCGGCGCGCCTCGTCGGCCTCCTCGATCCCGACGGGCGAGAGATCGACCACCTCGCCGGGCCGGCATCGCCCGAGCACGCCGCGGTCGGCTGTGATGACCACCGCCGCCACGGGGTAGCCGCCGAGCGTGGCGTGGTCGGCCAGCAGCACGACCGGATGTCCGTCCGGCGGGACCTGGACGGTCCCGAGCGTCGTCCCGGCCGAGGCCATCTCGGCGATCCCGAGTGGCGTTGGCCCCGTCGCACGTAAACGGATCCCGATGCGGTCGCTGCCGGCCTCGACCTCGCAGGGCCCCACGGGCAGCGGCGTCGTCCAGGGGTCGGCGCCCTCCCCGACCGGCAGGACCCGCAGGGTCCGGCGGCCACCGGCGGCCACCGTGCCCGGCGCCCCGGGGCGCAGGTGGCTCGCCATGGGGCCGATCGGGCCGGCGAGGCCGAGCTCGTCGCCGGCGACGAGGGGCCCGCCGCCCAGCCCGCTCAGCCGGTCGGTCGCGCGCGAGCCGAACAGGACCGGGCCGTCGAAGCCACCCCGCACCGCGAGCGACGCTCGGAGCGCACCACCGGTCGACTCGACCTGGAGGCGCTGCCCGGCGGCGACCGGCACCACCCGGCCCGGCCCGACCGGCCGGCCGTCGATCGACACGACCGGCTCCTCGCCGACCACGGCGACATGGGTCTCGGACCGGCACAGGAGGGTCGGGCCCACGAGGGTGACCTCGAGGCACGCGGCATCGGCGCCGTTGCCGACCAGCGTGTTGGCGAGGGCGTGGGCGACCGGGTCCGCGGCTCCGGCCCGGGGCACCCCCAGGTGGGCGACGCCGGTGCGGCCGCGGTCCTGGAGCGTCGTCGCGATCCCCGGCGACAGCACATCGAAGACCGGGTTCGGCGCGCGCCTCGGAGCCCGGGCCGCCTCCTCGCCGGGCGGCGTCCCGATCGCGGCCACCTCGTGCAGCCGCACCCGGTCGCCGGGCCGGAGCGACGCAGAGGGGGAGGCGCCGGGGTCGAAGAGCAGCGCGTCGGTGCGGCCGACCAGTTGCCATCCGCCCGGGGTGGCGCGGGGGTAGATGGCGGCGTGGCCACCGGCCACCGCCACCGAGCCGGCCGGCACCGAAAGGCGGGGGGTGGCGCGCCTCGGGACCCGGGTCAGGGGGTCCGGCAGGCCGGCGAGGTAGGCGAACCCCGGGGAGAAGCCGAGCACCGCGACCCGCAACGTCGCCCCCAGGAGCGCGCGGCGCACCCCGTCACGGCCGAGCCCCGTGAGCGCCCCCACCTCGTCGAGGTCCGGGCCGTCGAGGACGCAGGCGAGGTCGAAGGTCCGGCCCCGCCCGTGTGGCCGGAAGACCCGCAACCGGGCAACCGACTCGGCCACCTCGGCGAAGGCGGTCCGGTCGGGCTCGAACTCGACGAGCACCGAGTCGAACCCCGGCACCGCCTCGAGGACGCCGGCGAGCTCGGCGTCGCGCACGGCCGCCGCGACCGCCCAGGCGGCCTCGGGGGAGGCGGCGGCGATGCGCAGCGCCGCTTCGCCGAACGGGACCGCCCGACCGGCCACGACCCGCCGGCCCGGTCGGAGGAGGTTCACCCCGGGCCGAAGGGCTCGACGACCACGCCGGCCGACTCGAGGGCCGCCCGGACGGCGCGGGCGAGCGCCGGCGCGCCGGGCGTGTCGCCGTGGATGCACACCGTGGTCGGCGCGAGGCCGAGCACCGAGCCGTCGGTCGTGCGCACCTCATGGTCGCGCACGAGCCGGAGCGCGCGCGCCGCCACCTCGTCGGGGTCGGTGAGGACCGCACCCGGCTCGTGGCGCGCCGCCAGCCCGCCGTCCGGCGCATAGGCGCGGTCGCAGAACGCCTCCTCGGCCACCGCCATCCCGAGCGACCGCCCGACCGCGGCGGCCACCGAGCCGGCCGGGGCCACCAGCCAGAGGTCATCTCGCACGTCCCGGACGCCCTCGCACACCGCCGCCGCGCAGTCGGCGTCGACGGCCATCGAGTGGTAGAGCGCACCGTGAGGCTTCACCGACGCAAGCCGCGCGCCAAGCGACCGGGCGATGCCGTCGAGCTCGCCGACCTGGGACAGCACGACCGATCTCACCCGTTCGCGCCGGAGCGCCATCGGCCGGCGCCCGAAGCCCTCGCGATCGGGATAGGACGGATGGGCGCCGACCGCCACCCCCCGGAGGAGCGCCGCCGCCACCGTCTCGGCCATCACCGCCGCGTCGCCGGAGTGGACGCCGCAGGCCACGTGCGCGGTGGTCACCGCATCGAGCACCGCCTCGTCGTGGCCGGGTCGCCAGCCGTCGTAGCGCTCACCGAGGTCCGCGTTCAGGTCGACGCGCAGCGGGGCGCCCATCGGTCCAGTATCCCGCGGGTGGTGCTCAGGCCGTCGTGGCCTGTTCCTCCACGACGACGCCGCCGCGGTAGGCGACCTGGCGGTGCCGGATCGCCGGCACCCGGCGGCCGCCGAGCACGGTCCCGGTCAGATTCAGCGGATCGGCCGCCGCCACCACGACCTTGCCGCTCGCGTCGTCGTCCCGCCGCTCGGCGTTCAGCATCTGGGCGGCTTCGGCCAACGCGTACTGCTCGCCCGCCAGCCCGGCCACGAAGCGGCCGCCCAGCGCGAGGCCACGCGCCTCGAAGCGGCGCAACGCCCGGATGACTTCGCGCCAGGGGATCCGGAACGACTCGCGGGACCAGAGCTCCCAGGCGACGATCCCCCACCGCTGGAGGAGCTGCCAGGCGACGGCCTCGGCCAGCTCGTCCACGGCCGGACCGAACTGCGGGTCGCCCTCGATCGCGCCGCTCGGGAGCAGCGCCCACCGCCCCTCCCCGGTGCCCGAGCCGACCGAGGTGCGGCGCCGGGCCAATGCGAGGTGCCTCGCCCGCGTCCGGGTCTGCGGGCCGCCCCGTCCCCGCCTCGCCCCGAGCAGCGACCGGACCGCCGAGAACGCGTCGGCGGTGACGAGCCCCCGCGCGACGAGGTCCCACAGGCCCTCGTCCACCTGTGCGGTGAGACGGCCGGTCACCGAGGGGAGCTCGGAGCGGAAGCAGGCTCCCCGGGCGCGGAGCACTGCCAGCACCTCGGCGGCCGCCCCAACCGGGGGATCAGTCGCCGGTTCGCCCAGCCGGACCGACGCCAGCAGCCACTCGAGGTCCTCGCGCGGCGCCAGCGTGAGCGGGGTGGAGGGTGAAGGTGTCGAAGCCCCGCGGCGGACGCCTTCACCGGCCTCGGCGGCCTCCGGGCGCGGGGTGAGCCGTCCCCAGGCCACCTCGCCGGAGAGGCACAGCTCGTCGAGCCACCGGGGCTGGTAGCCGGTCACCCGGGCCGGCAGCAGATGCGCCTCCCACTCGCCGGCACCGGCTTCGAACCCGGCCAGCTGCTCGACCACCTCGAGCAGCCCGGCGCGCCCCTCGAGCTGGGTCCCCGGCGCGACGTGCTGCCAGCGCGCCAGGAAGCGGACGAACTGGGCGATGCTGGCCGGCTCGACGCGGCTCCGGCG
>DAIUEV010000025.1:6692-38844 GCA_036844945.1 Acidimicrobiales bacterium
CGCGGCACCTCGCGCGTGAGGACGAGCGAGAGCAACAGGTCGTGGAGCTCGTCGGGGTCGCGGGGATCGGGCGCGACCTGTTCGAGCACGAGGGCCACCGCGGCCGGCTCCAGCGGGGCGAGCTCGTCGGGTTCGACCGTGAGCTCGGGGCCATTCGGCAGGCCGCGCGGGATCGGGACGGCCCGGGACCGCCGCTCCTCGAGCGGCGCGCCATCGAGGTACGTGTAGGGCCGGCCGGTCAGGATCCCGTGGGCGAGGGGGGACGGCTCCACCGACTCGACGAAGCGCACCTCGATCGCGTGCGACTCGATGCGCTCCAGCACGTCGACCAGACCGTCGACATCGAGCGCCTCGTGGAGGCAGTCCCGCACGGTCTGCTGGGCCAGCACGTGATCGGGGACGGTGATGGGCCCGGCGGGCGCGTTCTCCTGGCAGGCGGCCAGCGAGGGCCAGGTCGCCGCCAGCAGGTCGTCGGCCTCCATGCGCTGGAGGTGGATCGGCCGGCGCTGGCCGTTGCGGGCACGCGGCACCACGAGGGAGCGGTTGAGGTTCCACCGCCACCGGGCCGCGAACATGGGGTGGGCGAGGACGGCCTGGGTCAGAGCCTCCTCGGCCCTCCGGCTCGGGAGCATCGAGGGCACCTGGGACAGCGGGAAGCTGTGCTGGGGTCCGAGCGAGAGGGAGACGGTGTCGTCGTCGGCGGCCGCCTGCAGCTCGAAGTCGAAGGACACGCAGAAGCGCTTTCGCAGCGCCAGCCCGAAGGCGCGGTTCACCGCGCCGCCGAACGGGGCGTGGATGACGAGCTGGGTCCCCTCGCTGTCGTCGAAGAACCGCTCGATCACGATGCGGTCCTGCGTCGGAAGGGTCCCGAGTGCCGCCCGTCCGGCTGCGAGGTAGGAGACCACCTGGTCGGCCGCCTCGTCGCTGGTGGCGGCGCGGTCACGCACGAGCTCCCGGGCCGCGGCCTCACCGTGCTCGATGAGGCTGGACTCGACGTCGGCTCGGAGCCTGCTCACCTCGGCCGAGAGCTCCATGGTTCGTGCCGGTGCCTCGCCCAGCCAGAACGGGATCGTCGGTGGGAGCTGGCCCGCATCGTGGACGCGGACCGTTCCGACCTCGACCTTCTTCACCTGCCAGGAGTGGGTGCCGAGCAGGAAGATGTCGCCGATCGTCGCCTCCACGGCGAAGTCCTCGTGCACCGACCCGACGGTCACCCCGTCGGGATCGAGGACGACCCGGTAGTCACCGGTCTCCGGGATCGCTCCTCCGCTCATCAGGGCGGCCATCCGGGCGCCCCGGCGCGGCCGCAGGAGCCCGTTCACCCCGTCGCGGTGCACGTGCGCGCCACGCCGGCCCCGCCCGGTCACGATGCCCTCGGACACGAGCTCCACGACCGAGCGGTACTGGTCGTCGGTCAGGTGCTCATAGGGGGCGGCCCGCCGGCACACCTCGAGCAGTGCCGATTCGCTCCACTCCCCTTCGCCGGCGACCTCCGCCACCACCTGCTGGGCGAGCACGTCGAGTGGGCGGTCCTGGGGCCGGAGGAGGTCCAGCTGACCCGAACGCACCGCACAGAGCAGGGCCACGCACTCGACCAGCTCGTCGCGCGTCATGGGGAAGAGCCGGCCGGCCGGCGTGCCCTCGAGCTGGTGGTTGGCCCGACCGACCCGCTGGAGGAACGTGCCGATCGACCGTGGCGACCCGATCTGGCAGACGAGCTCGACCGGTCCGACGTCGATCCCGAGCTCGAGCGACGCCGTCGCGACCAGCGCGCGGAGTGAGCCGGCCCGCAGCCGTGCCTCGACCAGTCGGCGGCGCTCGGCCGACAGGCTGCCGTGGTGCGCGGCGACCACGAAGGGGTCCCCGTCACCGTCGGGACCCGACTCGAGTCGCTCCGCCAGCTGGTGGGCCACGCGCTCGGCGAGCTTGCGCGTGTTCACGAAGACGAGGGTGGTCCGGTGCTCGCGGACAAGCGCCGCGATCCGATCCAGAATCTCGCCGAACTGCCCGCCCGGCGCGACCGCCTCGAGCTCCGCGTCGGGGAGCTCGATCGCGACGTCGAGGCCGCGCCGGTGTCCACAGTCGACGATCTCGGGCATCGGTCGGGTTGGGCCCACCCCGCAGAGCAGCCGGGCGACGACCTCGAGCGGCTTCTGGGTCGCCGACAGCCCGATGCGCTGCAAGCGGCCCCCCTCGGACTCCACGAGATGGGCGAGCCGCTCGAGGCTGAGGGCCAGGTGGCTCCCGCGCTTGTCCCGGGCCAGCGTGTGGACCTCGTCGACGATGACGGTCCGGACGTTGCGGAGCATCGAGCGGGACGAGGCGGCCGTGAGGAGCAGGTACAGCGACTCCGGCGTCGTCACGAGAAGGTTCGGCGGCGACTTCTGCATGGCCCGACGCTCGGCCGGCGGCGTGTCGCCGGTCCTGGTGGCGACGGTGACCTCGGGGACCGGTAGTCCGAGCCGCTCGGCTTCGGCGCGGATGCCGTCCAGCGGGACCAACAGGTTCTCGTGCACGTCAGCGGCAAGAGCCCGGAGCGGCGACACGTAGAGGACCTGCGGGGCCGGTCCGGGCGATCCGGGGGACGAGGCGGACCGACAGGCCTGGTCGATGGCGACGAGGAAACCGGTGAGCGTCTTCCCGGTGCCGGTCGGGGAGGCGACGAGCACATCCTTCCCCGATGCGATCAGCGGCCAGGCACCGACCTGGGGCTCGGTGGGGCCGTTCGGGAACTGGCGTCCGAACCAGGACGCGACGACCGGGTCGAACAACCCGAGGACGTCGCAATCGGCGCGGTCGACCGACGTGGTCACGGCCTCAGTCCAGCACCGGGATGTGACCCGAGGTCGAGTCGAGCACCCGGGCGACCTCGGCCCGGCCGGCCTCGATCAACGCCGGCGAGGCCCCGAAGTCCCGAAAGTCCTCGGTGATCCGGCCGGACCCATTGAAGACGAACACCTCGATCTCTTTGCCCACTTGCTCGATCTCCCGGTCGAACCGAGCGTGCACGCTCGTGAAGAAAGCCGAGATCACCGCCTCGATCGGGCGTTTGGAGACCTGCGGGACGTGACGGCGGGGGCTGCACAGCATGACGTAGAGGCGCGTCGCTCCCTCGGCGAGAGCCCGGCTGATCGGGACGTTGTTGACGACGCCGCCGTCGATGAAGAGCTCATCGCCGATCGCCACCGGCGGGAAGATCCCCGGGATCGCCGCCGAGGCCAGGACCGCCTCGATAAGCGGGCCACTTGTGAACCAGCGCTCGGAGCCGTCGGTGAGCGACGTCGCCACCACCCCCAGGGGCACCTGGGCATCCTCGATCCGATCGAGCGTGGTCCCCGACTCGAGAACACGGCGGAGGCCGCTGTTGGCGTAGACCGAGGAACGCTGCTGAAAGAACAGCCACGGCCCGTGCACCCGGTTCCTCGGGAAGATGTCGTCGGGACGGAGGTGCGCCCAGATGTCCTCCAGGCGCTTCACTCCCTCGATCGTCGGGTCTGACGCGTACGCGGCGGCGTTCACGGCGCCGACCGATGCTCCGTAGACACGGTCGGCCCGGATCCCGCGAGCGGCGAGCTCGGCCAGCATGCCGACCTGCGTCGCACCACGGGAACCTCCCCCGGCCAGGACGAAGGCGTTCGACCCTCGGGGGGTTCGGTGCCGCCGGAACCACGAGGGGCGCGGCCGATGGCCCGCTGGGGGGTGCGCCGGGCTCATGGTTCGGGCTGCGACCGGATCGGCCCGTCAGAGTGGCCCCCCGGCTGCGACGGACCCGGGGCCGCCTCCATCCGGCGACGTCTCCAGGCTTCCCGGCCGGGCCGATCGCGACGCACCCCCCATCGGATGGCCACCACCGCGAGCACCGCCAGGGCCAGCAAGAACACGCCGAAGACGACCCCGAAAGCCACGTCGGCCGAGAGAGCGGGACCAAGCAGAGCCACCACCGAAGACTAGAGCCAGCTCAAATTCGGAATGTCACAGCGGTCCCGCATGCTTGGTCCATGTCCACTCCACCGTTGGCCGAGACCCCGATCCCTGGTGTCGGCCGTCCTCCTGGGAGTGACGACGTGCTCGCCGCCATCCGGGGCGAGCCGGCCACCCGCCGCCAGGTCGACCCCGGCCTCGCTGGTGGGCTCCGGGAGTGGCTGGAGGACGGCCTCTCCTCGTTCTCGGCTGGCTCCCCCGTGGTCGTGACGAAGCAGAAGATGCGGGACGCGCTCAGTGACCGTCCCCGCCGAGCCGACGATCACGCCATCACGGTGGCGATGGCCTTGGGGGCGCTTATGGACGCGCTCTTCCGTCAGTTCGTGACGACCGGACGAATCGAAGATCCGATCAGAGAGGCACTGGCTGCCTTGGAAATCGATGATCGGCGCTCCGAGCTCGTCCGGTTCGTCCGCGCACTCTCGCCCGATGCTCTGGCTGGGCTGGGCGACGAGGTGGAGACCCAGTGCGCCATCCTCGTGAGCAGATGGCCGCGGCTGGCCCCGGCGTGGATGCCGCGGACCCAGGAGTCGATCGCGATCCCGCTCGCCGGTGGCGAGGTAGTCCTCATCGGGGTGATCGACTTGTTGATCGGCTCCCCATCGACCGGTCGATCCTCGACCGGGATCGTCGATGCAAAGTCCGGTCAACCCCGGTTGGTGGACCGCGAGGATCTGCATTTCTACGCGTTGCTCGAGACGCTCAGGAGTGGTGCGGCCCCGTTCCGAGTCGCGACCTTCTATACACGCACAGGCGAAATCGACGCCGAAGACGTCACCGACGACATGCTGACCTCGTCGGTGCGGCGGGTGCTCGCCGCGGTCGAGCGGATGGGAGAGGGAGTCCGATGACCGTTGCAACGATCGACATGGCCGCGCTGCCCAGGGCCGCCGGATTGACCTCCGCTCTGACCTCCCCCCCCGACGCCACTGTTTCTCACACCGACCTGCTCGAGGTCCGACTCCGGCTCGAACAGGAACTCGGCCGGCTCACCTCTGGGCGGTCGCTCGACCAGCGCATCCGGATCGACAGCTACCAGCTGCGTCCGCCCCCGCCGGAGACGCCCGAAGAGCGGCCTTTCGCCTGGTCGCCCTTGACCGCTCGTCGCCAGCTCGGTCTCGAGTGCGTGCGGGCCTGGCTTGGTCGCCAAGACCTGGTGCCCGCGCGCGCCAGCGAGCTCGCGATCGCCCGTCTCCTGAGGCGGGCCGAAGACGACTCGCGGCCTGGAGGGATGGCGATGTGGCTCGCGGGGTTGGACCCGGGGGCACTCGCAGTCGTGCGAGCCGAGGCGGTGACATGGGCGACACAGCTGATCCACGCACTCGAATGGGCGAGGCTCGCCCGTCCGGTCGTGGGTGACGACCACTCGATCCAGTTCGAGGCCGTTCCGCAGGTCCTCCTACGAAGCCGTGGCGACGTCGTCAGTACGCTCGCCGACCAAGCCGCTTCAGGACGAGGACCACGCCGGCTCTCGAATGCCGTCTTCGTGGTCATGACTGGACGGCCCCTCTCGACCGCCCGCGACGAGCTCGGCCTCGCCGCGCTCGGAGCTGCGTTCGACCCCCGGAGCCGTGCCGTGCCCGCCCGGGTGGTCGGCTGGTGGCCCCAATGCGGGCGATCGATGGTCATTCCGGTCACCGCATCGGTCCTGGAGGTGACCACCGACGCCGTGTTGGAAGCGGCGAAACGCGCGATCGCCGCAGCGCCACGAGCGGTCCCGGTCGAACAAACCACAGGCGCTGCCAGGCGATCACGCCGCGTCGCGCGTCAGCCCGACGCTAACCCCGTCATCGAACGGATGGCGTCCTAGCCGGGTCATCCAACCGCCGGCAATTGGAGACCGCGCCAGCGCCACGTTGTCCCAAGACGTGGCCGGAAAGTGGTGTTCAAGGCCTATCGGCGGAGGGAGTGGGATTCGAACCCACGGGAACCGAGGTCCCACGGCTTTTCAAGAGCCGCGCATTCGTCCGCTCTGCCATCCCTCCCGGATCGATCAGGTCGGGGCGGGCCGTGCCCCATCTCCCCCAATCTGACCACGAAGTGATCGGATCCACTCGTCCGCCTCGCGCCACGCTTGCTCGGCCTCCCGCCGCCGGCCCGGTCCGTGGTGCCCGGCCGCCGGGTACGAGCCGAGGAACTTCAGGCGGAAGAGGCTGGCGTGGAGGTCTCGCAAGCAGTCCGCGACGATCTCGTCCCCGATGTGCCCTTCGAGATCAATGACAAAGCAGTAATCACCGAGCCCCTGTTTCGTCGGGCGCGACTCCAACTTCGTCAGGTTGATGTCCCGCGCCGAGAACTGGCCCAGGATCGAGTGCAGGTTCCCGGGATGGTCTGCGCTCTGGAAGCAGACGATGCTCGTACGGTCGTGTCCGGAGACCTTGGGGATCCCACTGCGGGCCACGGCCACGAAGCGCGTCTGGTTCTCCGGATGATCCTCGACGTCTTCGGCGAGGACCGTCAGCCCGTAGACCTCTGCGGCGGGAGGCGGCGCGATGACCGCTGCGGTGCCGTCGGGATGCTCCCCGAGCTCCCGCGCCGCGTCAGCCGTCGAAGCCGAGCCTCGGATCTCCGCGTTCGGCAGATGCGCAGCCAGAAATTTCCGGCACTGCGCGAGCGCGTGCGGGAAGGACGAGACGAGCTTCACGTTCTTGAGCGACGTGCCGGGATTGGCCATGAGCGCCAGGTGGATGTCCAGCACAACCTCGCGTTGGATGAGCAGCTCGAAGTCGAAGACGAGGCTGTCGAGGGTGATGGGCACCGATCCCTCGATCCCGTTCTCGAGCGGGACGAACCCGAGGTCGACCGACCCGGTGCTGACCGCCTCGAGCACGTCGACGATCGTCGGCAACGGGCGCCGAACGGCCGCGGCGTAGTCGGACTGGGTCAGAAGGGCCTGCTCGGTGAACGTTCCGGCGGGCCCGAAGTACCCCACGGAGGTCGCAGAACGGGTCACAGGCAGGCAGGATAGTGAACGACATGGATGCGCCCGCCCTCGAGCGCCTGCTCGCCGACGTCTCAGCGGGCGTCTGCACGGTCGAGGACGCGGTCCGCCAACTCCGGCGTCTTCCGTTCGCCGACCTCGGGTTCGCCCGTATCGACCACCACCGCCAACTGCGCCAAGGACTGCCGGAGGCCGTCTACGGCCCCGGGAAGACGCCCGAACACTGTGCGGCCATCGTGGTCGAGCTCCTGGGTGCCTCGAGCGCACCGGTGCTGCTCACACGAGCGGATCCCACCCAGGCGGAAACGGCCGTGGAGGCGGCCATCGGTGCGGGCTTCTCGGAACACACGGTGACCCCGACGGGCGCACTGTCGACCGTCACCTGGCGTCATGCCCAGTCGCGCCCCGGTCGGATCCTCATCGTGACCGCCGGGACGGCCGACCTTCCGGTCGCCGACGAGTGCAGCGCGGTGCTGAAGGCGCTCGGGTTCTCACCGAGCGTGCTGGCGGACTGCGGCGTGGCCGGAGTCCACCGTCTTCTCACATCGCTCGACGAGGTCGCCGAGGCCGACGCGATCGTGGTCGTCGCCGGGATGGAAGGGGCACTCGCCAGCGTCGTCGGTGGTGTGGCCGCGGCACCGGTGGTCGCCGTACCGACCAGCGTCGGATACGGCTCCGCCTTCGGGGGCATCACCGCGCTGTTGGCAATGCTCGCGTCGTGCGCGTCCGGAGTGACCGTGGTCGGCATCGACAACGGGTTCGGCGCGGCGTACGCCGTCTCGAGGATGCTGCCATGACCACCTCGACCCGCACGCACAACATCGCGTGGTTCCACTGCTTCTCGGGCATCGCCGGCGACATGGCGCTCGGCAGCCTCATCGACGCCGGTGCCGACCTCGAGGAGGTCCGCCAACTACTCCGGCGGGTGCCCTTCTCGGGTTGGGAACTGCGGACCGAACCGGTCCTCCGCGGTGGCATCGCCTGCACCCGGGCGGTCGTCTCTGCTCCCGACGACGTGGTCGTGCGAACCCACGCGAACATCGTCGACCTCGTGCGCGGCGCACAGCTCCCGTCACGCGTCGAGACCCGTGCGCTCTCGGTGTTCGCCGTTCTCGCCGAGGTCGAGGGCCGCCTCCACCGTCGCCCGGCCGGACAGGTGCACTTCCACGAGGTGGGCGGACACGACGCCATCGTCGACGTGGTCGGCACCGCCTCAGCCTTGGAGATCCTCGGGATCGACGAGGTCCAGGCGTCAGCCGTCGCGACGGGGTCGGGAATGGTTCGGACGGCTCACGGCATGCTCCCGAATCCGGCACCGGCGGTGGTGCGGCTGCTCGAGGGGGTCCCTTCCTACGGGCGGGACGTCGCGGTCGAGCTGACCACGCCGACCGGGGCGGCGATCCTCGCCGCGCTCGCCTCGTCCTTCGGACCGCTCCCCGCCATGGAGGTCGGAGGGACCGGCTTCGGGGCGGGGACCCGCGACCTCGACGATCTCCCGAACTGCACCCAGGTGGTGATCGGCGCGACCGGTCCGGCGCCGGCCGCCGAAGCCGGCGGCCAGCCCGTCGTGGTGCTGGAGGCGAATCTCGACGACGTCACCGGTGAGCAACTGGCCCACGCGCTTCGTTCCCTCCTCGACGCCGGCGCGCACGACGCTTGGATCACCCCGGTGGTGATGAAGAAGGGGCGGCCGGGTCACACCATCCATGTGTTGGCCGATCCGTCGATATCGGAGTCCCTGCGCGACCTGATCCGCCTCACGACCGGCACCTTCGGCGTCCGCGCGCTCCAGGGGGAGCGGTGGCCGGCCGCCCGCACCATCGAGCCGGTCGACGTGGCCGGCCACGCGGTGCACGTGAAGGCCGGTGGGGGGCGGATCAAGGCCGAGTTCGACGATGTGGCCAGGGTTTCAGCCCAGACCGGCATGGCCGTCTCTGAGGTCGCTTCTCGAGCGGAGCAGGCCTGGCGCGAGATGGCCCCGGTCGACTCCGGGTCCGCCGACGCCACCACGCCGCCGGGCCTGCTGCCCTCCGACGACGAACCGGCCTAGCCCGCTCCGCTGAGCGGCCGAACGAGAAGTACGGCTCATCGGGCCTGGTCAGCGGGCCGCGAGGGGGAACGGAGCCACTACGCTGGGAGCCATGGCGAGAAGGGGCGAAGAGTCCGTCGCGCCCCCGGCGCGCACGGGGGCCTGGTCACCGCCGCGCTCGCCCGACGACGTGGAGCGGGCCCTCGAAGCCGAGGGCTACCTCCCCGGCGAGGGCCTCTCGACCGCCGTCTTCCTCGCCATCGAGCTCCGCCGGCCCCTTTTTCTTGAGGGCGAGCCGGGAGTCGGCAAGACCGAGGTCGGCAACGTGCTCGCTCGGTGGTTCGGGACCGAGCTCCTGCGGCTCCAGTGCTACGAGGGGATCGACGCCCACCAGGCCATCTACGAGTGGGACTACCAGCGCCAGCTGCTGTACCTCCGGGCCCACGACCGGGGACCGGGTACCCCGCCGGTCGGCGAGGACGAGCTGTTCTCGGAACGGTTCTTGATCAGGCGGCCGCTCCTGCAGGCGATCGCCGGGGCCGAGGGGCCGGACGCCGCGCCGCCAGTCCTGCTCATCGACGAGATCGACCGGGCCGACGACGAGTTCGAGGCGTTCCTGCTCGAGATCCTGGCCGACTTCACGGTGACGGTGCCCGAGGTCGGGACCTTCCGGGCAGTGGTGCCGCCGGTCGTGGTGCTCACCTCCAACCGCACGAGGGACGTCCACGACGCGCTCAAGCGCCGGGCCCTGTACCACTGGGTCGAGCACCCCGACTTCGACCGCGAGGTCGCGATCGTGCTGCGCCGGGTCCCCGAGGCCGGGCTGCAGCTCGCCCGCCAGGTGACGCGGGCCGTGCAGGCGCTCCGCACGATGGGTCTGTACAAGACGCCCGGGGTCGCGGAGACGATCGACTGGGCCCGCGCGATGCACGCCCTCGGACGTGACGTGCTCGACGAATCGAGCGTCGCCCGCACGCTCGGCGCCGTGCTCAAGTACCGGGAGGACGCCGAGCGAGCGCGGGCCGAACTCGGCACGCTCGTCGAGGTGGCCAGTCGTGACTGACGCCGACGTCCTCGACCCTCACGCGCCGACCCGGTCGGTCGTGTCGTTCTGCCGGGCGCTCCGGGACGAGGGTCTGAGCGTGGCCGTGTCCGAGGTGAGCACGTACGTCCGCGCCCTGGGTGTGGTCGGCGTGAGTCGGAACGAGGACGCGTACTGGGCGGGGCGGGCGATCCTGATCCGCCGGCCCGAGGACGTGGAGGTGTACGACCGGGTGTTCCGGTCCTACTTCGGCCGGGACGAAGCCGAGGACCCCGAGTACCTCGACCTCAGCCCGGTGACCAGGCTTCGGCTCTCCCCCGAGCAGGCCGACGCGATCGAGGGCGAGGAGGGCGACGCGGCCCTCCGCTACAGCGCGGTCGAGGTCCTGCGGGACAAGGACTTCGCCGCCTGCACCCCCGAGGAGCTGGCCGAGGCGCTCGAGGTGATACGGACGCTGCCCGTGACGACCGTGGTGCGGCCGTCGCACCGCTGGCGGGGGTCGCGGCGCGGCGACCGGCCCGACATCCGTTCGACCGTCCGGCGTTCCATGCGCCAGGGCGGTGAGATCGCCGCCCTCGAGCGGATGCGCCGCGTGCCGCGGGTCCGTCGGCTCGTGCTCGTCTGCGACGTGAGCGGTTCGATGGAGCCCTACGCCCGGGCGCTCTTGCGGTTCGCCCACGTGCTGGTGGCCGGGCGGACCAGTGTCGAAGCCTTCGCCCTCGGCACCCGGTTGACCCGTCTCACCCGCCAGCTGTCCTCGCGTGACCCGGACGCGGCGATGGCCCAGGCGGCCGCGGCCGTCCGCGACTGGTCGGGCGGGACACGCCTCGGGGAGGGGCTGCGCGAGTTCAACGACCGCTTCGGCGTCACCGGCATGGGCCGCGGGGCGCAGGTGGTGGTGCTTTCCGACGGGTGGGACCGGGGGGACCCGGCGGAGCTCGGTGCCCAGATGGCCCGGCTGCACCGGGTCGCGCACCTCGTGGTGTGGGTGAACCCGCTCAAGGCATCCCCTGACTACGAACCGCTGGCCCAGGGGATGGCGGCGGCGCTGCCGCACGTCGACCGGTTCCTCCCCGGCCACAATGTCGCCTCGCTGGAGGCGCTGCTCGAGGTCTTGGCGGCATGAAGGGAGCGCGGTGAAAGAGATCCTGGACGACATCGAGCGCTGGCGGGACGCCGGCCGGCGGGTGGCGGTGGCCACGGTGGTCGACGTCCGGGGTTCGGGTCCCCGGGGCCCCGGCGCCACCATGGCGGTGAGCGAGGAGGGCGAAGTGGCCGGGTCGGTCTCGGGGGGCTGCGTCGAGGGCGCGGTCGTGACCGCGGCGCTCGAGGTCCTGGCGAGCGGCCAGCCGAGGATGTGCTCCTTCGGGTACTCCGACGACGAGGCCTTCGCGGTGGGGCTCACGTGCGGAGGGACCATCTCGCTCTTCGTCGAACCCCTCGCGTGGTAGCGGGCGCGCCATCGGGCGGGGGCGCGCCCCTCTACGAGACCCTCCGCGACTGCCTGCGTCGCGACGAGCCCGTCGCGCTCGGCACGGTCGTGGCGGGCGCGGAGGGGGTCGCGCTCGGCGCCAAGCTGCTCGTGCGGCGCGACGATCCGCCGATGGGCAGCCTCGGCAACCCCGAGTTGGACTCCGTCGCCGGCCGGGACCTCGCCGGCGCGGTCATCTCCGGCCAGAGTTCCGTCCGCCACTACGGCCTGCACGGCGAGATCCGCCAGGAGGAGGTGACGGTCTTCGTCGAGGCGTTCAGTCCGCCACCCCGCATGGTCATCCTCGGAGCGGTCGACTTCAGTGCCGCCCTGTCCCAGATCGCCAAGGTGCTCGGGTACCGGGTCACGGTCTGCGACGCCCGGGCGGTGTTCGCCACCCCGATCCGCTTCCCCGCCGCCGACGAGGTGATCGTCGATTGGCCCGACCGCTACCTCAAGCGGGTCGGAGCGGACCTCGGCCCCCGCGACGCGGTGTGCGTGCTCACCCACGACACGAAGTTCGACGTACCGGCCATCGCCGCCGCGCTTGCCACCGATGTCGGTTACATCGGCGCGATGGGTTCGCGCCGGACCACCGCGCGCCGGGCCGAGAAGCTCCGTGAGGAGGGCGTCGGCGACGCCGAGCTGTCCCGGGTCCGGGCGCCCATCGGCCTCGATCTCGGCGCCCGGACGCCCGAGGAGACCGCCATCTCGATCTGCGCGGAGATCATCGCCAGCCAGACCGGCACCGAGATGGTCGCCTCGCTCAGCCGGAGCACCGGCGCGATCCACCGCAACGCCCCCGCCTCGTGAGAACGGCGGCCGTCGTCCTGGCGGCCGGCCAGGCGTCGCGCTTCGGCGGTCCCGTCCACAAGCTCCTGGTGCCCTTCCGGGGTCGCCCGCTCGTGGCGTGGGCGATCGAGCACGCGCTGTCCGCCGACATCGGCGAGACCGTGGTGGTGACCGGTTCGGTCGACCTCGCCGCCGCCCTCCCCGAGGGCGTGCGGGTCGTGCAGAACGACCGCTGGCGCGACGGGCAGGCGACCTCGCTGCAGGCCGGCGTCGGCTGGGCACGCGACGCCGGCTTCGAGGCGGTCGTGATCGGCCTCGGCGACCAGCCGCTCGTCCCCCCGGAGGCCTGGCGGTCGGTGGCCGCCTCGGAGAGCCCGATCGCGGTGGCCAGCTTCGAGGGACGGCGCAGCCCGCCCACCAGGCTGGCCGCCTCGGTGTGGCCGATGCTCCCGGCCGAGGGGGACGAGGGCGCCCGCGTGGTCATGGCCCGGAATCCGGAGCTGGTCGAGGCGGTAGCGTGTCTCGGTCAGGCGATCGACATCGACACGGCGGAGGATCTGGCCCGGTGGAGCTGAACCATGACTTCCAGGTCTCCGTGCCGATCGAGGACGCCTGGGCCGTGCTCACCGATCTCGAGCGCATCGCACCCTGCATGCCCGGCGCCCAGCTCCTCGAGGTGGACGGGGACGAGTACCGCGGGGTCGTGAAGGTGAAGGTCGGCCCGATCACCGCGTCCTACAAGGGCATGGCCCGGATCGTGGAGCTCGACGCCAAGACCCACCGGGCGGTGCTCCGGGCCGAGGGCCGCGAGACCCGCGGCCAGGGCACCGCTGCCGCCACCGTGACCGCGACCCTCGAGTCCCGGGGGTCGGACACCGGCGTCCACATCGCGACCGATCTCGACATCTCGGGCAAGGTCGCCCAGTTCGGCCGGGGCGTCCTCGGCGAGGTGAGCGAGAAGCTGCTCGACCAGTTCGTAAAGGAACTCGAGGGCAGCGTGCTCTCCGCCGGCCCGGTGGCCAAGGACGGCGGGAACGCTTCCGACGACGGCCCGCCGAAGAAGTCGGGTGGCGCCGGTCGCGGTTCCGTTCAGGCCGCCGCGGGCCCCCGGGCCATCGACTCGGTCGAGCGCCCGCCGGTCGATCTCCTCGACGCTGCGGGCGGCTCGGTGCTGAAGCGGCTCCTGCCGCTCCTGGGCGTGCTCGTGCTGTTCGGGATCGTCCGCCGGCTGCGGCGACGCCGCTGAGCCGAGGCCGCTGAGCGGATGATCCCGCTCGAGGAGGCCCGCGACTTCATCCTCGCGTCGTGCCCGGTCATGGCGCCCGAGCAACGGCGGCTCCCCGACGCGCTCGGCTGCGTCACTACCAGCTCGATCATGTCCGCCGAGGACGTCCCACCCTTCGCCAACTCGGCGATGGACGGCTACGCGCTCCGGGCCGCCGACGTTGCGTCGGCGCCGGCGAGCCTGCGGGTGGTCGACTCGGTCATGGCCGGGGACGGCCGCGACGTGCGGGTCGGGCCCGGCGAAGCGGTCCGGATCATGACCGGCGCGCCGGTCCCGGCGGGGGCCGACGCCGTGTGCATGGTCGAGCTGACCCGGCCGGGACCCGACGGGACCGTGGTGATCGAGGAGTCGGTGGGACCCGGCATGTCCGTGCGGGAGCCCGGCAGCGACATCAGGGCCGGGACCGAGGTGGTGGCGGCCGGCACCGCGCTCACCCCGGCCCACCTCGGGGTGGTGGCGCGGCTCGGCCTCGAGACGGTCGAGGTGCGACGGCCGCCGACGGTCGCCGTCCTCTCGACCGGTGACGAGCTGCGGGAGGGGCCGGCGCCTCTCCCCCGGGGCGCCATCCGGGACGGCAATCGGCCGATGCTTCTCGCGCTGGTGGCGGAGGCCGGTCTCCCGGTCGTCGACCTCGGGATCGTCCCCGACGACGAGGCGGCTCTGCGCGACGTGCTCGCCGAGGCCGCCCGGACCTGCGACGCGGTGGTGACGAGCGGCGGCGTGAGCGTCGGCGACCTCGACATCGTGCGGATGGTCCTCTCCGAGGTGTGCGGCCCGTCGATGCGCTGGATGCAGGTGGCGATCAAGCCCGCGAAACCCCTCGCATTCGGGCTGCTCGACGGGCGGGTGCCGGTGTTCGGGTTGCCGGGCAACCCGGTGTCCTCGATCGTTTCGTTCGAGCTGTTCGCCCGTCCCGCCCTCCGCAAGATGGGTGGCCATCCGGGGCTCCTGCGTCCCAGCCTCCGGGCCACCGCCGAGGTCGACCTCCCACGGCGCCCGGACGGCAAGGTCCACCTCCTG
Source organism: Acidimicrobiales bacterium (assembly GCA_036844945.1). Classification (GTDB taxonomy): domain Bacteria; phylum Actinomycetota; class Acidimicrobiia; order Acidimicrobiales; family RAAP-2; genus Palsa-461. Next base: position 21,254 of record DAIUEV010000025.1, read on the forward strand.
CGGGTGGCCGTCGAGGTCGACGCAGCGGGTCGGCTGCGGCTGCTGCACCCGTCGGGCGGCCAGGACTCCCACCAGCTGCGGGCCATGGCCGACGCCAACGCCCTGGCGGTCCTGCCCGACGGAGAGGGCCCGGCCGCCGGCGACGACGTGGAGGTGCTCCTCCTCGACGCCGACCGCCTCTTCGCCGGGGCCGGCTGAGGCCGGACGTCGCCGCGCGCATGACCGACGGCCTGTCCCACGTCGACGCCCACGGCCGGGCCCGGATGGTCGACGTCACCCAGAAGGCCAACACCCACCGGCAGGCGGTCGCCCGCTGCACGGTGCGGTCCCCGGGCGGCGCGCTCGGGTTCCTGGCGGGCCCCGAGGGCGAGGTGCTCGCCGCCGCCCGCGTGATCGGCATCCAGGCGGCCAAGCAGACCCCCGATCTGATCCCCCTGTGCCACCCCCTGCTCATCGGCGACGTCGCGGTCGATTTCGAGCTGCGCGACGGCGGCGTGGAGGTCGAGGCCCGGGTCGAATCGTTCGGTCAGACCGGCGTCGAGATGGAGGCCCTCACCGCGTGCGCGATGGCGGCGCTCGCGATTTGCGATCTGTGCGGGGCCGCCGACCCCCTCGTCGTCGGCGAGCTTCGGGTCTGGGAGAAGCGCGGCGGTCGCTCGGGCACCTGGCGCTACGAGGGCTCGGCGGGGTGAGCGTCGCGGTGCGTCGATGGCGCTGAGGGCGAAGGTCCTCACCGTCTCCGACGGGGTGGTCGAGGGGACCCGCGAGGACCGCTCCGGCGCGGCACTGGCCGAGCTCCTGTCGGCGCACGGCTTCGAGGTGGTCGACCGGGCCGTCTGCGCGGATGGGACGGAGAGCGTCGCCGCCTCCCTGCGCGGGCTCGTCTCTTCGTTCGAGGGGCTGGTCGTCACCACCGGGGGCACCGGCTTCGGGCCGCGCGACCTCACCCCCGAAGGGACGCTCCAGGTGCTCGACCGAGAGGCCCCGGGGCTGGCCGAGGCGATGCGTTCGGTGAGCCCGCTCGGGAGGCTGTCGCGCGGGGTGGCCGGCACGATCGGGACCTGCCTCGTCCTCAATACGCCCGGGTCACCCGGGGGCGCCGTGGAGTGCATCGGGGCCGTGCTCGACGTGCTGTCCCACGCCCTCGCCCTCCTGGCGGGCGGGCGCGACCCCCACCCGCACGGCGGTTAGCCGCCCGAGACCGGGGGAAGAACCGCCACCTCGTCGTCGGGCCCGACCGGTGCGTCCATCGAGGCGGCATCGCCGTTGAGCCAGACCCGGCAGGTCGGGAGGAGGCGTTCGAGCGCCGCCCCGTAGCGGGCGGCGGCCGCGGCCACCACGTCGCCGAGCGACGTGCCGTCGAGAACTGCCGAGCGGGCACCGGTGGCGTCGCGCGCGGGCCCGAAGAACAGCACCCGGGCCATCAGCCGCCGATCATCGACATCGACCGGGCCGGCCGCAGGAACCCGGGATCGTTGATCCCGTGCCCCGGCAGCTTGCCGGCCACCGCCCGCCGGAGCGCGAGGGCGATCGCCTCGTCGCCGCTCCCGTCGCGCAGGACCGCCCGGAGCGGGGTCTCCTGCGTGGCGAACAGGCAGTTGCGGATCGCGCCGTCGGCGGTCACCCGCAGCCGGTCGCAGGTCCCGCAGAACGGCTCGGTCACCGTCGGGATGATCCCGACCTCGCCATTGCCGTCGGTGAAACGGAAGGTGGTGGCGGGCGCGTTGGGGTCGGCCGCCGCCGGGCTCATCGGCTCGAGTGGCCAATGCGAGGCGATGGTCTCGAGGATCCGGGCCGCCGGCACGACGCTGTCGCGATCCCACTCGCCCGCACCATCGAGGGGCATGTACTCGATGAACCGCACCTGCCGGCCGGTGTCGCGGGCGAAGCGGGCGAAGTCGACGACCTCGTCCTCGTTCACCCCGGCGAGCACGACCACGTTCACCTTCACCGGAGAGAGCCCGGCTGCTTCGGCCGCGTCCATCGCGTGCAGCGCGGTGTCGAGGTCACCGCCCCGGCGGATCTCGCCGAAGCGGTCGCGGCGCAGCGAGTCGCAGCTGATGTTCACTCTGCGCAGGCCGGCCGCGGCCAGGCCGGTGGCGCGGCGCTCCATACCGGTGCCGTTGGTGGTCATCGAGAGGTCAGCGAACCCGATGTCGGACAGCAGCCCGATGAAGGTCTCGAGGCCGCGGCGCACCATCGGCTCCCCGCCGGTGATCCGAACCCGCTCGACCCCGAGGCCGTGGGCCACCCGGGCCACCCGGGCCAGCTCCTCGTAGGTGAGGATCTGGGTCCTCGGGAGGAACACCACGCCGTCTTCGGGCATGCAGTAGACGCAGCGCAGGTTGCAGCGGTCGGTGACCGAGATGCGCAGGTCGCGGTGCACCCGGCCGAACCGGTCGACGAGGCGGTCGTCGGAGCCGAGCGTGGCGTCGTCGACCCGGACCGGGGCGCTCGTCAGCCGGACCGGGACGGTGCTGGTCACCTCGCCGGCTCGCCCGCGTCCGCGACCTCGCGCAGCGGAGCGCCGCCGGCCCAGTCGTCGCCGCCCGCCCACCGCTCCCGCTTCCAGATCGGGACCGTCTCTTTCAACGTGTCGATGCACCACTCGGTGGCCTCGAACGACTCGGCGCGGTGGGGGGTGGAGACGGCCACCACGACGGAGACCTCGCCGACCGACAGGGGGCCGGTCCGGTGCAGGAGGGCGATGCGCCCGATCTCGGGCCAGCGGCGCCGGGCCTCGGCGGCCAGCTCCTCGAGCCGGGGCACCACCATGGCGTCATAGGCCTCGTAGTCGAGGACCTCCACCCCGGCCCGTCCCTCGGAGTGGTCGCGCACGGTCCCGCAGAAGACGTCGACGGCCCCGCACTCGGGCCGCACCGCCCAGGCGAGCACGCGGTCGACCGGGAGCGGGTCGGCGGTGAGCTCGATCCATTCCGACCGTTCCACGGGCCCACCCTACCGGCGGCCACCCCTTCCTCCCCTGGTCGTGGCCCAATTGGTCCGAGGGTCCTCCCCCAGCACACGCGAGATCGCAACCCCGCTCTGACTCTCAGATACGAGCTGTTTTGGCCGATTGGCTCGGATCCAGGACTACGATCACCCGATGCCCGCTCCGACCGGCTCCCGCCGCCCGTGGCCCGCCCTGGCGGCCGTCGCCCTCACCACGCTGGTCGCCTCGCTCGTCGGGATCGCGCCGGCCGCCGCCGCCCCGACCGGGAGCGGCCCCGTGAACGTCCTCTACGCCGGTTCCCTGTCCACCCTGATGATGAACAGCGTCGGTCCCGCGTTCGGGGCCGCGACCGGGTACACCGTCCAGGGCTTCTCGGCCGGCTCGGACGCCCTGGCCAGCCAGATCAAAGGGGGCATCGAGAAGGGCGACGTGTTCATCAGCGCCAGCCCGGCGGTGAACGCCGAGCTCGAGGGCTCCGCCAACGGCAACTGGGTGAGCTGGGACGCGACGTTCGCGGTCTCCCCGCTCGAGATCGGCTACAGCCCGACGAGCTCGTTCGCCCACGCGTTCAAGACGAAGCCATGGTGGAAGGTGATCACCGAGGCGGGCATCCAGCTCGGCCGCACCGACCCGGCCACCGACCCGAAGGGCGTGCTGGCGGTCGACGCCCTCGACAAGGCGGCCAGGGTCGACAAGGACCCGGCGCTGCGGGCGATCACGACGTCGACCACCAACGTGTTCCCCGAGGAGACCCTGGTCGGCCGGCTCCAGGCCGGCCAGCTCGACGCCGGGTTCTTCTACGCGGTGGAGGCCTCGGCGGCCCGCATCCCGACCGTCTCGCTCGGCCCCAAGTTCCAGTTCGAGGCGACCTACACCATCACGCTCCTCAATCAGGCGCCCGATGAGAATGCGGCCATCGCTTTCATCAACTACCTCCTCGGCACGAAGGGCGCCACGCAACTGACCAGGGCGGGGCTGAAGCTAACGAAGGTCACGGTCAGCGGACAGAAGTCGGCGGTCCCGACGGCGCTGCGGGCGACGCTGCACGTGAAGTGACCATGGCGAGCCCGGCGCGTCCGCGCGTCCGGGTCGGCGTCGGACCGGTCCCGTGGCTGGGCGCGCTGCTCGGCCTGTACCTCACGGTCCCCGTCGTGGTGTTCGTCGCGGAGTCGATCGGCGGGCACAAGGAGGGGTTCGGCGCGCCCGGGCTCCTCGGCGCGGCCTACGTGTCGGTGGCCACTGCCACGGTCTCGCTCGCCGTGATCGCCCTCTTCGGCGTGCCGCTGGCCTACGTGCTGGCCCGCCAGCGCGGTCGGCTCGTCTCGACCCTCGGTGTGCTGGTCCAGCTGCCCCTGGCGGTGCCGCCGCTCATGAGCGGGATCGTGTTGATCAGCGTCCTCGGGCCCGAGACCCCGGTCGGGCGCTTCTTCGGCGGGCACCTCTCCGAGACGATGATCGGCGTCGTCCTCGCCCAGACCTTCGTGTCGGCGCCGTTCCTCGTCGTCACGGCCCGGGCGGCCTTCTCCTCGCTGGACGAGTCGGTGCTCGAGCACGCGGCCAGCCTGGGGCACCGCGACCTGGCCCGGTTCTGGCGCGTCGCGCTCCCGCTCGCCGCGCCCGGGATCCGGGCCGGCCTGCTCCTCGCCTGGCTCCGGGCCTTCGGCGAGTACGGCGCGACCGTCGTCCTCGCCTACCACCCGTACTCGCTCCCGGTCTTCACCTACGTGCAGTTCTCGAGCCAGGGCATCCCGGCCACCCGGGCGCCGACCCTGATCGCCCTCGGGATCGCGGTCGTGGTCGGCCTGGTCGGGTGGGCGGGCTGGGCCCGTCCCCGGCGCCGGGGCCTGCCACTCCTCCCGGCCCCCGACCCGCTCCGGCCGACGGCCGCGCCCGCAGCGGCACCGGCCGGGCGCCCGGCGGTGCCCGCGCTGCCGGTGGCGTTCGACCTCGATGCCAGCTTCGGTTCGTTCCACCTCCGGGCGGCCCACCGGGCCAAGAGCGCCCGGCTGGCCGTCCTCGGCGCGTCGGGATCCGGCAAGTCGCTGACGCTCCGCTGCCTGGCCGGGTTCTTCGGTGCCGAGGTCGGCGAGGTCTCCTACGGGGACCGGGCCGTCGCGGCGGTGCGGCCGGAGGACCGCCGGATCGGCTATGTGCCCCAGGGCCTCGGGCTCTTCCCCCACCTCACGGTCGCCCAACACCTCGCCTTCGGCGTCGGCGCCCGGGGCGAGGTGGCCGACCGATGGCTCCGGACGCTCCGCCTCCAGGGGCTCGAGGACCGGCGGCCGCCCGAGCTCTCGGGCGGCCAGCGCCAGCGGGTGGCGCTCGCCCAGGCCCTCGCCCGGGAGCCCGACCTCCTGCTCCTCGACGAACCGTTCTCGGCCCTCGACGCCCCCATCCGGGCCGAGCTGCGCCACGAGCTCCGACGCCTCCAGCTCGACACCGGCATCTCGACCGTCGTGGTCACCCACGACCCCGAGGAGGCCGCGTTCCTCGCCGACGAGCTGCTCGTGCTCGACCGCGGCGCGGTGGTGCAGGCCGGGGGGCGCCGGGAGGTCTTCGACGCCCCGGCCGGCCCGCTCGTCGCCGGGCTGCTCGGCATGGGGGACCTGCACGAGGGCCGGGTGGCGGGGCCGGACCAGCTGGAGTCGGGCGGGGTGCGCCTGGCCGCCCCGGTCGCCGGACTCGCGCCGGGCACCGCGGTCTGGTGGTGCATCCGCCAGGAGCACGTGGCCGTCGGCTCCGGGACGCTCGAAGCGACGGTGCGGGACGTGATCGACCTCGGCGGGCGGACCGAGCTGGTGCTCGACCTGGATGGGCTCGAGCTCCGGGCCTCGGTGTCGGGGAGCCCGGCGCCCCCGACCGGCGCCCGGGTCGCGGTCGACCTCCCTCCCGACACCCTGCGGGTGTGGGCGGCCCCGGCGCCCTGAGCTAGTCCCGTCGCGAGGCCAGCTCGACGCCCACGCTCGTGGCCTTGATCACGACGTCGGCCAGCACCCCGGGCTCGAGACCGAGCTCGTCGGCGGCCTCCCGGGTGATGAGGGAGACGAAACGGTGCGGTCCGGCCTGGACGTCGACCTGGGCGGCGACCTTGTCCCGGAGCACCCGGGTCACGATGCCCGCGAAGCGGTTGCGGGCCGACTGCGCCCGCACCGGGCCGAGCTCGTCGTTCTTGGCCTGCTCCAGCGCGAACCGGGCGAGGTCGGCCCCGTCGACGAACCGGCGCCCACCGGCGGTGCGGACCGTCTTCACCTGGCCGGCGTCGGCCCACCGGCGCATGGTGTCGGTGCTCACCCCGAGGAGCTCGGCGGCCTGACCGATCCGGTACTCCGGCACGCCGGCCGCCTCAGGCCCCCGACTCTGGGGCCGGCTTGCGCTCCGGCCGCCAGAACCCGGCCAGCAGGGCGAGGGCGCCGCCGGCGCCGGCTCCGAGCCCGATCCACAGCCCGTTCCACCCGGTGAGGTGGGGCTGCAGCCCCGCCGCGTGGTCGACGCTCCAGTTGCCGGGCCCGAGGATGGCGATCACCAGGCCGACCACGGTCAGGGTCATGACGTACTCGTAGCCCTCGCCCTTGCGGAAGATGAAGAAGCCGTTCCGGGCGTGGTTCGTGATCCAGGCCACCAGCATCACCCCGATGACCCCGGCCGCCGCCACCGGGGTGAGGAGGCCGAGCACGAGCAGGCCGCCGGCCCCGATCTCGGTGAGGCTGGCCGTCCAGGCGTGCAGGTAGCCGGGCTTCATCCCGAGGCTCTCGAACCAGCCGGCGGTGCCCTTGATCTTCCCGCCGCCGAAGATGTGGTTGATGCCGTGGGCGAGGAAGACCCCGCCCGCGGCCACCCGGAGTACGAGCAGCGCGAGATCGATGCTGTGTTCGGTCATCGCCCCTCCTTGCCTGGTTCCCCGGTCAACGTAGTGGCGGCCGGAGGCCGGGGCCGGAGATCCGGCCCGTACACTGGGCCGACCGGTCGACCACCATGCCCGAGCTCCCCGAGATGCAGGCGCTGTCGGAGCGCCTCGACGCCGTCGTGTCGTCGAAGGTGCTGACCCGGGCCGACCTGTTGGGCTTCTCCAGCCTGAAGACCTTCGCGCCGTCGCCCGACGACCTGGTCGGCACCGCGGTCGCCTCGGTGGGCCGGCGCGGCAAGTACGTGGTCTTCACCTTCGAGGGCGGCCGGCGGGTGCTGGTGCACCTGTCCCAGGGGGGCCGCATGGACCTCGAGACGCCCCCCAAGGCCACCAAGCCGCGCGGGTCGGTCGTGCGGCTGGTCTTCGGCGACACCGCCCTGTTGGTCCGGGAGCACGGGACCCAGCGCAAGGCCGGATGGTGGGTGCTCGAGGCCGGCGACGACGGGCCGCTCGGCACCCTCGGACCCGAGCCCGGCGATCCCGAGTTCGCGGCCCTGTTCCTCGAGGGCGACAGCACCCGCCAGGTCCACACCCTGCTCCGGGACCAGCACTTCGTCTCCGGGGTCGGGCGCGGGTACGCCGACGACGCCCTCAACCGGGCGAAGATCTCGCCGTTCAGCTCGCTCCGCGGGCTCTCCCGCGACGACCGTGAGGTCCTGGTCGCCTCGGTCCGTTCGGTGCTCGCCGAGGCCCTCGAGCGCGAGCGGACCCGGAAAGGCGCGCTGTCCGAGCCGCGCCTCGGCGAGCGGTTCCTCGTGCACAACCGGACCGGCCAGCCCTGCCTCAACTGCGCGGGGATGTTGAAGAGCGTCCGGTTCGAATCCCACGAGGTCGTCTACTGCCCGGAATGCCAGACCAAGGGGAAGGTCCTCGCCGACCGCCGGCTCTCCCGGCTGTTGAAGTAGCCCCTCAGATCCCCGGAGGGACACGAACTCGGCGTCCCGTCGCTCCTCCGGACCAGCTCACGTCCCACGGTCGACCAGCGCACGAGCGGTGTGGACCCGAGGCAACCGCGGTTGACAAGCAGAACCGCACATGTCAGGTTCCTGAGACCTCATCGTGGCGGAGGGCCGTGATCTGGCCGTCTGACCGAGGAGAGTCGGGGGCGTCGATCCCAGATCGGTGTCGGTCCCTTCGATCGGGATGGGCCTGGCCGAACCCAATCTCGCCACGTGCTTCACGGCCCCTTGAGGAGAACGGAATGTCTGTACGGCGGGTGGTCGTGGTGGCGTCGATCGTGGTCGCCGGGATGGTTCCGTTCGCCGGTGGCGCCGGTGCGGCCAAGCCGCTCACCAAGGCGCAGTTCATCACCGAAGCCAACGCGCTCTGCGCTGCGTCCCGGGCGGCCTTCGCACCCCTCGAGTCGCAGTTCGCCGGCCTGAAGACGAACCCCACCCCGCAGGCGATTGCTGCGTTCGTCTCGGCGTTGTCGACCATCGTCCAGAAGCAGATCAACAAGACCCGGGCCCTCACACCTCCCAAGGCCGAACAGGCTCAGGTGACCAAGTTCCTGCGGGACGCCCAGACCGAACTCAACATGGTGAAGGCGGACCCACAGCTCATGGGCGGCCCCCACAGTCCCTTCCTGACCGCCGACACGTTGGCTCGCAAGCTCGGCCTCGAGGGAGCTCCCGGATCGGGAGTGTGCACGAAGCCACAAGGCTGACGCAGCGGGATCCGGCGACGGCTTTTCGGGGCCGGGGCATTGGCGCCGGGCGGTCCAGGTCGGGGTGCCAGAGGGTGGCGTCACGTCCAGAGCCACCGGAGCACCGCCCGACGGAGGTCCCGGCGCGTTGAACTCGCGCCGGTCCCCTCAGCTCGTCAGGTCGAGGCGGTACACGTTGGTCTCGCGCCGCTCGAAACCGAGTCGCTGGTAGAGGCGGTTCGCGTCCTCCCGATCGGGCCGGGAGGTGAGGTCGACCGTGCGGGCCTCGGCCCGCCGGGCCGCGACGACGGCGCCCTCCACCAGCGCGGAGCCGACACCGGCACCGCGCGCCGAGGTCTCGACGACCACGTCCTCGATCCACGCCCTGACCCCGGTCGGCGTGCGGAACACCGCGAGGGTGAGCGAGCCGACGATCTGGGCGCCCTCGCGCGCCACGAACAGCATCGTGGCCGGAGACTCGACGATGGTCTCGAGGTCATAGGCGCTCGGCGCGCCGGCCGAACGGGACAGCTGCGGCACGAGCCTCGCCATCGCGGCCAACAACTCGGGGTCGGCGGTGCGGACCCGCTCGACGCGCACCGAGGGAGCGGCCGACGCCGCGTCTTCCCCGCGGCTCACCGCTCGGGCGCCTCGCCACCCCCCGAGTCGACCGAGCCGCGCCACATCGGGCGGCGGACCCGGTCGTAGAGCACGTCACGGACCTCGCCGTTGATGGCGGCGAAGACCGTCTCCCCCCACCGCTCGACGCCGACCAGCGGCGAGGGCAGGTGGTCCGGGGCGAACCACCCCACGTCGCTGCACTCGAGCGGGTGCGGGCGCAGCTCCCCGCCGACCGCCCGGCAGTGGAAGAGGAGCGAGTAGAGCGGGATCCGGGTGAAGCCGAGCCGCAGCCCGTCGAGCACCGCGATCAGCCGGACCGGCTCGGCCTCGATGCCCGTCTCCTCGAACACCTCCTTGGCCGCGACCTCGGCGGCCGAGTAGCCGACGTCGCACCAGCCGGTCGGATACAGCCAGACCCCCGAGTCGGCCCTCTTGATGAGGAGGAGCTCGCCCTTGTCGTTGCCGACCGCGGCGCCGATCGCCACTTTCGGGGTCACGTAGCCGGGGATCCCCTCGACCACCTGGCCGAGCCACTCCTCGACGATGCCCTCGGCGTCCTCGACCCCCTCGAAGCCCTCCTCGGCCGCCGCCCGGATGTCGGCAGCCACCCGGAGCACCTCTTCGAAGCGCTCCCGCTCGTACAGGCTCTCGGTGAAGGCGAGCCCGGTGCGGGCGATCGCCGCGAGGCTCTCGCTCCAGCGAAGGATGACCTTGTCGGGCACGCTCGAGCTCACCGCCGAGACGCTATCGCCCACGCGCCCTCCCCAGGCACTGGCTCGACCACAATGTTGGCGTGACGGTGAACGAGGACTGCCAGCACTACATCATGCAGACGACCAGGTCGAACGAGAAGCTGGAGCGCTGCAAGATGGACGCCAACGAGCCCCTCCCGTTCGCCTGCCCGGCGGGCTGCGTCTTCTACGAGCCCCGCCGGGTCTCCTCGGCCGGCTGGCAGGTGCCCCGCCGCCCGGAGGACCCCCGGCACCCCTGACGCTCAGCCCTCGAGCACGTCGCCGAGGAGGTCCACCCCGACCCCCTCGGCCCGGAGCCACTCGACCGCCGACTCGATGGCGTCGGCCGCCCCCACCAGCTCGCAGATGATCCAGCCCTGGTGCTCGTCGACGTTGGCCCGGCGGATGTTCGGGTCGACGTCGAAGGTGCGGGTGAGCCGGGCGAGGACGGGCACGCGGATCAGCGCCTCGGGGAAGGTCAGCTTCACCCGGACCTCGATCGGCGCGGTCACGGGCGCGTCCCCTTGAGGACCTCGTTCATGCTGCCGGAGCGGAACCCGGCGAGGTCGACGGTCACGTACACGTAGCCGGCGGCCCGCACCGCCTCGACCACCTCGGCGCGCCGGGCGAGCACCGCGCCGAGCGCGTCGGGGTCCACCTCGATCCGCGCCAGCGGGCCGTGGTGGCGGACCCGCAGCCGGCCGAACCCCATCGCGGCGAGCGCCGCCTCGGCCTCGGCGATCGAGCGCAGCGAGCCGAGGGTGACGGGGGTCCCGTACGCGATGCGCGAGGAGAGGCAGGCGGCGGCGGGTTTGTCCCACGTGCGCAGCCCGAGGCGGCGCGACCAGTCGCGCACGGCCGCCTTGTCGAAGCCGGCCGCCACGAGCGGGAACCGGGCACCGAGCTCGCTCGCCGCCGCCTGGCCCGGCCGGTGGTCGGTGAGGTCGTCGGTGTTCACCCCGAGGACGACCGTCGCCTCCTCCGCCGCGGCCAGCGGGCCGAGCGCCTCCATCAGCGCGGTCTTGCAGCGGGCGCACCGGTCGGCGCCGTTGGCGACGTAGGCCGGATCCTCCATCTCGTGGGTGGGGACGCCCACCCAGCGCAGTCCCCACTCGCCGGCGAGGGCCCGGCAGTCGGACTCCTCGGCCGGCGCGAGCGACGGCGAGATCGCGGTCGCCGCGAGCGCGCGCGAAGGGCCGAGCGTGTCGTGCGCGACCTTGGCCAGGAACGCCGAGTCGGCGCCGCCGCTGAACGCCACGACCACCCGCCCGAGCGATTCGAGCTCGTCCTCGAGCACGGCCAGCGACGCGCTCACCCGGCCCCCCCGAGGACCTCGGCCAGGTCGGCCACCATGCCGGTGTAGAAGGGGCCGAACTCGGCGTAGTGGGCCGACGCCTCGTCGAACCGCATCTCGTACACACACGCCTTCAGGTCGTCGGGGTGGGGCGCGAAGAGCGTGACCCCCCACTCCCAGTCGTCGAGCCCGGTGGACCCGGTGATGAGCTGCAGCACCCGCCCGCGGAAGCTACGGCCGAGGGCGCCGTGCCCGAGCATGAGCCGCTTGCGCTCCTCGAAGTCGAGCGCGTACCAGTTGCGCGACGCGTCCCGGCGCTTGGACATCGGGTAGAAGCAGAACGCCGGCATGCCCGCCGGCGGCAGGACCGGGAACAGGCGGGCGTTGCGCAGCTCCTCGGGCGCGCCGGCGGCGTACTCCGACACCTCGGTGAGTGACACGTAGGACGCGACCGCCGCCAGCCCGGCCTCGGCACAGGCCCGCTGCAGGTCCCACAGCGCCCAGAGGTCCGGCGAGAGGGCGAGGAGGCCGACGTCGGCCTTGTGGCCGAGGATCGCCGTGGTGACCAGCTGTCCCCCGCCGGCGACCAGGTGCTTCTCGGCGGTCTGCACCGCCCCGACGTCGACGGGCCCGTCGATCCGGCAGAAGAGGTGCAGGACGCCCAGCCCCTCGGTGGGGGCGACCGGGGCGTCGTCGGACCGGCTCATCGGGGTCAGTCTAGGGAAGGGGTCCGGAGGCCCCGGGAGGAGCGGGTGGCTCGTCCCGGGGCCCGGACCGGCGGACTAGAAGTCGTCCATCCCCCCGCCCGGCATGGCCGGGGCCTTCTCCTCGGGCTTGTCGACGATGACGGCCTCGGTGGTGAGGAAGAGCGCCGCGATGGAGGCGGCGTTCTGCAGCGCCGAGCGCGTCACCTTGGCGGCGTCGATGACGCCGGCCTTGAACAGGTCCTCGTACTCCATGGTGGCTGCGTTCAGGCCGTCGGCGGCGTTCTTCATGCCCCGCACCTTCTCGACCACGACGCCGCCCTCGAGGCCGGCGTTCACGGCGATCTGCTTCAAGGGCTCCTCGACCGCCCGGGCCACGATCCGCGCCCCGGTGGCCTCGTCACCCTCGAGCTTCTGGGCACGCTCCAAGATGGCCTTCTGGGCCCGCAGCAGGGCCACGCCACCGCCGGGCACGACGCCCTCCTCGATGGCCGCCTTGGTGGTCGACACCGCGTCCTCGATGCGGTGCTTCTTCTCCTTCAGCTCCACCTCGGTGGCCGCGCCGACCTTGATCACCGCGACGCCACCGGACAGCTTGGCCAGCCGCTCCTGCAGCTTCTCCCGGTCGTAATCCGAGTCGGTGTTCTCGATCTCGGTCTTGATCTGGTTGATCCGGCCCTTGATGTCGGCCTCGTCACCGGCTCCCTCGACGAGGGTCGTCTCGTCCTTGGTCACGACAACCTTGCGGGCCCGGCCGAGCAGGTCGAGGCCGATGTTCTCGAGCTTGAGGCCGACCTCCTCGGTGACGACCTGGCCGCCGGTCAGGATCGCCATGTCCTGGAGCATCGCCTTGCGGCGCTCGCCGAAGCCGGGCGCCTTCACGGCCACGCTCTTGAACGTGCCGCGGATCTTGTTGACCACGAGGGTGGCGAGGGCCTCGCCCTCCACGTCCTCGGCCACGATCACGAGCGGCTTGCCGGTCTGCATGATCTTCTCCAGCACCGGCAGCAGGTCGCGCACGGCCGAGATCTTGGAGCCGACCAGGAGGACGTAGGCGTCCTCGAGCGAGGCCTCCATCCGCTCGGGGTCCGTGACGAAGTAGGGGGAGATGTAGCCCTTGTCGAACCGCATCCCCTCGACGAGGTCCATGTCCATCCCGAAGGTCTGGGACTCCTCGACGGTGATGACGCCGTCCTTGCCCACCTTGTCGATGGCCTCGGCGATCATGTCGCCGATCTCGGTGTCGGCGGCCGAGATGGCGGCCACCTGGGCGATCTGGGACTTGGACTCGGTCTCCTTGGCGATCGCGTGGATGGCGCTGACCGCCTCCTCGACGCCCGCCTCGATGCCCTTCTTGAGCGACATGGGGTTGGCGCCGGCGGCCACGTTGCGCAGCCCCTCGTGCACCATGGCCCAGGCCAGCACGGTGGCGGTGGTGGTCCCGTCACCGGCGACGTCGTCGGTCTTCTTGGCCACCTCCTTCACCAGCTCGGCCCCGATCCTCTCGTAGGGGTCCTCGAGGTCGATCTCCTTGGCGATCGAGACGCCGTCGTTGGTGATCGTGGGGGCGCCCCACTTCTTGTCGAGGACCACGTTGCGGCCCTTCGGGCCGAGCGTGACCCGCACGGCGTCGGCCAGTCGGTTCATCCCGGCTTCGAGGGCTCGCCGGGCCTCCTCGTCGAAGGCGATCATCTTGGGCATGGTGGTCGTGTCCTCCGTTGGTCGACCGCTCCGCCGGCCCCGTCGGCCGGCGAACTCTGGTCACCAGTGTAGCGGTTGGTTAGCACTCTCGTTTGTCGAGTGCTAACAGGAAACCACCTCGGGGCGGCCCGCGCAACCGCCCCCGGGCTCAGCCCCCGGCCACCGCCGGGACGATCGAGACGGTCTGGCCGGGCCCGACCGGGGTGTCCAGGCCTTCGAGGAACCGCACGTCCTCGTCGGCCACGAACACGTTCACGAACCGGCGCAGGCGGCCCTCCTCGTCGAAGAGCCGCTCCGCCATCCCCGGGTGGGCGGCGTCCAGGGCCTTCAGGGCCTCCCCGACGGTCGAGCCGTCGACGGGGACCTCGCCCAGGCCTCCGGTGAGCGTGCGCAGCTGGGTCGGGACCCGGACGGTGACGCTCACCCGAGCGACCCGGCCGCCAGCTCGTCGCCGAGGGCGGCGTCGAAGTCGCCCAGGGTCGCCTCGATCGAAGCGGTGGGCCCGACCGTGCCCGAGAGCGCCTCGACGGTCTTCAGCCCGTGGCCGGTCACGAGCGCGACGACCCGCTCGTCCCGCCGGACCTCGCCGGTCGCCGCCAGCTTGGCCAGGGTGGCAATCGTCACCCCGCCCGCCGTCTCGGCGAAGATCCCCTCGGTCCGGGCGAGCAGCCGGATCCCTTCGATGATCTCGTCGTCGGTGACCGAGGCGCACGACCCGCCGGTGCGCCGGATCACGTCGAGCGCGTACCAGCCGTCGGCCGGGTTCCCGATCGAGAGCGACTTCGCGATGGTCTTCGGCTTCACCGGGGCGATCGCGTCGGCGCCGGTCTGAAAGGCGGTGGCCACCGGGGCGCAGCCGGCCGCCTGGGCGCCCGAGATGCGCACCTCGGCCGGCTCGATCAGCCCGACCTTGGCCAGCTCGGCGAACCCCTTGGCCACCTTGGTGAGCTGGCTGCCCGAGGCGATGGGCACGACGACGTGGTCGGGGGCGGTCCAGCCGAGCTGCTCGGCCACCTCGAAGGCCAGGGTCTTCGAGCCCTCCGAGTAGTAGGTGCGGACGTTCACGTTGACGAAGGCCCAGGACGGGTGCTCGCTGGCCAGCTCCGCGCACAGGCGGTTCACGTCGTCGTAGCTGCCCCGGACCGCCACGACCGTCCCGCCGTAGACGGCGGTCATCGTGACCTTGGCCTCCTCCAGGTCGTGGGGGATGAGGACGATCGAACCCATCCCGGCGCGGGCCGCGTGGGCGGCGACCGAGTTGGCCAGGTTCCCGGTCGAGGCGCAGGCCGCCACCTTGAAGCCGAGCTGGCGGGCCTTGGTCAGGGCCACCGAGACGACCCGGTCCTTGAACGACCCGGTCGGGTTGGCGGTGTCGTTCTTGATCCACAGCTCGCCGAGCCCGAGCTCGGCCGCCAGCCGGTCGGCCCGCACGAGCGGGGTGAACCCGGCGCCGAGGTCGACCGGGGCGGCGTCGTCGACGGGCAGGAGGTCCCCGTACCGCCAAATGGTGCGCGGACCGGCCTCGATCCGGGCGCGGGTCACGGTCGCCGCGATCCGCTCGTAGTCGTAGTCGACCTCGAGCGGCCCGAAGCAGAAATCGCAGACGTGCAGCGCCTCGGCCGGGTATTGACGCCCGCACTCCCGACAGCGCAGACCGGTGACGTAGCTCATGAGATCCTCCTCATCGGTCGGGCATTGGCACCTGGTGCATTGCACTGGTTGCCGCGGCGTCGCAGGGCCCGTCCCTCAGCCGCTCTGGATGATCCCTCCATGCTGGTCGATCGGAGGGGCCACGTCAACGCATCCCCCTCGGGCGGCCGGAACCATGGCAAAAGGCGGTAAACCGGCCCGGATGGGGAATGGGAAGATGCCACCCGTGCGAACCCACGGCCCACAACGGTTCCCGCTGGAGGCCGTGGTGGCCGCCAAGGGGCCCCGGCGGGTGTCGGTCTGCCTGCCGGCCCGGGACGAGGAGCGCACGATCGGCGCGGTGATCGAGGGGGCGGTCCTCCCCCACATGGGCCCGGCCGGGTCGGGGCTGGTCGACGAGCTGGTGGTGGTCGACGACGGCTCGAAGGACGCGACGGCCGACGTCGCCCGGGGACTCGGGGCCACGGTGGTGTCGCGGCGACCGGGCGGCGACAAGGGCGCGGCGATGGCCGCCGCCTTCGAGGCCTCCTCCGGCGACATCGTGGTGTTCCTCGACGCCGACGTCGAGAACGCCGCACCGGAGTACGTGACCCGCCTCGTGGGCCCACTCCTCGTCGACGACGCCGTGCTCGTGAAGGGCTTCTACGACCGGCCGTTCAACGGGCAGCCGACCGGCGGCGGGCGGGTGACCGAGCTGCTGGCGCGCCCCCTCATCGAGCTGCTCTTCCCCGCGCTGGCGGCGGTGCGCCAGCCGCTCGCCGGCGAGACCGCCGCCCACCGCTGGGTCTTTGAGAAGGTCGGGTTCGCTGCCGGCTACGGGGTCGAGATCGGGCTGCTCGTGGACGTGGCCCGGGACTTCGGGGCCGAGTCGATCGCCCAGGTGGACCTCGGGGTGCGGGTGCACCGGAACCGGCCCCTGGCCGACCTGCGCCCCCAGGCCGACGACGTGCTCCGCACCGCGCTCCAGCGGGCCGGCCTCCGCCCGCCGGAGGTCGGGGGCGACCACCAGTAGCGTCGGGGCCCGATGACCGACATCGTCGTGGTCTCCAACCGCGGGCCGGTGTCGTTCCGGGTGGAGGCCGGCAAGCCGGTGGCCTCGAACGCCGGCGGCGGGCTGGCCGGCACCCTCCGCCCGCTCCTCTCCGGATCGAACACCACCTGGGTGTCGGCCAGCCTCGGCGAGGGCGACCGGCTGGCCGCCCGGGAGGGCCTCCTCGACGCCGACGGCATCCACGTGGTCACCGTCGACCTCGACGCAGCGGTGTTCCAGGCCGCCTACGAGGTGATCGCCAACGGGACGCTGTGGTTCTCCCACCACCAGCTGTTCGACCTCGCCCGCCGCCCCCGCTTCGACTGGCACTGGCACGAGGCGTGGGCCGGCTACCGCCGCTACAACCGCGAGTTCGCCCACGCGGTCGCCGAGCGCGCGCCCGAGGGGGCGACGGTGCTCGTGCAGGACTACCACCTGTCGCTGCTCGGCTCGATGCTGGCCGACGTCCGCCCCGACCTGTCGACGGTCCACTTCCACCACACCCCCTTCGCCGAGCCCGAGACCCTCTCGGTGTTGCCCCTGCCGGCGGCGGGCGAGCTCCTGGCCGGGCTGGCCGGTTTCGGTGCCTGCGGGTTCCACACCGAGCGCTGGGCGTCGGCCTTCCGCCGGGCCTACGCCGACCCCGCGCTCGCGGAGGCGGCCGGGGTCGAGCGGGTCCCGACCACCTTCGTCTCCCCCCTCGGCCCGTCGCCCAAGGCGCTCGCCGCCGCGGCCGAGGCGCCGGCCACCCGGGAGGCGGTGCGCCGGCTGGCCGAGTCGGTCCGGGGGCGGAGCCTCATCGTCCGGGTCGACCGGATCGAGCTGTCGAAGAACCTGCTGCGCGGCTTCTGGGCGTACGAGGAGCTCCTCGAGACCCGGCCCCGCTGGCGCGGCGAGGTGGTGTTCGCGGCGTTCACCTACCCGTCGCGCGAGTCCCTGGCCGAGTACATCGGCTACCGCTCCGAGGTCGAGCACACCGTCGAGCGGATCAACGGGCGCTTCTCGACCGCGCAGTGGACGCCGATCCTCTACGACCCGGCCGACGACTACCCCCGGTCGCTGGCGGGCCTCGTCTCCTACGACATCCTGCTGGTCAACCCGGTCCGGGACGGGATGAACATGGTGGCCAAGGAGGGACCGCTCGTGAACGAGCGGGACGGGGTCCTCGTCCTGTCGCGCCAGGCCGGCGCGTGGGACGAGCTCGGCGGGGCCGCGGTCGGGGTCAACCCCTTCGACGTGACCGGGACGGCCGAAGCGCTCGAGGGCGCGCTCACGATGCCGCCGGCCGAGCGGGCCGAGCGGGCCGGACGCCTCCGGCGCACCGTGGCCGCCCGGCCGGCCGCCGAGTGGCTGGAGGA
>DAIUEV010000026.1:0-18813 GCA_036844945.1 Acidimicrobiales bacterium
AACGCCCTGGACGTGATGGTCGCGATGGGGTGGTTCGTGGCGGGAGGGATCTGCGAGCGCTTTCCGGATCTGACCGTCGTCTTCCTGGAGGGCTCAGGAGGGTGGTGTGCCCCGATGCTCGAGCGCTTCGACCACCACGTCGATGTCTTCGGCAGCCGCTACCAGACCACCCCACCCTCGGAGGTCTTCAAGCGGCAGTGCTACATCAGCTTCGACCCCGACGAGGAGTCGTTGACCTACACCGCCAACAGCAAGTACGTCGGCGCAGACCGGATCGTCTGGGCTTCCGACTACCCCCATCCGGACGCCAAGATCCCGGGCATCGTGAAGGAGCTGCGGGAAGCCACCGAGGGCCTCACCGATGCGCAGCGAAGCCTGATCTTCGGCGAGAACGCCGCCCGGCTCTACAAGCTCTGACAGTGCGTGGCGCTCCGAGGATGCGGAGCCCGGACGACGCTAGTCAGCGTCGTGGTTGGCCAGGGCCTTCGCTGCAGCGGCGACATCGCTCTGTGTCACCCGGATGGTCCGGGGCCACCCCCGCACGGTGGCGAGGCGCACCCAGTACACCGCGCCGTCGTAACTGATCCAGTCGACGTTTGGCGCTGGTCCCTCGGGGAGCGGAGTTCCCGGAGCATTCCGGTTGTATTTGGCGGTGACGCGGAAACCCTGAATTGGCTGGTTCACCTCGGCGACACAAGTGGCGCCGGTCCCCCTGGCCCGCCACGAAAGCTTCGCGAGCTGCTCCATGGCGCCACCTATCCGGTCGCGGCCAAACCAGACGCTCCGCTACGGGCGATTCGCCACGCGGGAATGCGGGCGAAGTGAACGTTCAGCCGTTTGGCAACGACGAGCCGGCCCGACTCAAGCCGATCGCCGGCTCATTCGCCGCCGAGGCCATTCTGCCACAGCCAGCCCCGGGTGTCGATTAGTCCGCTCCCCAAGGAGGCTTTGTTCGTCGGCCTCCGACCCCCCGGCCGTCCGGTGCGCAGCCTTCCGAGCAACGCGGCCATTGCCCGATCGGCCTTCGGGATGAAGTCGTGCCTGGCGAACTTGGCTGTGGCCAGAGGTCCGCGACGGCGCAGGCTTTTTGAGACTTCCGAGGTGGGATTCAAGAGCGGTGCCCGACGTTGCCGTGGTGAACTGGAGACACCGTCATCGCGGAGAGGGAAGTGCCACCTCCATCCAGTGAGGGAGTGTGGATCGATCGCGTCTTGGAGAAATGGAGTGAACTGAGTGAGCACGCGTCAGGTACTACGGGAGTTGATGAACGGCGAGGACCCGTTCGTTGCCGCTGACTGTTACAGCGCGCTGACCGCCCGGATCATCGAGCACATCGGCTTCAAGGCGGCCTACATGGGCGGTCATGCCACCGGCATGATGCACTACGCCGTTCCCGATTGCGGGGTGCTGACGCCGACCGAGATGATCGAGCAAGCCGCTCGAGTGGCTGAGACGATCGCCATTCCGGTGATCGTCGATGCCGACCAGGCTGGCGAGTCGGTGGCGGACGTGTATCGGTCGGTCGGCCGCTATGAGCGATCAGGCGTCGCCGGAATCCACATCGAGGACGAGATCGCTCCCAAACACTCCGCCTACGACGGTCCGCTGCTGTCGATCCCCGACATGCAGGCCCGGATCGGCGCGGCCGTCGACGGTCGCTCCGACCCGGACTTCGTGATCATCGTCAGGACCGACGAGCTGTACGTGGACGGCGGTGGAGGGTCGGGTTCGCTCGACGAGGCGATCGCGCGGGGCGTCGCCTACGCCGAGGCCGGAGCAGACGCCTTCCTGCCCACCTTCGCCACCGACGAACAGATTCCTCAGATCGCCGCCGAGGTGAAGATCCCGGTGGGCAATTACGGCAAGTTGGTCCCGGGCATGCAGTTCAGCTTGTTCACCGGCTTCGGCACCGCCGCCGCGGCCCGCTCGCACTACGAGCTTGCGACCTACCTCTTCGAGCACGGCGAGCTCCCCCCGGTGGCCTTCGGGTTCCCGGAGAAGGACGCCCTCATCAACCAGGGCCCGTACGACTCGATCGTGCGAGATTGGGCGAGTCGAACCGACCGCCCGATCCGGGGAGCGCACTAAGCCGCAGGGTGTTCCGGCGCCGGTGACGGCTCCCCCGGGCCCGAGCCCACGGGTCAAAAGTGCCGAGCCGGTATCGAACACACTCGTAGGTGCGATGACGCCCGAGGAGGCGGAGTTGACGGCAGAAGAAGACGAGCAACCAGGCCGATTCAGCGGTCGCGTGGACGCGGACGCGGTCTTCGCCTATGCGCGGGCCACGAACGATCCGAATCCTCGCTACCTGGCCGGTGATGCGGTCCCTGTCGCCTTCACGGCCACCTTGGTTCGCTCCCTCATGCCATGGTCGGCGTTCACTCCCGATCCGATGGGCTTTGTCGACGGGTGGCGCGGCGGTGTCCACGGGCAACACGACATCCACGTCCACGGCCAGGTGAAGCAGGGCCAGCACGTGCAATGGGCGGGGGAAATCGCAGGCCTGAAGCAAAACCGCGGCGGCGTCCTCGTCACACGCCGGATCATCGTCTCCGACATGACCGGTGCGCCTCTGGTCGAGCACCTGTGGACCGACTTCCTGATGGGCGCCACCCTCCGCGGAGATCATGTGGAATGGTCGTTGCCGGACCACACGTTTCCCGAGGAGGCGAGGAGCCGACCGTGTGCGTCGAGGGCGGTGCCGGTCGATCGCGATCAGGCCTTTCGCTACGCCGGCGTCTCATCAGATCACGCCCCTCACTCGATGGACGACGAAGTCGCTCGCGAACAGGGGTACCCGGGGAAGATCCTCCAGGGCATGTGCACGTTCGGCCTGTGCTGCGGGGCCGTCGTCGACGCCGGAGCGGGGGGCGAACCGAGCCGGCTCCGCAGAGTGGCCGCGCGCTTCTCGGCCCCTGCGTTTCCGAGTCGGGAGCTCGATGTCCGGCTCTACGAGGCCGGCCTCACCCCCGACGGGGCGAGATCGCTGGCCTTCGAGGCCCTCCAAGACGGTGTCGCGGTGATCACGCACGGGCGTGCCGAGGTGTCCGAGGAGAGCGGGGCCGGCGGAGTCTGACACGCCCGTCGTCCGATGAGTGTGCCCCTCGGCGCGAGGCTCAGGCGTCGGGGGGCGAGGGTGGTGGTTCGCCGGGCGGGACGTTCAGCAGGGCAGCTTCATCGCGGAAGGTTTGCCACATGGACTGCTCCCACGCCGCGTTCAGCTGACCCTTGATGTGACCGATCCGAGCGCTCAGGTCGCGACTCGCGATCGATGCCGCAGGACCCCTGCCGGGCGGCCCGATGTTCACCAGCCGCTGGGCGACATCGGAGACGAAGGCCTCGAGCTCATCGGCGGGAAGGCACCGGTTGATCAGCCGCCACTCCTCCGCTTGTCGTGCGCTCAACGGTTCGCCGAGGAGCGCCATCTCCTTCGCCAGCGGCAGGCTCAGTGACCGCGTCAGCAACCAGGCTGCGCCGCCCTCCAGCGGCAAGCCAATCCTGGCGAAGATCTCCCAGAAGGTCGCATTCTCGGACGCGTAGATGAGGTCACAGGCGAGGGCGAGCTGGCACCCGCCACCGACGGCGGGACCGTTGACCGCGGCGATGAACGGCGTCTCGCTGCGCCAGATCGATTCGAACAGGCGGTACCAGCCGTACAACATGCCGTCGTCTCGTGCCACGGTGGCGGGCCGACGCCTCTCCGCAGGAATTTCAAGGGCGCCACCCGCTTGCCGGAGGTCGGCACCGGCAGAGAAGGTGGAACCGGAACCGGTGATAACGGCAGCCTTGACGCCTTTGTCTTCGGTCGCGTCGTGAATCGCCTCGAGCAGCGCATCGCGGAGGCCCATCCCGTCGGGGCCACCGCCGGTGGGGTAGTGGTCCATCGCATTGGCGCGATCCGGCCTATTCATCCGGAGCCACGCCACGCCGTCCGCCACCTCATAGAGCAGTCCGGCGCTCTCCCATCCCGCGAGGTCGCGTCGGTGGTCTTGGGCTGTCATGGGTCGAATGCTCCGTGTGAACTTGGGAGAGAGGTCCTGCGACTGGCACGACAGAACTCTCGATCCCCGATCAAACTACCGAGTTTCGGGTCCACACGCTGGTGCGAGGTCGCCAACGTGGGACGGTCGAATCGGACCCTGTGGGGGCCTGGGACGCGCCGGGACCGAAGAGGAGCGCCGATTGCGAAAAGGCCGCGACGGTCAGGGCTGCTGCCACGGGCGAGGGCTAGCCTCTGGCCCTTGTCGCGTCGAGCCGTGAGGGGTCGGAGTGAACCTCGGTCTGGTGATGGGCGGAGGCGGGCTGGTGGGTATCGCATGGGAGCTGGGGGTACTCGCCGGACTCCAGGAGGCGGCGGGGCTGGACCCGACATCCGCCGCCGTCATTGTGGGCAGTTCGGCTGGATCCGTATCGGGCGCGCAGGCTGCGCTTGGCCGCGATCTGGGCGATCTGGTGGAGAGACAGCTCCGTACGGCTTCGAGCCAGCGTGCGCCGGCCGCGGCGGGAACCGCCGGGAGCAGAACCGCGCCTGACGCGGACCGAGCGGGCAATTCGGGCCAGCCACGGTCCGTCCCCGACGAGATCCTCGAAGCCATGATGTCATCCACAGGCTCGATCGAGGAGCGAGCGGCCAAGATCGGGCAGATGGCCATGGAGGCCGACGTCCCCATGGAGGAGGACGCCTATGTGGAGTCCTTCCGGTCTTTCCTCGGTACCGACCGGTGGCCGGAAGTGGATCTGCGAGTGACGACCGCCGAAGTTGAGACCGGTCGCAGTGTCCTATGGAGCCGTCACGACGGAATCGATCTTGTCCGTGCGGTCGCATCGTCGTGCGCAATTCCCTGCTTCTTTCCGCCGGTGAGCTTCCGTGGCAAGCACTACGTGGACGGACCGCGGGGCGGCTACATGGCCCGTCTTGCCGGAGAGAAGGCTCTGGACGGGGTCCTTTTCGTCGGCCCAAACGCGGCGATGCCTCCGCAACTCACCCGTCAGGTCGAGCTCGAGGAGCTGGCCGAGAAGGGCATGCCGGTGGTGATGGTCACCGGTGGAACTGTGATGGCCGGAATCGGCATGGACCTCATGAACCCTGCGATGCGCGCGAGAGCCGCCGAGGCCGGTGTTGCCGACGGACGCGAGGCAGCCCCGCAGATGAAGGCCCTCCTCGGCTAGCACCGGTGGGTGGGTGGGAAGGTGGCCCCGAATATAAGCGCAGGTCAGCGCAAGGATCCGCAAGACGGACAACTCACAGTTCCTCGGTCGCAGGGTCGATGCCCGAGGGCCCGACCAAATGCGGTGTGACTTTGGCTGATGCCCGACCTTCCGCATTCGGGTGATCCCGACACGTGTTCAGCGGTTGCCCGACCCGTCGACATCGGGATGAGCGTTGCCTGGAAACGCAGTCAGGGACACCCGGCGATCGATGGCTTCCGTCGGTGCCGAGTGAGACGCGATCAGCCGGACGGCGTCACCACGCGAGGCTGCACGGAGGAGATGTCGCTGGCGAAATGTTCGAAAGTCTTGCCTGTCTCACTTGAGGTTTCCGAGGTATCGACTGACTCACCGGAACCCAAGATGACGTCAAGGTACTTCTGCAACCGGTCCCGGCACCCGCCGCAGCCGCGGCCAGCACCAGGGCACCTTGCCGTGATGTCCGCGACGCTACGGGCTCCGGAAGCGATCGTCGATCGAACCGCCCAATCGGTGACCGCCCTGCAGTGACAGACGTACATGGGTCTACCGTTCTATCTCGTCGCGGCGCACCAGTGAGGAATACCTATCTGCACAACACCTGTGGTGCCGCCCTGCGGTCAGAACTCACTCCCACCCGGCGCACCGTCTGCCCGTCGGTGCCGCTCCGTTCCCCATCAACGTGTCTCTCGAACGTTCAGAAGCTAGTCACGCTCGTCGAGTCGCCATAATCCTTTGCACGGAAGATGGCTTCAACCGCGGTTTCGCTGACCGCTGACCCATAGTGGGAAAGTCGAAAGAGCGGCCGCATGGCGAGTGCCAGGCCCGAAAGGGCGACCAGCATCTGCGCCGGCACTGGGAACTTGTCCACAACGAGCACGAGTGGTTCGAATTTCGGGGGATACAACGTCCCTGCCGCGAGGATCCAGGCAATCGTTTCGAGACGAATGCTTCCTGCGGCAACGTCGGCCACGATGAGCGCAACCGACAAGGCCATCAAGTAGTAGTCGAAGGTGTTCACCTCGAAGACCAAACGCAACGCCAACGACGTGGCGAGCAGGGCCGTCAGCACCACGGGCTGACGTACCGCCGTCTTGATCCTGCTCTGCGCCCAAAGCGTCACAATCGCGGCCAGGATCAAGGGACAACATCGAGAGACCACGGTACGAGCTGCTCCCTGGAGGCCCAACCTGGCAACGACTGTCGCCGAGCCGACGGGCGTCGCGTTGGTGCCCAGGAGGGCATCGAACATTCCTCGTCCCGTGGCTATCCCCAGCGGAACGATGACAATGGCACCAATCCCAACTGCTCCGAGCAAAAGGCGCCACCGATCTCGGCTCGGTGTGACGACCAAAAGTGGCAAGGCCGCCAGCACGGCATACTGCTTGGCACAACACGCGAGCCCGATCAGGACTCCAGCGGCAAACCACCGTCTTCGGAGGTGTGCGGCGAGGGCGCCCAAGATGAGCCCCATCGCGAAGAGATCCTCTGGGTGGAAATAGTTGATGAGCGTTCCCGCGAGCGCCGGGATACACGCCATGAGACAGGCTCCGAGAACCTCGAGCTTCGTGCGGCCCCAACCAGATGCCCGGACAACCAGGACGAATCCTGCGAGCAGTACCGGCCACCCGAGCAGCCCGATCGGCCAGAGAAGCAGCACGGGGCTGTGCCAATCAATCGCACCCACCTCCGACGATGGACAGCCTCGCGCGGCGGCCCCAGACTCGGGGATCTTCATATTGCTGAGTCCCGTCAGTGCGATCACCGAAGCCGCAACCATCGGATACAGCGGAGGCACAGAGGACTGATTCGCCGTGGGGTAAGCGCAATGAAACTCGCCTCGCGCCATCGCGAATGCCGGGATCGCGCTCTCGTTGAAGTCCCCGGGCATCTGCTGCCAGTAGAAGGAGTCCCACGCGAGGATGGACGCCATCAGCAGAACCGTCGCCATCGCCCACCCAACCCGGCAGCGGACAGTCGATAGGGGCTCGCTCATTCGAGCAACCCACCGGTCGAACGTCCCTGGGACGGGGTGGGCGTTCAACGGCGTCGGTGTTGATCAAGTGGGCCTAAGACCACGCAGTGGCCAGTCACGAATTCAGGGTAACGAGGGTGCGCCGAGCGTGGGCGGATGTGCAATAGACCTCTTTTGACGGCAGAGCGCCGTCGTTTTCGAAACCGACCGAGGCACCGCCTTGGGGTGACGAGAGCCCAGATTCAGCCGGCCCAAGTGGGTAGCGGAGAGGTCCAACGCTCCTGAGGGAGTCTTCGTATCCCCGGGATCGCACCTGCGTGGATGATTGCTCCGAAGTAGCCTATTTGTCGTGGCCGGTGGCGATCCTCTCTCCTCGATCCCCCTGTTCTCACAGCTCTCGCGCCGAGAACGATCTCGTTTGGCGAAGTCGATGCACGAGTACACCTTTGAAGCTGGAAGAGCAGTTACTTCCGAAGGCGGAGGAGGTCAGGGTTTTTTCGTTATTAGCGAGGGAAAGGCGCGCGTCGAGGTCAAAGGACGGCGTGCGAAGATTTTGGGTCCCGGCGATTACTTCGGGGAAATGGCGCTTATCTCGGGTGGGCCCCGCTCGGCAACCGTGATTGCCATGACGGACTTGCGGTGTCAGTTCCTTGTCCAGTCCGAGTTTCGGGAGTTTGTTGATGATCACCCGAAAGTTGCCTGGGCGCTTCTCCAGGCAATGGTCGCACGGATCCAGCAGGTTCACGACTGACGAGGGCCCCGACCGGAGCCGACGGACCACGACTGTTACGCCGTAAGCCACATGTTGGGCGCAGGTGCATTGTTTGCCGGGCGGTCTAACGGCATTTCCAGATGTGAGCCGGTACGGTCCCCCTAGTGCCCGAGCGCCGGGACGGCCGACACGGCGCGCAGGTGGCGGACGGCCTGGCGGAATGAACCAACCAAGGTGTCCTCGCAGTATCCGAGGTCGCTCTCGATACAAAATGCCCGAATGGTGCTCTGGGCGCGCGCCAGGTTGGGTCGGGGCATCGTCGGGAAGAGGTGATGCTCGATCTGGTAGTTGAGACCGCCGAGCATGAAGTTGGTGAACCGGCCACCGGCGATATTGCGAGCGGTGATGACCTGACGCCGTGCGAAGCTCATCCCCGTATTGCCTTCGATGATGGGCATGCCCTTGTGGTTGGGGGCGAAGCTGCAGCCCAGGTACAGCGAGAAGACCCCTTGCTGAACGGCGACGAAGGCCAATGCCCTGAGCGGGGAGAGCACCCACAGTACCGCCCCCAGATAGAGCGCGGCGTGCAGTGCTATCAGCAAGCCTTCCCCCACAGTCGCACGATCCCGTTGCCGGAACAGCCTCTCGATACCCGACACATGCAAGCCCGCACTTCGCAGGAGCATCAGGGGAAAGAACAGGCCGGCCTGCCAGCGCGCCAGCAACCGGGTGAGGTTGCGGTTGCCCCGAGCGAGCCCGTCGGAGGAGTTGAAGGCTACGAGGCCCTCACCGATATCGGGGTCGCGGTCGACCTCGTTGGGGTGTGCGTGATGGGCGTCGTGTTTGGAGACCCACCAGCCAAAGCTCAGTCCGATCAGCGCGTTCGCGACGAGCAGCCCGAGCAGCCGGTTGGCCCGGCGGGACCGAAAGACTTGTAGATGCCCAGCGTCATGGCCGAGGAAGCCCAGCTGGGTGAACATCACGCCCAGGAATACCGCGACCCCAAGCGTGGCCCACGAGTTGCCCACGATCAGCAACGCCGCCCATCCGCCGGCGAACGCGGCGATGGTCAGGACGATCTTGAGGCTGTAGTAGCCCGGCCGGCGAGCGAGAAGGCCGGCGTCGCGGATCTGCACCGCGAGAACGCGGTAGTCGCCAGCCGAACTGTCGATGGTGCCCGTCTGCACCAGCTCTCCCCGCGCAATCCCTCCGTGAGTACCACCAGCGTCTGGAGCAACGGCGAAAGCCAAAGCGTTCCTCAGATCACGTCAGGATAGTCCTCCGGACCGGGCATTTCACCCGAACCCGTACGGTGTCGGCATGCCCGCGAAGCTGCGCGTGCCCACCCACCTGCAGGCCTCGACCGACGTCGGCGGCCCGGCGCGGGTGGAGTGGCTGGCCGCGCTTCCGGACCGGGTCGAGGAGTTGACCGGGCGGTGGGGGCTCGAGCTCGGCGACCCGTTCGAGCCGGGCGGGAACTGCTCGTGGGTGGCGCCGGGCCTCGACCGCGACGGTCGTGAGGTCGTGCTCAAGGTCGCATGGCCACACACAGAGGCGTCGCACGAGGCGGAGGGGCTGGCCGCGCTCGGCGGCGAAGGGGCGGTCGACGTGTACGGGTTCGAACACCTGCCGCCGGCCCGACCCCGAGGTGGATCCGACGGCGGCACCGAGGCCATCGCGATGCTGCTCGAGCGGTGCCGCCCCGGGACCGAGCTGCGCGACCGCCCCGAGGCCGAGCAGCACGTCGTCATCACCGACCTGCTCCGGTTGGTCTGGGCCGTCGACCTGCCGCCCGATCACGCGTTCCGTCCGTTGTCGGTGATGGCCGACGATTGGGTGGGGCGCGCCGAGGAACGGCTGGCCGCCGACCCGGGGCGACTCGACGGCGGCCTGGCCCGGGAGGGGCTGGCGCTGTTCGGCGAACTGTCGCGGGCCGGGCCGGGCGACGTGCTGCTGTTCACCGACCTGCACGCCGGCAACGTGCTGTCGAGCGGGCGTCGCCCGTGGCTGCTCATCGACCCCAAGCCCTACGTCGGCGACCGGCACTACGACGTCCTCCAGCACCTCCTGAACTGCAACGAGTCGCTCCAGGCCGACCCGATCGGGCTGCTGACCGAGGTCGCGGACCTGGCCGGCCTGGACGCCGGGCGGGTCAGGCAGTGGTTGTTCGCGAGGTGCGTCCAGGAGAGCCTGGGCGACGGTCCGCCGTGGCCGGGGCTCGACGTCGTGCTGCGCCGACTGGGTGGTCCGTAGGGTCACCGCCACGAGCAGCCGAGGTCCCGGTCGAGCCACCCGCCGTCGCGATCAGACTGGAGGGGTGCTTCTGATCGATGCGGCCAACGTGGTCGGATCCCGTCCGACCGGCTGGTGGCGGGACCGGGCCGGCGCGGCCCGACGGTTCGTGGACCAGGTCCGAGCGGCCGTGGACTCCGGACGGATCGCCCCGCCGGTCACGGTGGTCCTCGAGGGCAAGGGTCGCGACGGTGCGCCGGCCGGCCTTGCCCACGGTGTCATGGTCCTCCACGCCGGCGGCAGCGGTGACGAGACGCTTCTGGATGCCGTCGCGAGCGCCCCCGATCACGTGGTCACCCTCGTCACCGCGGATCGCGAGCTGCGGTGGCGGGCCGAGGCCCTGGGGGCCGACGTGGCCGGGCCCGGGTGGCTCCTGGCGCTCCTCGAGTAGCCGGTCACGGGCCCGCCTCAGGGCCCGTGACGGCCGAGGCGCACCGTCCCGAAAGACGCCTCCGCTCAGCTTGCCCATCGCTCCGAACGCCGGCCTGGGCCGACCACTGACACCGCGGCCCGGCGGGCCGGTCGGGGGCGCCGCGGTTCGAGCAGGGTCGCGGCCACCAGCAGCCCGCCGAAGCCGGCTCCGAGCCAGCACACACCGCCCCAGCCGTCGGCCGCCAGCACCCAGCCCGCCGTGAACGACCCGAGCGCCCCCCCGGCGAAGTAACAGACCATGTACCCGCCGTTGACCCGGGACCGGGCGTCGGGCCGGAGCCGGTAGATCACCGACTGGTTGGAGATGTGCACCCCCTGCACACCGCCGTCGAGCAAGAGGATCCCGATGAGGAGGGGGCCCAGCGCGCTGCGGCCGAGGGCGAGAACCCCGAACGATCCGGTGACGGCCACCGCCGAGACGGCCGTGACCGCCCTCGTCCGCCCGGCGTCGGCCAGGCGGCCGGCGAGGTTGGCCATGCCCACGCCGGCCACGCCGGCCAGCCCGAACAGGCCGATCACGGCCTTCGAGTAGTGGAATGGGGGACCCGACAGCAAGAACGCGAGCGTGGTCCACAGGACGCTGAAGGCGGCGAAGACGGTGGCCCCGGCGAAGGCGCGCCACCGAAGCACCGGCTCGGTGGCGAGCAGGCGGAGCGTCGAGCCGACGAGCTCGTGGTAGGGGAGGTGGGGGCGGGGCCCCTCGGCGGGGAGCGCCCGCCGGAGCACGGCCGCGAAGGCGACCATTAGGCCGGCGGACACCCAGTAGATGGTCCGCCAGCCCGCCGCCTGGGCCACCAGCCCGGCGGCCGTCCGGGCGAGCAGGATCCCGACGAGGAGGCCGGTCATGATCCTCGCCACCGTTCGGCCCTGGCGGCCGGGGGCGGACAGGTCGGCGGCGAACGGGACCATGATCTGGCCGGCCACCGACGAGCAGCCGACCGCTGCGACTGCCACCTCGAACAGCCACAGGGTCGGTGCGGCGGCCGCCAGCGCGAGGAAGGCCGCCGCGAGGAGGAAGACCGCCACCACCAGCGAACGCCGCGGCCGGATGTCGCCGAGGGGCACGACGAGCAAGAGGCCGAATGCGTAGCCGACCTGACCGCTCGTGACCACGAGTGACGTCGCGGCTGTGCCGACCCGGAACGACGTCGAGATCTGGTGGAGCAGCGGCTGGGAGTAGTAGAGGTTCGCGACGATCGCGCCGGTGGCGACCGCCATGAGCACGACCAGCCGGTTGGAGAGCGCCGCGGCGCCCCCCGGCGGTGTCGTGGTTGGGACGGCTTCGGTCAGGGCGCGCTCCCGGGCCCGCCGGCGAGCAGCGCCCGGAGGGCCGCGGCATCCGCCCGGAGCTCCGGATCGTCGAGGTCGACTTCGCGGTCCTTCGGGAGCGGCGCGCCGGGGTTGACGTCGCCGTCGGCGTAGCGGGCGGTCACGTGGGTGTGCAGGTGCGGGACCGCGTTGCCGAGGGTCTCGTAGTTCACCTTCCGGGCCCCGAAGTGCCGCTTCACGGCGTCGCCCACCAGCAGGACCTCGGCGAAGTACCCGGCCGCCTCCCCGTCGTCGAGGTCGGTCGGCTCGGCGACGTGGCGGCCATGCCACAGCACCACGACGTAGCCGCGCTGCGCGCCCCTTCGGTTCAGGTAGCCGTCGGCGTAGCGCCCGGCGAAGACCCGGAGGCCGTAGGGGGTCTCCTCGGGCCGCTCCGGCGAGCACATGGGGCACCCGGTGCCCGAGTAGAGGTCGTCCCAGTGCTCGGGCCAGGCCACGGCCCATTGTGGCCGACCTCGGCTGGCGGGCGGTCCGGGTGGCTGGGCCAGACTGGGCGGATGAGCGACGCCCCTCGCCGGACGCTGGCCGGCATCCTCGACCTGCGGAGCTCCGGCGAGGACCGTTGGTTCGCCCCGACCCCCGGGGAGGGCCCGCGCCGGCTCTTCGGGGGCCAGGTCGCCGCGCAAGCCCTTGCCGCCGCGTGCCAGACCGTCCCGGCCGACCGGCCGCCGCACTCGATGCACGGATATTTCATCCGGCCCGGGCGCCCGGACACCGTCCTCGAGCTGGTGGTGGAGCGCACCCGGGACGGCCGGTCGTTCACCACCCGGCACGTGACGGCCATCCAGGAGGGCAAGGCGATCTTCAACCTGTCGGCCTCGTTCCACGGGGCCGAGTCCGCCATCGACTGGCAGCTCCCCGGCCCCGCCGCCACCCCGCCGCCCGACGACCAGCCGCCCCCGACCGTCGACCCCAGCCGCCCGTTCTGGCAGAACAGCCCCTTCGAGATCCGCCCGCTCTCGGAGACCTATCCGTGGCCGCCCCACCCGGCCTGGGTGCGGCTCCTCGAGCCCATCGGGCCGGACCGGGCGCTCCAGGCCTGTGCGCTGGCCTTCATCTCGGACATGGGGGTCGTCGGCTCGGCCCGTTCCCCCGAGGACCGCAGCCAGCCCGCCGCGATGGCGAGCCTGGACCACGCGGTCTGGTTCCACCGGCCCTTCGACGTTTCCGAGTGGCACCTCTTCTCGGTCGACCCGGTCTCCAACTACGGCGGTCGCGGCCTCGCCCGGGGGACCATCCACGCGGCGGACGGGCGTCTGGTGGCCTCGATCGCCCAGGAGGCGCTGATCCGGCCGGGCCCCTCGGAGTGGGGGCCGCCGCCCGGCGAGCGGGGTCCGACGGCCTAGACGTGCCCGCCGCGCCGGCTCTCGGCGGTCACGCCGACGAGGGCGGTGAGCATGAGGCCGACGGCGGGGAAGAAGAACCAGATCCCGAAGGCGAACGCCAGCACCAGCATGAACGCGCCCATCCCGAGCACGAACGGCCAGATGCTCGAGCTCGGGAAGGTCTCGACCTCGCCGGCCCCGTCCTCGATGGAGGCGTCGTTGCGGTCCTCGGGGCGGTAGCCCATCTTGCGGTGCCAGTAGTAGTAGTAGCCACCGGGGAGCAGGCCGAGGGCGCAGGTGCCGACCAGCATCATCGTGCCGCCGTCCTCGTAGCTCGTGAACCAGTAGACGGCGCCCACGATGCCGAAGAACACGGCCACGCCGAGCAGGACGAACGCTTCGTGCCTCATGACGACACCAGGACCTTCTCCTTGTCGGGGTCGTGACCCTCGCCGTGCCCGATCGCCGGGTGGTCGGGGTGGTGGTAGTCCCAGGTCGGGCGCTCCGAGCGGATCGCCGGCAGGTGCGAGTAGTTGTGGTGCGGCGGCGGGGAGGTGGTGAACCACTCGAGCGTGTGGGCGTCCCAGGGGTTGTCGCCCGAGGGCACCGGGTCGCGCCAGGAGATCCACAGGTTCCAGAGCAGCACCGCGAACGATGCCGCGATCACGAACGCCCCGACGGTCGAGATGATGTTGTAGCTCTCCCAGCCGAGGTAGCTCGGGTAGGTGACCACCCGCCTCGGCATCCCGAGCAGGCCCACCACGTATTGGGGCATGAAGGTGACCCAGAACCCGATGAACATCAGCCAGAAGTGCCACTTGCCCAGGTTCTCCCGGAGCATCCGGCCGAAGAACTTCGGATACCAGTAGTAGAGGCCGGCGAAGCCGGCGAACACCGCCGTGCCGAACAGCACCTGGTGGAAGTGGGCCACGACGAAGTAGGTGTCGTGGGTGAAGAAGTCGATCGGGGGCGACGCCAGCATGACCCCGGTGACGCCTCCCATGAGGAAGGCGAATAAGAACCCTATAGAGAAGAGCATCGCCGCCGAGAGGTGGATCTGGCCTCGCCACATGGTGCCGATCCAGTTGAAGAACTTGATGCCGGTCGGCACCGCGATGAGCAGCGAGAGGAGCGAGAAGAACGGCAGCAGCACCACGCCGGTCGTGAACATGTGGTGTGCCCACACCCCGGTCGACAGCGCCGCGATGGAGAGGGTCGCGAAGACCATGCTCTTGTAGCCGAAGACTGGCTTGCGCGAGAAGACCGAGATCACCTCGGTCGCGATGCCGAAGTAGGGCAGGGCGAGGATGTACACCTCGGGATGGCCGAAGAACCAGAACAGGTTCTGCCACAGGTTCGGCGACCCGCCCCCCTGGACCGAGAAGATGTGGGTCCCGAAGTGCCGGTCGCAGAACAGCATGACCAGCGCGCTTGTGAGGATCGGGAAGGCGATGAGGATCAAGATTGCCGTGACCAGCATGTTCCAGGTGAAGATCGGCATCCGGAACATGGTCATCCCCGGGGCGCGCAAGTAGAAGATCGTGGCCACCAGGTTGACCCCGGTGAAGATCGCCGAGAACCCGGTCAAGACGAGGGCCATGATCCAGATGTCGCCGCCCGCGCCCGGCGAGTTGGTGGCGTTGGAGAGCGGCGCGTAGGCGACCCAGCCGAAGCTGGCGGCGCCCCCGGCAACGAGGAAACCCATCATCATGGTGAGCGAGCCGCCCAGGTACAGCCAGTAGGAGAGGGCGTTCAGGCGGGGGAAGGCCATGTCGGGCGCACCCACCTGGAGGGGCACGATGTAGTTGGCCAGGCCGCCGAAGGCGAAGGGGCCGGCGAACAGGTACAGCATCAGGCTGCCGTGCATCGTGAACAGCTCGTTGTACTGGGCGTAGGAGACGAGCGACGCGTTCGGCGTGGCCAGCTGGAGCCGCATGACGAGCGCCATGATCCCGGCGATGTAGAAGAGCACGAGCGAGGTGATCATGTAGCTCATCCCGATCACCTTGTGGTCGGTGCTCGTGAGCCACTTGAGCACGCCGGTGGGCCCGTGGTGCTCCTCGTGCCCGTGGTGCTCCTCGACCACGAGGACCTGGTGCCCGTCCCTCCCGTCGCCGGAGATCGTTGGGGTGATGACGTCGGTCATATGGCTACGCTCCGGGACCGTTCGCTCGGATCTGGCTCTTCAGCTGGCCGATGGTCGGTTGGTGCCCACTCGTCTGGTGGACCCAGGTGTCGAATGCGGCCGGGGTCACCGCCTTCACGGTGAAGAGCATGAGGGAGTGGTAGAGGCCGCACAGCTGGGTGCACTGCCCGCGGTAGACACCGGCGTGCAGCACGTTGAAGTTGAACGTGTTCACGTACCCGGGCGCCGCGTACCGGCTGAAGTTGAACTCCGGCACGTAGAAGCCGTGGTACACGTCGGCCGACTCGAGGTGGATGGTGACCGCCTCTCCCACCGGCATCTCCATCTGCGGCTGCTGCAGCGTCTGGCCGATCACGACCTTGCCGGTGGCCGGGTAATAGAACTGCCAGCCCCACTGGAAGGCGGTGACGTCGATCGTGACCTGGGACCGGGGCACCGCGTCGACCTCGTTCTCGGTGATCACCGTGAACACGAACAGCCCGATCACGATGAAGATCGGCACCACCGTGTAGAGGATCTCGATCGCCGGGCGGTATTGGGTCTGACGGGGCAGCGCCTCGCTGCGCCGGCGGTACCGGAACATCGCCCACAGGATGAGGACCAGGACGACCCCGCCGACGACGATCCCCGCCACGAAGAACCCCTGCCAGAGCTTGTAGGCGTCCTGGCCCTGGCTGGTCGCCCCCTTGAACGCGCCGAAGTCCGGGAGCTGGCAGCCCGCCAGCACCACGGGCGCGAGCACGAGCAGCGGCAGGAGCCGGCGGCTGGGCCGCCTCCCGAGGACGCGCCGCGGCGCCGAGAAACGATTCGACGGGGCCGAGTGCGGGGTCTCGGCGGAGGGGGCGGACGCGGGGCTGAGCGGCCTCTCGTCGCGCCAGACGTCCACGCTGGCGAACCTTAGCGAACCCCACTTTGGAAATCGAAGTACCTGCTCGGAGGGCCGCCGCTGGTGGCGGCCGGGCCGGGCGGGTGGGGCGCCGCCGAACCGCTCAGTTGGTCGACGGGTTGGTGGAGGGGGTCGACGGGTTGGTCGAGGGCTTCTCGTCGACCGCCTGGCTGGCGGTCTTGTTGGCCTCCTCCGCCTTGGCCTCCGACACGCCCTTCTTGAACTCGCTCTGGGCGGAGCCGAGGTTGCGGGCCAGCTTCGGGATCGCCGCGCCACCGAAGAGGATCACCACCACGACGATCAGCACGATCAGAAGGTCTGGGCCAAAGATCTCTGCCAGCATGTCGAACCCTCCTCATGGGCCACGTGGCGGCGAACCATCAAAGGTTCTGTCCAAGGTTACCGTGTCCCGCCCGGCCCGGTCCCCCGCCCCTCATCCGGCCAGCAGCACCCCGAGGACCAGGGCGGCGAGGGCGGTCACGCCAGACAGCGAGCCCCAGATGGCCAGTCCCCGCCGACTGGCCGCCCGGCCGTGGACGAAGGCGGCCAGCCCCGCCAGGGCGACCACCGCGATCTTCACCGAAAGCACCACCCGCCACGCCCCCGACTGGGTCGAGGGGTGGGTGGCCGAAATGTTCCAGATGCCGGTGGCGACCAGCACCGCGTAGGCGGGCCAGCTGAGTCGGGCGAACGCCCGGGCCACGGTCCGTGGCCCGTCGGCCGCGATGCCCCGCACGGTGCCGACCAGGCCGGCCAGCACGACCTGGCCGCCCACCCAGACGCTCGCCGCGAGGACGTGCAGCGAGAGCCGGAGCGCGGTGAGGGCCGGGGCGAGCGACCCGGTGTCCGCTCTCAGCGGCCCTGCCAGTTGGGGGCGCGCTTCTCGGCGAAGGCGATGGGGCCCTCCCGGGCGTCGGCGGAGCTGAAGACGACCCGGCTCGCCGCGTCGCTCAGGTCCCAGGCCTCGGCCTCGGACACCTCGCCCGCCTGCAGGGTGAGCTGACGCGAGTAGCGGACCGACAGCGGGGCGTTCTCGGTGATCCGGCCGGCCAACGCGAGGGCCTCGTCCATCAGCCGGTCCGCCGGCACCACCGCGTTCACGAGGCCGAGCTCGAGGGCCCGGGCCGCGGTGATCGAGTCGCCGGTCAGGGCCAGCTCCATCGCCAGCGCGATCGGCAGCCGCTTCGGCAGCCGGACCAGCCCGCCGCCCGCCGCCAGCAGGCCCCGCTTGACCTCGGGGATGCCGAAGACGACGTGTTCGGCCGCCACCACCAGGTCGCAGGCCAGCACGAGCTCGAAGCCCCCCGCCAGGGCCGGACCGTTCACCGCCGCGATCACCGGGACCGGGATCGCGCGGCGGACGAACCCCGCGAACCCGCCGGTGCTGGCGCTGATCGACCCGCCGGTGCCCGCCGAGAAGGCCTTCAGGTCCATGCCGGCCGAAAAGGCCTTGTCGCCGGACCCGGTGAGGATGATCACCCGCAGGTCCTCGTCCTTGTCGAGGTCGTCCAACGCCGCGGTCAGCTGCTTGGTCACCTCGGCGTTGATGGCGTTGCGGGCCTCGGGCCGGTTGAGGGTGAGGACCTCGACCTGACCCCTCCGCTCGCGCAGGATCACGGGCGGGCTCTCGCTGTCGGCCATCGGTCGCTCCTTCCGGTCGGTGTCCCGGACCCGGCGACGCTATCCCGCGCCGCGCCGGCCGTCCCAGCCGGTCTCGGTCAGGTCACGTCCTGGTCGAAGGTGACGAAGTAGCCGACGACGATCGGGACGAGCCCCCACGCCGCCAGCACGATCGCCGCCAGCCACCAGCTGAGCAGGTGGGCCCGTTCGCCGGCCGGGGCGAGGCCGCCCGCCACCGCGGCGGCGGCGGCGGAGGGCAGCCACCGGCCCACCTCGGGCAAGAGCCCGTCGAGGACCGGCTCGACGATGAAGGTGATCGCGAGGATCGTGACCACCGCCGCGACCTGGTTCTTGACGAGCGTGCCGAGGCCGGCCCCGAGCAGCGCGAGGAGCGCGAAGGCGGCGAACAGCCCCGGCAGGACCGCCCCGGCCTGGTCGAAGAGGCGGGACACCGAGCCCCCCTCGGTGTGGAGCAGAGGGAGGCCCATGGCCCCGACGAAGAGCAAGCTCGCGATCGCGAGGCCGATCCCCCAGATGAGGGCGGCGACCGCCTTGGCGGCGAGGAGCGTCCCCCGGCGCGGCTCGACGAGGAGGGTCTGGGTCATCGTCTTGTGCCGGTACTCGCCGGTGACCGCGAGGACGCCCACGACGGCGGCCATCCAGATGCCGCCGACGGCGAAGCCCGAGCCGATCAGTCGGCGCAGGCGGAACGTCGAGACCGGCGCGACGAAACGGACGTGCCCGTGGCCCTTGCCCACCAGGAACACGACGACGATGCCGAGCGCGGTGAACAGGAGCGTCGCCCCCAGCACCACCCACGGGCCCGGGGAGGTGCGCAGCTTGAACAGCTCGGCGCGGACGGACCGGATCACGGCGGCGGCGCGGCGGGTTGACCCGTGGCGGCGGGCG
>DAIUEV010000026.1:18913-37830 GCA_036844945.1 Acidimicrobiales bacterium
CACGGCTGGCGCCGCGATCTCGGGCCCGGTGAGCGACAGGAACACGGACTCGAGGTCGGTGCTCTGGTTGATGAGCTCGTAAACGACGATCTGGCTCTGCGCGAGCACCGGGCCGAGCCGGTTGGGCGTCACCCCCTCGACCAGCACGAGGTCCTCGGTCAGGCGACGGGCCGGGAAGCGGGCGGCGGCCATCACCCCGAGCAGGCGGTCGGGTTCGGGGGTGCGGACCCGCATCGCCGAGCCCACCTGGGCCGTGAGCGACGAGAGCGGACCCGACGCGCGGGCGTGGCCGGCCGCGATGATCACCACGTCGTCGGCGATCTGGGCCATCTCGGCGAGCAGGTGCGACGAGATGAGCACGGTGCGGCCCTGGGTGGCGAGGTAGCGGAGGAAATCGCGCAGCCAGGCGATGCCCTGGGGGTCGAGCCCGTTGCCGGGCTCGTCGAGGATGAGGACCGGTGGGTCGCCGAGCAGCGCCGCGGCCAGCCCCAGGCGCTGGCGCATCCCGAGGGAGAACCCGCCGACCCGGCGCCCGCCGACATCGGCCAAACCGACGAGGTCCAGCACCTCGGCAACCCGGGTCCTCTCGATGCCGGCCCCGATCGCGCACATCCGGAGGTGGTCCCGCGCCCGACGGGCCGGGTGGAAGCTGGTCGACTCGAGCAGCGCGCCGACCCGGCGGAGCGGTTGGGCGAGGTCCTCGTAGCGCTGGCCCCCGATGGTGGCGGTGCCCGCGGTGGCCTTCACCAGGCCGAGGAGGATCCGCAGGGTGGTGGTCTTCCCGGCTCCGTTCGGCCCGAGGAACCCGGTGATGCGGCCCGGGGCCACACCGAAGCTGAGGTCGGTGACCGCCTGCACGGTGCCGAAGCGCTTGTGGAGCCCCGCAACCTCGAGGGCGACCGCGTCGGCCCGGATGCTCGACGCCACCGGTCCACAGCTTAGGGCCGGGCTATCGTCCGCTCGTGCCTCCGGTCGACCGCCTCGTGCCAAGGGCGACCGCCACCATCGGCCGTCTCGGAAGTGCCTTCTACTTCGCCGAGCCGGCCTCGAGCAGGGCCGACGAACTCGGGCTCGGCCCATTCCGCTTCTACATCCTTGGGCGCGGGGGCGTGCTCGGCGACGTCGACGCCTCCGTCGTGGTGAGCGCGTTCGGGTACTTCGCGCCGCGGCTCATCCGGTCCCAGTGGGACAAGGCGCGGGCGATCATGGACCCGCGTGCCGCCGCCCGAGCCCACCTCGAGTGCTGCGCGGAGTTCGGTCGGGCCAAGCTGTCGGGTCTCGACGGGCTGGACGCGCTCTGCGATGGCCTCGGCGCGGTCAACGACGCCGCCGATCCGGCCGGTCTCGCGCTCTACGCCGGGATCAGCGCGGAGCCGCTCGTCGACGACCCCCCGGGGCGGACGATGCAGCTCGTGACCGTGCTGCGCGAGTACCGCGGGTCTGCGCACCTGGTGGCCGTCCTCGCCCAGCTGCTCGAGCCGCGGATCGCGCACTACATCCGGAGGCCCGAGATGTTCTCGACGTTCGGCTACGAGGACGACGACGTCCCCGAGGTGACCGACGAGCACCGGCGCCAGCTGGAGGCGGCCGACGAGCTCACGAACCGCATGGTCGCCCGGGCCTACTCCGTGCTCGACGACAAGCAAGCCGACGCGGTCCTGGCCGGGCTCGACGCCATGGAGAAGGCGATCTCGGACTGACGGTCCGGCCGCGGCTCAGTCCCGGGGCTCCTCCCAGGACCGGGCGTCGACGGTGCCGGCGGGGGCGCCCGCCTTCGCCGGGCCGCGCATGAGAAGGCGCACCGCCCGGTGGTGGACCACCGCGTTCTGCACCCCGAGCGAGATGGCCGTGAAGAGGACGAGGCTCGCCGCGGTGATGTCGATCGGCCCGTGGAGCCCCGAGACGACCGGGCTGAGCGCGAGGTGCAGCCCGGCCGAGACCAGCCACAGGCCGACCGTCAGCCAGGTGCCCTGCTGGATCACGGCCCCCCGCTCGGCCGGGGTGAGCCGGACGCTGGCCGCCCGGAGCGCGCCGGTCGCGCCGGCCACCACGAGGCAGCTGCCGATGGCGAGCATCGAGACCTCGGCCCCGGGTGAGTGGGTCTCGGTGAAGTGGATGAACTGGAAGAGCCCAATGAGGGAGAGGACGACCGGCACGCGGCCGGCGAAGCGGAGCCGCACCCGGCGGACCCGCCGCTGGCGGTAGAGGACCCAGGCGAACACCGCGGCGTCGATGGCGAGATCGAGCGGGCTCACCCGCCCGACCATAACCCCCGGGCGGGCCGCTCCCGCCTCGCCGGGAATCTCAGGCGCCCGCTTCCAGCGCGAGCAGGGCCCGCTTCGTCGGCAGCCCGCCGCCGTAGCCGCCGATCGTCCCGTCGGCGGCGATGACCCGGTGACACGGGAGCACGATCGGGATCGGGTTCGCCCCGTTCGCCTGGCCGACGGCCCGGAACGCCCGGGGTCGCCCGACCCAGCGGGCCAGCTCGGCGTAGCTGATCGTCTCGCCGTAGGGGATGTCGGCCAGTGCGGTCCACACGTCGCGCTGGAAGTCGGTCCCCTCGAGCGACAGCGGCAGCTCGAACTGCCGGCGCTTGCCCGCGAAGTACTCGTCGAGCTGGCGGGCGGCGTCGCGGACCGGCCCCCGCACCGCGGCGCGGTCGCGCGAGACCTTGGACGAACGCCCGGGCACCGGCAGAAGGATCTCGGTCACCGCGTCGGCGTCGCCGGCGACGACGAGGTCGCCGATCGGGCTCTCGACGCAGAGCTGCGTCGCGGTCGTTTGGGCGTGCAGCTTCGTGGCCAGGGTCATCGTCGCCCTCCTCTTCGTCTCGCCCTCGATCGTGGCACGCGGGCGCGCCCGATTCTGGGCGGATCCGGACAGGCGGCGACCGGCGGCCTCAGGGCGCGGGGACGAGA
The DNA here is from genome assembly GCA_036844945.1 of Acidimicrobiales bacterium. Taxonomy (GTDB): domain Bacteria; phylum Actinomycetota; class Acidimicrobiia; order Acidimicrobiales; family RAAP-2; genus Palsa-461. The sequence goes on from DAIUEV010000026.1 coordinate 21,832, forward strand.
TCGGCGGTCATCACCATGGTGGCGGCGAGCAGCGGGATCCGGCCCGCGCCGAGGACCCGGACCGGCTCGAAACCACACTCGCGGGCGATCTGGCTGATCGTCTTCTTGGAGAAGAACTTGATGTGCCCGTAGTCGGCGAGCGGCCCCCAGTGCGAGTCCGACCTGCCGGTGACCACGATGGCGAGGTTCTTCCAATAGCCGTGGTACGGGGTGGTGATGATCGCCTGTCCCCGGTCGCCCAGCGCCTCGCGGCAACGGGCGAAGAGGACGCGGGGCAAGAACAGGTGCTCGATCACCTCGGCGGACACGACGACGTCGAACTGCCCTCGCAGGGACCCGGGGAGCGGCTCGTTCAGGTCGTGGACGACGAAGGGGACGCCGGGGTTGGCCCGGCGGGCCCGCTCGATCCCGCTCTCGGTGAAGTCGACGCCCGTCACCTGCTTGCCGGCCTCCCGGATCCGCGCCGTGAGCGCGCCGTTGCCGCAGCCGAGGTCGAGGACCCGCACCGGGCCGTCGGGGAGCGCCTTCAGCACCGCCGGCACGAGGTAGTGGTGGTTCTCGGCGGCGCCGGAGAACTCCCACTCGGGGTAGCTCGCCTCGGCGCGTTCGGTTCCGGAGGCCACGGTCGCAGGCTACGCGGCGGTTCACGCCGACCGGTGGTTCCCCGCCCGCCCCCGGCCGGGGGCGGGGGTCAGGAGCGCTCCGGCCAGGTGAAGAGGCGGGCGCGCTCGGGTCGCACGTAGCCGTGGTCGAGGAACCAGCGGGCCGAGTCGGCGATCGCCTCGGCGGCGGGCCGCGAGGTGTAGCCGAGCTCAACGCGGGCCCGGGAGTCGTCGAACACCATGTGCTCGAGCGACATGCGGGCCGCCTCGAGCGGCACGTGGGGCTCGCGCCGGAGGAGGCGCCCCTCGATCAGGTCGGAGGCGAGTCCGGCTCCGAGGCCCACGAGGCCCGGCCACCGCCTCCCGGGCGCGGGCAGCCCGGTCACCGACGCGGCGGTGCCCAGCAGCTCGCCCATCGGCAGGTTCTCCCCGCCGATGATGTAGCTGCGGCCGCGGCGCCCGCGTTCGAGCGCGAGCAGGTGACCGACGGCTAGGTCCTCCACGTGCGAGACGTTCATGGCGGTGTCGACATACCCGGGCATCCGGCCGTTCAGGAAGTCGAGGAGCACCTTTCCGGTCGGGGTGGGTCGGATGTCGCGGGGGCCGAGCGGGAAGGTCGGGTGCACCAGGGAGAGTGGCGCCCCTTCGGCGGCGGCCCGGAGCGCCTCGTGCTCGGCGACGTACTTGGACTGCTTGTAGGAGCCGAACAGGTGGTCGATCCGCGCGGCGGCCCGCTCGTCGGCGGGGTGGTCCCGGGAGCCCTCGAGGCCGATCGTGGCGACGGTGCTCGTGTAGACGATCCGCTCGCTCCCGGCCTCGAGCGCCGCGTCGATCACGTGCCGGGTCCCCTCCACGTTCACGTCGTAGAAGACCGAGCGGTCCTTGGCCCAGAACTGGAACAGGGCGGCGGTGTGGAACACCGCCCGCGCGCCGGCGAGTCCCTTTTCCACGTCGTCGCGGGACCGGATGTCCACGCTCACCCGCTCGAGGTCCAGCCCGTCGAGGTTCGACTCGTTCCCGCCCGGCTCGACCAGCGCGACGACCTCGGCTTGGCGCTCGAGGAGCGCGCGCACGATGGCCGAGCCGATGAACCCGGCGGCCCCGGTGACCGCGACCCGGTCGCCGGGTCGGAGCGTGAACGGCGGGTCGGCGCCGCCTCGGTCGCTCAAGCGCGGCCGGCCGCGGGCACGGCCGCGACCTGGCCCCCGCCGTTCGCCGAGGCGCCGTTAGGCGACCCGTTGGCGGAGAGCGAACCGCCGACCGGGGTGGCCGGCGGGCGATAGGTGCCGGCGCGTCGGTTGCCGCCGGGGAGCGCGCCACGGGCCATCTTCCGGCCGAGGTCGAAGTAGAACCCCGGGCCCTTGTGCGCGGAGTCAAGGACGTCGTCCAAGGCGGCGACGAAGTGATCGACCTCGGCCTCCCCGGCGACGAGCGGCGGCAGCAGCTTGATGATGTTCACGTTGTCGGCGGCCACCTGGGTCAGGATCCGGTGGCGGTGGAACAGCGGGACGACCACGGCCTGGGAGAACAGCGCCGGGCGGATCCGCTCGACCGCGTTCCAGCGGCGACGGAGCTTGGGGGTTGTGGGCGGGCCGAACTCGAGGCCGATCATGAGCCCGAGGCCCCGGACCTCGTGGAACATCTCGTAGCGCTCGACCAGCGGGGCGAGCTTGGCCTTGAAGGACTCGCCGGTCGTCCGGGCGCGCTCGACGATGTGCTCCTCGTCGATCGCCTGCAGGGTCGCCAGCCCTGCCACCATGGCGAGCTGGTTGCGTCCGAAGGTGCTCGAGTGAACCATCGCACGGTCGATCGAGCTGAACACGCTCATGAACACCTTCTCGGTCGCGAGGATCGCCCCGAGCGGGATGTAGCCGCCCGAGAGCGCCTTGGACACCGTGATGATGTCGGGCTCGAGCCCCCAGTGCTCGTGGCAGAAGAAGCGGCCGGTCCGGCCGAGCCCGGTCTGGACCTCGTCGGTCACGAGGAGGGTCTTGTAGCGCCGGCAGGTGCGCTGGGCCTCGTGCCAGTACTCGGCCGGAGCGGTGTGGACCCCCTTGCCCTGGATCGGCTCGACCACGAAGGCGGCCACGTCCCCCCGACGCAGCTCGCGGCGAAGGGCGTCGATGTCGCCGAAGGGGACCTCGGTGGTGTCGAGCAGGGGACCGAATCCCTGCCGGAAGTCGGCGCCGCCGTTGAGGGCCAGGGCGCCGGTGCTCAGCCCGTGGAAGGCGTGGGCCGCGTACACGATCCGGGAGCGCTTGGTCGCGTAGCGCGCGAACTTGATCGCCCCCTCGACGGCCTCGGTGCCCGAGTTGCACAGGAAGGCCCGGCGGATGCCGTCGTGGGCGCGACCGACGAGGGCCTCGGCCAAGAGCCCGGGGAGGAGCGCGCAGTCGATCTGGACCATGTTGGGGAGGTCGAGGTCGAGCGCCTGGTGCAGGGCGGCCTTCACGCCCGGGTGGGAGCGGCCGAGCGCGTAGACCCCGAACCCCGAGAGCATGTCGAGGTACCGCTCGCCGGCGTCGTCGTAGAGGTAGCAGCCCTCGCCCCGCACGTAGAAGCGGTCGAAACCGAGGGTGCGCAGGACCCGGGCCATCTGGGGATTCATGTACTCGCCGTGCAGCTCGAAGTTCTCGCCGTGCCGCTCGGCCAGGACCCTGGCCACATCGAAAGCCATTTCCGCCTCCCGTCCGGCGCCCCGAACCCGGCCAGGGTAGTGGGGGGACGGCCTCCACGCCCTAGAGGACCAGGTCAGGCTGGGTGGGGACGGGCCCGTCGGCCCTGTGGATCACCGAAATTCGGGTCCGGTTCGGGCAGAATGTGCGATCGGAGTGCGGTGACGTCCGGTCGGGGACCACGGGCCGACGGATCGATCCGCTCACGGAAGGCGATCCCACGATGGCCAGCGAGACCTCAACCCGCCCGGACACCGAGTCCCTGATCCTGAGCGGCGAGCCGACCCTCGAGTACCAGCCGCTCATCGACCTGACCTCGGGCCGCCTCCTCGGGTTCGAGGCCCTCCTGCGCTGGAGGCACCCCGACGAGGGGCTCATCCTCCCGAGCCTGCTCCTGCCGTGGCTCGAGGCGAACGGCGACATCGTGCAGCTCGGCGAATGGGTGCTGACCGAGGGATGCCAGCAGGCGGCCGCCTGGCCGAAGAACATCCAGCTGGCCGTCAACCTGTCGCTCGTGCAGCTTCGCCGGGGCGTGGGCAGCCTCGCCGTGGCTCTGGCGCTCGAGCGGTCCGGGATCGAGCCGGACCGGCTCACGGTCGAGGTCACCGAGCACGCGATGGTCGAGGACGTCGCCATGAACGACCTCCGCAACATCGGCGCCCTCGGGGTGGAGCTGGCGGTCGACGACGTGGGCACCAGCTGGACCTCCTTCGACGTGCTGCGCCGGTTGGCCGTGAACACCGTGAAGATCGACCGTTCCTTCGTCGGTTCGCTCGAACCCCAGCAGGGCATCAACCGTCTCATCGTGGAGACGGTCGTGTCGCTGGCGCACTCCGAGGGGATCTCGACGGTCGCCGAGGGCGTGGAGACCGCCCAGCAGGCCGCCATCGTCCGGGACTTCGAGTGTGACGCCGCGCAGGGGTACTTCTTCGCGCCCCCGCTCTCCATCGAGGTGGCCACCGGGCTGGCCAACGAGGCGGGTTTCTGCTTCACCTTCGAGGGCGCGGGGTGGGCCGACCACAAGCTCGACGCCCCTTCGGCCGACAACCGGGTCGCCCACGAACCCTTCCAGCTGAGGACCAAGAGGAAGTAGCCCTTCGGCTCCCGGGTGCGGGGGCGTCTGGTCGGAACTGCTAGAAACACCCCTCGTGCTCCTGGCCGTCCCCGCCGAGACGCGCCGGGGCGAGCGTCGGGTGGCGATGGTCCCCGCCATCGCGGTCCGCCTGGTCGAGGCCGGTTGGCAGGTTTGGGTCCAGTCAGGTGCCGGAACGGCGGCGTCGTTCCCCGACGAGGCCTACGCGGAGGCGGGCGCGACGGTCGCGCCCGACGCCGGGGCGCTGCTGGCCCAGGCGGAGGTCGTGCTCTCGGTCAACCCGCCCGACCCGCAGCTGGCCGGGGCGGTGCCCGAGGGGTCCTCGACCCTCAGCTTCCTGCAGCCGGCCCAGTCCCTCGACGCGCTCCGGGCCCTGGCGGCGCGGCGGGCCAACGTCTTCAGCTTCGACTTCGTGCCCAGGATCAGCCGCGCCCAGTCGATGGATGCGCTCAGCTCCCAGGCCACCGTGTCGGGCTACCGTGCCGGGCTGCTCGCGGCCGAGCACCTGGCCAAGTTCTTCCCGATGTTCATGACCGCCGCCGGGACCGTCCCACCGGCCAAGGTCCTCGTGATGGGGGTCGGGGTGGCCGGGCTCCAGGCGATCGCCACCGCCCGCCGCCTCGGTGCGGTGGTGCGGGCCTACGACGTGCGCGCCGCCGCCAAGGAGGAGGCCGAGAGCCTCGGCGCGACCTTCGTCGACCTCGGGATCTCCGCCGAGGGCGCCGGCGGCTACGCCCGCGAGCTGTCGCCCGAGGAGCTGGCCCGCCAGCAGGAGGCGCTGGCCGAGGTCGTCGTCGGGAGCGACGTCGTGATCACCACGGCCTCAGTGCCCGGGCGCCAGGCCCCGGTCCTCGTGAAGGAGGAGGTCGTCCGGGCGATGGCGCCGGGCTCGGTCGTCATCGACCTGGCCGCCGACAACGGGGGGAACTGCGAGGTCACCCGCCCCGGCGAGGAGGTGGTGATCGAGGGGACGACCGTGGTCGGCGTGGCCAACCCGCCGTCGGCGATGTCGACGCACGCCAGCCTCCTCTACGCCCGCAACGCCGCCAACCTGCTGGCGCTCCTCGGCCGGGACGGCACGGTCGCGCCGGACTGGGGCGACGAGATCGTCGCCGGCTGCTGCATCCTCAGGGCCGGTGAGGCGGCCGAGGCCGGCGCCGCCGCGGCGCTCGGCGTCCCGCACCGCCCGGTGGTTCCGCCGGCGGCGGCGGAACCGACGACGGGGGAGAGTGGTTCGTGACCAACGGCCTGCTCGAGCTGTTCACCATCTTCGTGCTCTCCGCCTTCGTCGGCTTCGAGGTGATCTCCAAGGTCCCGAGCATCCTGCACACCCCGCTCATGTCGGGCTCCAACGCGATTCACGGGGTGATCCTCGTCGGCTCGATCATCGTGCTGGGCTCCGCCCACACCGGCGCCGAGGAGGCCCTCGGCTTCATCGCCGTCATCCTTGCCACCCTGAACGTGGTCGGTGGCTTCGTCGTAACCGACCGGATGCTGCACATGTTCCGGCCCCGCCAATCCGAGCCGCCGGCCGAGACCCGGCCCGAAGGTGAGGACGGCCGAGCGTGAGCCGCGGGACGGTCATCGACCTCTGCTATCTCGTGGCCGCGATCGGCTTCATCGTCGCCCTGAAGGGCCTCAGCTCGCCAAAGCACGCGCGGCGGGGGAACCTGCTCGCGGCGGCGGGCATGGCGCTCGCCATCGGGGTGACGTTCGCCCATGCCGGGCTCGCCCATGTGGGGCTCATCGTCGGGGCGATGGCGATCGGGGTGGCCATCGGGGTGCCGGCCGCCCGCCTGGTGAAGATGACCGCGATGCCCCAGATGGTGGCCGCCTTCAACGGGGTCGGCGGAGGGGCCGCGGCGGTCGTCTCCATCACCGAGTTCATCGGCACCGACGCCAAGACCGTCGCCACCTACAAGGTGCTCGAGGTGATCTTCGGCGTGCTGGTGGGAAGCGTGTCGTTCTCCGGCTCCGCCCTCGCCTTCGTGAAGCTGCAGGAGCTGATGCCGACGCGCCCGATCACCTACCCGGGGCAGCAGGCGATCAACGGGGCGGTGGGCCTCGCCATCTTGGGCTTCGTCCTCGCGATCCTGGTCACCTCGTCGACCGCGCTCTTGTGGGTGCTCCTGGCGCTGGCGCTCGCGCTCGGGGTGATCTTCGTGCTGCCGATCGGCGGCGCGGACGTCCCGGTGCTCATCTCGCTGCTCAACTCGTTCACCGGCCTGGCCGTCGCCGCGTCGGGGTTCACGCTCGACTCCAACGTGCTCGTGGTGGCGGGGACCCTCGTCGGGGCGTCCGGCATGCTTCTCACCCGGATGATGAGCGTGGCCATGGGCCGCTCGCTTCCCAACATCTTGTTCAGCGCGTTCGGTTCGGTCGTCACCGCGAGCGGCGCCACCGAGGGCGTGGACGGACGCTCGGTCCGGGCCGGGACCGCCGAGGACATCGGCACGCTGCTCGCGTACTCCCGCAACGTGGTCATCGTCCCCGGCTACGGGCTGGCCGTGGCCCAGGCCCAGCACACCGCGAAGGAGCTCGCCGACGCGTTGATCGCCCGGGGCGTCCACGTCGTCTACGCAATCCACCCCGTGGCCGGGCGGATGCCGGGCCACATGAACGTGCTTCTGGCCGAGGCGAACGTCCCCTACGAGGAGCTGAAGGAGATGGACGAGGTCAACCCGGAAATGCCGACCACCGACGTGGCGCTCGTGGTGGGGGCCAACGACACGGTGAACCCAGCCGCCCGCAACACCCCGGGCAGCCCCATCTACGGGATGCCGATCATCAACGCGGACCAGGCCGAGCACATCGTGTTCCTCAAGCGCTCGATGCGGCCGGGCTTCGCCGGGATCGACAACGACCTCCTCTACGACCCGAAGACCACCATGCTCTTCGGGGACGCCAAGGACACGCTCCAAAAGCTGGTCTCGGCGGTCAAGAAGGCCTGAGCACCGCGGGCGGCGTCATCGATCGACGCCGATCTGCTCACCGACCTCGGTGTCGTCGAAATCGGTGTCGTGGAGATTGGGGAGGGGCCCGGTGTGCAGCGGCTCGGCGGCCACTCCGGACAGCGAGGACCGGTCGGCCAGCTTGGCGAACACGAGCAGCCCCTGGTTGGTGCGCCGGGTCGAGAGGACCTCGACGACCACGTTCTCCCGGCCGATCATGTGGGAGGCGTCGTTCACGACCACGAGGTCGCCGTCGGCCAGGTAGCCGGCCGCCTGTCGCGGCTGGTTGCCCTCTTTGATCAGGTCGATGACCAGTTGCTCGCCGGGCAGGTGGTCCGGGGTGAGGTCGTTGGCGAGCGGGCGCAGGTCGGTGACCGCCACCCCGCGGCGCTTGGCCGCCTCCCTCACCTGGCCGGAACAGGTGACCAGCCGCAGGCCGAGCCGGCGGGCCACCTCGACCAGCCGGTCGGTCAGGTCGTCGATCTCGGGCAGCTCGTTTTCGGCCACGTGCACGGGGACCCGCAGGTCGCGCAGCACGTCGAGCCGCTCGAGACCGCGACGGGCCCGCCGGGACGACACCGGGTCGGGCCCGGCCGCCATCGTCTGGAGCTGGTCGATCACGAACCGCGGGACGACCAGGCCGCCGACCAGCAGCCCGTAGCGGCCGAGGACGAGGAGGAACGGGGTCATGGCCGCCGAGGTGTCCACGAGAAGGGCGTAGCCGGGCGGGGGCTCGGCCGGCGGCGCGAGGATCCGCCCGAGTCCGGCCGCCGCCACCACCTGGCGGCCCTTCGTGATGCCGACCTGGAACCCGATGAAGGTGACCGTGAGCTCGAGCGCGCCCGAGGCCGGCCACACGACCGGGGAGTGCACGAGGACGAGCAGCGGCACGCTGATCGCCGCACCGAGCAGGAACCCCGCGATGCCGGTCAGGGTGCCGGCGAACAGCTCGCCCGGCGGGATGCGTTCGAACCGGCCGGCCGCCCGGTCCCCCTGGCTCCGCAGCACCCGGCCGAGCACCCCGCCGACGACGTACGCGACGAGGGCCCCGAGCACCAGCCCGACCACCTGGCCGGTCGAGGAGTGCGAGGAGTGCCCGATCTCGTAGCCGCTGAGGGCGCCGATCAGGACCAGTACCAGGCGGAAGATCTCGACGAACAGCACTCCGCGTCGACACTACTTGCGCGGGCCCCGTGAACCGGGCCACCGGCCCCGTCCTGGCGCCGCGACCCGACCGACCCGCTGAGCTGGTCCTCGAGCGCGGCGTGCCCGAGCGAGGACGGCGCAGGGAGCCCGAGGGCGACCACGCAGCGCGCGACGAGGACGAGCGTGGAGATCGTGATGGCCGTCCGGAGTCCGGCCCCGTTCGCGAGCGGCCCGCTGCCGATCGGCGGCGGGGGCGGAGGCTCAGAGGTTGCCCCGGCGCTCCTGGTCGCGCTCGATCGCCTCGAAGAGCGCCTTGAAGTTGCCCTCCCCGAAGCCGGTCGCCCCCCGTCGCTCGATGATCTCGAAGAAGAGGGCCGGCCGGTCCGTGATCGTCTCGGTGAAGATCTGCAACAGGTACCCGCCGGCGTCCCGGTCGACCAGCACGTGCAGGCGTTCCAGGTCGTCCCAGGGCAGGTCGACCCCGGCCAGGCGCTCCCGGGCCTCTCCGTAATAGGTGTCCGGGACCGACATGAACCGGACGCCCCGCGCCGAGAGGGCGTCGACCGTCGCGACGATGTCGTCGGTGCGCAGGGCGATGTGCTGCACCCCCGGGCCGTCGTAGGCGTCGAGGTACTCCTGGATCTGGCTCTTCTTCCGCCCGACGGCGGGCTCGTTGATCGGCATCACGATCTGTTTGCCGTCCCAGACCACGGTCGAAGCCAGGGCCGAGTACTCGGTGGAGATCTGCTCCTCTGAGAACGAGGTCAGCGGTTCGAACCCCATCGCCTCGGAGTAGAAGCGCACCCAGTCGTCGAGCCGGCCGAGCTCGACGTTGCCGACGACGTGGTCGACCGCCCGCAGTCCGACCGGCGGGCCGACGGGAGTCGGGGGGAGGTTGTCGGCGGAGTAGCCGGGCTCGAGGCGTTTCCCCCGGTAGTGGCCGCGCTCCACGAAGGTGTGGACCGTCTCGCCGTAGGTGCCGATCTGGGCGAGGACCAGTTCGCCGTCCTCGTCCGACTCGCGCCAGGGCGCGCGCTCCGGGCGGGCGCCGCGGGCGACCGCCCCCTCGAAGGCGAGCGTGGCGTCGTCCACCAGCCAGGCCAGGTCGTGGACCCCGTCGCCGTGGGTCCGGACGTGCTCGGCGATGGGGGAGTCGGCCGAGAGCGCCGCCGAGACGACCAGTCGGATCTCGCCCTGCTCCAAGACGTAGCTGGCCTTGTGCCGGACGCCGGTCTCGGGTCCCGCGTAGGCGGTGCACGAGAACCCGAAGGCCGACATCAGGAAGCCCGCCGTGGTCCGGGCGTTGCCGACCCACAGCTCGAGGCAGTCCCAGCCCAACAGGCGCGCCACCGGCGGGTTGCGGGTGGCGCGGACGGTGCTGGTCCCGGTCATCGTGTCGCTCCTCTGTGGTGCTCTCGGTGCCACTCGTCGTCGAACTGGTCGAAGAACCGGCCGAGCTGCTCGACGAGGAACCCGAACGACGGGGCCTCGAAGAGCACCGGCTGGTAGCGGGTGATGTCGTAGTCGAGGGAGCCCATCTGCCCGATGTCCCAGGGGCGCAGCTCCGCCTGGCGGAACGCTTCGAGCTCGCCGTAGCTCGACAACAACCCCGCCCCGTAGGCCCGCGCCTTCCCCGACTCGCGCACCACCCCGAACTCGAGGGTGAACCAGAACACCCTTGAGAAGAACGCCATCGCGTGGGGATCGTGCGTGCGCACCGACGCCCGCCCCGCCTTCTCGTAGAGCGAGGCCAGGGAAGCCGACGCGAGCGTGTTGGCGTGCCCGATGATCTCGTGGACCACGTCGGGCTCGGGTGTGTAGAAGGGCACCGAGTGGTGGCGGACGTACTGGGTGGAGAGGAACGTCCGTTCGGCCAGGGCGGCGTAGAAGTCGGAGGCGGGCACGAGGCCCGGAACGGGCCGGAAGCCGAAGCCGGTGAGGGTCCGGAGCCGCTCGTCCACCTCGCGGAGCTGGGGCACCCGCTCGGTGGGAAGCACCAGCCGGGCGGAGCCGTCGAGATAGGCGGAGCACGCGTACTCACGGTGCTTCTCGGCCAGCTCGCCCGAGACGAGCTGCCACAGCGCGTCCTCTTCGGAGGTGTAGGTCACGTCGGGGACGGGATCCCCGACGTGATAGGCGCGACCCACCTCGGCGATCGACGCCCGCCGGGCCCGATACTCGGCGTCGAGGAATCCGGGGTGGTCGGCGGGAAGCTCGAGGACGGCGACGGCCATTTCGCCCAATCGTGCACCTGCCTGGATGGTCTGTCCAGGTCTAGGCCGATTTCCAAGACGATCAGTGCTCAGTATCCGGAGATACTGACAAATCGTCTGAGAGAATGCCCTCGGAAGGGATATCGGATGGACGTCTTGCCAGCGCTCGACGAGGTGGACCAGGCACTTGTCCGAGAGCTGATCCGCGACGGGCGGGTCTCAATGAGCACCTTGGCGGAACGGACCAACGTCTCGCGAGCAACCGCGTATGCCCGCTTCGAGCGTTTGCGCGAGTCCGGCGTCATCACGGGCTTCAGTGCGAACGTCGACCATGCCAAGGCCGGACTGCCGATCACCGCCCTCATCCTCGCCAACATCGAGCAGCACAGCTGGGAAGCGGTGCGCGCGGAGTGCCTGGAGCTGCCCGGGCTGCAGTACATCGCGTTCACGAGCGGTGGCTTCGACGTGGTGCTGATTGTGCGGGTGGCCGACGTCGTCGCGCTGCGGGACGTCGTGCTCGTCCGGTTGCACGGCTCACCGCACGTCCGGTCGACCCAGACGATCTTCGTCCTGGCCGACGAGACCCTGCAGCCCGGGCGATGAGCGGGCAGAACCGCCACTCGGGTCGACGCGGGACCTACCGTGAGCGTGGGCCGCAGGTCGGGGCCGGCCCGAGTCCGAAATGGCGACCCGCGTGAGGCCGCCCGAGACGACGCAGGAATCCAGGACGAGCCCAACCTCCTTGCCTCCCGAGGTGATCGACGCGCTGCTGGTCCACCCCGAGACCCGGGCGCTCCACCACTGCCGGGTCCGGGTGACCGACGACGGCCTGTCCCTCACCCGGATGTCCGGCGATCCCGAAGCGACCGTCGATCGGGCGTCGCCCGAGTCGGCCGCCACCGAGATCGAGTGGCGATCGCTGCGGGGCTTCTCGGCCGACGAGTCCTTTACGACATCAGGCGGTCGGCGGCTTCAGGTGCTCGGGATCGAGACCGAGGAAGGAGTGCTCACCCTGCTGGCCTCGGTGACCGAGGTGTCCCGGCTTTTCGGATCGGTCGGCGCCCGTGCGGAACGCTGGCGCCGGTCCCGCAAGCGCCGCCTGGTCCGCCAGGTGGCCTGAGCCCGCGTTCGGGCCGGGACTGAGCGGCCCCAGGGTCGCGTAGCCTGCCGATGTGGGGAACGGCCGCGCTGGTGTCTCCCCGGTCGGCGGCGATCCCTCCCCCCGGATCTACCCGCGTCGTCTCCCCGAACCCGGCCCGCTCGCGCTGGCCCGCCGGGGCGCGCAGATCGCCGAGGTGGCCACCCGGCACTTCTTCCCCGTCGTCGTCCGCCACCTCTTCGACCGACCACGGCGCCGACTCTTGCCGAGCACGTTCGCGCGCCCGCTCCGCCTGACCTTCGAGGACCTCGGGGGCACGTTCATCAAGTTCGGCCAGATCATGGCGTCCTCCCCGGGGATGTTCGGTGAGGAGGTGGCCCAGGAGTTCCGGTCCTGCCTCGACACCGGCCCGCCGGCGCCCTTCATCGAGGTGCGCAATCGGATCGAGGCCGACCTCGGGATGCCGATGTCCGAGGCGTACCGCGACTTCGAGCCCGAACCGTTCGGCCGCGCGTCGATCGCGGTCGTGCACCGGGCGACGCTGCACGACGGGCGAAGCGTGGCGGTCAAGATCATCCGCCCCGGGATTGAGCAACAGGTCGCCACCGACCTCGACCTGATGCAGCCGTTGTTCGACGTGCTGGCCCGCCAAACCGGCGATCAGATGGCGGGCTCGATGCTCCAGCTCGTCGACAGCTTCCGCGTCCAGCTCGGTGAGGAGATGGACCTGCGGAACGAGGCTCGCACGATGGGCCACTTCCGCAGGCTGTTGACCGAGGTCGACCTGCCGAAGATCGCGGTGCCCGAGCCCTACCCGGAGCTGTCCGGGCCGAACGTGCTCACGATGGAGCTGCTCGACGGCGTCCCGATCGACGACCTGGCCCAAGTCGCGGAGCTCGGCGTGGACCCGGCCCCGCTCGTCGAGGAGGTGGTCCGCTCCTTCTTCATGCACGTCGTTCGTCGCGGAACCTTCCATGGCGACGCCCACGCCGGCAACATGCTGCTGCTCCGCGACGGCCGGATCGGCATCGTCGACTGGGGGATCGTCGGGCGCCTCGACCCCGCCACCCACCGCTTCGTCCTCCGGCTCCTCGCGGCGGCGCTCGGCGAGGAGGGAGCGTGGGCCGAGGTGACCGACCACCTGGTCAAGACGTACGGGCCGGCCCTCGGAATGGCGGTCGGTATGGACCAGGACCAGATGACGGCGTTCATCCGACAACTGGTCGAACCGACCCTGACCCGGCCCTTCGGTGAGGTGTCGATGGCCGACATGCTCCAGACCGTCCAGCTCCAGCTCGCCCGTGCGCAGGGCCTGGAGGCCCAGCGGCGGACCCTGCGGGCCATCGTCCGCCGCCTTCGCTTCCAACGCCGTGTCCGCCGGATGGCCGACGCGTCCGGCGGTCTCTTCTCGGAGTTCGACCGGGGAACCTTCCTCCTCTCCAAGCAGCTGATGTACTTCGAGCGGTACGGCCGTCTCTTCCTGGCCGACGTGCCCCTCCTGAAGGACCAGGCGTTCTTCAAGGAGCTGCTCCGGGACGCCCCCGACATCGGCGCGGACGGCGGCCAATCCGGGTTCAGGGCGGCCGACGGCGCGCCGGTAGAGTGAGGCCTTCGCCAGGCAGGGAACCGGGAGGTGACCGTGAAGGTCGTCGTCGACTTCGACCGTTGTGCCAGCAACGCGGTGTGCATGTCGCTCCTGCCCGAGATATTCGAGGTGCGTGACGACGGCTACCTCTACGTCCTTGACGAGCATCCGCCCGAGTCGATGCGCGAGCAGCTCGAGGAGGCGGTCCGCAGTTGCCCGACACAGGCCATCTCCCTCGCTGACGAGTAGCCCCGCGCCGGTGCCGGGCGCCACACCATGACGGGCCCGCGGGTGCGGTTCGCGCCATCGCCGACCGGCTACCTCCACGTCGGCAACGCCCGTACGGCCCTGTTCAACTGGCTCTTCGCCCGCCAGACGGGCGGCACATTCATCCTCCGGATCGAGGACACCGACGAGGAGCGGAGCCGCAGCGACTGGATCGACGGCATCGTGTCAGGCCTGTCGTGGCTGGGAATGGACCCGGACGAGGGGCCGGTCCGCCAGTCCGAGCGCCGTGCTCGCTACGACGAGGTGATCGAGCAGATGTGGGCCGATGGCCAGCTGTACGCCTGCGACTGCACGCGCGAGGAGGTGCTCGCCCGGACCAAGGACAACCCGATCCCGGGTTACGACGGCCACTGCCGGGACCGCGGGCTCGAGCGAAACGAGAAGACCGCGCTGCGGTTCCGGACCCCCGATGAGGGGGCCACCGTGCTGCACGACATCGTGCGCGGCACCGTCGAGTTCCCCCATCGGGCCATGGAGGACTTCGTCTGTGTGAAGTCGACCGGCCAGCCCCTCTTCGTGCTGGCCAACGCGGTCGATGATCGGGACACGGCGATCACCCACGTCATCCGCGGCGAGGATCTCCTGCCCACGACCCCGAAGGGGCTCCTCGTGTGGGCTGCCCTCGACCAGCGCGATCCGGTCGAGCTCCCGCTCTTCGCCCATCTCCCGATGCTGGTGAACGAGCAGCGTAAGAAGCTCTCCAAGCGTCGGGACCGGGTCGCCGTCGAGTCCTACCGCGACGACGGGTACCTCCCCGAAGCGTTCCGGAACTACCTCGCGCTTCTCGGATGGAGCCCGTCCGGCGACCGCGAGAAGGTCGACCTCGACACGCTCATCGAGGAGTTCCGGCTGGAGGACGTCCACCATGCCGGCGCCTACTTCGACGTGAAGAAGCTGACCCACCTGAACGGCGAGTACATCCGCGAGCTCTCGCCGGAGCGCTTCGTCGAGGCAGCGACCCCGTGGGTGGCGCCCGGAGCCGGGGGATGGGTCCCGTCCACCGGCGGCCCGACGTGGCCACCCGACCGCTACGACCCGGCCACCTTCGCCCGGGTGGCCCCCTTGGTGCAGGACCGGGTGGCCGTGCTGAGCGAGGTGCCCGGCATGGTCGACTTCTTCTTCCTGGCCGAGCCCGACATCGACGAGGCGGCGTGGAGGTCGAAGGTCGCGGATGATCCGCTCGCGCCGGCGATCCTGGCCGGGGCGGGAGAAAGCTTTTCGAACTGCGAGTGGACCACCGAGGCGCTGGAGGCCGCCACCCGTGCCGTGGTCGAGGCCGCGGGGACGAGCCTGCGCAAGGGCCAGTTCCCGATCCGCGTCGCCGTGATGGGCCGGCAGGTCGGGCCACCGCTCTTCGAGTCGCTGGCGTTGCTCGGCCGCGACGAGGTGCTCGCGCGGCTGGATCGGGCGCGGGCGCGCCTCGCGCCGGACTGACGTTGCTTCCTCGCCTCCCGCTGATCGGCCGGCTCCATCCGATCCTCCGGGTGGTGATCCTCCTCCTCATCGCGATCGTCGTGTACCTCGTCGTGTCCGGGGTGCAGGTGTGGCTGACCTCGCGGGAGTCCTCCCCGCGGCCGGCCAGCGCCATCATCGTCATGGGGGCCGCCCAGTACGACGGGGTGCCCTCGCCCGACCTCCAGTCCCGCCTGAACGAAGCCCTCGACCTCTACCGGGAGGGGTTGGCACCGCTGATCGTGGTCACCGGCTACAAGGAGTCCGGCGACCGCTACACCGAAGCCGAGGCCGGTGGCACCTACCTCGAGCACCACGGCGTTCCGTCGTCCGCGGTCGCCGAAGTGGGGGGCACGGACAGCTACGAGAACCTTGCCGATGCCGACACGGTGCTGAAGGCTCGTGGCGATCAGACGGTGTTGATCACTACCGACCCGTTCCACGAGGACCGATCGATGGCCATCGCGAGCGGGTTCGGGCTCATGGCGTTCCCGACCCCGACGCACACCTCGCCGATCAACGGCTGGTCGGCGGTGCCGTATTACTTCAAGGAGGCGATCGCCGTCGGGGTCGGGCGGGTGATCGGGTACCACGAACTGAGCCGCCTCAGGCTCGGGTTCGGGTGACCGCCCATTGCCGCGGCTCCGCCGTCGTCAGGTAGCCTCTCCCTCGCCCAATCGGGGGTGGTGTAATCGGCAACACGACAGGTTCTGGCCCTGTTATTGGGGGTTCGAGTCCTCCCCCCCGAGCCATCTCGCGACGCCGAGCCCCGTATCAGAGGCTGGCGTTCGCGCGTGAATGGCCACGCTTCGGAGCCTCTTCCGGCCTGGCAGTTTCGCTCCGTTGGAGCGAGGATCCTCCCTCCGGCGCCCCTATCGGAGCCGGCAGGGCCTAG